>DASZEN010000032.1:0-46645 GCA_035940775.1 Pyrinomonadaceae bacterium | reverse complement strand
TCTGTGGCCCGGAGCCCTGATTCAGAGGGCTGGTGTTTCCTGCATTGACTGTATTCGCTTGATTCGCATTACCCGCAGGAGTTTGATTGCCGGTCGAGCCGCAACCGCTCAGCGCAACCATGATGATTAGAAGAAGAAATCTAACAGGTCGCACGATCTACCTCTCTTTTACAGACTTAGACATTACTTCTTAACGCTCTTCTTACGCAGCTTTAGCCTTTGTCCCAGGCTTGCCATGTTGGTAGCTCATAATCTCAAAATGGGGCGTAAGGATTTTACCTTACATCTGAAAGCTTTGGATACGTCCGTGCCCCTACAACCTAAAACGTTTCGGGTTGCCGCTTTCCCCTTTTCTCAAGTCACCAACCAGGGCAGCGCCGGACAGGTGACAATGTAACCGCGCGTTTCATCGGGTGTCATGATGACTGTGTAATTGAGGATTTTCATGGATTGGTTATAGCATTTGAATATCATTTTTAGCCTTTCGGTTTCCGGCTATTATTTTGCCGAGATGTCGGTCGAGATTTTTTTTTGGAAAAAGGGGTTGACCCTGACGTTGCGTCAGGCCGTAGGATTTGGTTCGGAAAGGGGAGAGGGGCTCAAAGATGAGTGCGAGGACACTGTACCAGGCGAGCGAGTTTGCGGAGTTGACGGGCGTGACCGTGCGCGCGCTGCATCACTACGACCGAATGGGGCTGTTGAAGCCGAGCGGGCGCACCACGAGCGGTTACAGGCTCTACGGCGAAAGGGATTTCGCGCGCTTGCAGCAGATCGTGACTCTCAAATTCATCGGCCTTTCCCTGAAACAGATCAAAGACATTCTGGAGCGCGACTCGTTCGATCTCACGACGGCGCTCAGACTCCAACGCGAGATTTTGGGAGAGAAGCGACGCCGTCTGGAAATGGCCATCGTGGCGATTGAAGAAGCCGAGCGCCACATGGTACGAGACGGCGAGCCCGATTGGGAAACGTTCGCTAAAATAATCGAGGTGATAAATATGCAGAACGATTGGGAATGGGTGAAGAAATACTATACGGAAGAACAGCTACGGGAGTTGGCCCAACGGGCGACGCCCGAAGTGCTCGAAAAGGGTCAGCGGGACTGGGCCTCTCTCTTAAAGGATGTGGACGCGGCCATTGGCGAAGGCGTCGATCCAAAGAGCGAGAGAGCGCAGGCGCTCGCCGCGCGATGGTCTGCGCTGATCGAGAGCTTTACGGGCGGCAATGAGGGGATCAGGGAGAGTCTGACCAACCTCTACAAAGATCAGGCCAACTGGCCCGCTAATGCTCAGAAGCCGTTCAACGACGATGCGATGACCTTCATCAGCAAAGCGCAGGCGGCGCGCAGTAAGGAATGAGTTCCCGCTCGGGGGACTCATTCCTTAGCAATCGCGCACAGAGAGAGCGAGAGCGCGCGCGACGGGATTCGACCTCGGTTCTCTTCAAAAAAAGCAAAGGGGTCTATCTACGGCCTGCTGACTCGCGCCGCCCGCCTACTGTATACTCCCAGGCATGTCCGAATCAGCACACCTTCCTGTGAACTTTGGCGGGATCGCCGAAGAGGAGTTTTCAAGTTTCGAGCGGGCGCGCGTACTCGTGTGGCCCGTCGCTTACGAGGGGACGGTCTCTTACGGCACGGGTACGGGGCGGGGCGCGGAGGCGATCATAGAGGCGTCGCGTAATATGGAGCTTTACGACGAAGAGACGGATACGGAGCCGTTTAAGCTGGGCATCCACACGCTCGAGGAATCCCGCCCGCTTGAGCCGCCCTCGCGTATGATGGCGGGGCTTTACCAGCGCGCCCGTGAGTTGGTCGCAACCGGGAAATTCATAGCGATGATCGGCGGCGAACACTCCGTCAGCGCGCCCGTCATACGCGCTCATGCAGAGGCTTACGAGAACCTTTCCGTCCTCCAAATAGACGCGCACGCGGACTTGCGCGATACCTACGACGGCACGCCGCACTCGCACGCTTCGATCATGGCGCGCGTCGTGCGCGACATGCGTCTGCCTTCGGTGCAATGCGGCATTCGCTCGATCTCGGCCGAAGAGGCGCGCATCCTCGACGAACTGCCGACGCGCATCTTCTGGGCCAAAGACATAGTAGGCCGGGCGGATTGGTGGGAAGAGGCCGTCGACGGTCTCACCGAGAATGTTTACCTGACGATTGACATAGACGGGCTCGACCCGTCGCTCGTCGCGCAGACGGGCACGCCGGAGCCGGGCGGGCTCGGCTGGTATGAAGTCGTCGGGCTGCTGCGCACGCTCGCGCGCCGCCGCCGCGTCGTCGGTATGGATTTGACCGAGTACTCCTACGTGGAGGGCTTTGATGCCTCGGCCTTTCTGTGCGCCAAACTGATCTACAAATCGCTCGCCTTTATTTTCGAGAATCAAACGGAGCGGGTACGCTCAGGAAGAGACAGAAGCGCCGCCGAATCGGTCGCCTGACCCGCAAGCTATCGGCGGCGACAGACGCCCGGCGCGCAGCGAACGAGAAGCGCGCCTGTGACGGCGCGCTTCTCGTTCGACGACTCACTTCAACCGAACCCCTGACGCCGCTCAACCGAGCCATTCCAGCACGTCGTCGCCGGTTCGCCTGGCGCCCCCCACTACCCGTATAAAATAGTCTTCGAGCGAGAGCGGCCCGGCCTCCGACTGACCCTCCTCGCGCCCGTCTCCTTCGAGATGTATGCCTCTGCGCAACTCATCGAGCGAGCCCGAGGCGACCAGCCTGCCCTGTGCGATGATGGCGATGTCGGTGCATAATCGCTCGACTATTTCCAGGACGTGCGAGGTGAGAAAGACCGTCAGCCCGCGCGCCGTCAGTCTCGATAGCAACTCTTTGAGCGTGCGCGAGGCGATGGCGTCGATGCCCTCGAACGGCTCGTCAAGAAAAAGTATCTCCGGACGATGAATGAGCGCGCAGGCGAGCGACAGCTTCTTCTTCATCCCGTGCGAGTATTCGACGATCAGCTTTTTAGGCTCGGCGTCGAGTTCCATCAGGGTCAGCAGCTCTTCGGAGCGCTCGGCGATCAGCGCCCTTTCGATTCCGTACATGCGCGCCGTGAATGTGAGCATTTCGCGGCCCGTCAGCCGCTCGAAGAGGTTTAAATCTTCCGGAACGACGCCGATCCGCCGCTTCACTTCGAGCGCGGCGGTAGAGATGTCCAGGCCGAGCACGCTGATGCGACCACTCGAAGGCGCGAGCAGTCCCGTCAGCATCTTTATCGTAGTGGATTTGCCCGCACCGTTCGGGCCAAGAAAGCCGAAGAACCGGCCCCTCTCGACTCGCAGGTTGAGGCGATCAACGGCCGTGAAGTCGCCGAAGCGCCGCACCAGCTCGGAGGTGACGACCGCAGGTTCTCGGGCAGGAACGAGCGAGGCAGCATTCATTATGCCTAGCTTTGTATGTGGAGCGGATGCGTGGAGTCAAGCGCAGAGAAGCTTAACCACGAAGCTTAACCACTTCGCACGGCGGCGGCCCCGCCGGGCCTGAGATCAAACCTCTTAACCGAGAGAGCGACGCCTTGACCTCTTCAAGGGGTCTGAATCCTTCCCGCTGCCGCTCTTAACCCTTCAGCAGCGGCTCGGCATCGTCTGCGCGAACGTGTGGGTCAAAGCCGCGATGAGTACTCATCAGGAAAGCGTTGGTGCTGGAGCGAAGGGCGTTGCCGTGCGTTGCGGCCAGTCGAATGAAGCGGCTGAAGAAGGACATGCCGTAATAGTAGCCGTCGTTCAGACTAACGAGCACGTCGGCCGTGTGATGCACGCGCGGCTCATGAAGCGACCGGTAGAGGTTGGCGAGCGCGTCCGGGTAAAGGTGCGAGGCGGTGCGCTCGTACCAAACCCTGTCGGGCGCAAATCCGTGCTCGTCCATACGCCCCTCGATCTTGAGGCCGCTCGCTACGGAAGCGAGTTGCAGGGGATCGCCCGCGAGCTGTTCATAGCGATACTTGACGCCGTCTCCATTCTCGTGACGGTGAATGCGCGCCGCGCCGCGCTCTCCGCGCAGCACGACCGCTCGCTCCCCTTCGCGATGGATGGCGAAGTCCACGCCTTCCAATCCAACCAGGGCGTGGGCGATTGCGGGCGCGTCCTCCTGGTCTGCACAGTAGAGGGCCGCGTAGCCGCACAGGCCGAAGGCCGGGATGGAGATGCTGCGCCTCTCTTGCAGGCGGTCTGAGACCTTGAAGCCGTGACGGCGCAACTGCGTCTGCAAGTGTACGCGGCGATTCTCTTCGAGGTTCATGCCGTGATCGGAGAAGAGGACGATCTCCGTCTCGTCGCCGCACCACTCCTGTATCTCGCGCAGGATACGGTCGAGCGATTCGAGCGCCGCTTCCAGGCGACGCGGCCCGCGAATGTGAAGCAACCCGTCCGTCCCCTTGAGGAATGCGAAGAAATCGCGCGTCTGCGGCGCGGCGCGAAAGCGCTCGCGAAAGCGGCTCATGTCGGCGCGCCAGACCGCTTCCGGCGCCACGTAGACCAGGAACTCGAAGGGCAGCGGCTCCTGGTAATCCAGCTCGTCCATGTAAGACGAGGGCGTTTTGTCTGGCGTGCGGCGGCCTATGTACTTGCGCACGCCGCCGCGCAGTTCCCCGGCCGCGCGGTCGAAATAGAGGCTCTCGTAACCGAGCGGCGGCGTCGCCCCGAGCATCCGCGAGAGCGCGACGTTGGTCAGCGTGGGAAAGGGCGAAAGAAGGCGCGACGGCGCGCCGAAGCGGTCGAACAGCCCGCGCCCCTTCGCCGCCCGGATTACCTCGTGAGGCACGCCGTCAAGGCACAATAGCAGACGCCTCGGGCGCGTGCGTCCCGCGCCCGCAGAGATGTTTTCCCCCTGGTGTTTCATTCCGATGAGTTCTTTTCGTTTCTAATCTTGTAGGGCTCACGCAGGCCGCGCTTTGCTTCCTCGTGCGCATTATAAACGTCTGGCCGTTGCAGCACAGTCCTGTATTGTATCAGGGCTTCGTTGCGCTTGCCCGCCATATCCAAAGACTGCGCGGCGCGCAGGCGTGCGAGTGTGGCGAGCGCGGGCTCGGCGCCATTGACGGCGGCGGCGGCCAGAAACTCTCTGGCTGCCGGATCAAACCGCCCGTCCATAAACAGGGCATCGCCATAGCGGAAATGAATCAGGTCAAGGGAGCGGGCGGCCCGCTCCCGCGTCGCCTTGTCTTGCAGAAGCGATTCAAAGATAGCGAGCGCCTCGCGCTCGGCGCTCTCGGCGGCCGAGCTATTGTTGGCCTGGCGCTCAAGGGCCGCCTGCGACATCAGCGCGTCGGCCGATTCCAGCTTGAAGAGATAGTTGCGCGGATAGCGTGCGGCCAGCTCGTTCGAGAGGGCGAGCGCCTCCCGAAACCGCTTCTCGCGCTTGTAGAGCACGATCAGCAATGCCCTGGCGTCGTCACGCGCGTAGCGCCCCTCCCTCGTCACACGCTCCAGCGTCAGCAGCCCGCGCTTCTTCGAGCCGCGCACGCCGCCGAGGCTTACAAGCACCTTCACGGGTAGCGGAAGCGTCCCCGTAACGTAGTCGTACAAGCCTATGGTCAACTCCGCATCGTGAAAGGTAGGGTCGAGCTTAATCACCTCTCTGTGACGATCAACGCTGCTTGAGCCGTCGCTAAGGGCCGACCTGAAGCTGCGCTGGACGGCGGCGGCGAACGCGGCCTTTAACCCTTCGGTCGCGCCCAGAAAATAGAGCGCTTCGGTGTCGCGCGGGTTTGCCCTGATGCGCGTCCTGGCGAGCAGGATGGCCTGCCGCGTCAAATCGCGGAACTGCTCTACCATTCGCGGATCGACACTGTCTTCCGTCTTTCCATAGAAGGATTCCGAGTTGTAGAGCGAAGATTGCAGGCGGCGCGACTCGTTAAGGGTCTGCGTCCAGAGCGTCGCGGCGAGAAACTGCGGGCCAGCCGGATGCTCCGGGAAAAGGCGCACGATCTCTTTGAACTGGCGGCGCGCTCCCTCGTAGTCCAGATTGTAGAGCGCCTCGAACCCCGCCGCCCTCAGTTCATCCAGACGCGCGCGGCTCGCATCGGTCGGCGGCGGCGTCTGTGTCGCCTGCGCCTGCTGCGACTGCGTAGCGAAAGCCGTCGCGCAAAATGCCACGAGCGAGAGCAAAAGGATGGGGGCATAACTCCTTGACTTCATCACTTAAAAACCTCCAAACGGCATTCGATTCTACGTGCGAGGCGCGGTCAGGGTGTCGCCGATTCGCCAGGCGATAATCATGTTGAGGGCGAAACCCGTCGCGTACCAGGCGGCGCGCGCCGCCTCGTCGCTCCAGGTCAGAGCACGCGCGCACAAAAAAGCGATGGCGGCGAAAAAGATTCCCGGCAGCATCAAGGTAAAGCCGACCGAGTCGAGCATATATGACGAATCAACGAGGGCTAAATGTTGCCCGCCCGCGCTCGGGTCATGCGGGTGTTGGGTCGCATAGAAGCAGGCCAGCCCGGCGGCGTTCAACGCCGCGACGATCAGCAGCAACCTTCTCATCGAACTCCTTCGGCAAAACGTCATTCAGGAAAAGCTCTCAAGGTATTTTACGCCCGCGCCCGTATTGAACAGCACGACCCGCTCGCCCTCCGAGACCTCTGCGCGTCCCAGGAGCTTGCGCAGCGCGGGCAGGCACGCAGCCCCTTCCGGCGCGACGAACAACCCCTCGCTCGCGCCGATCTCCAAAACGGCGGCCATCAATTCTTCATCCGTCACGCTGACGGCCGTGCCTTTGGAAGCTCTGAGCGCGTCCAGGATCAGGAAATCACCTATGGCGCGCGGGACGCGCAGGCCCGAAGCCACGGTCGCCGCGTTCTCAAACTCTGCGGCCTCGCACTTTCCTTCCGCGAAGGCGCGCACGATGGGCGCGCACCCGGCGGCCTGCACAGTCACCATGCGCGGGCGCGCCCCCCCGATCCAACCCATCTTTTCCATCTCGTCAAAAGCCTTCCACATTCCTATCAGTCCCGTCCCGCCGCCCGTCGGATAAACGATCACGTCCGGCAGCGTCCAATCGAGCTGTTCGGCCAGCTCATAGCCGAGCGTCTTCTTGCCCTCGACGCGGTAAGGCTCTTTCAGGGTCGAGACATCGAACCAGCCTTCCGAATCCTTGCGCCGGGCGACCTCCGCGCCGCAGTCCGTAATCAGGCCGTCGATCAACTGGACGTGCGCGCCCGTCTGCTGGCACTCGACCACGTTGGCGCGCGGCGTATCGCGCGGCATAAAGATATGCGCCTCGATAGAAGCGCGGGCCGCGTAGGCAGAGAGAGCGCCCGCCGCATTTCCCGCCGACGGCACGGCGAGTCGCGTCGCGCCCAACTCCTTCGCCATCGAGACCGCCGCCGTCATCCCGCGCGCCTTAAAGCTCTGCGTCGGGTTGAGCGATTCGTCTTTGATGAAAAGCTCCAGTCGGAGGCCGAGGCTTGCGGCGAGGCGCGGCGCTTCGAGGAGCGGCGTCCATCCTTCACCGAGCGAGACTATATTCTCATCGCGTTCGACGGGCAGCACCTCCCTGTAGCGCCACAGGCTCGCTCGTCTTCCCCTCAGAGATTCTTTTGTCAAACTGCGCGCCGCGCGCTCCAAATCGTAACGAACCAGGAGCGGTTTGGCGCATCTCTCGCAAAGATTTTGCAATCGTCGTGCCTCGTGCTCAAGCCCGCACGCGGCGCATTCCAGATGCGTCACAAACATTTCGGGATCTTCCTTTCAAGCCTTATTTTACAGCACGCCGCAAGCGCT
The DNA here is from genome assembly GCA_035940775.1 of Pyrinomonadaceae bacterium. GTDB lineage: Bacteria > Acidobacteriota > Blastocatellia > Pyrinomonadales > Pyrinomonadaceae > DASQYE01. The sequence goes on along the minus strand of DASZEN010000032.1, from coordinate 38,914 downwards.
CCGGCCCCACGTCCCGAAGCCGTAAAAGCCCTCGGCCTTCGGGCATGATTTACATCATACCCGCCCGATAAGTCTCCGTCAGGTGGAGCGATCAGGTTGCACCCCGAGGTGGGTTTGAAAGGTCTGGGGCGGGAGGCGAAAACGAGCGAGGAGAGCGCGGTTCGGCTCGCGCAGGCTTTTACTTTTTTGCTTTTTCCTTTTACCTTGGCTGTATGCCCATACGCTTGCTGGCCCTCGATTTGGACGGAACGCTGCTCAATTCGCGCGGGGAGATTTCGCCGCGCAACGCTGGCGCTATCGGGCTGGCGCGCGAGCATGGCGTGCGCGTCGCACTGGTCACGGGTCGTCGCTTTCGCGACGCGCGCCCGCTCGCCCTTGAACTGGGGCTGGATGTGCCCGTCATCTCGCACAACGGCGCGCTCACCAAGCATGCCCAAACCCTTGAGACGGTCGCGGCCCTTCTCTTGCCGGTCGCGGCCGCGCAGGAGGTGCTTCGCATCGGGCGCGCGTGCGAGCTGGATGCGATGGTCAGCGACGACCACGAGGGATTGGGCGTACTGCTCTACGACCGTATCAGCGAGGGCAATACGGCGCTTGAGAGGTATATCGCGTGGTCGCGCCGGATTCACGGCGACGAGGCCGAAGAGGCTGTGCGGCGAGTCCCCTCGCTTGAGCAGTACCTGGATCACGCGCCCGTCCACATCGCATTTTCGGGCGGCTGCGCTCGCATGGAACATCTGGGCGAAACCCTCGCCTGCGAGCTGGGGACGAATATCAAAGTCTTCGCCACGATGTATCCGAAACATGATTTCGCGCTCATAGACGTGGTCAGCCCCGAAGCGTCAAAGGGTACGGGCGTGGCGGCGGCTGCCGCCGAGCTTGGCGTGGAGCGTGAAGAGGTGATGGCCGTCGGCGATAATCTGAACGATCTTGAGATGCTGGATTATGCGGGCACGGGCGTCGTCATGGGTAACGCCGAGGCGAGGCTGCGCACGACAGGCAGATTTCATCTGACGGCGACCAACGACGAGGACGGGGTCGCGCTCGCGATTGAACAGTTCATTCTAAAAGGGACGGGCCTGAAGTCCGGAGTCTGAAGTCGAAAAAGACGCGCCGCGCGCGCGCGCCGTCCGTCCTTCGGGGCCGGACTCCGAAAGATGCTGGCCCGCGACTTTAATTTTTTGAGGAGAATCAAATCATGGCAAATCGCACCGCAGTTATTCAGACCAATAAGGGCACTATCCGCTTCGAGCTACTGGAAGAGGACGCGCCGAAGACGACCGAGAACTTTCGCCTGCTCGCCGAAAAGGGCTACTACGACGGCGTCGGTTTTCATCGCGTCATAAAGGGCTTTATGATTCAGGGCGGCGATCCGACGGGGACGGGGGCGGGCGGCGCATCCATCTGGGGCGGACGTTTTAACGACGAGATCAACAGCGCATCGCCCACCTACAAGCGCGGCTACAAGGCGGGCACAGTCGCCATGGCGAACGCCGGGCCGAATACTAACGGCTCGCAGTTCTTCATTATGCACGTCGATTACCCGCTGCCGCCGAACTACACCATCTTCGGTCGCGTCACAGAGGGCCAGGACGTAATCGACGCCATCGCGGCGACCGAAACAGACCGCAGCGATAAACCCATCTCGCCCGTCACGATGGAAAAAGTGACTATAGAACAGTAACAGGTGGCGAGTGAGAAGCGACGAGCAAAGGCAAAGTCCTTCGACTCGTCGCCCGCCACTCGCCGCTGCCTTTCATATCGGCCCGTGGCCGTGACCGAGGCCGGGCGCGCTGCGTATGCGGAAGGCGACGAAGCGCTTGGCAGCGCCTACAGCGTCTTCGAGCGTCATTCCTTTACCGAGACAGGCGGCGATGGCTGCGGCGAGTGTGCAGCCCGTGCCGTGCGTGCTCGTCGTTTGAATCCGCTCGCCGCGAAAGACGGTCACACGTCCATCGTCGTCCAACAGGTCTTGCGCGTCGCCGGTCAGATGCCCGCCCTTGACGAGCACTGCGCGCGCGCCCAGCTCGCGCATCGCGCGGGCGGCACGCCGCATTCCCTCTTCATCCCTTATTTGCAGCTTCGTGATGCGCTCGGCTTCCGGAAGGTTTGGCGTCACCACTCGGGCGAGCGGCATCAACTCCTCGACGAGGGCGGCGAGCGCCTCATCGTCTATCAGGTCGTATCCGGAGGTCGAGCGCGCTACTGGATCGACGACCGGAGCGGGCAACGCCGTTTCGCGAAACAGCCGCGCCACTTCCCGTATCACCTCGCGCGTCGGCAGCATGCCGGTCTTGGCGCACGCCACTTTGAAATCCTCGACGACGGGCAGGACTTGAGCGCGCACGGCCTCGGCCGTTTGATGCACCGCGCCGAAGACGCCCGTCGTATTCTGAAACGTCAGCGACGTGACGGCGGCGCATGCAAAGCAGCCGAACGCCGTAAACGTCTTGATGTCAGCCACGACGCCCGCCCCGCCCGACGGATCGAAACCCGCGATGGTGAGCGCGACCGGAGGGGGCGTGGCTGCTTCATCAGTACTCATGGGTTGACGATAAGCTTCGGATAAGACGGCGGAACGCGCGGCAGCAGCAGGCTACGTAGATGTGCGGCGCGGCCTGACAGTTTGCGGTCTACTATTTTGAAAGGTATTTACGCTTGTATTCTTCGAGCGTGTGGTCGGCGCTCTTCAACTCATCGACGCGCGCTCGGCCTTCGAGGCGCGGAGAATCGGATTTGCCGAACAGCTTGACAGCGCCGAATACTGCCAGGCAGAGGACTGCCAGCCAGAACAGATATTGAATCGCCGTGATGACCATGCCGATTGCCGCCAGGGCGACCACCACGCCTAAGACAACGGCAATCGTCGTCAGGATAATCTTTATATTGCTCATAATCAGACCGCCCCCACGGGCCCGCTTTGGCGCTCAACCTCAAGGTTAGCTCTATTTCATGTACGGAGCAAGGCCGATTCACCGGGCACATGATGACAAAGATTGTGCGCCGCGCGTTGAATATTCAGGGCTCTCGCCGCAAGGACGGCGAGGGCCCGCCTAACATGAATATGAGGGCGGCGGCGATGACTTACACGCTCCTTCCAGTTGCGTGGAATCCGTGCCGGTCGGCATCCGTTTATTCGTCTTCAAAATATTCGCCATCAACTTATTCTTGCTTTTTGCTGGCACATTGTATAAAAGGTTAGCCAACAAGGCGGTGCTCTAGCGCTTATCCTCGTCCGTTCCCGTTCTGAGTCCTCTTCAGGCGCATCTGATCGGAGTCAAGCTTTGCCTCTCAACTCCTCATATTACCCGCACATGGTTTCCATTCCGGACAGCCCGCACTGCGAGCTGGCGCGCTGGCTGCTGGATCGGCTCGCAATCCCCTACAGTGAAGAATCCCACGCGCCCGTGTGTCACCGGCGGGCGGCGCGCGCGCTCGGAGGTACGGGCGTCGTGCCGTTGATGAATACTTCGGACGCTACGCTCGACGGCGCGCGCGCCGTCCTCGACTACTACGAAGCGCGCTGCCCTGCGCGCCTTAGACTCTACCCGTCGGACGCCCGGGCGCGCGCCGACGTGCGAGAGCTTTTCGATCTCTTCCTGGATGGTTTCGGCACGGCCGCGCAGGCATGGGCCTGTGCGTACATGCTGCCCACGAATCGCGCGACGCTCGTCCGCCTCTGGACGGCGGGCGCGCCGCTCTCCGAGCGCCTGAGCGTCCCGCTCTTTTACAACATGCTGGCCAAAGAGGTGCGGCGCAATCTGGACATCAAGCCCGACACGGTGGCCTCGCAACGCGCCCGCATAGAGAGCACTTTCGAACGGGTCGAAGCGCGCCTCGGCGACGGCAGACGATTTCTGACGGGCGAGCGATTCACGGCTGCCGACCTGGCGTTAAGCGCGCTCGCCGCGCCCGCGCTGCTGCCGCCCGAATACGGCGGGCCGATGCCCCACCTCGAAGAGCTGCCGCCGGAGATGCGCGCCGGGGTCGAGCAGCTTCGCGCGCGCCCGGCGGGCCAGTTCATCCTACGCCTCTATAGAGAAGAGCGCCCACGGCGCGCGGTCGAGCTGGTCGCGGCGGGCGAGCACGAATCCGGCCAGACCTTCAAAGACAGGTTGTTTATTCGACTGACGAGCCCGCGACTGCTGCGCCTCGTCTTCAAAGGGCTGCGCCGCTTCCGTCCGATCCTCGTTATCGGCAAGAGCGGCATCGTGTCCCGCCACGACGATTGCATCGAAGTGCTGGCGCGCGATACGGATTTCACCATCGCCGAAATCAACGAGGCGCGCTTTCAATCCATTGACGGCCCCTTCATCCTCGGCATGGATCGCTCGCCGCAATACGAGCGCGAGTCGGCGACGCTCAGAGAGGCTGTGCATCGCGACGACCTCGAATTTATTCGCCGGTTCGTCGCCCGCAGCGCCCTGGAACTCACAGACGCGGCGCGCCCCTACGGGCGCATAGATGTCGTTAGCGGCTTGTCGCGCGTCGTGCCGCTCAGGCTCGTCGATTCCTACTTCGGCATCCCTGCGCCGGACGAGCCTACGATGATGCGCTGGATGCGCGACATCTTTCATGATCTGTTCGTAAATCCCGGCGCTTCGGCGGGCGTGCATCGCGATGCCTCGCGCTCGGGCGCGGAGCTGCGCCGTCACATGGACGACGTGATCGCGCGCCGCAAAGCGAAGCTCGCCGAGCCCGATCAACCCGATGATATGTTGGGCAGGCTGCTCGCGCTACAGGACGAAGCCCATTCATGGCTGGATGATAATGCGGTGCGCCGCAATCTGGGCGGATTGATCGTCGGCGCGGTCGATACCACTTCCAAGTCGGTCGCGCTCGCCGTGGACGAGTTGCTGCGACGGCCCGAGGCCCTGGATGGGGCGCGCGCCGCCGCCCTCGCGGGCGATATGGATGCGATGAAGCGCTACGTGTACGAGGCCCTGCGTTTTAATCCGCACCATCCGGCGCAGGCGCGCTTTTGCGGGCGCGAGACCGAACTGGCCGCCGGGACGCCGCGCGCACGCCGCATCGCCGCGGGCACGACCCTCTTTCTGGGAACGCTTTCGGCCATGTTCGATCCCGAAAAGTTTCCCGAGCCGGATGAGTTCCGCGCCGACCGCGAGACGGACACGTATCTGCATTTCGGCTACGGCATGCACCGTTGCTTCGGCTATGCCATCAACGGCGTACAGATACCGGAGTTGGTGGCCGCGCTGCTGCGTCTGCCCAACCTGCGCCGAGCCGGTGGAAGCGGAGGGCAACTCGCCTACGACGGCCCATTCCCGCAACGCCTGATTCTTGAATTTGACGGCGGCGGCGGCGCGAGCGCTACAGGAGAGCGAAGCAGATGAAGCAAACCATTCTCACGTTCATCGCCAGGGTAGAGCCGGGCAGAGTCAATGAGCTTCGCGACCTGCTGACAGAGATCGCGGGCGCGTCCACCTTCCCGCAAAACCCGCACCTTCCCTTCCCCTCCCTCAAGCGGCTTCACTTCGCGAGCCTCGTGCTCCACGAGGACGCCGACTATGGGCCCACTTTCGTCTTTGAAAACAACTTCGACGGCCCGCTCGACACCTATCTTGAAGACCTCTACGAGCACGCCTCGGCGGGATTGCATCGCCTGTACAGTTGTTGCCGCGGCTATCCGGCGACCGATGGCGGCCCCGACCGCGCGCGCCTGATCTCTTACTTGCGCGCGCACGTCGTTCGACCGAACGCTTATCACATCGGCAACGTCGGGCGCTCGGTCGAGCGCACCCTACAGGAGAACACGCTCCGCGATGATATAGAGACCTTTTTAGACGACCTCGTGCGCGGGCAGCGAGGAACCAACGGCGAGACGCCCGCCTCGATCCGCAGTAGGATTCAAGCCTTCATGAGCACTCACCGTATGGCGGAGTGGGCGGCCAATGCCGAGCCGCGACAGACCACTATGGAGCGCTTTGTTCCGTGGCTCAAGATCGTTATTGCGGCGATCTTTGCCTTAGCGCTGCTGCCGCTATTGATTCCGCTCGCCATCTTCTGGGTCATCGTGCTGCGCTATAAGGAGAAGCGCGACCCGGTGACGCCGGACCTCGGCAACAAGGCTCACGTCAGGGCTCTGGTCGAGCGCGAGGATCGCACGCACATCGTCCAGAACCACATGGCGAGCATCACGCTCGTCAAGCCCGGCCCTTTCCGGCGGGCGACGCTCCGAGGGCTGCTCTGGCTCGTCAACCTGATCGCACGCACCGCCAACAAGGGCGAGCTGAGCGGTATCCCGAGCATCCACTTCGCCCACTGGTCTATGATCGACGGCGGGCGGCGTCTTCTCTTCGTCAGCAACTTTGATGGGAGCTGGGAAAATTACCTGGACGACTTTATAGACAAAGCGAGCACGGGGTTGACGGGCATTTGGAGCAACACGGTGGATTTCCCCAAGACCAGTTTCCTGGTTCTGGAGGGCGCGCGCGACGGAGCGCGATTCAAAGCCGTGGCGCGCGACAAACAGACCTACACGAACGTCTGGTACAGCGCCTACCAGCACTTGACCGTCCAAACCATAGACAATAGCAGCGCCATCCGCGAAGACCTCTTCACGCAACTCGACGAGAGTGCGACGCGGAGATGGGTGTGGCGCTTTTAACCGTAAGGAGGAAGACCAAGTGGCGGAACTTGAGAGACAGGACATACAGGGACTCCTGGTAAGCGGCTACGTACACCTGTCCTGCGCGAATTACATGCTGCTGCGTATAACCGACGGCGAGGCCGCGCGTCGCTGGCTCTCGCGTCTCATAGAAAAGGTGACGACCGCCGACGGCAAACAGGAGGGCACGTCTCTGAACGTGGCCTTCACGCACAGAGGGCTCAGGAATCTTGGGCTCAACGCCGCGACGCTCGACACCTTCTCGCGCGCCTTCATCGAAGGCATGGCGACCCCGCACCGGTCGCGAATCCTGGGCGACGCTCTTGAGAACGCCCCGGCGAACTGGGATTGGGGCGGCAACGACGAGTCGAAGGCCGTTGACGTTCTGCTCCTGCTCTATGCCGTGGACGAGACGACGCTCGACGAGCTGATAAGAGAGCAGCGGGCCAATTTCATGGCTGGCGGGCTGATAGAGGTGCTGGCGCTCGGGGCCGGTCGCCAGCCCGACATCAACGAGCATTTCGGGTTCGCAGATGGGATGGGCCAGCCCGTAATAGAGGGCGCTCCCAAGTCTGAAGAGGCACTGCCCAGAAATTTAATCAAGGCGGGCGAGATGCTGCTCGGTCACATCAACGATTACGGCAAGCCCGCGGACAGCCCTTTGGTTGACCCCGCGCTCGACCCGCAGCGCCTTCTGGATGACGCGTCCGCCTTTGAAGTGACGGCCCAGGCCATGACCGTCATGCGTGACCTGGGCCGCAACGGCTCTTATCTCGTCTTTCGCCAACTGGCGCAGAACGTCGCAGACTTCTGGAGCTTTCTGGACGAAGCGACGCGCGGCCCCGACGGTCAGCCGGATCGCGCCGCGAGCACTCGGCTGGCGGCGAAGTTCGTCGGCCGGTGGCAGAGCGGCGCTCCGCTCGCACTATCGCCGGACGCGGATAATCCTGAGCTTGGCCGCGAGGACGACTTCGGCTACTTTGAAAACGACGCGCGCGGATTTGCCTGTCCCATCGGGTCGCACATTCGACGCTCGAACCCGCGCGACTCGCTCGGCCCGGACTCGGCGACCGCGCTGGCCTCTGCGAATCGTCACCGCCTTCTGCGTCGCGGTCGCTCCTACGGGCATCGTCCGGCAGACCCGCGCGTTGATGACGGCGTCCCGCGCGGCCTGCATTTCATCTGCCTCAACGGCGATATAGAGCGCCAGTTCGAGTTCGTTCAGCAAACCTGGGTCAACAATCCTGTCTTCGGCGGCCTGCACGGCGAGGTCGATCCGATCATCGGCCACATCGACAAGGGCGATGCGATTATGACCGTGCATGCTGATCCGCTGCGCACGCGCGTCCATAACATGCGCCGCTTCGTGACGGTTAAAGGCGGGGCTTACTTCTTCTTGCCCGGCATGAAAGGGCTGCGCTATCTAGCAAGCCTCTAAGCGAGCGTTAGGCTATCTGTGCGCAGGGATCACGCATGATGATTTCCTTCAGCGTGGAGTCTGGAATATCCGTTGAGATGATGCTGTTCAGATTGGGCGTACCGAACGAATCGCCGGACTCTACGATCCACTTGCCGTCATCCTGCTTCCGGTAAACGACTACTCGCTTCTCGATCTCCTGGTAGCCCATGAAATCAAACTTGCAAAGGCCGATGTCCCAGGTCATGGTCAGGGTCTCGCCGGGCTTCCTGGCGCTGGCGGCCTCGCGAATACGTGCGCGCCAGACAGGCAAATTGAAACGCATGTCGATTCCGACAGCCTTATCAGCATCGTTAGCGGGATCGATGAGCCACGCCCCCAGATCATAGAGCAGGCCCATGCCGCTGGGCGCGCCGGGCGGGACGTATCCCTCTTTTTGGGTCTTTTCCTCGATGCGCTTCTCGACGGCCATAGAGTGCAACCACCCCAGCATCATCGGCAGGGCGATGCCCATGACGCCCGTGCCGACGCCCGACCACTTGCCGCCGCCCTTCGGCGCTGCTGCTCCGGGCTTGGCTTCAGGGGTTACGGGGATGGGCTCGGCCACTGGCGACGGTTCCGTTATAACCGGCTTCTCCGGCACGATGGGCCTTTCCGCAGGAGCCGTCGCTGCTGGCGGTTTTTCTGCAACCGGCGGCGGATTCTCCGAGGTCGCGGGCGGCTGCGGCTCTGTTGTAAGAGGCGCAGCCGTGGCGGGAGGGGTGACCGTCGGATAGGCGGTCTCATTGAGCACAGGAACGAGAGTGTCCGAGCCCGGCATTCTAACCTCAACCTTCCAGGTGACCTTTTCCAGCACACGAATCTCTACGCCTTCGTGCTCCCCGGCCACTCTACACTCGGCAGTGAAGTCGAAGTTCACTTCGCCGCCGTACTCTCTGGCCGCGTCCCGCGTCCTTCTGACCACGTTCTCTATCTCGGCGGTCTTGCTCACGTTGAAGTTCTTGGGCGCGTATGCGATGCCCGCTTCGGCCCCTGTCGCATCCGGCCCGGCTAAATGCCAGCGGTCGTAGTTTGGAAGATTGACATCCTTTGGCAAAGGATACTTCTTCTCCACTCCCGGACGGGTGATCGGATCGCCGACAACGCCGTAAGCCCGTATCTGGACGCGACCTCCCGGAAGCGGGTTTTCCACGTACGTGTAGCGAGCGGGCACTGGCTGGGAGCTTGTCGGCGCGGGCGGGCTCTGTGGCGCGCGCGCCAGTCTGGTCGGCCCGGACTGAATGACCCTGGCCGGGCTGTCTTCACGCCCGGCCTGTTGTGCGACGCGCTCAGCGTCTCGCTCCAGGCTTGCACCCGTGATCGGGGCTTGGCTTCGAGCGCTCCCCGTCTGCTGCACTACGTGTGTCAGCTCGTGAGCGAGAAGCTGGTTTGAGGCGCGCGTACCGGGCGAGAATTGTCCGGCTCCGAAAACAATGTTGCGCCCGACCGTATACGCGAGGGCATTGACAGATCGAGCCGACTCCGCCGCTCGCGCATCTGTGTGAACGCGCACCCGGCTGAAATCGTGACCGAAGCGCGGCTCCATAAACTCTCGCGTGGACTGATCCAATGGCTCGCCCGGTGACTGTAGTACGTCCTGAACAACGGGCGGCACAACCATCTCCGGGGAGTCATTTGTCCCGACACATTTGGTCTGCAATTGCCCTTGTACATCCCGCTCATTCCCACACGCGGGACATCCGCCACCGCCGCCACCACAGCCGCAACTGCGCTGGAGCCCTGGCTCAGGCATGCCCACCACCTGTTCGGCAATGCGGTCGGCTTCCTGCTCGTAGATGTCTCCGGGGGTGTTCACCCTAAGTTTCGCCTGTAAGTTTCGAGGCGCTTTCCGGTGCAGAGGTATTCGGCTGAAATCATGAGCGAAGCTATTTGTTGCCGCGAGAGTGCCGGTCACTGATTCGCGATCCTCGGCGTGCTCGTGCGGCGATGTCCGTAGAGCTTCTTTTCCAATCGTGTGCTGCGCGAATCGGCCGGGACGAGGCGACGCCTTCTGTTGAGGCTGGCTCTGTTTCTGCGCGTGCGTTCTCAAAAGCCGTCACCCTCCGAAGCAATAATGTCGACGCCCTGGAGCGGCATCTAACCCGCGCCCTATATCATCCTTCCGGTTCCGGCACAAGATGATTTCCAGGCCGACGCCCTCAATCAAGACAAATCCTCGGGCCACCCTCGCCGAAGAGGCCGCCGCTTCCCGGTATGGACTCGCACCTCGCAAATCCCGGTTCGCTTCGCCGGGCCACAATGCTCTCGTCTTGTTTGTAATGTGAAGCGGCGCGAACGCCCCGGAATCAACCCGCCGGAAAGCATCTGTGCCGATGGCAAAAGGCGGCGTCGCGAGTAGCGATACAAAGCAGCTACGGGCAGCCCGAAGGCTACCCGTAACTTGTTGCCTTATAAGTTCTGGGAGGCAGGGACTCGAACCCCGATAGCCAGATCCAGAGTCTGGAGTCCTACCATTGGACGACCTCCCAATATTATGGGAGAAATTAACGTGCAGCTTGACCAGTTGTCAACCGGCATCATGGACGGCGCGTACGCGCATACGGGCTCAACCGTGGGGATGCGCCGCGCGTCTGCGATTTTTATGCTTGCTCACGACGGCCCATTGGACGCACAATGCAGACGGGGCCGCCGCTATGGCGCAAAATGGCGTGAGCGTTCGCGATCCTCGCCGTGCTCGCTCTCTTCCGAGAGCGCTACTTTCGATAAGAGGACTTTGAGTAGATGAATACGGATGAAGCGCGCGCGGGCGACTCCGACTCCGCACAACAAGAGCTGCGCTCTGCGGTCAGAGAACTTGAGTCGAAGCTCGGCGAGATTGCGGAACTGGTGGCGCATGTGCGCCACGAGATCAACAATCCGCTGACGGGCGTGATCGGTCAGGCGCAGCTACTCTTGCGCGAGGAATTGAGCCCGGCGGCGCGGCGGCGCGTCGAAACCATCGAACAACTCGCGGGAAGAATCCGCGACACCGTTGCTCAGCTACGCGACGTGCAGCGCCCGCAACCCCGGCCCGTCACCGAGAACGAGAAGGAGACGGACTCTCCGCCGCGCCACTGATTATCAGGAGAGCGACAAAGGAGAGAGCAGTCGTTTGCGCATCGCGCGCGACCTCTCTTTCTCTTGAATCATTTTAATGTCTGCGGTCAGGGGATTTCGGAGGGTTTAAGATGCGGAGGCGAGCCGTTATGGGATTGGCGGCGCTTGCGGCCTAAAACGCGTCTTCGGGTCTTGCGCTCGCGGTCGTCGAGCGCGGGCTGATCTGAACGGGTTCGGACGCGGGCGCTTCTTCTTCCCTTCTATTGCGGCGAGCAGCGAGTTTGGCTTTGAACGCCTCTTTGAGCATCAGTCGGCGATTGCTCAAGGTCGCCATGTGAAACGGGACGACGCAGCCGCAACGGTCGCAATCCGCATTGTCTCCCATCATGCACTTGCCTTTGTGCTCGCCCGTAGGCCCAAGGGTAAAAGCCTTCAAGCGAAACTCGCAGTTATCGGTGACGCGACGCGCGTTCTTCGAGCGCATCAGCTCGAGCGTCGAATCCATCATGTTGATGACGCCCGGATATTTCCGCTTGAGCGCGAGTATCCGATCAATCAAAGCATCGCGCGTGGGCCAATCGAGCCACAGGGCTTCGTCCAGATTTGTCACCGGCGTGAAGAAGTCGAAGATAATACCGCCGCGCGCAATCGGCCCCCACTCTTCAACTAAATCCTCAATGCAGTCTTTGGTGATACTGGTCAGGACGCAGGAGATTTGGATTTTCAGCTCCGGGTGGTTGATGACGTTCTGCTTGATCTTCTGGTAGATGCCGGGGGCGCGCATCCGTGCGAAAGCCTCCTCCGTGCCGTCTATCGAGATCACGTAGTTGCAATCGTCCCAATCCGGCAGCTCCATCGTCCCGTTGGTGACGACCGTATTGTGCTTGAAATATTTGCGGCCAACTTCGATCAGGTTTTTACGCACCAGCGGCTCGCCCCCAACCCAGGTGCAAAGCATCATCGGATGCCCGGCCGCCTTCATCTCTTCCAGCTTCTCGATCCACTTCTCGACCGATAGCTCCTTTTCACCCTTGTGGTCTTCGGCGAAGAAATAGCAGTGCTCGCAGCGAAGGTTGCAGCGGTTCGTGACATCAATCGAGCCGATGGCGTATTTAGGCAGACCCGTGACGAAAAGCCGCGCGGCCTGCGAGAGACGACGAAATTTTACGGTAAGACTCATCGGGTGTTACGGCTCAAAGGTTGTAGACCAAGCGGGGCAGACCCCTGAACAGCGAACGGGACACGCTGGCGTCCGTCCTATTGCGTTTCAATCGAGAGGGCGGCGATTGAGGTTTGATGGGCCAACACCGCTACTACTCTGCGCCCGACGACGCCTCCGGACGGACGAGAGCAGGCCCACGATGGGCGCTACGGCGCTCCTGCTAAAAGGTGGTCGCTTCCTCTTTCTCGGCGACTAGGTAGGGCGTCATCGCATCGCCCGCTTCCCTTTCGGCGTCCTCTGCCAGAATTGCATTGACGATGGGCAGGCTAAGGCTGTGTTTCGTCGTTTGAAGCGGCACGCTCTTGCCTTTGGCGTAGACGGCGTGGCGTCCATGCTCCTGATACCACTCGGCGAGCCCCGCCGTCTTGTGCATGTTCTCTATGATCTGCCGCCAGCCGACGCCCGTATTGTAGGCGCAGAAGGAGATTTCGCCCTCCTGCGTGCCGTACGGAATGACGCACATCTCCGTGCGGCGGAAATCGTAGTTGAAGAGATCCTGGAACCACATGCCCTCGACGCACAGTACGCGCCAGACATCTTCCGGGTCATCCACCTGGCCCGCCGTCTTCATGCGATCATTTCGATCCGAGTTGGAATTGGTCGAAGACGGCTTGAACAGGTTGATGATCTGCGAGATCGGAAAGCCTTCGGGGGCGCGCGCGGCGTCGAAGTTTCGCATGATCGCCATCGCGAGCTGCGCGTAGGAGAGTTTACGCCCGCGCGCCGTGTCCGTGATGACGGCCACGTCCTTCATAAACTGCTCGTAGTCGAAGAACTCGAAGAGCGAGGTGAACTCACCCGTCCGTCGATTGACGACCATCAGCGTGAAGATGCCGCAGTTCGGATGACAGTTGCAGGACGACCAGCCCCAGGGCGCGTCCGCTCCCTGAAGCATATCCATCACGGAAGTGAAGGCCGAGTAGGACGAGAGCGGGAACCAATCGCGCAGCGCGCGCACGCGTCCCGTCAATTGATCTTCGAGATCATGGGCCATGCCCGCGAGCGTATAACGCTGCTTGATGCGAACGGGGTCGGGCACGTCCTCGTCGCGTCCCGTAAAGGAGACGGGCTGAAAGGCTATGGTCTGAATCTTGTCTATGTTTTTGGCGGCGAACTCTATGATCTGGCCGATGCCGTCGTTGTTGATCGTATTGACGATCGTGGTGACGAGCGTGACCTTGATGCCGACCGAGGCGAGGTTCTCAATCGCACGCAGCTTGACATCGAACAGGTTGCCGACGCCCCGGTGCTTGTTCTTCTCCTCGGAGACGCCGTCGAATTGCAGGTAAACGCCGTGCTGTCCGGCGGCCTTAGCGGCCTTGCAGAACTCTATATCCTCGGCGAAGCGTATGCCGTTGGTGGCCGCCAGTATTCTATAGAAGCCTATCTTTTTGGCGTAGGCGACCGCCTCCAGGTAGTAGGGCGAGAGCGTCGGCTCGCCGCCCGAGAAGAGGATGATGATCTGGCGGCGCGGCTTGAACGAGACGGCGCGATCCAGGATGGCTTTCGTATCCTCGAACGTGGGCTCGTGTACGTAGCCGACCTGGTTGGCATCCATGAAGCAGGGATTGCACATCATGTTGCAGCGATTCGTCAGATCGACCGTCAGGACGGCGCCCCGCCCGAACTTTATATTGCTGGTTCCGTGCCTGTGAACATTACTGTCTTCGGCGGCGCGAAAGTCGCGCCCGAAGAAGAGCGATTCGATGCGCTCCAAAAATTTGGGGTCGGTCGCCATCACGTCCGTAAACTCGCCGTGCTTCGGGCAGGTTTTACGCATGATGACGCGCCCGTCTTCTTCGAGAATCTGCGCCTTGATCTCGCCCGGATGCGAGTGCATCAGTGTTTCGAGCGCGGTTTCGCCGCTTATCACGGCGTCGCGCACCTCTTTGACGCAGCGCGGGCACAACGAGTCGGTCTCGCGCGGGAAGCCCAGAGGTGGAGCCGACCGCTCGTAGGATTTCAGGAGCGGCCCCGGAGCCCAGGTGGGCCGTATCGCCTCGCCCTCCGGAAGACGCTTGTTTACGGATTGAAAAGCTTTCCACGCCACGTCCGAAAGGTTCGAGAGCAGTTTGGAGCTTTTCACCCCGCTGAACTTACCCTTTTCAGTTTCGCCTCTGCGGAATTGGTCGCTGAACAATATGGTTCTCCTTCGGCGGGCGACAGCCAGGTCAGGCTGCTTCTCCTTCTTCCTGCGCCCCCCCCTCTCTCTCGATTCAACAAAAGAATAAATGCTTCGGATAACTGCCGAGCGGACGCGCACACTACGGCGCGTAAAGCTTTGCAGCGTGACATGATAGTGGCCTTAGGGGGTAAAGGCAAGCGGTCAATTGAAGAAATTCGGGCGGGGCGGGCCGACATCGTTGAGCGCCAAACACTTAGGCCGCCCGGTTAATCCCGGCGCTCGGGCGCTCTCGGGTCGCGCATTTTTCGGCTGCGGCCCCTTGTGTGTCCCGTGCATGCGGCACGGCACGGCGCGCCGTCGCGGTTGCGACGGGCGAATCGAAGCATGTACTATCCGGAGCGCGCTTGCCTCTTAGACTTATGAATATCCATCCGACAGCCATCGTCAGCCCGCGCGCAGAGCTTGGCCAGGGGGTGCGCGTCGGCCCTTACGCCGTGATCGAAGAAGAGGTCTCGATTGGCGACGGCTGCGAGCTGGCCGCGCACGCCATCGTCAAGCGCTTCACGACTATGGGTCGTTGCAACCGTGTGTCTGAGCACGCCGTCCTCGGAGGGTTGCCGCAGGACGTGAAATTCAGGGACGAGGAGAGCCGCCTAATCATCGGCGACGACAATCTGATACGCGAGTTCGTGACGCTGCACCGCGCGAGCGGCGAGGGGCAGGAGACACGCCTCGGCTCGCGCAACTTCCTGATGATCGGCGTCCACGTCGCGCACAACTGCCGGATCGGCGACGACAATATCTTCGCCAACGGAGCGGCGCTCGCCGGGCACATCACTGTCGAAGATCACGTCTTCCTCTCGAACAACGTCGGCGGCCACCAGTTCGTGCGCTTCGGGCGCTATGCGATGGTCGGCGGCAAGTCGAAGATCGTGCAGGATGTGCTCCCGTTTTTCGTCACCGATGGCAATCCGCCGCGCGTGCGTGGCCTGAATGCAGTCGGGTTGCGGCGCGGCGGCTTTATGGGCGAAGATCGTCGGCAGCTACGGCGCGCTTACAGCATCCTTCTGGGGCCGCAAGGCGGCGGCGGCGGTTTGGAGGCGCGACTGCGCGAGTTGGAGACGATTGATAACGAACATGTACGCCATCTGGTAGATTTCGTGCGCGCGTCGCAACGCGGCTTCACGCGGGCCGCCTCGACAGAAGCCCGCGAAGCAGGAGACTTCGTCGATGCGGGCCGAAGGCTTATAAACTTAAAACAGCCGCGCGAATCTTCTCTCGATAAAGAATGAATGGAAACTCTAAAACAGTAGCCGAGTTGGCGGCGCACGTCGGCGGGCGCGTGATCGGCGACGAGAGCATCCTGATAGGAGGCGTCGCCAGCATCGATGAGGCTGCCGACGGCGAGATCGCTTTCATAGAAGATGCGAAGCTTCTGGAAAGTGCTCAGACCAGCAAGGCCGCGTGCCTGATCGTGCCGCGGGGCGCACGAGTCGAAGGCAGGTGCCTGATCGAAGCGTCGCGCCCCAAGCTCGCCTTTGCCCTGATCGCGCAACTGCTCTATGCACGCAAACAGTCTGCGCCCTCGATTCATCCGACGGCGATTATCGCGGCGAGCGCGGAGGTTGACGCGACCGCCCATGTCGGCGCGTACGTGCGAATCGGGGAAGGCACGATTATCGGCGCAGGGGCGCAGGTACACGCCGGAACGTCTATCGGAGAGGGTGTCAATGTCGGGCGCGATTGTGTGCTCTATCCGAACGTGGTGCTCTACGACGATGTCACCCTGGGCGAGCGCGTCATTCTTCACGCGGGCGTTTGTATAGGCGCGGACGGCTTCGGCTACGTTCCCGACGAACAGAATTTTCGCCACAAGTTTCCGCAGCTCGGCAGCGTCCACATAGAAGATGACGTGGAGATCGGCGCTAATAGCTGCGTTGATCGCGGCGCGCTCGGGCGTACCAGGATCGGGCGCGCCACCAAGATAGACAACCTCGTGCAGATCGCTCATAACGTGGACATAGGCGAGCGCGTCGTGATCGCCGCGCAGACGGGCATCTCCGGCAGCACCGTCATAGAGGACGACGCGGTGATCGGCGGGCAGGTCGGGATGGGCGACCATGCGCGCGTTCAGAGCGGGGCGATTATCGGCTCGAAGGCTGGCATACTGCCCGGCAAGATCGTTCGCGCTGGTGTCTGGTGGGGAATCCCCGTGCAGCCCCTTGAGGATTACAAGCGGCTCAACGCGCACATGAATCGTCTGCCGCAGATGCGCGAGGAGCTGAAAAAGCTGCGCGCCGAGCTGGAAGAGCTGAAGGCAAGAATGAAGGCGGAAGGATGAAGGATGAAAGCGTGGCTGCGTTAATTGATTCATTCATCTAACATAGCCCGTCTTTCATCCTTCATCCCTGCCTTTCCACTCTCTGACGGCGCGAAGGACGGAGTCGGCGGCGCGGCGCGAGGCGCGACCCGCACCGAGGCGAGCCGTGACGAGGCTCAGTCGGGCGCGCGCCTCGCGGTTCCTTTCCTCGTCGAGCAGCGCCAGGAGTTCCTGCGCCAAACGCTCGCCCGTCAAATCGTCCTGCATCAGCTCGGGCACGATCCTTTCGCCCGCGATCAGATTGACGAGGCCGAAATGCTCGGCGTTAATGAGCCGCCCGAGCGTGTGCCAGTTCAGCGGCGATTCTTTGTAGACGATGACGAGGGGCGTCGCCGTGAGCGCCGCTTCGAGCGTGGCCGTGCCGCTGGCGACCGCCGCCGCATCAGCCGCCGCCAGAGCCTCGCGCGTCTCGTGCTGCGAGATGCGCAGCGCCTCGGGCACGGGCGTGCCCCTGCGCCTGCTCTCATCTATGAGCGCTGCGACCTCCGCAGCCGTTCGGCTCGGGGCGACCGTGACGACCAGTTGCACGTCGGGGCGCGCGTGTGCGATGAGGCTCGCGGCGTCGAGCATCGGCGGCAGGATGCGCTCAAGCTCTTTGCGACGGCTGCCGGGCAAAAGCGCTATGATGGGCCGCGTCTCGTCGAGGCGATTGCGAAGGCAGAACTCCGCGCGCCCGTAGCGCGGGTGGACTTCGCCGGTCAGGGGGTGGCCGACAAACTCTACGTGCGTGACGCCGCGCTTCTCGTACCAACTGGGCTCGAACGGGAGGATGCCGAGCAGCAGGTCTACGTCGCGCCGTATGCTGCGGACGCGGTAGGAGCGCCACGCCCAGAGCTGCGGGCTGATGTAGTAGATGATGCGAAAGCCACGGCGGTGCAGCGAGCGCGCCAGTCGCAGATTAAATTCCGGCCAGTCAACCAGTATGACCGCTTCGGGACGGCGCGCAATCGCCGCCTGCTTCAGCGCCTTGAAAGCGTGCCAGAACCTCGGCAGTACCCTTGCGACCTCGACGATACCCATGATCGCCAGCTCGTCGCTGCGCACGACCGCTTCAATCCCGGCGGCGCGCATCGCTGGCCCCGTCGCGCCATAAAGCTCAAAAACGGCATGCGGCGCTCTCTCGCGCAAGGAGCGGGCCAGCGCGGCGGCGTGCGCGTCGCCCGACGGCTCTCCGGCGACGATCATCAAACGAAAGCTTTCGGGAGACTTGGCGCTCATGCCGGAGAGAGACAATAACATACCTTCTCTCTTTAACCTTCGGACTTCTGCTTTGCCCATTTCCGTGTTAGCATCGGCACGCCTTAAATGACAACACGGCGCGCTCTCTCCGGCTTGCCATGACCGCTCTGTAAAGCTTCTGAGGAGCGCGCCCGCATCTTCTGACTCGGCCTCTGGAGGTCTTCGTCTAATCTTTGCGCGCCCGTTTTTCCGCAATCCGCCTGCGCCATTTGTCTGCGTCAGCGTCCATTCCAATGGTGTGCATGGTCGTGCTGGTGCTGCTGGCATGGTGTACGCCCGCGCGCGCTCAGCAGCAGCAGACCAATCCCGTCGATCGGCAGGTGACGAACCCGATCACGGACGAGCCCAACGTCAACCCGCTCACGCAGGAGCAGCCGATTCGCCCGCGCCTGCCCGTCAGAACCGGCGACGGCGCGACGCAGCCGACACAGGAACTGGAGGTGCGCGCGGGAAAAGTCACGGCGAGTGGGCCCGAAGCGGCCCGCGTCGTCGTTTATGAAGACAATGTGGATGCGCGCATCGGCGTCTATCGTTTGCAGGCGGATAAGATAACGGTCTACGAAGCGGGCAACAGAATCGTCGCCGAGGGCAACGTCGTTTTCGATCAGGAGCCGGGCCAGCGCATCACGGGCTCGCGCGCCGAGTGGAACTACGCGACCAAGCTCGGATTCTTCGTCAACTCGACGGGCTTTACGAACCAGACGCAGGACGGAACGGTTCTCTACTTTACGGCCGACAGCGTCGAGAAGGTGGCGATAGATAAGATCGTCGCCGTCAATGCCGAAGTCACCGCCTGCGAGGAGAACGTGCCGAAGTGGAGTTTCAAGACGGCGCGCGCCACCATCACGATCAATGACCGCGTGCGCATCAAGACGCCGACCTTTCGCGTCAAAGGTTTTCCGGTTCTCTTTCTTCCCTACGCTTCGGTTTCGATCCAGCGGCGCGACCGCGCTTCCGGGTTTCTGACGCCGACCTTCAGTGGCTCGGGCAGCAAGGGCTTCCGCATCTCGAACGCTTATTACCAGACCTTAGGGCGCTCGGCCGATATTACTCTTCGCAACGACATCTATACGAAGCGGGGCTTAGGCTTCGGCTTTGACCTGCGCACGCGCGCCAACTCGCGCTCCTACCTGGACATCGGTTTATACGCCGTCAAGGATCGCATCTTCGGGAAGAAGGCGGGCCCGGACGCGCCGGATCAGGGCGGCTCAAGCTTTTATATCGACGGCGTCCATTATTTCCCGAACGGTTTTGTCGCCGCCGCCGATGTCAATATCACTTCCAGCCTGGCCTTTCGACAGGTCTTCTCGGACACAATCCAGCAGGCCATCTCGCCCGAGGAGCGCTCGCAGGTCTTCGTAAACAAGAACGCGGGCGATTACAGCTTCAACTTTCTGGCGCGCACGCAGGTCACTTCGCTCGTCAACGCGCGCATACGCACGCGCCAGCTACCGAGCATCACGCTCGACAAGCGGCCCTCGGCGCTCAGGTATTTCGAGCGCCTGCCCGTCTATTTCTCCTTCGAGGGAGGGCTCGAAGGCGTCAGCCGCAAGGAGACGGTCGAAGACGTTTTGGCCTTCCGCAATCAGGTCGGCGGCGAGGCCATCAACACGCCCTCCATCGTGCAGCGCCTTGACGTACACCCGCGCTTCTCCGTGCCGTTTCATTTCAGCGGGTGGTCTGTGACGGCGACGGCGGGCCTGCGCGCGACCTACTATTCCAATTCGATTGACCCGACGACCCGGCTGGTTCTGAGCCGCGACCTGATACGCGGCTATGGCGAGTTTGAGCTGGACGTGAGGCCGCCTGCTATGGCGCGCAACTTCCATCACGGCGACGGCTCCTTCTTCTTCCGCCACGTCATAGAGCCCTACATCACCTATCGCAAGATCGAAGGCATCTCGAATTTCGAGCGCATCATCCGTACGGACTTTATGGACGGGGTCGCCGATACCAATGAGATCGAATACGGCATCATCAATCGTTTCTTCACGCGTCGCTCGACCGAGAACGTCAGCGGGGTAACGGCCCCCAGGGACACGCGCGCGCGCGTTCCGCTGGCGAGCCAGCCCTACGAAGCCCTGACGATCACGGTTCGCGGCAAATATTTCTTCGATCCTTATTTCGGCGGCGCGCTCGTGCCCGGCAGGCGTAACCAGTTCTACCCGATCAACACCTTTTCCGGCTTCTCGTACGGAGGCGTCCCGCGCCGCTTTTCGCCGCTCAACGTAGAGGCGCGCTATCGCCCGCGCCGCAACCTGTTCGCGGACGTTCGCGCAGACGTAGACGTGCAGAAGGTAGGGGTGCGCGACATGTCTGTGACCTTCGGCGTGAACACGCGGCTCGTGCGCGCATTTCAGAGCTTCTATTTCACGCGGGCCATCAGTCTGGTTCCGAGCCTGCGCCAGTTCGGCGACCAGTTCGGCAATGAGCCGGGCACACAGCGCGGATCGCAATGGAGCCCGTCTCTATTCCTGGGCAATCCTGATCGCGGGCTGTTCGGCGGCGCTTCCTTCTTTTTCGACTTTCAGAACCGCCCACGCGAGGGAAGCTCTTCGCTCATCAGCTCTGTTTTCACGCTCGGCTATACATGGGACTGCTGCGCCGTGACGGTTCAGAACTATCACTTCAACGTCGGCCTCAGAAACGAAAACCGCACCGTCTTCAGCTTCCGCCTCAACGGCATAGGCACTTTCGGGACGGCGCAGATCGGCCAACGCTTCCCATAACCCGCATTAAGCGATTTCCTCACCCGCCCGCAAGTGAAAATTAATTGAACTGACGGTGCTGCTCCGGCGTGGAAAGCGTGGCGCTTTTTCGGCTTCAGAGGCGCGCGCGCGCGTTCCACCGTAATTTCAAGCCTTCTTTGTGATTTAGACCGGCAACCCCGAGCGCGCCGCTCGCGCGAGCGAGGCCGCCAAACCTGATCTATTTGCTATTCCTTCGGGGTGTCGCGTAAGCTTCCGTCCAGGCGAGTGAATGCGTTTGATACGCATAAAAGCTCTTTTAGAGGCGGACTTTTTTAAGACCCGCACGGGCCCGGCGCTTTTTACTGTCGGCCCGTGCCCGCGCGGAAACGGCTATTCTACGGGTCTGTAAATTAGCCGCAAAACGCCGTCGCCCTCATTTAATCGAGGGGGTCGCTTTGTGTGGCCTGCCCGTTGCATAAAACCTTCGCGCAGATTGTGCCGCCCGAGGCGCGTTTTCTCCGAAGAGGGGAGAAGAGTCGAGCGGGCTGCCTCTCGGGCCGAATCTTAAAGTGTTGAGAACCAGAGCCGGGTCTATGCGACGTTCCATCACAGCGCTGATTCTGGTCGCCATCATCACGATGGCGGGCTCTCGGCCCGCGCTCTCCTATACTTTGCAGTTTACGGACGGCTCGTCCTCCGTCCGCATCAGGTGGCCGAACAACGTCGTGACGATTTCGCTATCGACTTCGCTCGGCGCGCCGCCCGCTAACATAAAGGCTGGCAGCGACGTGATGGGTGCGGCGCGCCGGGCGCTCCTTGAGTGGGCCGGGGCCTCGAACATACGTTTCGTAGAGGCATCTTCGAGCGCGCAATCGATCAGCCCGAGCAACGGCGGCGACTCGGTTAGCCTGATTACGGTGGCGAACACGGCGGAGAACGCGGCGCTCTTTACGGGGAGCGATAGACCGGGGCGCACGCGCGTCTTTTTTGATCCGGCCACAGGGCTCATCTCCGAGGCTGACATAGCCTTGAACCCGTCGGCGCAATTCTCTACGGACGGGACGTTCGGGACGTACGATCTGGAAGCTGTACTGACGCACGAACTCGGCCACCTGCTCGGGCTGGAGCATTCGGGCATGGTCGGCGCGACGATGCAGCCACGACTGGCGCTCAACGGATTGTATACGCTGCCAGCCTTCTCTGCGCGCACCTTGTCTGAGGATGACCGCGCGGGCGCACGCTCTCTTTATGGCCCGCAGGTGGGCCAGGGCGCGATTGCGGGCAGCGTCAGCTATGCGGGCGGCGCTCCGGCCTACGGCGCGCACGTGTGGGCACAGGACATCAAGACGGGCCGCAGCATCGCAGGCAGCATCACGTCAGCGAGCGGCGCGTATCGCATCGAAGACCTGCCGCCGGGGCAGTATCGTCTCATCGCCGAGCACCTGAACGGCAACGTCGTAGCCTCGGAGATAGCTTCGTCGGGCGGAGCCTACGCCGGGCTCACCAACCCGCAGGCCGCATTCCGTGCGACCGAGGTGACGAACCCTGTTACAATCACGGCCGCGACGACCACACCGCTCAACATCTCTCTCTCAGGCGGCGAGCCCTTTCTCAACCCGCGACTCCTCGGCATCAACGGCCAGTTATCGACCATCGCCGTGCCGGTCGAGCCCGGAAGGACTTATACCGTGTATGTCGGCGGCGACGGACTGGATCAGGTCGCCGCTCAGGGCATCACCGTCACTTCGCCCTATATGACGGTCGAGGCGTCGAGCCTCGTATTGCAGCAATTGGGGACGACTTACCCCATCATCAGTTTCAACGTCAGGGTGGAGGGGGACGTTCCGGCGGGCGACTACGATCTGCGCTTCCGCTCAAACAATGGCGAGGTCGCCTACATCGCCGGAGGCTTGACGGTTGACGACGAGGGCGGCGCGCTGCTGCTGGCGATGACGCAGGCCATAGAAACTGCTGGCGAGGACGAAGGCGGAGCCGCCATCAATTCCGCCCCGTTAGCGTTTGACGGCACGGACGAAACGCTCTCTTCTGAGGCGACGACCGACGGCGCTTACCTTTCGGACGAGAGCGTGGCGGCTGGCAACCTCTATGTCGCGCGTAGAGTTGAACGGGCCGGGCGCGGGCGCGCCGTTTCGTTCGAGCCCCTCAAAAGCGCCGCCGAAGAGCGGTTCAAAGCGCTCGTCCAACCCTTTTTGAAGCGGACGCCCTAGCGGGCCCGGCGCGTCACACGGTCGCCTGGCGAAGCGGTCGGGCCCCGCGCGACGGGCCGTTCAATATAGGCCCGGTCGGGGCGTTGATGACCGGGGCGCTGGCAAAGAGGGGTTTGGGCCCCGGTCGGCCCATCCTCTTTTTCTTTGCTGAAATCCGGTGCGTTGCCTTGCGCTCAGCCAGACCTTCCGCTTAAAATGCTTACCTTTGAAGCGTTGACGTGTGCTCTCCAGCACGGCAGTCTTGACCGTTAGATAGAGTTCCTTTTTGGCCTCTCTTATATTTTAATCCGTGTTCTTATTTCGGAGGTTTCCAGTGAAGCAGTTTTTTCGTTTGTCGTGCGCAGCAGTTGCGCTCCTCCTTGTTCTCGGCGCGTCGTTTCGAGCCCAGGCTCAGCCCGATCCGTTCGTCACACAGGTCAGCTCGTCGAATCGTGATTCGTTTGTCGGCGGCATGAGCGGCAACGCTCGTTTCGTCGTCATCGAATCCAACGGCGACATCTCGACCGAGAAGACGGCGAGCAGGAATAATGCGGACGGCAATCGCGAGATTTTCCTCTTCGATTACGCGCAGCGTAGAATCTTCCAGATCACCAATACGACGAGCACGCGCGTCGATACGACCAAGCCGGATTTTCTTCCGGACAGCCCTCAGAACCGCAGCAACGTCATCATAGAGGTCACCAATAACAGGCCCGTCATCAGCAATAACGGACGCTGGATAGTGTTTAGCTCGAATGCCTTAACACCCGCGAGCTTTGACGGCAACAACGCGGCCAACAGGGCAGCGCTCGCGGCCGACGGCAACCAGGAGCTTTTTCTCTATTTCGTTCCCGGTGCGCCCGCCGCAGCACTTGAGAGCGGCGCTGATGTGGCGTTCTTCGACTTGGCGAACGGCGAGTTTACGCGTTTGACCAATACGCCCGCGAGCCGTGTGCCGACCGCCGGGAGTGCGACCGCTTCGCCCTTTGTGGCCGACGATAATCGCGACGCTTCGGTAAACGATAACGCCTCCGTGATCGCCTTCGTCTCGTCACGCGACCTGACGGGGGCCAACGCGGACGGCAATCCGGAAGTTTTTATCTTCAAGAGGAACACAGTCTCGCCCGCCACCGGCACCTTCGTTCAGGTGACGAACACGACTGGCAGTACTATCTTCAATGAGAACCCGAGCGTATCGGGATTGACGGGCGGCTCTTCCACCCTGGCCTTCATCTCCAACGCGAACATTCCGGTCGGCGGCGCGAGCAACAACGCCGACGCCAACGCGGAGATTTACCTGGCGAGCTTCGACGGCACAAACGCCTCCGTTACCAGACAGGTAACGCGCACGGCCCTCGGCCCGGCGAACAATAATCTGGGCGTCAACATTCTGACCCTGGGCCAACGCATGAGTCGGGACGGAAGCCTGCTCGCCTTTGAATCGTTCGCAGACCTGACAGGCGATAGCTCGGTCAAGGCGACGAACACCGTTTTTATATACAACGTCGCGGCCAATACTTTTACGCAGGTCGGGCCGCGCGCTGCCGTTTCAACCCTTGTACGTTTCCCGAGTTTCACCGACTACAACGGCGCGGGGCAACCGGCGACGATCATCTTCTCATCCGTCCTGAACTTCACGGCGGCGGGTGCGCTCCCGACAAACGCAACCGACGGGCTCAATCCCAACGGACGCCCGCAGATATTCGCCGCGCCCGTCACCGCGCCGATCACTTTTACACGGCTGACCGACACCCCAGCCTTTGCGATTCCAACCATAGGCCCGCCAGCCATACAGGCCTATACCAGCGAAACGCGGCGGCGCACCAGTTTTACGCTCTCGCGGACGGAGATTGGCGGCGGCAATAGCGATAATCTGAACGAGGCTTTTTACCTGTGGTCTCCTCCGGCGACCAACTCGAACGGCACTCTTTCGTTCTTTACGGGTGCGAGCGAGAGGCCCGTGACGACTCCTACTCCGACTGCTCCGGCAGTGGCGGGGCTTGCGCCGGGAATGCTCGGTATCGTGCGCTCGGCCAGTGCGCTCGCTCCATCGGCGCAGGAGGCTTGCCCGCAGAACAGCAGCAGTACCTGCGCCTCGGAGGTGAGGCGCAGTCCGTCGCTGCCGGTTGAGCTGAACGGCGTCTCGCTCTCAATCAACGGCGCGGCGGCCGGTCTGTATTCGGTCGCTCCGGGGCAGATAAATTTCGTAGTGCCGGTCGGGCTCGCGCCCACCACCGGGACTGCCACCTATCCGTTCGTCATCAATAACAACGGCGTCGCCCTGCGCGGTACGATTCAAATCCTGCCCGCGCAGCCCGACATCTTCACGACCACGATGGGCGCAGGCGGGCGCGCCGTCGTCTTCCGCGTCAACGCTCAGGGACAGGAGTTCGGAGAGCCGTTCACCGTCCCGGCCGTGCTGCGTATAGTTTTGACGGGCGTGCGGGGTGTGGCGAAGGCCAATATCACGGTTCGCATCGGAACAACCGATCTGACGGGGGCGGCGATCCTGACGGATGCCGTGCCGCGCGGGACTAATCAGACGCCCGGGTTCTATCAGATAGACGTGCAGGTGCCTGCCTCGCTGGCCGGTGCGGGCGATGTCCCCGTGATCGTCACCGTCAATACGGGAGGCGTGACGACTTCGAGTCGTCCGGCAGCCTCCGCGCCGCTCATCCATATAAATTGAGATAGGCAGCGGCGGCGAGCGCTTCATCCAGGGCAGTGAGCAGTTGTTTCATCTTCTGCTCACTGCTCGCGTCTTTTAGAGCATGCGTATAGGACTTGATGGCTTCCCGCTCGCTTCGCCCCGCACCGGCATCGGGCATTACACTTTCGAGCTGGCGCGCGCGCTCGCCCAATGCTCACCCGAGGACGAGTTCGAGCTGATCTCGCCCATTCCCTTCCCCCGGACAATCCTCGAAGAGCTGGAGCGCGAGGACGCGCCCGTGAATCTGCGCGCCGTTGACACGAAAGCCGCGCGGCTTCTGCGCCGCCGCTGGTGGGCCATAGGGTTGCCGCTCTATCTCAGGCGGGCACGGCTAGACCTCTTTCACGGCACAAACTATGACGTGCCGCTATGGAGCAGGCGGCGCAACGTAGTCACCATTCACGACCTTTCCATACTGCTGCATCCGGACAAACACGAGGCGCATCTGGCGCGGCGCGCGCGCCGAAGGCTGCCACTGATGGTGCGCTCGGCGTCCATGATTATCAGTCCGACCAGGAGCATCAAGCGCGAAATCTGCGCGCATCTGGGCGTCAGCCAGGAGCGGGTAGCCATCATTCCGGATGCGCCGCGCAGCCTTTTCCGCCCGCTCCCGTTAGCTGAGACGGTCGAGACGAGAAGACGGCTCGGCGTTGAAGACGACTTTATACTGACGGTCGGAACCATCGAGCCGCGAAAGAATTTGACGACGCTCGTGCGGGCTTTCAAAGAGATTACGCGACGGATGCCGACGCGGTGTCCGCAGTTAGTGATCGCGGGCCGCGAGGGCTGGCTCGTGGACGAGTTGTACGCTCTCATAAAGAAGGCGGATTTGAGCGAGCGGCTGCTCCTGACGGGCTATGTGTCGGACGATGAGTTGTGCGCGCTCTACTCGGCGTGTCGCGTGTGCGTCTATCCTTCGCTTTACGAGGGCTTCGGCCTGCCCCCCCTCGAAGCGATGGCGTGCGGTGCGCCCGTCGTCACAAGCAACATAGACGCCATCGTGGAGACGGTTGGAGAGGCCGCGCGTCTTGTTCCTCCGACGGATGTGCGGATGCTGGCAGACGTTATCATCGAGCTGCTCGAAGACGAAGCCGAGCGTCGCCGTCTTTCATACGCGGGGTTGGAGCGGGCCGCCGCCTTCAAGTGGGAGGAGTGTGCCCGCCAGACTCTGTTGGTCTACAAGCAGGTGGTCGGGAGACGGGGAGCGGAAGAAGGCTCTGCCCTTCATTCCGCGTCACGGACTTGAGCCTGGGCCGCTGTGGTGTTGTTTCTGAGCCGCCACATGCGGAACAGGGTTTTAGAGAAGGCCAATCCGAACTTGAAGAGCTTGGCGTGAGACTTGCCGGAGCTGCGCGCCATGTAGTGAAACGGGACTTCCCTGATGCGGCATCCACGGGTGTGAATCCTGACCAGTATCTCCTCCAACACGTCGAAGTCTCGCGCCTCAAGGTCTTCCCACTTGAGCGCGTCCCTGTGATACATGCGAAAGCCGCTCGATAGATCACGCAGCGGGAGCGAGAGCGCAAGGCTGTACGTGCGATTCAGTATGAGGCTCAGCACGCGTCGGAAGAGGCCCATGTCGGCGCGTCCACCCTCCACATAACGCGAGGCGATCAGCATCTCGGCCGCGTCCCGCTGTCCCCAGAAGCTTTGTATGAAGACCGGGCGGTGCGACAGGTCGGCGTCCATAGTGATAATGTAAGGCGCACTGCTCGCCGCGAATCCGGCCAGAAGCGCGCCGCCGTATCCCCTCTCCTGTTGGATGACGACGCTCGCCCCGTGCTGCTCGGCCACCTCCCGCGTTCCGTCCTGCGATCCCCCGTCGGCCACGATAATCTCGGCCCTCAGATTGAGCCCGCGAATCACATCCTTGAGCGAGGGCAGCAGGTACTCAAGGTTGGCGCGCTCGTTCAATGCGGGGATGATGACGGCGATCTCAGGAAGTTCTGTCTTCATAGTCAGCAGTGGCTTCTTCGCTTCGTAAGCTTCGGGGTTCGGGCCAGCGGAGCCGGGCGACGAGGCGTGCGGCTCCGTCGGGGACGAAGAGGCCACTATTACACATCAGTCGATAAATGAGAAAGGTCGGCTCCTGGTTTGAGCCGACCTTTGGTTTTCGGTGTACGGATTCTCTAGCGCGCGCGCGAAGCTTTTAGAATCGATTGCGGTACTCCTGTGAATTGACGAAGCCGTTAATCATGTGGCGATAGTTCTGCGGGTCTTCATTCAGGATTCTGATCCAGTCCAGATAGAAAGCATCCGGGTCGCGGCGCAGGTAGCCGAAGTATTGCATGACGACGAACGCCTGCGTGAAATACTTCTGAAAGACTTCGGGGCTCTCGGCAATCGCTCTCAAAACCTTCGCACGGGTCGTCCGACCGGCCGAGAGATCGGCGATCAACGCGGCCTTGTTCGACAACGTGACTCCGGCCCGCGCTTCGAGCGCATTGACGTAGGCCGCAGGGTCTGTGATCGAATCGTAGTGCTGGCGAAAATCGGCCCTGAGCGTGAAATCATTAGCCAGAGCGGCGCGGCTCGCCTCCAATTGCTCGGGCGTCTGGAATCCGCTGACGCGGCGCAGGTCAGGGATGAACTCAGCATAGTTGGGCTTGCGCCCCAAAGCCGTGACGTAGAAGCGATAGGCGAAATAGCCACGCTCCTGAAACTCAGGCGAGCGGAAGAAACCCGAAGAGACCTCTATGCGGTCGCAGGTAGTGTCGCCCGGCGCGCAGTTGTTCAAAATATTGAGCCAGGCCGCCTGACCGCTCGGCTCAGGCATGCGTCCCAGAAAGTCTATGTAGTGCTGCTGGACGAAGAAATCGCTGTCGTCAATCGTGATTACCTTGTTGGTTCCGGGGCGCAGGCGCAGCGGTTTGACTTTGAGATTTCCGTAATACAGCTCGGATGGCAGATTCGGGTCTTCGGTTACGATTTTTAATGTGGGCGCGCTCTGCTGCTGCGTCTGTCCGAAGACGCCGACAGCAGCCAGCACAATCACCAAAATAGCAACAATCGGTCTCATCTTACTGCTCCTATGAGTTCATTAAAAATAGGAAAGGTAACCGGAAAGAGGCGGCCATCCATCACCTGCGGCGGCGGCGCTTCGCGGCGCACCGGCGAGGTAAAAACAAGTTTAGCGTGCCATCGGGCAGGTGTCAATGGGATAAACCTGAACGCCTTCGCCCGGCATGATAAAGAAGCGCCCTTGCCAGTATCGCCGCCAGCCCGAGGAGCGACACGGCGCTGATTGCCGCACCGTAATAAAAGCTTTTGGGTCTGAACTCGAACCTGACCAGGTGGCGGCCCGGCGGCAGCATTACGCCGCGAAGCGCATAATCGGCGCGCAGGAGCCGAGCCGGTTGACCGTCTATGGTCGCCCGCCAGCCCGGATAATAGGGGTCTGAGGTGACCAGGAAGGAGGGCGCGGCCGCGTCTGTGCGAACCTCCATGAGGGTTTCGGAGAGCGAGGCCACTTCTGCCGAAGCACGCGGGTCA
This sequence comes from Pyrinomonadaceae bacterium, assembly GCA_035940775.1. Lineage (GTDB taxonomy): Bacteria > Acidobacteriota > Blastocatellia > Pyrinomonadales > Pyrinomonadaceae > DASQYE01. The sequence continues at coordinate 9,708 of DASZEN010000032.1, read as the reverse complement.
GGCTCCGTTGCGGGGAGGGCCATCGCTTCTTCGACGAGGGCCGTGCGCGCCGGGTCGAAGGGGCGTCCATCACCGAGGCGGGAGGTCTTAACGGCGCTCAGAGCCTCTTCAGGCCCGACCCGCGAGACCTCGAACGCGAGCCACACGCGCGGCATAACGCTTAGGTTCTCATAGGTGCGGCTTTCGCTCGTCTCGTCGACCAGCCGCCAGCGGCTGCTATCCATATACGAGGGATTGACCGCAATGGAGGTCTCAGATGGTTCGTCTACGAGACTTATTTTCTGGATGACGAGCGCGCCCGTGGGCCCCGTCCATCGAAAGCTGATGCTGCTGACGGCGGTCGCCTCGTCCAGATCGAGCATCGTTCGGTAGTAATGGCCCTCGCACGGCACGTCGTACATACTGGCCGGAAAGGAGTTGAACGTGGCGGCGCGCCCGTGTCGCATACGCGGCCTGATACTGGCGCAATCGTAAGACCACTCGGACGAATCGCGCCCGGCGAGCAGGCTTCGAGTTTGCGCTCGCCCGCTCGCATCCGTGACGGAGACCTGCGCCATCTCGGTTCCGTCCGCTATGTCGGTCGAACACGCCAGCATGGTGACAAGACCAAGCCGCGTCGCCCTCAGAGGCGTCGGAAAATTCAGGCTCGTGGATTCCAGCGGAGGTTTATCACAGCCGGAGCCGAGCCATATCTCGGCGTCGCTGGCGAGCCAGTTGACTCCGCTCTCATCTCGCACGGGCTTGGCGTGCGGGACAAGCAGGTAGCGTATCGCCATCAAGTCCACGCTCCGGTTATAGGGCTCGCTCCACGTTTGGTCGATAATGTCCCCGCCCTCGGAGATTGCTAAAACCTGGCTCACTCTCTTTAATCTCAGGACGTTATTTCCGGTCGCGCTCGCGACTCCCCAGAGCCTGGAGATGTTGGGCGGCATATCGCTGAGCGGGCCATGAATCCCCAGAACGGGCAGCATGCGCTGGTTTGAAGCCCTGAGCGCGCTCGCGTACGTTTGAGCCCTCGGCGGAGGCCGAAGCTCCGTCTCGTGCGGCGAAGCGTAGCGCCATTCACTGAACCAGCCGAAGCTGACAAGGTCAAGCAACAGTACCAGCAGAAGCAGCGCGCTTCTCGCCCCGGAGTTCGGACGCGCGCCCCAGTAGGCGAGCCCGAGCGCCGCGCTCAAAAAAATAAGGAGCGGAAGCGCGACCGCCATGTTAGTCCAGGGCAGGAAGCTCACAGGGCCCGCGCCCCTCTCGGCGGCCACCGCAGCCAACTGATCCCTGAAGGCCAGAATCAGGCCCAGACACCCGAGCATCACGAGCGTCGCGGCCGCAATGGTTTTCCGGACAACGCGGTGCGCCCCATTCTCCTCGCGCCGGATTGCGCTCAGCCCGAGGCCCGCCAGGACGCTCACGGCGAACGCCAGCTCGATCAGGTGGCGAGCGGGGACGCGAAAACGGCTGAAGACCGGCAGAGGATACATAAGACGCGCCAGCGGAGTCGCATCGCCCAGAGCCAGCAGTACGGCGACCACACCCGCGCAGAGCCAGAAGAGGGCCAGCACCCTCTGTCTCGCGGCGATGAACCCGATGGCCGCCAACATCAAAGGAAGAAGACCCACGTAGCCCATCAGCTCCGTCAGGTTCCAGCTTCCGAAGTAGAGTCTCGTCGGATGATTCGAGAGGCCGAAAAGGGCCGGGAAGAGGAACATGACGAGCTGGTTGGGAGGCAGCGAGTAGGAGACGAACTCGGCGAAGGAGAACTCGGCCCGCACGCTCTGGCCGACAAGCTCCGCGGTCGGGATAATCTGAACGGCGGCCAGTCCCAACCCGAGGCCGATGAGCGCCAGGCAGTATAGATAATAGTTGCGGCGTGCCACAGCAACAGGACGCCAGCCCGTGACGAGCGCGTAGGCGACGCTCAATGCCAGCCCGTAGAAAAAGAGCTGCGAATGTCCCGCGAGAAAGCTACAGGCGATGGCTGCACTGCCCGCGACAAGCCAGAGCGGATTCCACCTTCGCCGCAACATCTCAAGCGACCAGATCATCAACGGGAACCAGGCGACGCAATGGATAATGCCCGGATGGCCCAGGTGCGCCATCATAAAGCCGCTCAGGCCGTAGATGAGGCCGCTAATGGTTCCGGAAAGGCGCGACCCCGTGACGCTATGGACGTAGCCGTACATAAAGCAGCTCGCCAGCACGTAGGCCGAGATGACGAAAATGTTCCACGTGCCCGGAATATGCGAGGCGACGAGCGCGAGCGGATACCACATCATGACCTGCGGATCGGCAAACATCGGAAAGCCCGAGAAGAGCAGCGCATCCCACAGGACTTTACGAGAATAGAAATTCGGCAGGAAGATAGGTATGCCGTCTCCGGGAGCGAGCAGGCCATCGCCCCTGAGAACCGGCGAGAAGAAGATCGTAAAGAAGATCGAGTAAGACAGCAGCACCAGAAGAGCATGGCGCATGGGCCCATCCGTGAAGCGCGAACCATCAGGCGCGCGCGAAGAAGGCACGGACTCGTCCGCCGCGCCGCTCCGCTTCGCCGCGAGACGCTCGTCCGCGCTCGTCTGCGTAGACCACATGCTCCCTCTGAGCGCCCTTCTTATCCACAGGCAGCCCCCCGTGAGCAGCGCCGAGTAGGAGAGTGCGAACCAGAAGACCCGAGGTTTGAGCGCCACCTTGAACGCCTGCCGGAGCACAGACCTGTGCGGCCATATCTGCGCCTGTATACACCTGTAGTAATAGTTAACATCCCCTTGAATGCTCGGCAGACGCGGGCATTCGGGCGTGGGCGCGAAGACGTTTCCCAGCATGGAGGAGTCGAACAAGACCATAAACTGCGGAAGCGAGGCGACGATCAATGCGGCGCAACCGAGCCCGAGGCCGAACGGATTAGAGAACACCAGCGAGAGGAACGCGTTGACCTGCCGCTGGTAGAAGTAGAGTAATAGCAGCGAGAGGGCCGGTATCCAGGGCAGCATGTAGCGCGGCCCCCAGGCTGCTCCGCCGAGCGGCGTGTACCACCTCGAAAAACCCGCGCTGAGCGTAAACAGGATCAGCGAAACGGTGATGATGGGCAGGTAAAAGATCAACCCACGGCCAGGCTCTTCAGGCTGGCGGGCCGGTTCTCTCTGGACGCTGCGAAAAAACAATATTCCGACGAGCGAGAAATAGAGAAGCGCGAAAGAGGGCCAGAAGAAAACGAGCCCGCCGTTGGGAGAGAACCAGATGCCCAGAAAAAAACTGAGCTGTAGCCTGAAGGTCGGGACTATGGCAAGCTCCGTAAAATAGTTCCGGTTGTAGTAGGTCGCATAGCGGAAATAGTTGAAAGCGACGGTCACGATCATGCTGAGCATTGCGCCCGCCAACAGTCCGTAAATACGGCCTCTCAATTCACCTCTGGCGGCGACGACCAACGGCAGCAGACACAACAATCCCGTGAGCAGCAGGAACGGGAGCGCCGTCTCTTTGGTCGCTCCGGCGAGTATGAAGAGCGTGATGATGATTCCGTTTCGGGCGCGCAGGAGACAGGCGGCGGTGAAGGCCAGTATCAGAAAAGCCGCGACCAGCTCTCCATAAGTCGAATGAGAATACCAGAGGAGCGGGCCGCTCAACACGATCAGAGCACCGGCCACCGCCTGAGACGTGGACGCCTTCCTTTTCAGAGTCAGGAAGATCAATAGCGCCGAAGCGATGAACGCCACAAAGCTCAGGTAGGCAAGCCCGTGTAGATTGGCCGATTCCGAAAAGCCCAGCAGATTCAGGAAAAGGGCGGGCACATATTGAAGTAGCGGGAACGGCCCGTCAAAGGCGCAACCCGAAAGACGCCCCTGGCCGAGGCAGTTGCGGATCGCCTCGACACCGCCGACGACTATCTGCGTATCCCCCTCGCGATACGGCTCGCGGATGACGAACAGGCAGAGGCGCGCGATGACGGTCAGGGTGGATGCCACGTAAAATGCATAAGCGACCTTCAAGGGCGGCGGCAATTCTAATAGTCGCCTGATGGATGGATGAGACGTTGCCATGTTTTGAAAACGATTCTTATGCCGGGGCGTAAAAACAGAGTGTGCCCTCTGCCCGTATCAGACTCTCGCGCCCACGCGCCTTCTCCCGCACGTAGATGCTTTGACGCTCCCGCTGGTGGCCGCCCGCCTGTTCTCAGTCGCTTTCATCTTATGAGACTCATGGTCGAAGACAAAAAGATTCATCTCGATTCATTGCGGTACAAAGCGAAAGCGTTTTCCCCGTCTTCATACCATAGCGGGTCTACCAACTGAAACGAGGCCCCGTATTGAACAGTGTGTTGGGGCGGGACACCTGAGCCGCCGAATTTGCTATGACGGTATTCGAGAATGATGCGGTCGGCCTGCCTGACCGTCTCCTTCGTCCAGGGCATTCTGACCTGCTGCCCCTCGTACGGCACGGGCGTCATAGTATTCTCCGGTTGCAGCGCGGCGAATACGAAAGTCTCCCAGTAGCCGCCCATTAAAACAGCCCCCGGAGCTTTACGGGCCAGCACCAGCGCCGTCTCCTTCGTCAGCTCGTAATACGGGCTCCAACTCGCGGCCGGAAACCACAGCGCCAGAAAGAGGACGCCAGCGATGACCGGCGCGGTGCGCGCGTAGCGGCGAAGGCTAAAATACCCGCACGCATAATCGAAGCTCAAAAGCAGGGTCAGCAGTCCGCTGACGGAGCCGAACAGATAAGTCAACGTCAGGTATCTTCTATCATACTGGTTAAAGCGAACGTGATTTACGAGGACGATGAGCACAAAATTTATGAGGGCGATGCCGCACGTCCCCAGGATCAGAACCGGCAAACGGTCGCTCAATTTAGCCCGCAGCTTTTGCAGCAGGTCATCGCTTCTCTTCACCCTCAGGTAGACGAGGGCGCAAAGGAGCGAAAGCGCGGCTAAAAGGGAGAGCAGGAAAAGTGGCCACCAGCGAAACTCGAAAACTCTCTGTAATTGTATAAAAAGATTTCCGGTCAAATGGCCCGTGTCGAGCGCCGTCTCCGTTTTAAAGTCGTAACCATAACGCCTCATACTGTAACGACGATAATTGATTCTCAGCAGAACCTCGGCGAGCATCGCCACGAGCACAATCGCGAACCCGCGAGCGTAACTTTTGAGCCATATCCGACGGCGGCGCGCGCCGTTCTTCTCCTCCTCCTCCTCGGCCTTCAGGTGTGCTCGAAGTGATTCGAGCGTGAGAAGAAAAAAGATGAAAGGCGCGCTCGCGAATGAACTCAGGATCGCCAGAAAGGAGAACCAGAGCGCGAGAAAGCACCATAGATAGAGCCTCCAAAGCTCTCCTTTCGCGTTCCCTCGCCGCGTCTCGAACGTGCGTCTTAAACAGTACCAACCGAGCAGGAGCGGGGTGACCTGCCAGGCGTAAACCTCGCTCAGCTCGAAGAGGTGGTGGCGGGCCTCGCCGTGCAGGCAGAGCGTAATCAGGTACGCTATCATTACCGGGAAACGGTCGCGGCGGCGTGCGAGAGAGGCCAGCACCAGCGCGCCCGCAAAGGCGCAGACGGCCTGCATGACGAAGAAGCTTTGATCCGTCCAGCGATAATTGAGGGTGCGCCGAACCAGTTGCGCCAGCAGCATCGGCCAGCCGCCCCACCTGTCCTGTCCATAGTAATAGGTGTTGGAGACGGTGATCGGCCTGTCGTCGTTAGCCATCAGGATGGGGATGGCACAGTCGGAATTAAAAAAGACGTAGTTGCTGTCGGGGGCGAAGGTATGGACGGCCCGCCAGAGGAAGAATCCCCAGACGGCGATCATCGCCGTGATAAGGAGCGCCCTCTTCAGAGAAGGCGAACCGGCAGCAATACTGGCCGGGATGAATCGTCGCATCTTAGCTCCGTACGTTCAGCGCCTCGTCGCACCGCCATGCACGAGTCTGGAATGCACGTGTTGCGGGCCCGATCATCCCTCCCAGCACTCTTTGTGGGCCCACGCGCGCGCCCCCTTGAAAGTTAAGGATAAAAAAGCTCGTACTCGGCGCTCTCGTATTCGTCGCCGCCGTAGCCGAAGTGGCAGCGCCCGTCCTCAAGCAACCTCCCGCCATGCATTCCGTAGTCGGTCGCCCTGTAGAGCAGCGTGAAAACCCTTATCTCTTCCGTATAGCGCACCCTGCAAACATTCAAGTAGCGATTGTTCTCCCAGCCGCCGACGAGCGCGCCCGCTGCACCGGGACGACCCCACGCGCCGCCCGCGTAGACCGCCACTTCGTATCTAGGTCTCTCCAGCTCGCGTCCCTCGTAGCCGATATTGCACCGCCCGGCGATCAGTTTTCCGGGCTGCATCCCTTTATCGACAAGCGCGCGGCAGACGTACTGGGTGACGCCGTCGTTCGGGCCGTTCGATTCGCGGCCCACGGCGATTGCATCCGCAGGAACGGGCTGGCCGATGCGCGCCTGCACCCATTGCACACGCGCGGCCGTAGGTGGAAGGGCGTTGAGAGCGTTGGCTATATCGGGCGGCAGAGACGTGTCGCCTGTTGGCCGTGGGCGCTCGGCATTCGATTTACCGGCAACTTTTACGGAGGAGCTTCGCACGGAGATGCCGAGCGCCAGTGCGATCAGTAACGCGATGGCGAGGGTCATGGCGATGAGAAGTTTCCTCATAGAAAGATTTCCTGACGCGGCCCTGGACGAACGGGCGCGTGTGGCGCTCGCGGCCAAAACTCAGGCCGCCCGTCAAGCTCAGCTCTGGCGCGCACGCGCGCCAGAGACCGCGCATGCGGTCACACTGAATCAGGTTGAGCTTTATTTTTCAGACGGCGAGCTTTCGCCCGGCGTGGCAACTTGCGCGCCGTCACTGTTCGTCATGCTTCTATATAACCAGCCGGGTCGAACCGGGGCCGATTGCTTCGACTCGGGATTGATCGTGCTCTGGCAAAAGATGTACTGCCCCCACTCGGGCCGCCGGTGCTTGAGAAGCGGCGCGACCGTTTCCAGAGAGAAGAGGCCGGACGCGGGGCGCTGCTCAGGGCTGACATCAGCTGTAAACAGAGTAGTGACATTGAAGCCGTTGGCCGAGAGTAGCTGAAAGACATCCTGTGTCGTGTACTCTCTGTTATGCCTGCCGTAGGGGCCGTAGCCCGAGTACGGGTCGTAAACATTCTCTCCCGCGATCAGCTTGCCTACATTGTCGAGACGGGCGACGTTCGGCGTCGTCAGAATCAGGTGGCCGCCGGGTTTCAGGACTCTCCTGATCTCCAGGAGGGCGTGAACCGGATCGTACAAAAGATGCTCTATGATCTCGCAGAAGAGGACGACATCGAACGCATCATCCGCGTAAGGGAAAACATCCTCTTCAATATTGAACTGCTTGTAACGGTATGAGATTACCTCGCCCGTCTTTTGAACAGTGACTTTCTGCACGCCCTCCTGTTCGAGATGACCGAAAAAATTTGCCAGGTGCAGGCGGGCCGCGCGGAATTTATGGAGCAGCGTAGTCGTGAAATAGGGGTTCGCCCCCAGCTCCAATAGCGCTTGATCGGAACGATCAGGCACAAGCCCGAGCGTATAAACGAACCGCCTGAAATCGCCCTCGGCATAAGCCCTAAGCTCTTCGGGCGGGCCGTCTTCGACCAGCACGGAGGCGACCAGCTCGCGCAGCTCCTCCTCAGACCACCCGGGCGGCAGAGGCAGGGGCGGAGAGATTCCCGCATCAAGACGGGATGCGGCCCGAGCCTCATTTTGTTGCGAAGGCGCGGCGTAGGAAGCCGCTTGAGCCTCAGAAGCGGATTGAGATTCATCTGACTTTACATCGGATTGAGTCTCATCGGATTTTATAGCAGCACCAGCTACGCGCCCGTTATCCTCCGCCGCCGCGCAGGCTTCAATCGCCTCTATAAGAGAGCGGCGCACTATCTCAGGTTGAAACCTTGACGTGACGTAGAGTCTCCCCCGCTCGCCCATAGCGGCGAGGCCCGCTCTGTCGGCGAGCATCTCCGTGAGCCTATCGGAAAAGGTTTGGTAATCATGGTAAACCTGTCCGCCGCCGCTCTGCGTTACGTGATCGACGATCACATCGCAGACGCCGCTGGCGAGGACTGGCGTGCGCTGGGCCATCGCTTCCAGCGTGACGATGCTGAAGCTCTCCTTTCCCGAAGGCATCGCGAAAACGTCCGCGCCCGCCATCAAACGGAATTTTTCTTCGGCCGAAACGAAGCCGCGAAACTCTATGTCCGGGTGATCCGGCACGGGGATGTCGTCCTTGCCCGTCAACACCAGACGCAGCTTCGACGGCTGGCTCTCTTTGAAGCGCATGAAGTACTCGAACAGTTCGCGGCAGCCCTTGTTCGGGTCGATGCGCCCGCAATAGAGCATGTAGGGCTCGTCGCGTCGCACGGGCTCGCGCAACTCTGTGTCAATGCTCGCGGCCACAATTCGGCCCGGCAACTCTCCCCACAGGTCACGGCCAAGTCGGCGCTCGCCCTCGCTCAACCAGACGAGCGAGTGCGCCCGTCGCGCCGCGTGCTTGTAGGCCGTCAGGTAGGCGGGCTGCTCGTCGTGAAGGGTCGGCGCAAAGAGCGCGCGCCTCGCAGGCACTTCCAGCAGGCCGAAATAGGCCGTCGGGTACAGATAAGTGACGAAGATCATGGCCCTGTAATCCATCCAGTGCTGCCTGATAAAGCTCACGAGCGAGTCCGAATAAGGGCCTATGCGGCGAATGAACTCTTCCTGTAGAGAGATGCTCCACGGCACATAACGCGCGCCTCCTTGATTGCCGCCGCCGCCCCTGTTTCTTCCGGCGCGGTGCGTTTCGTAGTCCCTCAAGAGGCGCTCGAAGATGGAAGTTCTGTATGGGCTATAGCCTATGTCAACGTGAAACCGATGGATTCGGACGCCTTCTCGCACCTCTACGCCTTCGGGCAGAGCATTGGCCCAGTAGGCGGCATCGACCGCCGTCGTCGTCAGGATATCGACCTCGTACGCGCTCTTGAGCAGCGTGGCGTATTGCCAGGCCAGCGACTCTGACCCGCCGACGATGCTCTCGTGACAGCGTTGAACGACAATGGCGATCTTGTTCATACCAGTTTGCCAAGCGCCGACAGGAACTCGGCCTCTATCTTCCGGTTCGTAAAATAGCGCTCGTAACGGCGGCGTCCCATCTCGCCGAGCGCTCTGCTCAGGTTGCTGTCGCTCGCAATGGAATTGATGGATTCGGCCAGCAGGTACGGGTTGCGCTCCTTCCATACGAGGCCCACGTCGCCGACGGTGCCGGGTATGGCCGATGAAGCATAGGCGACGATTGCCACCTTCATCGCCATCGCTTCCACCAGCGGCACACAGAATCCCTCGTGCTCGCTCGTGGTCATAAAGACATTCGCGGACTGGTAGAAGGCTTTGAGCGCGTTGTCGGAAACGCCCCCAGTGAATTTCACGGCCCCCTGTAGCTTAAGCCGCTTAACCATAGCGCGCAGGAGCGCCGAGTAGTTTTTAAGCCGCGTCTCCTCTTTGCCTACGATAATCAAACGGCTGTTCCGGTTGTAATCATGATGATACGCCGCAAATGCTTCGATCAGGCTCGGATGCCCTTTGTTCGGGGCGACGCGGCCGACCATCAATATATTAGTCTTGCCGTCTCTGAAGCGGTCGAGCACATCGAGGTCGGCGGCTATCTCTTGCAGCCGGTCGATGTGATGAAAGGGCGCGACCACGAAGCTGCGGCTTTCCTCCGCTCCTTCC
>DASZEN010000031.1:0-39286 GCA_035940775.1 Pyrinomonadaceae bacterium | reverse complement strand
GATCCCGGCTGCCAGGGCGACCAGGGTCGATCCCATGGTCGCCCTTAGATATGAATAAAGGGAGGAGAACGAAGGGAATGAGGGATGAAAGCGTGATTACACAAGTTGAATAATCCTTCTTTCATCCCTCATCCCTCCGCCCTCATCCCTTGTTGAAGTGGAGGTGGTGCGATGACGACGTTTTGGCAGGATGTGCAATACGGGGTTCGGATGCTTTTGAAGAGGCCGGGCTTCAGTGTGGTGGCGGTGCTTGCGCTGGCTCTCGGCATCGGGGCCAATACGGCCATCTTCTCTGTCGTCAATGCCGTCTTGTTGCGGCCCCTGGCCTTCGCCGAGCCTGAGCGTTTGGTGATGGTCTGGGGCAGCGCGCCGCAACTGGGCTTCGATCTGCTACCGGCATCCGCCGCCGAAACTCAGGACTGGCGCGAGCAGAACCAGGTGTTCGAGCACATCGCGGCTTTCAAAAGCTGGGCCTGGAATATGACGGGCAGCGGCGGGCCGGAGCAAATCTGGGGCGCGCGCGTTTCCAGTAGTCTCTTCCCGGCGCTCGGCGTCAAGCCTATTCTGGGCCGCACCTTTCTGCCCGAAGAGGACAGGGTCGGAGCCAACAGGGTCGTCATCCTGGGCCACGGCCTCTGGCAGCGCAGCTTCGGCTCAGACCCTTCGATCATAGGGAAAACCGTGGCGCTCAATAGCCAGAGTTATACGGTGGTCGGCGTCATGCCGCCGGGCTTCAAGTTTCCCGGCGGCGAGAACATGCTATCGGGCCTACAGTTCTCTCCGAAGACGGAGATGTGGGAGCCGCTGGCGCTGACGAGCGAAGAGCTGAGCAATCGCGGGACGCATAATCTGGCCGTCATCGCCCGCATGAAGCCGGGCGTCACCACAGAGCAGGCGCAGGCCGAGATGAGCAATATCGCCCGCCGCCTCGAAGAGCAGTATCCGAAATTCAATAAGGGTATCGGCAGCAAGCTCGTCCCGCTGCATGAACAGGTCGTCGGCGACGTGCGGCCCGCGCTTCTAATCCTTATGGGGACGGTCGGGTTCGTGCTGCTGATCGCGTGCGCCAATGTCGCCAACCTGTTGCTGGCGAGAGCCGCCGCTCGTCATAAAGAGATAGCGATACGGACGGCGCTCGGGGCGAGCCGCATGAGAGTGGTGCGCCAGTTGTTGACCGAGAGCGTGCTGCTTGCGCTCGTCGGCGGCTGCGTAGGGCTGCTGCTGGCGCTCTGGGGAATAGATGCTTTGGGCGCGCTGATCCCCGAAAATATTCCGCGCGCCGGTGAAATAGGCATCGATGCACGTATGCTCGGCTTCACGCTCGCCGTCTCGCTCCTGACGGGTTTGGTCTTCGGGCTCGCCCCGGCGCTGCAAGCCTCCAAGACCGACATCAACGAGTCGCTCAAGGAAGGCGGACGCGGTGCGACGACGGGCCTCAGACGCAATCGCTTTCGGAGCCTGCTCGTGGTCTCGGAGATCGCCCTGGCGCTGGTGCTACTGATCGGCGCGGGCCTTCTCATCAGAAGCTTTATGCGTCTACAGCAGGTCAATCCGGGCCTCGATCCGAAAAACGTCGTGGCGATGGAGATCGTCGTGCCCTTCGTCGCGCCGTCGAATTACACCGAGCCCGAGCAGCAGGCGGCATTCTTTAGTCAGGTGTTGGAGCGCGCCGCGAATCTGCCCGGCGTGCAATCCGCAGGGCTGGTGTCGAGCCTTCCACTGAGCGGAGCGTTTGAAAGCTCCGACATTGTCATCGAAGGGCAGCCCATCCCGCCATCCGATCAAACGCCACAAGCCAACTATGCTCTGGTCAGCGCAGATTACTTCCGCGCCATGAGCATTCCTCTGATGAAGGGGCGTTCATTCACAGAGAGGGATACGAAGGATAGCCCGGCCGCCATCATCATCAATGAAGGGTTGGCGCGCCGCTTCTGGCCCTCGGAGGAGGCGATAGGCAAACGCCTGACCATCGGGTTCGAGAAGTCGCCGCGCGAGGTTGTCGGCATCGTCGGAGACGTTAAGCAGCTCTCGCTCGATGCGGAGACGCCGCTCGCCGTTTACATCCCCTACCAGCAGTTCCCCTATCCGGGGATGACGCTGGTCGTGCGTACGACTTCGGACGCGACGAGCATCGCCGCCGCCGTTCGGCGCGAGGTACAGGCGATTGACGCGTCGCTGCCCGTCTCGAACGTGAGAACTATGGAACAGGTGGTCTCCGCCTCGGTCTCGCAGAGACGTTTTAGCATGTTACTGCTGGGAATATTCGCGCTGGTCGCTCTGCTGCTCGCGTCCGTCGGAGTGTACGGGGTGATGGCTTACTCCGTCTCCGAGCGCGTCCACGAGATCGGCATACGCATCGCTTTGGGAGCACAGACGCGCGACATACTTAAGCTCGTCGTGGGCCAGGGAATGATTCTCGCTCTCATAGGCGTCGGCCTCGGGCTGGCAGCGGCGCTTGTCCTGACGCGCGTGATGACGAGCCTGATATACGGGGTGAGCGCCACAGACCCCATCACCTTCGCTGGCATCTCTCTGGCGCTGGCGGCCGTGGCGCTCGTCGCCTGCTACATACCCGCACGCCGCGCCACCCGGATCGACCCGATGGAGGCGCTCAGATACGAATAAAGAAAGGGCGGAGGGAGGAACGAAGGGCCGCCGGGGATGAGATAAAAGCTTTGACGGAAAGGGCCAATCGAGCATTGATTCAACCCTTTATCTCTCATCCTCGGCGGCTCTCATCCCTTCGTTATTGTGAGATGAGAATACTGCTGCAAGACCTGCGTTATGGATTTCGGATGCTGCTCAAGCGGCCCGGCTTTACGACCGTCGCCGTCGTCGCGCTCGCTTTAGGCATCGGGGCCAACACGGCCATCTTCTCCGTCGTCAACGGCGTACTGCTGCGGCCGCTCCCCTTCAAGGAGCCGGAGCGGCTGGTCGCCGTCTGGGAGACCAACGCGCAGTTTGAAGGGGAGATGAGAAATCGTAACGAGCTGGCGCTCGGTAACTTTCTGGATTGGCGGGCGCAGAACCAGGTTTTCGAGCAGCTCGCCGCCCTCTCGTACGCGAGCGCCAACCTGACTGGGGTCGGCGAGCCCGAGCGAATCCAGAGCTTCGTCGCGACGACCAATCTCTTTCAGACGCTGGGCGTTCAGCCCTTTCTCGGGCGCGCTTTTCTTCCCGAAGAGGAGTCGCCGCAGAGCGCGCGCGCCGTCATCCTGAGTCACGGTCTGTGGCAGCGCCGCTTCGGCTCAGACCCGAAGCTGGTCGGAAAGGCGCTCACCCTCAACGGCAATCAATACACGGTCGTCGGCGTGATGCCGCCCGGCTTTCAGCTTCAATTCCCGACCAGCATACAGGTGGATATGTGGCTGCCGATGCGTATTGATCCGGCCGACGCTGATCGCAAGACTCACTATCTATACGCGCTCGGGCGACTCAGGCCGGGCGTCTCTCTGGAACAGGCGCAGGCCGGGATGAGCGCCATCTCGGGCCAACTCCAACAGCAGTATCCGGAGACGAACGCGGGCAAGGGAGCGCACGTCGTCTCTTTGCACGGGCAGTTGGTCGGAAATGTCCGGCCCTACATTTACGTACTGTTCGCGGCGGTCGGGTTCGTGCTGCTGATAGCGTGCGCCAACGTCGCCAACCTGTTGCTGGCGCGCGTCGCCGCGCGCTCTAAAGAGGTCGCCATACGGATTGCGCTCGGGGCCGGACGCCTCCGGCTGATCCGTCAGCTATTGACCGAGAGCATCATGCTCTCTGCGCTGGGCGGGCTGCTCGGGTTGCTGCTCGCTTACTGGGGAATAGACCTGCTGATCGCTCTCAGCCCCTCGGATGTTCCGCGCCTGAGTGAGATCGGTCTGCATGGGCCCGTCTTCGGTTGGACGTTCGGGGTCTCGCTCCTGACGGGTCTGCTCTTCGGGCTCGCCCCGGCGCTGCAAGCCTCCAAGCCAGACCTCAACGAGGCGCTCAAGGAGAGCGGGCGAAGCACGGGGGGCCTCAGGCGCAGTCGGATGCGAAGCCTGCTGGTCGTCTCGGAAGTGGCGCTCGCGCTCGTGCTGCTTGTCGGCGCAGGGCTGATGATAAAGAGCTTCATGCGTTTACGGCAGGTCAGTCCGGGCTTTGAGCCCTCGAACCTGTTGACGATGAACATCTCTCTGCCGAGGCAGAAGTATAAAGAGAAACAGCAGGCGAATATTTTCTTCGACCAACTGTTCGAGCGCCTCAGAACGGTGCCCGGCGTGGAGTCTGTCGGCGGCGTCGATCCGCTCCCCCTGAGCAATAGCAACACGACGACCGGCTTCATAGTAGAGGGCGGGCCCGTGCTGGCCTCGGCAGATCGTCCGGAGGTCGGCCAGCGCGCCGTCACCCCGGGCTATTTCCAGACCATGCGTATCCCCCTGTTGAAGGGCCGCCAGTTCAGCGAGCAAGACCGCGAGGACGCGCCGCTCGCCGTCATCATAAATGAAGCGGCGGCCCGTCGCTTCTGGCCCACCGAGGAGGTCATCGGAAAACGGCTCGGCTTTGAAGACGACGGCAAGGATGTGTGGCGGGAGGTCGTCGGCATCGTCGGCAATGTGAAGCATGAGCGCCTCGACGCCGAAGCCAAGCCGGAGGTCTATTTCCCGTACCGGCAGTATCCGAAAAATTTCATGAGTCTGGTGGTACGCACCTCTTCGGAGCCCTTGAACATGATTGCGAGCGTACGCGAACAGGTGCTGGCCATCGATAGGGATCAACCCGTCTTCGACATCATGACGATGGAGCAGCGTATCTCCAGGTCGGTCGCGCAGAGCCGTTTTATAATGCTCCTGCTCGGGCTCTTCTCGGCGCTCGCGCTCCTTCTGGCGGCGGTCGGAATCTACGGCGTGATGGCCTACGTAGTGGCGCAGCGCACGCACGAGATAGGCATTCGCATGGCACTGGGCGCGCAAGCGCGGGACGTGCTCAGGATGGTCATTCGCCAGGGCATGACGCTCGCTTTTGTCGGCGTCGGCATCGGACTCTTAGGAGCGTTCGCCCTGACGCGCCTGATGTCGAGCCTGCTCTTTGGTGTGACGGCGACAGACCCTTTGACGTTCATCCTGGTAGCGCTGGTCTTGAGCGCGGTCGCGCTCGTGGCGATCATCATTCCCGCACGCCGGGCGACGCGTGTCGACCCGATGATCGCACTCCGTTACGAGTAAGGCGCTCGCCACGGGAAAGACAGAAGCTTTTATTTCACCCCTTCAAAGAGGTCAAGCGATGGGAAGACTGCGACAGGACTTGCGCTATGGCTTTCGGACGTTATGGCAGCGACCGGGCTTTACGCTGGTGGCGGCCTTGACCCTGGCTCTGGGCATCGGCGCGAACACGGCCATATTCTCCGTGGTCAACGGCGTGCTCCTGCGCTCTCTGCCCTATGCGGAGCCTGATCGGCTGGTGCTGTTGTGGGAAACCAGCGGCCGCAGCCTGACGATACACGTCTCGAATCCTAATCTGTTGGACTGGCGCGAGCGCAACCATTCGTTCGAGTCCTTTTCGGGTTATAGCGGGCGCTGGGGCGGGAAAACCACGATCCTCGGCGGAACGGAGCCCGAACGCGCCTTTGCCGTCGCCGTATATCGCGACTACTTCAAGGTGCTGGGCGTCGCACCCATGATCGGGCGCGACTTTTCGGCGGAGGAACAGAGCAGCCCCGGAACGACTCCGGTGGCGATAGTCAGTTACGGCTTCTGGCAGCGTCGCCTCGGCGGCGACCCAGACCTCTCGAACAGGAAACTGACGCTCGGCGACACCACCTTCAATATCGTCGGCGTGATGCCGCAAGGCTTCAGCTATCCCTCGGAGACAGACCTGTGGCTGGCGAAAGAACAACTGGGCGCGGATCAGAGCACGCGTTCGGCGCATAACTACGTCGGGATAGCGCGCCTCAAGCCGGGCGTGACCGTAGAGCAGGCCGAGGCCGATATGAACGCTATCGCCCGCGATTTGGAGCAGCAGTATCCGAATGACAATAGAGGGATGGGCGTCAATGTCATCTCGCTCGAAGATCAACTGGTCGGACAGGTGCGGCCCGCTTTACTGGTGCTGCTGGCGGGCGTTGGGTTCGTGCTGCTGATAGCGTGCGCCAATGTCTCTAATCTACTGCTGGCGCGCGCGCTCGGACGCCAGAAGGAGATTGCGATTCGCACGGCGCTCGGCGCGAGCCCCTGGCGCATAGTTCGACAGCTTCTCACGGAGAGCGTCCTGCTATCTTTGCTCGGCGGCTCGTTGGGGCTGCTGCTCGCCTACTGGCTCATAGGCCCGCTCGTGGCCCTCAGTCCGGGCAATATTCCGCGCCTCGACGAGATCAGGATTGACGCTCGAACGCTCCTCTTCACGCTCGGCGTTTCTCTGCTGACGAGCCTGATCTTCGGGCTCTTGCCCGCAATCAGATTCTCAAGGCCCGATCTGCAAGTGGCCCTCAAACAGGGAGGGCAGACTCCGGGCGGGGGATCACTCTTTCTCCGTCATGCGCTGGTCGTCGCCGAAGTCGCTTTGACGATGGTGTTGCTGGTCGGGGCCGGACTGCTCGTCAAAAGCTTCTGGCGGCTGCTTCAGGTCAATCCGGGCTTTAATCCGGAGAACGTCCTGACAATGCAAATCTCGCTGCCCGAATCCGCCTACAGGGAAGACAATCAGACGATAGCTTTTCACAGGCGGCTTCTGGAACGCCTCGGAGCGCTGCCGGGTGTCGAGGCCGCTGGCATCATTAACAATCTGCCGCTGGGCGGAGTGGACATCAACGGCTATTTCTGGATTGAGGGTGACCCTCCTGAAAGACCCTCGGGTGATAGCGGTTTTCGCATCGTCAGCAAAGATTATTTCCGCGCGATGAATATTCCGCTGCTCAAGGGCAGGCTCTTTACCGAACAGGATAACGAGGGCTCCGTCCCCGTGGGCGTAATCTCCGAGAGAGTGGCCGAGGCCACCTGGCCGGGCGAGGACGCGATCGGCAAGCGGATTCAGTCGCGCAATGACGACAGGGAAGAGTGGACGACCATCATCGGAATAGTCGGCGATGTGCGTCATCGTGGATTGGACAGGGCAGCCTCCGCCGATCTCTACCTGCCCTACGCGCAGCGTCCTCTTCGGGCCAGGGCCGTGACGGTCGTCGTCCGGGCAAACGCCGCTGCCTCCGGCCTTATTGCGGCCATGCGTTCAGAGGTTCAAGCTATAGACAGGAATGTGCCGGTCGAGTTCGAGTCGATGGAGCAGGTCTTCAGCCGGTCGGTGGCCTCGCGTCGCTACAGCATGCTTCTGCTTGGCACGTTCGCCGCGCTCGCCCTGATTCTCTCGCTCATGGGAATTTACGGCGTGATGTCTTACACCGTCACCCAGAACACGCGCGAAATAGGCATCCGCATGGCTTTGGGCGCGCGCGAGCTTGATGTCCTGAAGATGATCGTCAGGCGGGGAATGGCCCTGACCCTGTTGGGCGTAGCGGGCGGAGTGCTCGGGGCTTTCGCCCTGACGCGACTGATGGCGAGCCTCCTCTTCGGAGTCACAGCAAGCGACCCGCAGACGTTCCTACTGGTCTCAGTTCTATTAGTCGTGGTGGCCCTGCTGGCCTGCTATCTCCCGGCGCGCAGGGCTACGAAGGTAGACCCGATAATCGCGCTTCGTTACGAATAGGTTGGACGAAAACTTTTTACAGGAAGGAAGCGCCCGCCCACACGGGCGCTGCTGGATTCGAGTTGCGCTCCCGTAACGATTACAATAAGGTTCTGATTGAGGCGCCGCCCGGACTCGTGCCCGCGATGCGCGCCGACGATTCCGAGGACAACTATTTTGACCGGTACATGAAAATCTCCGAATCATCATCCCGAAGAATTCTGATAGCCGACGATCAACCGGACGTGCTCGAAGCGCTCCGGCTGTTGCTCAAGGGCGAGGGCTTCAAGACCGAGGCGGTGACTTCGCCTGCCGAGGTTCTGCCGAAACTCGAAACGGGGGATTTCGAGCTTCTGTTGATGGATCTCAACTACGCGCGCGATACGACCTCGGGCCAGGAGGGGCTGGATCTCTTGTCGCGCATCCAGGCGGCCGACATCAACCTTCCTGTGGTCGTCATGACGGCCTGGGGAAGCGTCGAGGTGGCGGTCGAGGCGATGCGGCGCGGCGCGCGCGACTTTATACAGAAGCCCTGGGACAACGCCCGCCTGCTCTCCATTCTCCGCACGCAGATAGAGCTGGGCCAGGCGCTTCGCAGGGGCCAGCGCCTTGAAGCCGAGAACCAGTTGCTTCGCGACGGCGACGCGCGCCCCACCCTGATCGCCGAATCCGGCGCCATGCAGCCCGTCCTGGAACTGATCGCGCACGTCGGCCCATCGGATGCCAACGTCCTCATCACGGGCGAGCACGGCACTGGCAAGGAGGTGGTGGCGCAGACCCTGCACTCGATCTCGGCGCGCGCCTCCAAGTCGCTCGTCACGGTCGATGCCGGTAGTCTCTCTGAGGGAGTCTTCGAGAGCGAGCTTTTCGGCCACGTCAAGGGCGCGTTCACGGATGCCAAGACGGATCGCGTCGGCCGCTTCGAGCTGGCTGACGGCTCGACGCTCTTTCTGGACGAGATCGCCAACGTCCCCTTGAACAAGCAGCCCAAGCTGCTGCGCGTACTGGAAACAGGCGAGTTCGAGCGCGTCGGCTCTTCCAAAACGCGGCGCGTCAACGTGCGCGTGCTGTCGGCCACCAACGCAGACCTTGATGAAGAGGTCTCTTCGGGTCGCTTTCGCCAGGACTTGCTCTTTCGCCTCAACACGGTCGAGATCAACCTTCCCCCGTTGCGCGAGCGCCCCGAAGACATCCCGCTCCTGGCCACACACTTCCTGCGCCAGCACGCCCAGCGCTATCGCAAACGGCTCGAAGGCTTCGATGCGGCTGCAAACCGCGCGCTTTTGGATTATCCTTGGCCGGGCAACGTCCGGGAATTGGAGCATGCTGTGGAGAGGGCGGTGCTGATGGCGCAGGGAGAGACGGTCGGAGTCCGTGATATAGGCTTGCAGCGCGGCGCGCGCGAGGGCTCGCGTCGCCTCGAAGACATGAGCCTTGAGGAAGTTGAGGCTTTCCTCATACAGAAGGCGCTGGCCCGCTTCGATGGTAACGTGGGCCAGGCCGCACAATCCCTCGGCCTGAGCCGCAGCGCCCTCTACCGTCGCCTGCAACGCTACGGCCTATGAAAATGTTAAGGTTCTGGGATGGAGACGGGCCGCGCGGGCCCGAGCCAAAACCCAGGATCGAAAAACCAGGACTGACTCACGAGCGACGCATCATACTGATGGCCCTGATCTCGGGCCTTCCCGGTACGGTGGTGTCGCTCATGCTGTTGTGGTCTGGCGGTTTCACGGCCAAAGTACAGCTCACCCTCACGCTCTTCATCACGGCCATCTGGCTCGGCTTCGCCTTTGCGCTACGCGAGCGCGTCGTTCGTCCGCTGCAAACTCTGTCGAATCTACTGGCGGCGCTCCGCGAAGGGGATTATTCGATTCGCGCGCGCGGAGCCAATCACGAGGATGCGCTCGGCGAGGTCATGGTCGAGGTCAACGCGCTCGGGGAAACGCTGCGCGAGCAGCGACTCGGCGCGATGGAGGCCACTGCATTGCTGCGCACCGTCATGTCCAAGATCGACGTGGCGGTTTTCGCCTTCGACCCGGACGAGCGCCTGCGGCTGGTGAACCGCGCGGGCGAGCGCCTGTTGGCCCAGCCCGCCGAGCGCCTGATGGGAAGCAGCGCGTCGGAGCTGGGGCTGGCCGATTGTCTCAGGGGCGAGGTGACGCGCACGCTCCAGATCACCTCCGAAGAGGGAACGGGTCGCTGGGGCGTGAGTCGCAGCACGTTTCGCGAGCACGGATTGCCGCATCAATTGCTGGTGCTGTCGAACCTGAGCCGCGCGCTGCGCGAGGAGGAGCGCCAGGCCTGGAAGCGGCTGGTTCGCGTGCTCGGCCACGAGCTGAACAACTCGCTCGCGCCGATCAAGTCCATCGCCGGAAGTCTTGAGAGCCTGTTGACGCGCGAGCCTCGTCCACTCGATTGGGACGAGGATATGCAGCGCGGCCTGACCGTGATTTCGGCGCGGGCCGAGGCGCTCTCGCGTTTTATGGAAGCGTACTCGCGCCTTGCCCGGCTGCCGCAGCCGCGCTTCGCGCCTCTGAACGTCGCGGCGTGGATCGAGCGCGCCGTCGGATTGGAGACGCGACTGGATGTCATAATCGCGCCGGGGCCCGACATACAGATACAGGCCGACGGCGACCAGTTGGATCAGATGCTCATCAATCTGCTGCACAACGCCGTCGATGCGGCGCTTGAAAACGGAGGCTCCGTCAGGGTGGGATGGATCAGAAACGGCTCGCACCTCGACGTGATTATAGAGGACGAGGGGCCCGGACTCTCCAACACGGCCAATCTCTTCGTGCCCTTCTTTACGACCAAGCCGACGGGCACGGGCATCGGCCTTGTCTTAAGCCGCCAGATAGCGGAGGCGCACGGCGGCTCTCTATCACTTGAAAACAGGCTCACGGGGCCGGGCTGCCGCGCCCACATACGACTTCCACTTTGAAGCGGAAAGCTCGCCAATAGCTCCCCGGCCGTCAATAGGCCACAGATCGGCGGACGCCTATTCGCAGGCGCTGAGCATAACGATGGCGGTGCTGGACGATGGGTCTACAACTCCCAGATCGAGCCTGCCGTCGCCATTAAAATCTCCGGCTCTGACACCGCGCGGATGCGCCCCTGTCTGAACGGCGTAATACTTGAGAGGCCCGAAGCCGCCCAACCCGTCGCCGTAGAGCATCACCAGATTTGTCGCGTCAGAAGTTGAGACGACCAGATCCTCCTTACCGTCGCCGTTCAAATCCCTGACCAGGACGTTCTGAGGAAAGCTGCCGACGAAGATTCTTTTACTGACCGTAAAGCCGCCGAGCCCGTTCCCTGCCATGATCGCAACGCCGGAGCCTCCCTCGATAGCCACGGCCAAGTCCAGTTTACCGTCCTTGTTAAAGTCGGCCACACCCATCGCCGTAGGTCTGTCAAGGCCGTCCAGTCTCTGCATCAGAGCTGCGCCGAAACCCCCCGCGCCGTTGCCCAAAAGAACCGACACCGTGCCCGGTGAATTATTAGCCGCGGCCAAATCCAGCTTGCCATCGCGGTTGAAGTCCGCGGCGACCAGTCCTTCCGGGTTTGATTCGACGGCGAACCGGGCCTGGGGGCTGAAACCGCCGAGCCCGTTGCCGAGCAGCACCGACACGTCGCCCGAACCGAAATTCGTGACGGCTAAATCGGGCTTGAGGTCTTTATTAAAATCGCCGACCACGATGTTGAAGGGATTAACGCCGACCGGAATAAGTACCGCCGGACTAAAGCCGCCCAGCCCGTTGCCCAGGAATACGGACACGTAGCTGCTGAGATGATTGACGACGGCTAAATCGAGCTTGCCATCCCGGTTAAAGTCTCCGGCGGCGCTCTGGGTCGAGCCGCTTTTCAGAGTGTAGTTGACGGGAGCGGCGAAGCCTCCGATACCGTTGCCAAGCAGGACTGAGACGAAACTGGAATAATAGCTCGTCACGGCTACATCGAGCTTGCCGTCGCGGTTGAAGTCCTCCACCGTTAAATCGTAAGGAACCTTCCCAACCGTGGTTTTCGAGGCCAGCTTAAAGACGGGAGCGGCGCACGCGACCAACGGAGGAGCGGGATTCACCATAAAGTAGGTGCTCTTTGATACGGCGTTGGCGCTGGCCGTGAGCGTCCCCATCTGGTAATTGGAGACGGCTGTGGTCGTGATCGTGAACGTCTTAGTCGTCGTCCCCGTCGGCACAACGACGCTCACCGGAACTGTTGCCGAAGCCGCATTCTCCGTCAGGGTGACGGTGATATTGCTGGGAGCGGCGCGCTCAAGAACCACAGTGCCGGTCGCTGATTTCCCGCCCACGACCGGGTTCGGGCCGACCGCCACCGAGAGCACGCCCACGGGCCGCACCACGAACGTCGCCGCTTTACTTAAACCCGCATAAGAGGCCGTCAGGGTTCCGACCTGTCTGACCGTGACGATAGCGGTCGGGATCGTAAACGTCGCCCTGGTCGCACCCGCCGGAATGGTTACGCTCGGCGGAACTGTGCTCGCGGCCAGGTTGTCCGAGAGCGTGACGAGGGCTCCGGTCGCGGGCGCAGGCGCATTGAGCGTCACGGTTCCGGTACTGCTGCTCCCGCCAACGACCGTGCCGGGGCTCAGCACGACCGAAGTGAGCACGATGGGTTGGACGCTGAGCGCGGCGGTCGCCGTCGAGGTTCCTCTCTTGGCGGTCACAGTGCCGGTCTGTGTCGCGCTAACGGCCGTCGTCGTAATCGTAAACGTCCCCGTCGTCGCCCCCTCTGGAATGGTAATGCTGGCGGGAATCGTGGTCGAGGCTATATTGTCGCTCAGGCTGACGATTGCTCCGCCCGCCGGTGCTGCCGCGTTCAGGGTCACCTTGCCCGTCGAAGTCCTGCCGCCGATCACGGAAGCGGGGCTGACCGTGAGGGATGAAACGTTGACGGGCGGTGGGAAAGCTATCCTACGCGGGGTGAAGACGACCGTCGCCGCATTCGTGAGATTCTTCAGGGCGATATCGGAACTGTGGGTCGCGACCGAGTAGGCGTCCGGCGCTCCTGCGGAAATGCCGACGACCGGGAAAAGATTCTGATTACCCGCGCCATATCGCATCTTGATAATGCCGTTGCGGTTCAGCTCTATCTCAAAGCTGACGGGATTCTCGCCGCGAGATGTGGTTGGTGAAAACGGCGTATTAAAAGTTACCGCCTGCCAGCGGAAGATGACGCGGTCGGCGTCGGGCCGAACCACGTAAATGTCATCGCCAGCGCGCCTGTCCGTCCGCAGGTCATCCCACAGCCCCGCGATCATCTTGTACGAGTTGAGTTTGTCGATATAGCTTCCGGCGTCGTTCACCTGTCCCTGTGGGGTCGATGGCGTGTAGGGCAGATAAAGAGCGCCGTTCGTGGAAAAAGAGACGGACGAGAGCGTGCCTGTGTAATACGGGACGAAGAACGGCAGACCATATTCGTTTGAGTAGATGTCATCTCCATGCAGGCCGACAGGCGTACCCCCCGTCGAGAGCGGAGACGCCGTCGCCAGTGTGACGACGTAGGGATCGTTATCGTCGGCCGAGACTGAGACGGGTACGGAAGTGATCGGGCCTGCGTTTCCGGCGTTGTCCAGGGCGCGAACGGATATGAATCCGTTGGAGTGACGGTAAGGTATATCGACAAAGCCGCCGCTTTGATAATAGCCCGCATCCACTTCCGGCTGCGCTCCCGTGAGCGGCGTCGCCAGCTCGAATTGCGCGTTGGTGGTCAGCTCCGTATCCGAAAAGCGAACCTCGTAAAGACTGACGCGACCCGTGTTGGCGTCATCGCCGGGAGCATACCATGACAGAATAAACTGCCGCTCGGCATAAGGCGATGCCTGAAGACCGACGACCGCCGCTGGCGGCGTCACGTCGTTTTCAGCAGCATTTTGCAGCGCCTTGAGCGCATTCAAGCGTCTTGCCGCGATGACCGTGTTGAACGCCTGATCGCCGCTTAACATCAGGGCCGCGCGCAGCCGCCGCACGCTAATGTTAGGGTTAAGAGCACAGACGAGCGCCGCCGCGCCCGTCACGTGGGGCGCGGCCATAGAAGTGCCGCTATAAAAGTCGTAAGTCCCGTTCGGAGTGGTGCTCAGAATCCAGGAGCCGGGCGCGAACATGCTGACCGTGCGTGCGCCCACGTTCGTAAAAAAGGCTGGGAGATCCTCGTTATCAGTGGCAGCCACCGAGATTAAGTTCGGAGCGATGTAGCTGGCCGGATACACGGGCACGATGTCGTTATTGTAGGAGTCATTGCCCGCAGCCACCACGAACAGAATGTTCGAGTTGGCGAGCGCGCGAATCGCGTCCAACTCCGCCTGCGACCTGCCGCCGCCACCGTAGCTATTGTTCAGGACGCGAATGTTCGCGCCACGCGTGCCGCCTGAACTCGTCCACCGGTCGCGCATCATCTTGGCGTAGTTGAACGCGCGCACTGTCACAAGCACGCTGCTCGGAGCGCCGAACTCGCGCTCTCTGCCCAATATCTTCAGCGACATGATGCTCGTTTGCCAGTTGACGCCCGTCACCCCGAGGCCGTTGTTACCGACTGCGCCCACGGTTCCCGCCACGTGCGTTCCGTGCGCGTCGGTTTCATCCGTCGGGTAAGTGCCCGAGCCGTCGAAAACCGTCTTGTCGTTATGGAAAAAGTCCCAACCGTTAACGTCGTCTACGAATCCGTTGGCGTCGTCGTCCAGACCGTTGCCCGCCACCTCGCCCGGATTTTTCCAGATATTAGCCTGAAGGTCAGGATGGCCGACATCGATACCCTCATCCACAATTCCGACGACTACGTTGCGGCTGCCCGTCGTCAGAGTCCACGCCGGAACGGCGTCAATGTCAGCGCCGTACAAGCCCGGGTTGCCGCCGCTCGTCCCCGGTTGTCGGGTATTCCTCAACCCCCACATCTCGCCAAAGCGCGGGTCGTTCGGAGTCGTCAGCTTACGCCTGACATAGTTCGGCTCGGCGTACAGCACATCTGGCCGCGCCTTCAACGCCGCAATCGCTTCCAGGGTGTCTTTGGCCGCCACTCGCACGAGGCGCAGCCCCTGACCAAATCGGAGCCGTCGAAGCGCTCGACCTTCATGGGGATTCGGCCGCGCGGGCCCGGCAGTTCCGCTGCCGTTTCGCTTTCAGCCTTGCGAGCATCGGCGTCCTGACGATAGCGCACGAGTACCTCGCCGGGCACGATCTCTATGGGCGGGCGCTTCTTGCCAGGGTCGGGCGATGCGGAGCCCTGAAATTGTGCGCGGGAAACAGGCGGCAGGGCTACTAAAGAGATCAGCAGGAGCGAGAGCCAGGATAGCTTTATGAGATAAGGGGCCGCGCCGACGATTGATTTGAACAAGGTGAGGGAACTTGTCTTTCCATTGGCCCACGATCTTCGGCTGTTTGAAAGTTGCAAGCCGGACAGGGCGGCGGCGACGATCAGCTTTCGCAGGCTTAGGGCGAGCTTTAATAAAATTGAGAAGCGAGGCATTAGTATTAATCCAAACGGGTGTTAGGGTGAATCCAGCGCGCCATCAGCCTGTTTCAGAAGCCGTGACCCTTTTCGGAGCAGGGATCGCACGCACCTCTCAGGCCAATTCCGTCAGTTTACCTATGCTAACGGCGTCGTCTTTCCCAGTTATAAGTTGGAAATAAGGGACGCGAGGGTGATGGTGGATTTCGACAGCTACATGCTGTCAGGTCGCCGCGTAAGCAAAAAGCCTGTGCTATCCAGGGCATAAACGCGGCTCGTGCCGGGGTAACGAAGCGAGCAAGTATGCACCAGCCGAACCTTAAGGTCAAGACGCGAGGGCGCTTATTCCGAGGAATATATTGAGGGGTCGCAGAGCGGGCTCGTAATGCTCCTTTCCGGGCGTTGAAAAGGGGGCCGTTTCATCTAAGACCGGAGCATGGCTTTAACCGGAGCGGTACGGCGAATCAAGTCGCGACATAGCCGCAAACGGTCATCCATAGCATATCCTTTGACTCTCACGTACGCGTACCTAGTCCGCCTGGAGGGAGGCGGAGCGACCCGCGCCCTGCTGCTGCTGCGATAATAACCATCTCTCCAGTACGGCGAGCACGTATTGCTTTTCTTCCGTCCGAAGCGCGTGCCCTTTTGGAATCCGGTGCCATTTCTCAAGGCAGCCGCGACAGCATGTGGCCGTCGCGTGCTGCGCGATGAAGGCCGGGTGATGGCGCATGGGTGTTTGTTTGCCGTCATTGGCGGGATGGGCCTGGGCCAACCGCTTCTCTATAAAGTCGGCGGCGTGTTCGAGGACGACTTCGAGCCCTCTGCTGTGAAAGTATTCAAGCTCCTTCCCACGCAGTCGAAACCGCCTGCGAAACGCAGAGGCTTCGAGGGCTGTAAAGAGTTCATCTAAATCTCGCATCGCGCTCAACGGAAAAAATCCGACCCCGTTCAAACCCCTCACGGCCTGAAACGCTTCGCTCGCCTTCTTTCAACCTCTCGTCGCAACTAAAAGAGCAGCGGGCCCGAAGCCAGATACTGTTCCATCATTCCGAAGGGCGCGCTCCTGAGCAGGTGCGAGAAGCTTATGAGCCGCAGCCCGGACGCAAGCGCGAACCGTATGGCCGTATGGTTGACGCCCGGTATCGCCACTCGCAACTGCTCCGCGCCTTGAGACGCTTCGCGAAACGCAGCTTCCATCACAGCCGGGCCATCGGCAGCATCGCTCCATGCTGCCGGGCCTATGACGCCGCCTTTGAAATAATAATAACCAATGGCGCGACGGCCGCGCACGACCTGCCGCCCCTCCTGGCCCGCCTTCGAGAGCCAGAATCCATGATCGGCCTCGCGCGAGGTCGCCCGCACTTGCGCATCCAATTCCATCGCGTGGGAAATATCCAGGGGCTCGACCACATAGCCCGGCTGCTGTTGCGAAGGCGACTCGCGCAAAGGCCCTCCGAAGCTCAGTATAGGGTATCCCGGCAGCATCCCCTGCTTCATGTAGGTCGCTATCGCCGTCTGGTCAACCGAAGACCATGTGAAGAAGATGCGCGCGCCCGACGCCTCGCCCTCCGCCATGACTCGCTTGAGCAGAGTGCCGCCGAGCCCTTGCCTCTGAAACTGCGGGAGCATCCAGAAGCCAGAGAGGAACCACAGCGGGCCGCGCACCACCGCATTACAGATGGCGGCTATTCGTCCATCAACTTCGGCCACCTGGAAGATGCCCGTCTCGAAGATGTGACGATAACCCGTTTCAATCGCCGCGCGCTCGGGCGCAGCCAGATTGATGCCGTGACGGGCATACATATCGTTCACGGCGATCAGGAATATCTCGGCTGTTTGAGCTATCTCCGTCTCGCGGACGTTCCTGTATTGAACCGCCTTCATCTGTGTCACTCCGTTGAAAGACTGCGGCGAGCGCCGTAATAGCGCGCTCTCTCTCAAAAATTCTCCACCTCGACCTTCCAGATATGCTCTGAGAGCTGAGCGGCCTGGATTCGCACGTCCAGAAATTTCCTGATGACGGAGATGTTCGTCGTCGCGTGAAGAGAGAGCGGGCCGGTCAGGAAGGAGCCGCCTCCGGCCAGCGCCAGCGGGACGAGCAACTGGTCTGCGAGGTGTACTCCGACGGGCGCACCCGTCTCGATATACGAGCGCGCCTCGGCGACGGCTCTTTCCGCGACCGTCTCGGCGCGCACGCCACGCTCGCCCATGCCCGTCACGATCTCCGTCACCTGCTCGCTTTCAAGCCTGATGGTCAGGACATTGCCGGGGCTGAGCGCGTTGGTCGAAACGGCAAGCTCCAATTGATCGTCGCCCCATCCCAGCATTTCCCTGACGACCGCTAGTTCTCTCTCTGCAATGCCGCGCGGGAGATTGACGACCAGCGAGCGGGCGCGCTCCGTCAGCAATGGGCCGCGCTCGGCTATGTCGAGGCGTAGGAGTTCGGTCACAGGCTCAATCGAGACCTCGAACCGTCCTCCGCCCGGCGGATAAAACCCGTATCGTTTAAGCTCGGCTGTGACCTTTGGGCCCATGCGGCTGACGAGCGGCAGAAACGTCTCGGCCAGAAATTCAAACGGCGGGGCATGGACGTTGTGCGTCCCGCCTTCGAGCGCGAGACGACTCGGACGGGAAGCGACGGCGAGCGGCGGCAGGATAGTCTGAAGCACGAGCGTTGCGCTTCCGGCCGTGCCGATGCTGAAAGTGTAATCGCCCGGAACGACCTCGCGCGGAATGAAAGTAAACTGCGCGGAGCCGACCGCCGCACCGCTCGTCTCGGCGCGCCCGATCTCGGCGGCTGCGTTGACCGCCGTCAAGTGCTGGCGCTGAAGACCGGGCCTGGCGCGCCGGGCGCGGACACGCTCGATGCGAAAAGGCTTGCCCGTTACCAGCGCGAGCGCCAGCGAGGTTCGTATGATCTGTCCGCCGCCTTCGCCGTATGAGCCGTCAATGCTTATCATTCAAGGTCTCACAAAAAAAGCGCGCGCTTAATCCGCTTTAAGAGAAATTCTTCCGAGCCCCGCGCGTAGAAGGCTATAGATTGTAGCTCACGACACGAGTCGTGGGAACGAGTCAGGAGGGAAGATCGACGGGCCCGTCAGAGGATGAAAGAAATGCTAAGGAGAAACAGTCTATGGAGAGCTTCTTGACGCGCCGCCCGGTTCGTCATATTGTGCCGCTGCCCTGCGAGCTTCAAAATCCGCCGAGAGTATGCAAGCCCTGTGGCTCTCTCTTTGTTCGTGCGCTTAAAAAAGAGTGCAGGACGCGCCGGGGCCAGGATGGAAGCGATGGACGGGATGGACGCGCGGCGCGGGCCTTTTAAAAGATGTCATCCGACTTTCTCTTATACGGCGCTAACGGTTATACGGGCGAGCTTATCGCGCGCCTTGCCGTAGAGCGTGGGCTCCTCCTGCGTCCCATCCTCGCCGGACGTGATCGAAGTAAGATTGAGCCGCTGGCGACAGAACTCGGCCTCGATTACCTGAGCTTCGCGCTTGACGATGCGGCGTCGATTGATGCGGCCCTGAAGGGCGTTCCCGTAGTGCTCCACTGCGCGGGCCCATTCTCGCACACCTCCAGGCCAATGGCCGACGGGTGTCTGAGGACGGGGACGCATTATCTGGACATCACAGGCGAGATCGCGGTCTTTGAATCGCTGGCCGCAAGACGAGCGGAAGCATCGGCCGCCGGAGTGATGCTCCTGCCGGGAGTCGGGTTTGATGTCGTCCCCTCAGACTGTCTGGCGGCGCATCTTAAAAGACGACTGCCCGCCGCCGATAGGTTGACGTTGGCGATACGCGGATTGGGCCGCATCTCTCATGGAACGGCGACGACGATGGTGGAGAATATCAATCGCGGCGGCCTTGTCAGACTCGATGGCCGCCTGACTCCCGTCCCGGCCGCCTGGAAGACACGCGAAATCGATTTCGGAAGCGGCCCCGTCAAGGCGACGACAATTCCCTGGGGCGACATCGCCACAGCCTTTTACAGCACGGCGATTCCCAACATAGAGGTCTATGCGGCGCTCCCTTCGTCTACGCGCATGATGATGAAGGCGAGCCGCCCGCTCGGCTCACTGCTCGCCGCCGCGCCCGTGCAGCGCTTTCTTAAAAATCGAATCAAGGCCCAGCCGCCCGGCCCCTCCCCCGCGGAAAGGGCGCGCGGTAAGAGCTTCGTGTGGGGAGAAGTGGCGGACGATTCCGGCCATGTGAAGCGGTCGCGCCTGAGCGGCCCGGAAGGCTACACGCTGACGGCTATGACGGCGCTCGCCGTCGTCGAGCGTGTGATGGCGGGAGAGGCTCCGAAGGGATTTCAAACCCCTTCGCTCGCCTACGGCGCGGATTTTATTCTGGAGATAGAGGGCGTCGAGCGCGAAGATTTAGAATGAAGACCTGACGCCGGATACTCTGACTACGCGGGGCCGTCCGCGTCGTTACCGGACTTTAAGCGAAATACCATGACAGCACCCGTTGATCTGCGCGAGTGGTTCGGCGACATAGACATTTATCTCTTCGATCAGTTGTTGAAGGGCCGCTTCACGCCCGCAATGCGCGTGCTCGATGCCGGAATGGGCGGCGGGCGAAACCTCGTCTATTTTATGCGCGGCGGCTATGAAGTGTGCGGCGTTGACCGGGCCGAAGAGTCTGTCGCGGCTGTGCGCCGTCTGGCCGCGCGGCTTGCGCCACGTCTCGCGGAGACCAATTTTCGCTGCGAGCGAGTCGAGGCGATGTCATTTGCGGATGCGAGCTGCGACGTACTGATTAGCAGCGCCGTGCTGCATTTCGCGGACGACGAGACCCATTTTCAAAACATGCTGCGCGAAATGTGGCGTGTGCTCGCGCCCGGCGGCATCTTCTTCTCAAGGCTGGCATCGACCATCGGCATTGAGGACAGGGTGAAGCCGCTCGGTAATCGTCGCTTTCACTTGCCGGACGGCTCGGTGCGCTTTCTGGTTGACGAAGAGATGCTGAAGAGCGCGACGCGCGCGCTCGGCGGCCAATTTATTGAGCCCATCAAGACGACGAATGTGCAGAACCTGCGATGTATGACGACGTGGTGCCTGCGCAAAAATTAGGTTTCGACACGGGCGCGCCGTTCCGGGTTTCGACCGGGAGCGCGGTCTTTAAGGCTGCGCTCGCGGCCTGAACTCAGTCCCCGCTCCCTTTCTTCAGGTCATTCTTCGCCGCGCCCGCCGAGGCTGTAGGCGAGCAGGCGATCATCCTTTGAGGTGTAGAGCAGCGCGGTCGTCTCGTCCGCGATGAATCGTTCGTCCGGGTCTGAGAGGTGAACGGCGCGCTCGGTCGCTCCAGTATTGACGTTGACTCCGGCCAGCCCGCGCCCGCCTCTCAAATCCGTGTAGTAATACATCCACTCGCCGCGCAGCGTCGCCAATCGCCGCCGCCGCCAGAGAAAACGAGACAACCGCTCAAGCTGTCGCGCCGGGTCGAGCCGGTCGAGCAGGCGCTCTTCTATATCTGAGCGCGAAGGACGCGGGATGCGCGGCGCTCTTATGGTCGGCGTCGCGGGCCCCTGACCGACCCGCGCGGCGATGCCGAAGGGCACAAAGCGCGCCGTGACGTAATCGCGCGCCGAATCGGTGGCGAGCGCCGTCAGGTTCGGGACGACGACGCGCGAGGCGAGACCCGACCAGCGCAGCGTGCCGAGCGTGCGCGCCAGTTGCGCGCCGCGAAAAGCGGTCGTCGCCGTCCCGCCGTAACGAAAATAGAGCGAAGCGGCGCGCGCGGCGATGGCTCCCAACGTGCGCAGGATGCCGCGCGCTGGCGGCTCGTGGCGCGCACGCCAGCGCTCTCGCCCGTCGCCCGCGTCAAAGCCCGCGATCTCGTCACGTCCGCCGACGACCGCCTCGCCGCGCTCGTTAATCAGCACGAAGGCGGCCCGCTCTACCTTGTGAGAAGTTTTCGAGCGTCGCTTTCCCGTCCCCGCGTCGAGCATGATGAGATCGTCGCGATCCGCTACGATAATGGTCGAGGGGTCTGACAGGGCGATGTTCGTTATCCCCTTGTCGGCCCCCTTGTAACGCCATAGCGTTTTGCCGCTCGCCGTCTCAATCGCGCTCACGCCGAAGGGCCCGCGCTCAATCGTCTCGCCGTCTCGCAGTCGCGTGAACTGCCCGCCCGTGCGTATGTAGAGGACTGGCCCGGCGAGAATCATCTCCGGCGTGAGACCCAGATCCTTTGCCTCCCATACCTCTTCGCCGCGCGTGCGAGAGATGGCGCGCACATGCCCGCGCCCCGAAGTGTATATGAAGCGTTCGTCTGCGACCGCGTCGGCCTCCGTCATCGCCAGGCCCTCCTCGTTGACGCGGAACTTCTCGCGATGCCGTTCCCTGCCCGTGCGCGCGTCCAGTGAGGTGAGACCCTCGTAAAAGAGATAGAGGCGACCGTCAAGAAAAACCGGCGGGTGATAGTTGTCGAGCGTGTATGGCGTATCATCGCCCTCATCCTGCTCGCTCCACCCGACCGGCATCAACTCGACTTCGCTCTCAAGCTCATACTTCCATAGCTCCCGACCCGAACCCAGCTCGAACATGTGCACGACGGGCTTGCGCTTGAAGCCCTCGCGCGCACGCCCCTTCGCGTCGCGCACGAGCACGACCGCCAGCAGGTTCGCCTCCGTATCGACGGCCATTTGCATGACCGTGCCGCGCGCCCGCTCGCTTTGCCAGAGCGCGTCGCCCGTCAGGATGTCGGTCGCCTCCATGCGCGTCTTATCGCCGCGCTCAAGGCTCAACAGGAGCAGGTCAGTTCCGGGAACGGGCGCGACATCCGTCTCGTCCAAGCGAAGATTTTTTCGACGCCACAGGCGGTCGCCCGTCTCGCCGTCCACGCCGTAAAGCGAGCGTTCGGTTCCGACGACGATCACGCCCAGCTCCGTCGACTGGTAAAAGCGAACGCGCCCGTCCAGCTTCGCAGACCAGTTCGCGGCCGCAGCCGAAGCCCACGCGCTGCCGAAAAGCAGCAGGATCAGCATAGAGACGAGGGGGGCGTGGCCCCACAACTTCGCGCATACACGCGCAGAGCGCACCCGAAGGGCAAGGCGTGCTCGCTCTTCAAATAGACAGATTGGTTTACGTGACTTCATACTGGCGACTTTCAGAGCATCCACAGGTTGACTGACCGACCGAAACAGTGTGAACTATCTTATGCGGAGAGACCAGAGCGACGCGCTCCATTATTCTAAACTTTAATGCCGGGATTTGGTAAAGCCCGAGCCGGAGCGGGCCGGAAGTTCAAGGAGGAGACGGAAATGACGGATACTGAAAACGTGAAACATGATCGAGCGGCTGATACAGGGGCGAGCCCGTCCATTGATGAGTCTACCCGACAGCCCATCGAAGAGGCGGAAGATAATCTGAGCCGCTTCTCGACGAAGGATTCCAGCCCGACAATCTCGGAACAGGGAAGAACCACCGAGAAGGGAGACGACGGCGATCAACCTCTAAGCGGCTCCGAGCTTCGGAAGCAGGGCGTGGGGCGGCCCTAGTAGTAGTAGTATCAGCGCGCCGCCGAATGCGCCGCTTCCGGCACATCTCATGTCCACGATTTCAGAAGAGGAGTTCATCAAGCTCTGCGAGGACATCTACGCGGACAGGCTTCTCGTCTACAGCTTCAACCCGAACGCGAGCAGGCGAGACGCGCTCCATTGGATGCTCGCGGGCTGCCTGCTGAGCCTGCTGAGCGTAGCCGTGCCGGACGAGCCGAGCGTCTACGGCGGCACGAGCGTTGACCCTTACGGCGACGCCGTCCGTGAAATCCTGAAAGATCGCATGGAGCCGCCCTTTGACCCGCAACCCATCTTGCGCGAGTTGTCCATGAGAGTAGAGGCCGAAGAGCGCGGCCGCTAAAACCCTGGCCCCGCGTGCGATCAGACGGGTCGGGGCGGCGCTCGCGCGCTCTTCTCTCGCGGCCGGAGAATCCGCTTTGTGGTGAAGAATGACGATTCCGTTGTATAAATAGCAAAGCTTGCTCTGTCCAAAAAGCGCATTGAAGAGGTCTGTCGATGAAATACTATGAAAATGTTCTGGGGCTCGTCGGTCACACGCCGCTCGTCAAGCTCAACCGGCTCACGCATGGAACAAAGGCGACGGTGCTCGCCAAGATGGAGAATCTCAATCCGGGATTTTCGGTGAAAGATCGCATCGGGCGTTCGATGATCGAAGCCGCCGAGCAGGACGGCACTCTCAAACCGGGCGGAACGATCGTCGAGGCGACATCGGGCAACACGGGCATCGGTTTGGCGATTGCGGCGGCCGTCAAAGGCTACCGCTGCATCTTCGTCATGACGGACAAGGCTTCGACGGAAAAGGTCAGATACCTCAAGGCGCTCGGCGCTGACGTGGTCGTCACGCCCGCCGCCGCCCGGCCCGGCTCGCCCGATCACTACGTCTCAACTGCGCAGCGCATCGCCGCCGAGACACCAAACTCCTTTTATCCGGATCAGTATTCTCATCCCGCCAACCCTCTGGCCCATTACCGCACGACGGGGCCTGAGATTTGGGAGCAGACCGACGGGAAGATCACGCACTTCGTCGCGGGCCTGGGCACGGGCGGGACGATTTCGGGTACGGGCCGCTTTCTGAAGGAGAAGAACCCGGCCATCAAAGTGATCGGCGCAGACCCCTACGGCTCGATCTTCAAGACCTACAAGGAGACGGGCCAACTGGTCGAGGCGACGCCCTATCTCGTCGAAGGAATCGGCCAGCAGACGATGCCCGAAAACGTCCAGCTCAAATACGTGGACGAGGTCATCAACATCACCGACCGCGAATCTTTCGAGCTTTCAAGACAGCTCGGCCGCCTTGAGGGAATATTCTGCGGCGGCTCGACGGGCACAAACCTCGCGGCGGCGCTTCGCGTGGCGCGCGACCTGGACGAGACGGCCATCCTCGTCTTTATCGTCTGCGATACGGGCGAGCATTATTTGACCAAGCATCACTCTGACGAATGGATGAAGGAGAAGCGGCTGCTCGAGCCGCAGAAGATCACCGCCGGTTTAATCAGCGAGACGAAGGGACAAAACTCTCCCGGCACGCTCATCACGGCCGCGCCGGATGAGCGCGTCGCAGATGCCCTGGCTAAGATGAACGAGCATGATCTGACGCAGTTGCCGGTGATTGACGATGGCCGCGCGGTCGGCTCCCTGCGCGAAAATCGCGTTCTAGGGAAAGTCCTGGGCAACCGCGAGCTGCTCGAAGCGCCGGTCAGCGAAGTGATGGATGCCAGTTTCCCGGTTCTGGACGTGGACGCCAGCTCGGCCGAAGTCATACGACAACTGCAAACGAGCCAGGCCGTTCTGGTCGAAGAATACGGGCGCATCACCGGCATCATCACGCGCCACGACGTGCTCGACGCGCCGACCGCCACGGCGCGCGCCTGAGAGCACACAGGAAAAAAGCAGGGTCGGGAGCGATGACATTTAATCCACGCCGCGAGGCCGCCGGGATATAGCGAAGGTCACGAGCGCGAACCACCCCCTGTCAGGTGCGAAGGACGTTCGAGTTGGATGTCCTTCGCGCCTGTAAGGGGCTTTATCTATGCGTTCTCAAGCTCAGGCGGCCGCAGGCGTGGGCGCGGACGTTCTTTCGTAGAACGTGACCTTGAGATTTTCTTCGAGCGGGAGGGAATTGACGGGGCTGAAGCCGTTCAGGTAATCATCCGGCATGAAAGTATCCGCACCCTCAACGCTCAATGGAACCTGCGTCACAATCCATCTATCTATGTCGTCGAGGAAGGCGCGAAAGACCTGTTCGCCGCCGATGATGAAGAGGTCGCAGGCTAGATATGCTTTGAGCGAAAGAACGGACTGACGGTCTCCAAGCACGATCAGGGATTCCTGCGGCTCTATGCCGGGCGAGCGGCTCAAAACGATATTGAGCCGTTTGGGCAAAGGCTTCTTAAGCGAGCGCCACGTCCGGCTGCCCATCACGCAGGCATGACCCAGGGTCTGCTGCTTGAAGAATCTCAAATCGGCGGAGTAGTGCCAGGGGAGCTTATCGCCCTTGCCGATCGCTCCGTTCCTGTCCACAGCGACAATGCCGTTGATGGTCATCTCTACAAAAATCGTCCCGTGTTCGGAATCTGCTCAAACCGCGACGGGCGCGGCTATCTTCTCGTGCGACTTGTACCCGACCAGACGAACATCCTCGTAGCGCACGGCGAGAAGCCCTTCGAGCCCGCGCAAACTCCCGCGCTCGTCAAGTATCTCAAGGCGTGGCAAAGGCTTTGGCTCTCTGTTGAGAAGCTCCTCGACCTGCTCCAGATGATTCTTGTAGATGTGATAGTCGCCGAGAGTATAAATAAAGTCGCCGACCCCCAGCTCGCAGACATGCGCGACCAGATGCGTGAGCAGCGCGTAAGAGCTGATGTTGAAGGGCACGCCGAGGAAAGCATCGGCCGAGCGTTGATAAAGCTGGCAGTGAAGGGTGCGCCCCTCTTCGACCTTGAATTGAAAGAGCGTGTGGCAGGGCGGCAGCTCGACCATCTCACTCTGCGCCGGGTCCCAACCCGTGACGATCAGGCGGCGCGAGTTCGGATTGCTTTTGATAGTCTCGATCAGGCGCGCTATCTGATCGACGCCATCTCTAGCCGGGTAGTTGCCGCCGAAGGAGCGCCATAGATAGCCGTAGACGGGCCCCAGATCACCGGCGGGGCGACCGAAGCGGCTGGTGTGCGCCTCGTCGGCCCATTCGGCCCAGATGTCCACTCCCTTCGCGCGCAGGTTCGCCTCGTCCGTGTCGCCCGAGAGGAACCAGAACAACTCCTCTGCCACCCAACGGAAGGGAATCTTTTTCGTCGTGACGATGGGGAAGCCCGCGCGCAGATCGAAGCGCGTTTGGTAACCGAAGTGGGAGATGGTTCCGACTCCCGTCCTGTCCTGGTGCTCTTTGCCGTGTTCGAGAATTGACCTGAGCAGGTCTTGATATTGTTTCATGCGAATGAAGTCTTAAGCTCCGCTTGAGACGGGCCGTGGGCATTTCGCCCTCATATTTATCTACGCGGCCAGAGGCGATGGGCCGCTCAGCCGCGAATCGTCCGAAAATCCGGAAAAGCCCTCTAAAGTTACCCCTTTTCCGATGCTTTTGCCACCTTCTTTGAGAAGGCTTCCTGCCAGCGCCCGGGTTCAGCCGCCGCGCTCATAAGGGGCCGGTCGTTTTTCGCCCGCGGACAAACAGAGGAGGGAGCCGCGAGTTCGGCCCATTGAAACCTTTGAGACGTTTGCCGGAAACTGTGATAAATTGCATCGTCTACTCTACGGCCCGCATCTAGCGCCTGTAAAGGTGAAGAGCTTCAGCGCCCGCCGAAGCCAGGCAGCTTGAGCGGCGGGGGACGCGCCACCATTAGAAACAGAGGACGAAGCCCTATGATGAAGAGAACTCTCAGCCTGATCTTATTGCTCGCGCTGGCGACGATTGCCGCCGCGCAGCAGCAGCAGCAGCCCGCACCGCCACAGACGCAGTTGAAGGCGGGCGACCGCGCGCCGGATTTTACGCTCACGGATACGGAAGGCAAGCCCGTGAAGCTCAGCGACTTTCGCGGCAGGAAGAACGTCGTGCTGGCCTTCTACGTGCTCGCCTTCACGGGCGGTTGAACGAAGGAGCTGCAAGCGTATCAGTCTGATATCGCTCGATTCGACGCCACCGAGACGCAGATTCTGGGCATCAGCATGGACAGTTTCGCCGCCAACAAGCGTTTCGCAGAGGACATCAAGGTGAGCTTTCCGCTCCTGAGCGATTGGAAGCGCAAAGTAGTCAGGGACTACGGCATCTTCGACGAGGCGAGCGGCTACGCCTCGCGCGCTACCTTCGTCGTCGATAAGGAGGGCATTATACGCCACGTAGAGCAAGGCAAGAGCGCGATTGATCCCACGGGCGCTTATCAGGCGTGTAGTATCTTCGACAGAAAAAAGTAGCCCTGTCCCTCAGAGTTATAAAGCTAGAGCGTCGGAAGCGCGTTCGGGCTCTCGACGCTCTCGCTTTATATCTTCGTCCGGCTAAATCCTGCGCGCGCCGCTTCCCAGCCGCTCGATCTCGCGGTGCAGAGACCTCCTCTCCAGCAGCAGTCGCAGGAAGAGGCCGCGTCGCCTGAGCAGCACGAAAACGGCCTTGTACCATCCTCGCATATCGTAAATCTCTTCGACGGAACGCATCGCCACATAACCGCACACGATCGCAGACGGCAGGGCGATGACGGCCGCGCGCCATCCCAAAAACGCGTAAGCGAGGGCGGTGAATGCGATCCACGTCAGCGGCATCAAGACTATGGCCGCCAGAACCTTGACGGTCGCGCCGCTTTCGTCCGCCCCGTGCGTGCGAAATATTCGCGCCAGCAGCCCGCACAGCAGATATGCCGGAAGGTGTAAGAACGCTCCCGCCAGGGCCCACGGAAAGAGCAGCGCGATGAGGATGCTTCGGACAAGGAAGTGGCGAATGACATACCAGGCTGAATGCTTCGAGAGCGAGAGATTCTCTGGCCTCATGCCCATGCTACGCATCTCCGCCTCGTAGCGGATAATACGTTGGCGGAGCGCGTCGATGCTGCGCGCGGGCGCGTCGCGTCGTTCTGCTCTTCTGACGGCGGCGAAGCGGCGAACGAAATCGAAGCGCGCGCTGACGGAGCGCTCTATGTCCAGGCCCGCGTAGAGGGACGAGAAGAGCTGTTCCGCCTTGTTGACCACTTCCAGCTCGGTGTGATCCTCGACGTTTAAAGTCACTTCGCGCAAGGCCGTCTCGATACGTTGCGACAATCTTCTGACCTCCTCGCGTGGCGGCTGCCCGTCTTCGTCCAGCTCGACCGGATTCACTTCCATGTACTCTCCGAAGCGCAGCAGCGCCTCGCTGCGAAAAGCCGTCTTGGAGGTGTAGTAGAGCCCGACCGGAATAATCCTGAGAGCGGGCGCGTCCCCGAGAGGCTCGTCGTCCTTGAGAACCGAGATCGCGCCCAGGGCGATGCGCGCCGCTCCCGTCTTGACCGGCAGAAGCTGCGTCGAGCTATGCGAGACGCCTTCGGGGAAGAGGGCTATGCAGCGACCCGCGCGCAGCAATTCATGGCAGGCCGCGAAGGTGCGCTGATTCTGCGCCAGGTCTTCGACGCGGTCGATGCGACGGTAGAGCGGCAGCGCCTCCATCGTGCGCATCAGAAAACCTATCACGGGAAGGGGGAAGAGCGTGGACTTGGCTAGAAAGGAGACGCGCCTCGGAAGAGCGCAAAAGACCAGCGCCGGGTCTATCAAACCGTTCGGATGATTAAGGACGAAGACGAGCGGCCCCGAAGCGGGCACAAACTCGACGCCGCTCGTCTCGATGCGCCGGAAAAAGAGGCGCAGCGAAATACTGATGACGGCGTGCACCACGCGCCGCGTGACAGACCCCTTCTGGCGAAAGATCATCTCGCCAAAGCGCAGCACCCTCGTTTCCGGCATCGCATGATTATAGAATATGGCGCGTGTTTCCCCGGAACTGTTTTGCTCACCTTAAGCGTGTCGAAAAAGCAGCCTGAGCCCCGCCGCTGAAAAAAATTCTACTCTTTGAAAGTCCACGCCACTGTGACGGCCAACGGCCAAAGGCGTCGGGCTTACTCCCTGGGGAGCAAAAGCCCGGCGCCCTGCTGGCATGGCTCTGCGCGTCATGGGAACAAACGGGTGCTTATAAACTTCTCCTTCCGCTCAGCGCGTCGTTGTTGCCGTGGCTATGTTTGAGTAGGCCGAATCGCCCGCCGAATTGTAAGCGCGCACGCGGTACTTGAAGGTCTTGTTTTTGCTCAGCCCCCAGTCCGTGATATTTGTGACGCCCGCTGGCATAGTTCCGATTTGTGTAAAGTCAGTGCAGGAGGAGCCTCCGCACCGCTCGATCTTGAACCCTGTCTCGTCGCTTGAGTTATCCGTCCAGGAGATGGAGATGGAACTGGATGTAACCTCCGTCGTCGTCAACGCGCTCGGCTCCACCGGAATGCTCTCCTGAACGGCCACGACGCGCGTGGCGTCGTCGGCCCTGATCGTGCTCGCGCTATGGCCGAAAAGCGCCAGGTTAGAGACGAGCAAAGCCGTCATCGCAAGAATCACTCTTCTTCGCATTTGTCGAACCCTCCTTAAAGGTGTATCTGGTTAAAAGTTAGGGGGCTGGTAAAAAAATCGCTGCTTGAGGGAGTAATTGCAAAAAGCGCTCTGCAACGAGAGCGCCTCGTTCCGAGGCCGGGAACGAATGAGCGACAGCCCGGCCCCGTGTCTCTAACCTTTCTTCGCCAGGCTCCTGATGAACTCGTCATAGAGCAGGCAATCCAACGCGCCGATCTGCTCGATCTTAACTCCGATCAAATAGCCCTGCTGCGCCCCTCCGGCGGCGAGCGCGCCGAAATGGATGAGTTTCGCGGTAATGGTGACGTTCGCCGAAGTCGAGATGGCTAGAACGATTCGCAGCAGATGTTGGCCCTCCCTCAGATCATGGCGGCCCATGTGTGTCGAGGGCACGATCAGCGCTATTCCATCCAGGCTGATCTCCGTCGTGTGGGCAAGCACACTCGGCCATTGACGTTCGCTCGTATTGTTTTCAATGAGCGAGACGCTGGCCCGTAGACTGGTTCTGTAGCGGGCTTGAGAACTGCGATTAGTGATTGCTTCCCACGCGGAAACCATAAATAATCCTTGGCCTCAGGTGAGGCTGGAACACACCAAGGTTTGATTTTGGCGGCTGACGAGAGTGGGGTCTCGCCAGCTAAACGTGCGGCTGGTTGTAGCGTAAACCCGAGTCGAGCGCGGTGTCAACGTAAACGAAGGCCCGATTATGAGGCGGTTTGAGATTCGGAACCAATCTTGAACGGTTCTCTAATTTGAAACCGAGCAATTACTGATGAAGAGCTTCATCGGGCGGCCCTATACCTTTAGCGCTGATGGGGCGCCAGCCCTGGCGAATACATAAGTCAGGAGCGCGATGCCCCGCGAGTGTTCGAAGGACTTTCAACTTGAAAGTCTTCCGACACTCGCGGGGCATCGCGCGTAAATCGCCCGCGCTGCTCAGGAGGGCTCGTGCCGTGGGTCAGGCGCTACCGTTACCGGCGGGCTTTTCTACGCGCTTTCATCTCTCCACGCAGCTTTTCTCCGCGAGGAGCCCTATACGCCGGGCATCGCTTTCTTGAGTGGTTTGAGCAGTATGAACAGCACTCCGGCCATAAAGAGCGCCATTAGCCCCAGCACGGCGAAGAACGATGAGTGCAGCCACCGATCCCAGAAAACGCCGATCATCGTCAGCTTGTTGCCGATGGCCGTGGCGACGAACCACCCGCCCATCATCAGCCCGCGCAGGCGCATCGGCGCCACCTTCGAGACCAGCGAGAGCCCCATCGGCGATAACATCAGCTCTCCCGCAGTGACAACGAAGTAGGAACAGACGAGCCAGAAGGGCGAAACACGGAAGGCGTAAGGATCGCCACCCAGAGCGCTCGCCTCGCCGGTCTTCGCAGCCATGTAGAGTACGAAGAACGATAGTCCGGTCAGGGTCATTCCAATCGCCATCTTGGTCGGCGTCGAGGGCTCCAGGCCCCGCCGGTCTAGCCATTGCCAGAAGAAGACGAGCGGGAAGGTGAGCGTGATGACCCAGAACGGATTGATCGAGTTCGAGATGATGCCGCCCGAAGCCTCCGCAGTCTCGTGCGAGAAGAAGACCGTCCAATCCGTATTCTTGTCCGCCCAGTAGGTCAAGGTCGAGCCGTTCTGGTGAAACACCATCCAGAAGACGATGACGACGGCGAAGATGACTATGAGCGCGACGATGCGTTTCCATTCGGGGACGGCATCCATCACCTGCTGGCGGTTTGCGTTGGCGGCCTCCTGGTGGCTGACGCCGTGCGGCGGCGCATCCGTCGCGGTCGCCGCAGTGTCGGTCGCTGTTTGGGCGTCGCGAGTCGCGGCGGAAGGTTGCGCCGTCAGCGGCGCCCTCGGATTGCGCTCAGGATTTTCGACCTGCCGTTTGAACTGCCACAGAATCCAGACGGAGATCACCATGCCGCCCGCGGCGACGGCAAACGCCGGATGGAATCCGAACTTAGCGCGCACCCAGCCAGCGACGAGCGGGGCTGTGAAGGCGCCTATGTTGATGCCCATATAAAAGATGTTGTAGGCGCGGTCTTTGAGGTGGCTGCCTTCCGCATAGAGGTTGCCGACCATCGTCGAGACGTTCGGCTTGAAGAACCCGTTGCCGATGACGAGGCACGTCAGCGCCGCGTAGACCGCCGTCATCGAGCGGAAGGAGAGCAGCAGGTGTCCGGCGATAAAGAAGAGGCCGCCGATCATCACGGCCCTGCGATAGCCCGTGAGGCGGTCTGCGATGAGTCCGCCGACGAGCGGCGAGGCGTAAACGAACATCAGATAGTTGGCATAGAGTCCAGTCGCCTGTGCCGCCGTCCACCCGAACCCCTCCGCGCCGTCCTGCAAGTAGAGGGTAAACATCGCGAGCATCGAGTAGAAGCTGAATCGCTCCCACATCTCAGTCGCAAACAGCACGTAAAGACCCTTCGGATGTGTCTCCGCTTCGGCCACGACGCCCGCATGGCTCAAAGTTGTTGTAGCCATCTCATAAACTCCTCTCCCTTTAGTTTACTGTTCCGGGCCCCCTTTGCTCTTTACTGACCGAGAGCCCTGCCCGCCTCACACACGAACCAGCTCTCCGCCACACGATTTTCTCAAGCGCAAAAAGTGCCCACACCCGGAATCCGCCTACCGCCCGACGATACCACATAAGCCCGGATGCGTCACACCATTAAGGTGCCGGATATGACCCCGCGCGAAGCCCGCTTCACCTCACGAGCTTAGCGTGGCGCTCAGCTAATGTCTGGTTCAGAATAATTCTTTCAATCGCGGCGACCCACCAATTTCAGCGGCAGCCGAAAACTCGCAGCACCGCGTGCCGTCTCAAGCTCAGGGAAGGACGTTGTTAGACGCCTGCCTGATTTCCGACGGTCAAAGGCGAAAGAGGCGAGAGCCTTTAAGGCCCATCATCTGCGCATTGGAAACAGCGATGCCCGCTAGGGAAATAATGAAACCGATTTGAGGCGACCTTGATATGACGTGGCGCATCAATAGCGGCAATTACGGATACAGCAGCGCATACACTATCCGATAAACATGATTAATTCTGTTTCCTGTCTGATTTAGATAGTCCCTCGGTTATAAAATCCTTGACGGATTTATCGCCTTGGCCATAAAGTTTCGCCTGTTCTTCACTGTTACCCGGCTTTTCTGCTGACGAGAATCATTCCCGTTAGTCTCACAATCAAGTGGCAAATATAAGTCTTAAAACCTGAGGCACATTCTATGGCAGATCATGATCCAAATAGAGATAAGACAAAGTTAATACTCGGTTGGAAGATGACACCTCTGCAAGAACCAAAGTATTGGGTCGGAACTGAACCGAAGGCCGGAGATCAATTGGTTGATGATTTGGTTACAGTTTCTTCAGACGCTATTGGAAGCCATACTGCCATAATAGCTCAATCAGGCTCCGGTAAATCCTTCTTCTTAGGGCGTCTGATAGAAGAAATTATGGTGCGGACTAAAGCTCGGTGCGTCATCTTAGACCCAAATGCCGACTTTCGGAAGATTCATGAGGTGGAGGATAAAAGCCTGTGGGAAACCGCTAAATATGATCGTCAAAAGCGCCGGGGCAAATTGCCGCATGAACCGTCCATGGAGGAATTTGAAAAGCAATGGTCGCTTGTGCGTAAATCAATCCGCATCAAGACAGGTGGCGGTAGCGGCATATCGGGAGATAATTACGAAACATTGCAACTGCTTTGGTCTTCCTTATCGGTGGAATTTCTTGCTGAAGAAGTTGACCCCATGTTACGCAGTGACTTGTATCACTGCCATACTTTCGCTCAAGACCTGGAAGCATTAATTAGATTAGGTAGCTATGTAAATGATGATTTGCCTGACAACCTGATAGCCGAGACTGAAAAATTATTCAGGCAAGCGAGACTTTCGGAAGGGGACTTTCGATCCACTCTAGAAGAAGAATTTAATGTTGATAAGTTGATAAGTAAGTTATTTAAAGGTGAGCCTGCAACATTATTAAAAGAGGGTTCAAAATTATTTGATGTTACGGAGTTGTTTGGCTTTGCGCTTCCGCGTCTCTTGGCGGATCTGTCATTTTCCAAACAAACTCTTTCGGACATAGTTGATGCCTACAAAGAATTAGTCCGATCTAGAATTAGATATTTGATGGAGCGTATTATTAAAGCTCCTAAATATGTTTCCGAGGTTGTAGGACACTTCTACTTTTCCAAAGCTCGTGAATATCAGATCGCTGGTATCCTACAAACACGAGTTCAAAAGCCCTCTTTAAATCGATCTGAAGAGGATCGACTGGAAGTGGTCGATCTACCATCTTTAAAAAATAAAGCCACAACTCTATTAGCTATCAATACAATCCTCTCGATGAAATGGGATCGAGCGAGAAGAGAGTGGAGTAAAGCGTTGGAAAAACCCTTGGCGAGAGATAATCGGGTTCCCACCTTTATAGTTGTTGATGAAGCCCACAACTTGATTCCAGCCGAAACGCGCGGAAAGGCGGAGTATGCACTAAGGGAGCAGTTTCGGACGATTGTGGCTGAAGGAAGAAAGTATGGCCTGTTTTTAATTCTTGTTAGTCAACGTCCGGACAAATTAGACCCACTGGTTTTATCGGAATGTGAAAATAAAGCCATTATGAAATTAAGCTCCGGGTCCGTACTCGCCATTACAAAACAGATGTTAGGTTTGGATGATATACAACCCAAGCTCCTTGAGAAGTCTCTCGAGTTTGAAACAGGACGCGCTTTATTAATCGGGCCCTGGGCTCAGGATGGTCTACAGTTCCTTTATTGTGCTGCCCGACGAACCGTCGAGGGGGGGCGTAATCTTCGCGAGGATCATTGGGCTGCGCCATTTGAACCTGCCAGACCAACAAACGGTTCTAAATCTTCTAAAGCGCCAAAAGCTAAAAGAGCACCCAGACCGCCAAAAAAGCCGGGAAAAGCAGCCGCAGCCAAAGCGAAATGAAAGTCTAAGACATTAAGGGGCTGGATAATCCAGTCTGTGGATTATTGACGTGTGAGGACGATACATCTAATACGAGAAGCAAATACATCGAGAGCATGGGAGGAAGCTATAGGAATCAAACCATCCTAAGTCATCCTTTAAGCGGCGACCTCTATTGTAAGTGAAAGAGTCTTCTTCTTACCAGGAACAGGCCAATCAATCACAACTTCCGTATTAACTATCTCCGTGCCGTTCGCCGCACTGGTAGGTATCAGCGTGCAAGGGCTAAACGCATGAGCCATGCCATCGCCGAGCCCTCTGATCGATGCTTCCCAGGTGTCAGGTGTACCGCTTGAATTACTACATGAAAACTCGATTAATCTGGGGTTGGAAGTAATCGCACCGTTGCATTTCACATCAGCCGGATAAAGCCTCAGATTCAGAACTCTAACATAGTGCCTAACATCCGACTTGCCTCTCACATTGCATGTTGGCCCAATACTATCTCCGCTCCACGTCTCGACAAGTACACCTGGCTGAGCAATGGACATCTCGCACGGTTTAGTCATGAGTTGTATTTTCTTCAGCTCACTGAAGAGCTTTCCCGATTGATCTTGGATACGTAGAGCTTAATCAAGTGAGTTGAGGTAGTCAGATTACTTCTCTAATACCCGCGGTGATAGCTTTTCTTAAAACAGGCTCCGACTTATGGTAATCCAAACGAAGCTTTAATTCCCTGATTGAAACATGATTTTTAACTATCCACCAAAGAAGGCTTTTAGTAATTGGTTGAGAACGAGGCACCATGAAGGCAAGCTCCCTATCCTTAAATGATGTGCCTTGAGGGTTATCGGCGGTAAGAGAACACCAAAATGGCATAGACCTGAA
This sequence comes from Pyrinomonadaceae bacterium, assembly GCA_035940775.1. GTDB lineage: Bacteria > Acidobacteriota > Blastocatellia > Pyrinomonadales > Pyrinomonadaceae > DASQYE01. The sequence continues at coordinate 4,279 of DASZEN010000031.1, read as the reverse complement.
TTCAAAGTCGTACCTTGCAAAAGAAATTTGATCCGGATCATCCAATAACTTCTTATAGTCATCGGGCTCCGCAGAATAATCGAAATGAAACTTTTTTAATCTGCCTGAGACGACGAAGCAAACCCTCGTCTTATACTTCTCAAGGCTGAATTTGCGCTTATACTTCTCCCTGAAATCGAAGGTTGTTTTTATATAGTCCAATTGTTTATACAGAAAAAAAAGCGCAGAATCATTTATATGTTTGAAGTCAAGCGTCCCATCCCAGGTCAGAGTATAAGTATCTTGCGATAGATAAAGATGGCCAAAATGAATCGGTCCAACTTGAAGGTTGAAGACTTCAATACAATTCTCTGCATCATCTTCTCTAACATCAGCTATTTTGCTAACTGTGATCGCTTCAAGCAAAGTGAAGTCCTGTTCTGGCGAAAACAGTTTCGCCGATCAAAAGCAGATATGGAGCGCAATAAATCCCTGTTGCCAAAAACGAGGGGGCTTATGAGAGAGACGCATAGGATAAAGGGTTCGTGAAAACCTGAAAAGACGCGCAGAATTTACTCTAACTCCCATCGTGTGTCAACCCATTATCTGCATAGTAATATTGAGGTTATATGACTAATCTACGTTAGATTCTTAGGCAGGGGCCTCCTATTTATTCATACTACATCTACAAGGAGACTGTATCTTTGACGAGCGTACTACGCCACTTCGTTGTCTGCTCTGTTTAACGTCGCTAGACGCAACGCTGACCCCTTTAGTATACCTGCATAACAACATTATTTCCTATGTTTTTCTTTATTTCTACATAATTTTATTTGTAACCTTTACCGAAAACCAAATTTATTATTTAGGGTTAAGAAAAAGCCCCATCTATGACTAATGATTAGTCTACCAGTTGTTTACCTGTGGGAGCTACAACTTTTCGCATCTTGAGGGGGGAATGCGAGCGGACGGGGCGGATAGCGGGGCTTTCATCTTGCGCCATTTCGGTCAGGTTTTAGCTATTCGCGGTTGTGCTACTCAAGTTCGGTCTTCCAGTGCGCGGAAAATTGACAAGCGGACAGACAGCATCTAATGTTATGGCGAGCACCGAAAATTGCGGCGCTCGTTAATCGTATGAACAGTCGGCAGTACAGTCTCTATCGCTATTACTACTATTACGGCTCTCTCCCTGCGCGAAGGGTTGAGGCGGCGGTTGACTGTCTGCACGTAATGATTATCTAAGCTCGACACAGACAAGATTCCAGGAACCGGCCACCTGATCCTTCCCCCTATCGGAAGGATCAGGTGGCCGGTTCTTTTTTTACAGTTTGTTTGAGCATACAGCTTGAAAGAGGTTTACGCGCTATGACGAAGCAGGCGAAACATTCATTATTGCTGGATCACGTTGACATGCGAATGGTCACGACGAATCCCGGTGATTCGGAGACTAAGCGTAATCAGATTGTTCAACTCGACCCGGAACATCCCGGTTTTCGCGATCAGGAATACCGCGCCCGCCGAAACCGTATCGCACAGATCGCTATGGAATACAGGCCCGGCAGCCCCATCCCTGACGCGCCTTACACAGATGAGGAGCACAAGCTTTGGCGGATCGTACGTGACGTTCTTGAGCCACAGCACGAGCGCCATGCCTGTGCCGAATACTTAAAGTGTATGAGACGACTGGAACTGCCGCGAGAGCGCGTCCCGCAGCTCAGCGAAGTGTCGGCTAAAGTCGAAGCGATGAGCGGCTTTCGCTTAGAGCCGGTGGCAGGGCTGGTCGAGCCGCGCGTCTTTCTGGAGTCGCTAGCCAATGGCGTCTTTCTTTGCACGCAGTATATACGTCACCACTCGACGCCGCTTTACACGCCTGAGCCAGATGTGGTTCACGAACTGCTCGGCCATGCCGTGACCTTAGCCAGTGAACGACTCGCAGAGCTTAACCGTCTGGTAGGCCGCGCAGTCAAGCGCACGCGCTCGCAAGAGGCTTTAGAACGCCTGTCGAGGATCTATTGGTTCACGATTGAGTTCGGCGTCCTGCGCGAAGAGGGCGAGATCAAAGCTTATGGCACGGGGTTGCTATCTTCTGCGGGCGAATTGTCAGCGATGCGAAAGGCTGAACTGCCCACGCTGGATTTGGAGGCAGCGGCGAATCAGGAATATGACCCGACTCGCTACCAGCCCGTTCTATTTTGCGTAGACTCCTTTGAAGCCATGTACCAGAGGTTACGCGATTATCTACTTGGCTGGAAATAGACTAAACAGTAACGGGAAGAGATGAGCGGTTCGCTTATCTTCGTTTATTGCCATCGGCTTTGGGCTCCTCGGCCCAGAAGACCCACTCCGCGCCGTTAGCGTGCTTCTCGCGCGCGGCCAGCAGCCCGCGCTCTTCAAGAAGGGAGCGCGCCCTGCGCTGCATGTTGGCGTATAAACACTGCGTTACGTCCTTGAGTTCCCACCCCCGCTCCGCGAATCCGGTCTTACGGAAGGCGCGCTCCATCCGGGCGCGCTTTTTCTCGAACAGTGCGGCCACCTGCTCGGCCATCTCCTGACACAAAGCCTCAAACTCGCCGCATTCCTCGGCCCTGAATACCGGAAAGTTAGGCTCGTAGTAGCGTTCGGTCGGGTGCTTCTTCTCCCACTCGATTGATTCGCGCAGGAGTTCGCTCTTCATCATGTCGTTGACGTGCGCATAAACGCTCGGCGGTGCGAGCCCGAGTGCCTCGGCAAGTTGAGAAATAGTCTTCGGCTCGCGCGCCAAGAGATTCAGAATCTCTTCCTTAGTGCCGTCGGGTAACAACTTATTTTTAGCGATCGCCGCCCACGGTTCGCTGTAGCCGCCACGCCGCCCCGATACACACTCACAGGGAAAGCGTAGCCCGTCCATACCGTCAGGAATACTCATTTGACCCTCTTTACAACTGCTGTTTTAGGATGTATCCTAAAACAGCAATTCCCCCTTCAAATTTCAGGTGAATCTGTTTGGCTTCCGGGAAATATCCTAAAGCCGAATCCCCCATTATTCAACCGTCAACTCTGCGTGATGGCACCGGAGCGCGATTGCTCGGCGGAGGCTACACGATCCCTTTCGTGCTCTGTGTGATCGGCGTCATACTGATTACAATCTCAGGGTATCTGGGCGGCGAGTTGGTCTTCAAGTACGGCGTGGCGGTCAACCCGCAACATGACACGCTGCCGGAAGAGAGAGCCAGGGCGCGTGCGTCTTGAGGATACGGGTAAACATGAAACGTGGAGGAAGCGATGGCAAAGACAGCCGCCGACGTGCTCATCGAGGGCATTATTGATTGGGGGGTTGATACGGTCTTCGGTCTGCCGGGCGACGGCATCAACGGCATCATGGAAGCTTTGCGCACCAGGCAAGACTGCGTTCGCTTTATACAGGTGCGCCATGAAGAAGCGGCAGCCTTGATGGCCTGCGCTTACGCCAAATACACCGGACGCTTAGGCTGCTGCCTTGCCACATCGGGGCCGGGCGGCATACACCTTCTAAACGGCCTCTATGATGCGAAGCTCGACCAGGCACCTGTCCTCGCCATCACGGGACAGACCTACTCCGACCTGAAGGGAAGCCGCTTTCAACAGGAAGTCAACATGATCCTGCTCTATGAGGATGTTACCGTTTACAATCAGGAGGTCATCAACCCGAATCAGATTGAGATGCTCACGGATGAAGCATGCCGTCATGCTCTCAATCACAGGGGCGTGGCGCACATCACTTTTCCAGTGGACTATCAGGAGAAAGAGCCGTCGGGCAAAGGCTCTATGCACAAGGTCAAGGGGCACACCGGCAGCCGCTGGTCTGCGCCCCTCGCCGTTCCGCCGGAAGATGAACTGAGACTGGCTGCCTTCATTCTCAACGAAGCGAAGAAGCCCGTCATTCTCGTCGGGCAAGGCGCGCTCGGGGCGCGTGATGAGGTGATCGAGATAGCGGATAAACTCGGCGCGCCAATCGTCAAGGCGCTGCTCGGCAAGGCGGTCGTGCCCGACGACCACCCGCTGACGACGGGCGGCCTCGGTCTTCTCGGCACGACGCCTTCGCAGGATGCAATGGAGCAGGCGGACGCGCTGCTGATTATCGGCTCGTCGTTTCCTTATATGGAATACCTGCCGAAGCCGGATCAGGCTAAGGGCGTGCAGATTGACGACAAGCCCGACCGCATCGGTCTGCGCTTCCCCGTCGAGGTCGGCCTCGTCGGAAGCGCGAAGCCGACCGTCGCGGCGCTCTCGCGCCTGGTCGGGCGTAAGGAGGACCGCAGTTTTCTCGAACGGGCGCAGGAGG
>DASZEN010000030.1:0-39153 GCA_035940775.1 Pyrinomonadaceae bacterium | reverse complement strand
GAATTGAAGATAACGTTAAGCCTAAAGATAGGATTATGGTGGTTCATATTTTGACTCAAAAGGGGATAAGATCGTAAGAGGGGTATCAGAATGCTCTTAAAGAGAAGATAAATAGGAGCTTAAGTCTCCCGATCTACCGCTAGCGACGATTTTAATTTAGTAAAACTCTGCAAAATTCACCGTGCCGGGTTCCCAAACAAGGCTTCGCGCGCGCCCGCCAAAGAATCGCTTGAAGAGACGGCGGATTATCAAATTCTGCTCACGGCATCTGATGCTAATTGGCCTTTGGTAGCCGTTATTATCCACCCGAGCACAAGATATTGTGGTTGACAAAGAAATGGAAACAAGCATAATGCTCTTTTTGCGACATATCATTCCACGTTGAGCCACGATGTCACCTAATAGAACCAGAAAAGAACCAAGCATACCTGAAGGAAAGGTCTCGCTCTTAGGCGCTGCGCAGTACCTGGGCGTCTCGCGGCACAAGGTATCCAGGCTCCTCAAGAAAGGCACGCTCAAAGGTGAAAAGTTCGACCTCGATGAGCGCGTTATGCTTTTCAATATAGAGGATCTAAAACATCTGAAGGAGGGCTCGAATGGAAGCGGTCATCGCGGTCGCTAACCAGAAGGGTGGTGTCGGGAAAAGCGCTACGTCGGCGGCCGTGGCGGCTGAATTAGCGCAACGCGGGCATCAGACGCTGTTGATCGATGCCGATCCGCAGGCCAACGCGACGGCCCATTTCCTGCCTTATGAGAAGGTCACCGTCTCCATCGGAGACGTGCTCGTGGAACTGAACTCGACGGCGACCATCCCCTTCGAGAGCGCCGTCGTCGAGACCGAATTGGAGCATTTAGACCTGGTGCCCTCGTCGATCAAATTCTCAAATTTCGAGAAAGAGCCCTCGATTGCGATCACTCGTCTGCGCACCCATCTGGATGCGCTCAAAAACGAGTATGAGTACGTGATTATCGATACGCCGCCGACTTTGGGCCAGATTCTGACCACTTCCCTGCTCGCTTCGACGCACATGTTGATCCCGGTTTCGGCGCACCCGCTCGCGCAGGATGGACTGCAATATCTGATGCATACCTTCAAACAGGTCTGCGGGCTCAATCCGAGCTTAAAACTTCTTGGAATCGTCTCGACCATGTTCGATACGCGAACTACTGTCTCTGCCGCCTCGCATAAGATGCTCCAGGAGAAATTCGGAGACATGGTGTTTGATACGCTGATTCATACGAATGTGAAGATCGCCGAATCGCCCTCTTATAATCAGCCCGTCCAGCTTTACGCCCCAAATTCGCGCGCTGCCGGGCTTTACTCCGACCTGACGGATGAGATTCTCAGCCGTTTGCAAGCGCTATCTTCCTCAAAAAACATACACTTACTCAAAGATAAAGGTGGCATCTCGGCGGCCCGCTAGGAGAAACCTGTAGGTGGCGAATACCAAGCAAAAGCCTGCACCCGAAGGGACTAAGAGAAGCCCCGGCAAATCCAAATTCTCTATCCCCAGAAAAGAGGCTCCCCCTATTGATGGGAGCTATCTTGACCGTCTCTTTGCCGATTACGAGAAGCAAACCAAAGAATTAGGAGGCCAAACAGGCGCTGTCGATCTTCACGTGCCAGCGGCGGAACTGCCCGAAGCTGCTCTGCCGCAACCAGTTACAGAATACACGGGCGAAGAGGTCGGGGAATCTTCAGACTCCGTCATTATAGCTTCGGAGGCGTTTGAAGAATCTCAGCCCGTCGCGCGCGTAGTCTCACCTCCCTTCCCCGAAAGAGAGCGGCCCTCGGAAAAGAGTGAGGCGACGGCAATTCGGTCTAAGCCCGCCGTGCCGGATGCATTAGAGGTGGTTCAGCAAAGCGCCTCGGTTGAGCCGGTTAGGGAAAGAGATGTGCCCGCTCTGACGGAGGCTTCTACTGATGACGCTCTGCTGCTTGAGCAATTGAAGAGAAAGCGCCGACTTGGCAAAGGCGAGGTTAAGGTTCTACGCGTGATGATCGGGCTCTGCCGAACGGCCGGAGTTGACTACTGCTACATCAAAGTTCCTCAATTAATGCAGGAATCCGGCCTCAAGGAGAGGCAGACGCAGTTAGTGCTGCGCAATCTGAGGGAATTGGGCCTGATCGAAAAACTCGCCGGTTACTCGAATGCTGATCGCATCGGAACCAGGTACAGACTCACCTTCTATTCCTCTTAAGCCCAATTTTAACTAACACTTAGCACTTCTCTCGGTTCGGGGATTTTCTGCCCCGCCGCAGCAAAAATCAGAGCCATACTTGATATTACTGCGGGGTGCGAGAATTTTCGCACCCCGCAGTAATTATTGCACCCCGCAGTAATTTTCACACCCCGTAATAATTCTCGCACCCCGCAGTAATTTTCACACCCCGCATTAATTATTGCACCCCGCATTAATTCTCACACCCCGCAGTAATTCTCGCACCCCGTAATAATTATTGCACCCCGCAGTAATTACTGCGGGGTGCGAGAATTAATGCGGGCTTCACAAGAATTTGATTATGGTGTAAGTAATGGTCTAGATCAGAGATAGCGCTTCATGAGGAGCGCCAAAAGAAACGGCCTGAAGCGATCAAGTACGGCAGCTAGAGCGCTTCAGGCCAGGCAAAAACTCGCTTTGACGGCGAGCCGGTATTGTTATGTCAAAACCTGAAACGTATATTACGTGTACCGGCCATCGCTGTCAAGCCTTTTATTCGTAAAGGGTTGACCATGAGTTTAGAATCTCTGAAAGCACCACGTTTCATCAGAAAAACGCAGCTCGCTCCAACCGAGTATCGCACCCATTTTCACCAGATCGATCAGGAGATCATCACGGCCGTCACCTCCGCCGAGGCCGACGCTGTAACTCCTTTGATGAGCAAGATATATCTGCGGCTGGTGAATGCTCCCGCCTGTTACTTTGAGCGCGAAGGAGTGCTTCGCTTTGAAGCCGAGTGGAGGGAAGGGAAGTCCGTCAAAGCATGGGCTCTGCTCTGCGAAATCCTCGGCGTGGCAAGCGCCACCGCCAACAAGGCCCTGACGTGGATGCACGACCAGGGGATTATAGGATACTTCGCGGGCAAAAACGGGGTCGGGATCAGGGTCTTTCTTAATCGCGCGGCCTCTTCCATAGGAGTCAGGGGAACGGCCGCACGGGGCCAAAAAATTTTGAACTTCACCCACACTTCACCCACTGAGAGTCCTGCTTCACCAAATGAACCAGCCCTTAACGACAGCTTCGCTGTTTCAGAAGTTTTAGATACAGATTTAAATCCGCACGCGCCAAAAAACGGCGCGGACAAAAACAGGGGTGTTGAAAAATCCCCCGACCCGACCCCGACGATCAATCATTCGCCGGGGGTTCAGAGCGGCGTAAGCGCGAGCCGTGAAGCGTGTGTCGTCGGCGCGATCAGCGTTGACGAGATCGTTTGCAGGCTGAAGAGGGAACTGGAACCCTCTTTGCATCTGGCCGCCCGCCGGGCTGCCGCGAGCGAGCACGAACGAACACGTGAATGGCTGGAGAATCGTGGTCTGCCGAAAGCGGCGCGGGTGGCACAACGCGAGGCCTACAATGTGCTGCGCAAATACGGTGTTCTGGACGAATCGGCGCGAAAATCCCAAGGGCACGCCGATGTCGGCCGCAGCTCGTACGTCGCGCCCGAACCCCATTCGCTCTCGGACGAAGAGGTCAACGAGCTGGCCCAGGCCTGTGTCGCATTGCTCGAAACGCAGGGACAGGCGATTGAGCTGACGCTATCGGAAATGAGCACCGCTGCGGGAGGGATTTTGCTGCCGTCGGATGCTCCAAAGGTACGCGAAAAAGCGGAATCACTGCTCAGGCTTAAGGTTTAAAAAAAAGCCCGGCGAAGCCATGTGCCTCGCCGGGCGCTCTACCCGAACATTAACCCCCCGTTAAATATTCAGGTAAGCCTTAATTCCTGGCGGCCTGCTTATTACGGCCCCCGATGTGGACAAAGTAACTTCAAAGAGGCTGCAAACTTACGCGCCTCACAGCACTGATTGACGCCCTAACAGTGCTCTCCTTCCAATATGAAATACATCCCCATTGAAAAACTTTCAGGCGGGGCCCCGGCAACCTTCAGAGAGAGCAGAGCAGGCTCCGCAGGCTTTAATCGGAGCAAAGCGGAGGATAGGGTGTTGAAAGGAATATTCCGAAAAGATCGTGCTGTTTACTGGTGCGCCGCCGCTGCTGCTGCTACTGCTGGCGGCAGCTCGCTACAGTCAGTAGCTAATGAGGCGAACGTATTAGTAGCCGGGCTAATATTCCTGATATACACTAGGAGAGGTTTTATATGGGGATCGGGCGATCGCGAATTTGAATCCTGCTTGAGGCATCACGCCTGATAGATACGGGGACACATGACATTAAGCGATGAGCGGCTTTTGAAAGCCTGCCGACGCGGCGACGATTCCGCCTGGGAATTGCTTGTCGAGCGTTATCAACGGCTCATTTATGCCATTCCACGCCGCGCCGGGTTGGATAAAGATCAAGCCGCCGAAGTATTTCAGGAAGTCTTTATGACGTTGTTGGAAAAGCTTGATGATATCGAACAGCCTGATCGTCTTCAGGCATGGCTCGTGACGACGGCGCGCCGCAAGACCTGGCGTCTTCTGACTCGCGAAAACAGGTTGCAGAACCCGGCCGTCGACGAAGAGGAAAGCGAGAGCGAGTTGGATAAACTGGTCGACACAGCGCCTTTGCCTGACGAGGCCCTGATACGCCTCGAAGAGCAGCATAGGGTGCGAACGGCGCTCGCCGCGTTGGATGAACGCTGCCGTAAACTATTGACGATGCTTTTCTACCAGCCGGAAACGCCGCCCTATGCGGAGATTGCCGCCGCCATCGGAGCCACAGAAGGTAGTATCGGCCCGACCCGCGCTCGCTGCCTGAAAAAATTGATGCGACAGCTGGCCCTGTAAAATCATCTGTTTTCCCATGTATTTTCCGCAGCGGGCGCGACACTGTTGTATTGTGTGAAGCCTGGCCCGAATGGAAGCGCCATCGCCGGAGAGAGAGAACTTGACCACAAAATCCCGACATATACCGTTTACGAAACTCGCAGAGCTGGCGGAAAATCTTCTCCCGGCCGACGAGAACCGGGCGCTGCTCGGCCATGTTTCGGCCTGTTCGCGTTGCGAGACTAAGATGAGCGAGCTGAAGCAACTGATCCATCTAATGCGCACGGACGATGCCGAGGATGCGCCGCGCGATCTGCTGAGGAGCGCCGTAGACATGTTTCGAGGGCTCGCCCATTCTACAAGACCCTCGGCGGTGCGCCGTATTCTGGCCGCGCTCAGTTTCGACAGCGCGCAATCTTCGCTCGCCTACGGTCTGCGCTCCGGGCAGCCACAGGCGCGCCAGTTTCTATACAGCGCCGGGGAGAACGATCTGGATTTGCGCCTTACGCCGAGCGGTGACGCATGGATCGTCTCTGGGCAGGTGCTGGGCCAATGCGCGGGCGGTGAGGTCAAGCTGGAGGGCGAGGCCGGTCGCGCCGCCGTTCAGTTGAACGAGTTGTGCGAGTTTACTCTGCCACCTGTTCCGATGGGCCGCTATACTCTTCAATTGCATTTGAACGACGTGGAGGTAGAAGTCCCCGAGCTAGACTTGAAGGCATAGCATGGAGCGTGCAGAACTGGCGGCGCGTCTCGTGGCGGCGGACAATGCTGAACGTGTTGCATTGTTGAGGGAGTATTCTGCCCAGGCGGATGTCGGTCTGGCTTACGTGCTCAAGGATATTTGCCTCGGCGGCTGGGGGAGCGATCCTTTGCGCGCGACGGGCGCGGCCGCCGCATTGGAAGCGCTGGATTTGGTCACGGATGACGCGGAGGTGACGGCGCTGGCCGCCTGGGGCGCTGGTATCGCCGCGCTGATAGACGGGCAGATGGAGCGCGCCGTCAATCGCTTTGAGACTGCCGCCTCGCTTTTCGCCGCGCTCGGAAAGTCGCACACGGCGGCCGTCACCGAGGTCAGCCGCCTCATTCCGCTGTCGATGCTCGGTCGCTACGACGAGGCCATCGAATGCGGATTGCGCGCGCGCGAGGTCTTCATAGCGCACGGCGACCAACTCGCGGCGGGCAAGATCGAGCACAACCTCGGCAATCTCTATTTTCGGCGTGATCGCTACCAGGAGGCCGAGCAGTTTCAGACCTCTGCCCGCGACCGTTATGCGGCGCTCGACGACCAGAAACAGCTTGCCGAGATCGAAAACTGCCTCGCCAATACTTATTCCACTCTCCATAAATTTCGCGCCGCCGAACAACTCTACAAACAGGCACTCGGGCGCGCAGAGCTTGCGGGCCTCACCGTCAGGCAGGCCGAGATCGAGGCCAACATGGGCAATCTGGCTCTTTTCCAGGGACGCTACGATCAGGCGCTCGATTACCTGGAACGCTCACGTCGTAAGTACATAGCTCTGGGTATGCGTCACCAGTCGGCCATCGCCGAGCAGGAGATCGCAGACGCTTATCTCGAATTGAATCTGGCCCCCGAAGCGGCTGCGATTTACGAGCGGGTTATCCCGACCTTTGCGGAATTGGGGATGCGCGCCGAACAGGCTCGCTCCCTGGCGCAGCACGGTCGCGCGGCGATTCTGCTCGGCCAGACGGATAAAGCGCACGCGCTATTGTCGGATGCGCGCTCGCTCTACGCCGACGAGGGGAATATGGTCGGCGAGGCGATGGTGAGCTTGACCGAGGCCCAGCTACATTACGACGAGGAGAGCTACGAAGAGGCCGGGGAGGGAGCCGCGCAGGCCGAAACTCCTCTGGCCTCTGCGGGCACATGGAGGCGCGCGCTGATGGCACGCTGGCTGCGCGGCGAAGTCGCGCGGGCCCAAAAGAAGAGTGCGGAGGCGCGTAGCCTTTTGGAAGCGACGCTCGCGGACGCCCTGTTACAGGGTCAGCCGCAGGTGGCCGAGCGTTGTCTGACCTCGCTCGGCTTGCTGGCGGCCATGACGGGCGACAGAGAGAGCGCCGAAGACTTCTTCAAGCGCGCCGTCGCTTTTATCGAAGACCTGCGCGCGCCGCTCCCGGCCGAAGAGTTTCGGACGGCATACTTCTCGGACAAGCTCGTGCCCTACGATGAGCTGGTGCGCCTGTGTTTGACGGACAAACGGAATCGTGTGGCCGAAGCCCTCTGTTTCGTCGAGCGCGCACGCTCGCGCGCCCTCGTCGACACGCTCGGCGGCGCTTTGAAATTCCTCCCGCAGCCGCGCGACCCCTTCGAGGCCGAATTGATGACACGGCTCGAAGAGTTACAGGAGGAATTGAACTGGTTTTATAGCCAGATCAACCGGCCGACACAGAATGAAACCACGAGGAGCAGGGCCGAGATGGCGACGCTTCATCAGGCCGTGCGCGAGCGCGAGACGAAGACGCTGGAAATCATGCGTCAGCTTCAACATCGCGGCGACCCCCTACTGACACACGTCGAGACGCTGGACATCGAACAGCTTCAGCGCAACCTGGGCCCCGACACGGCGCTCGTCGAGTACACGAGCCTCGACGCGGAGCTACTCGCATTCATCGTCACGGATGAAAAGATAGAAGTCCTGCGACACTTAGGCGGAGAAGAGGAGGCCGGGGCGCTGCTCGAACAGTTTCGCTTTCAAATAGAGGCCCTGCGTTATGGCGCTGAGCGAATGCGTCGACACCTGCCGAATCTGACGAGCCGCGTTCGCCATCATCTGCAATCGCTGTATGAGCTGCTGCTCCGTCGCGTCGAAGAGCGGATCGGGACGAGGCGGCTGGTGGTCGTCCCGCACCGCGCGCTGCATTACATTCCGTTTCACGCCCTGCACGACGGCGAGGCTTATGTCATAGAACGCCGCGAGGTCTCCTATTCTCCGAGCGCCAGTGTGTTGCGCCATTGCCTTTCGAGAACGCAGCACCCGCTTGAGCGTGCGCTGCTTCTGGGCGTATCAGACGAGCGCACCCCGCGCGTGCGCGACGAAGTTAAAGTGCTCGCGCCGCTGTTTCCGACCTCGACTGCGCTGCTGGATGAGAGCGCGACGCTCGCGGCCGTCCGCGCCGAAGCGCCGCGCGCAGATATTATTCATCTGGCCTGCCACGGCCAGTTCCGGCCCGACAATCCGCTCTTCTCGTCGCTCCGGCTCGGAGACGGCTGGCTGACGGTGCGCGATGCCTACGGCCTCAATCTTCGTTGCAATCTGGTGGCGCTGAGCGCCTGCGAGACGGGGGTGAGCGCCGTGGCTCCGGGCGATGAGCTGATCGGGCTGGCCCGAGGCTTTTTCTCGGCTGGCGCGCCGTCGCTTCTTTTGAGCCTCTGGGCGGTTGACGATGAAGCGACGGCCACCCTGATGCTTGATTTCTATACGCGGCTGCGCGAAGGCGAAGCCCCGGCTGCGGCTCTGCGCTTTGCTCAGCTTCAACTCCTCAAACAGCAGCCGCACCCTTTCTTCTGGTCGCCGTTTGTGCTCATGGGCCGCTGGTAATCCGAAGGCTCACGCACCTTCCTGGCCGCGTAACCGTAAGGCTGCGGATTGCGGCCTCCGTTTCTCATAAAATATTGAGCGATTCGCCCGCAATTTTGCTCGTCCGTAACAACCGGACGGCGCCCTTTTGCATCAAAAACCGGCTGACTGGAATCTGGCTGTAAATAGTCCCGGCGGCGATGTATTTTCTGCCCCCGATCCTGCACTGTTATAAAGGCCAAAAGGTTAATCCGGTGTCGCTTCAGCGTTTTGCGGGTCTCGCTATCTTTCTCGCACGACCCGTTAAATGAGAGGTTTTAAAAGCGACCGCGCCCGGCTCATCTTCAGGCTAATCAAATCATAATGCGACGTGCCCGCCATACATTAAATTTTTCTGTGAAACTGCTGTGGGCAGTAGTCCCCGTGCTGCTGTGGATCATGGCGCTCCCCGTGGGAGTGAGCGCGCAAGGGTCGGGCGACGATGATTTTATGCCGGGCGAGGTTGTCGTCAAGCTTGCGAGGGCTTCCGACCTGCCGTCAATCGCCTCGCAGTACAGCCTTGACCCGACCCCGCTCGGCCAGTTCGGCTCGCGTCCCATCTACCGCCTGCGGATCACCGACGGTACTCCCGTCCGCGAGCGCGTCGATGCGCTCGCAGCCGACCCGCAGCTTCGCGTCGTCTATGCTGAGCCCAACTATATATCTGGAGCGCCGGAGGGCAGCGGCAACTCCTGGACGGTCGGTAACTCATGGACAGTCGGCGGTGACGTGGCGGCCTACGCCTCCCAATGGGCTCCGCAGATGATTAATCTGGCGCAGGCTCATGGCGTCACGCGCGGCGCAGGCATCCGTGTCGCCGTACTCGATACGGGGGTGGACAGGACGCACCCGGCGCTGGCCGGGCATCTTCTGCCTGGCTATGACTTCGTCGATATGGACGACGACCCGAGCGAGGTTGGCAGCCAGCAGCAGGGCCCCTACGGACACGGGACACACGTCGCCGGGCTGTTGGCCCTGATCGCTCCCGACGCGAAGATCATCCCCGTACGGGTGCTCGACCCGAGCGGGCAGGGAAATATCTGGGTGCTGGCAGAGGCTCTGGCCTACGCCGTAGACCCGGACGGCAATCCGGCCACCAAAGACGGCGCTGATGTCATCAACCTGAGCCTCAGCACTCCGCGCCGCACGCGACTGCTTTCCAGTCTTTTAGCCAAAGTGTGCAGCGATACTCCGGAGGCGGGCGACGATGATTTCCCGAGCATCGGCCATCCCGGTCTGGTCATCGTCGCGGCCGCCGGTAACACTGGCGATACCACGGAAGAGTATCCCGCCGCCGAGAATATAGGCGGTTTGCTGGCCGTCGGGGCCAGCACGGAGAATGACAATCTGGCGGTCTTTTCGACGCGCGGTTCCTGGGTACGCGTGATCGCGCCCGGCGACCGCATCCTCAGCAGTGTGCCGGGCGGGGGGTACGGCACATGGCGAGGCACGTCGATGGCGGCCCCGATTGCTGCGGGCGAAGCCGCGCTATTGCGCGCGGCCTTCCCCGGCCTGAGACAAACCAAAGTGATCGACCATATCGCTCGCACGTCGAAGCGAATTGATGGGCCCATACAGGCTCGTATTAATGCCGGGGCCGCGTTGACCACTTCGCCTGAAGATGATTCGCCATCGCCGACGATTCAGTTCAGCGCCGCGAGCATTAGCGGGAGCGAGAGCGCGGGCCGTATCAACGTCGTAGTGAGGCGCTCGGGCGATTCAACAACCGCCGTCTCCGTAGATTATGCAACGCGCGACAATGCCGGGTTGAATAATTGTGACGCCGTCACCGGCATCGCTTCCTCACGCTGCGATTACGCGACCTATGTCGGCACGCTGCGCTTTGCTTCCGGAGAGACTTTCAAACCCCTCTCGATCCCCATCGTCAATGACTTGTACGTAGAAGGTAGCGAGAGCTTTACGCTCGCGTTGAGCAATCCGAACGGCGCAAACCTGGGCCCATTGAATACGGCGACGCTGACCATCCTCGATAACGATACAACTGAGCCGACCAGTAATCCGATTGACGGCGCAACCTTTTTCGTCCGTCAGCACTACATAGACTTTCTGGGGCGCGAGCCCGACCCTCTCGCCTCGGGCTGGGTCAACCAGATAAACCAGTGCGTCCCCTTGCAGCCCAGTTGTGATCGCCTCTCCGTCTCGCAGGGCATCTATCTTTCGCCGGAGTTTCGCGATAGGGGATACTTCATCTACAAGTTCTTCGCCGTCGCGTTGGCCAGAAAGCCCTCTTACGCGGAGTTCGTTCTCGACAGAGCGCGCGTGAGCGGATTCCAGAGCGAGACGCAATTAGAGCAGAGCAAGCAGAGCTTTATCGTAGACTTTATGAAGAGGGCGGAGTTCCTTACAGCTTATGGTGGATTGACGAACAACGCCTACGTGCAGAAGTTGTTTACCCGAGCCGGATTGACGCAGGTGACTGTCAATGGTGTAGTCCAGACCGTGGCGACGATGCAGCAGTCTATGGCGGCTGGCAGCAAGACCAGGGCGCAGGTCTTAAGAGAAATCGCCGAAAGCCCCGAGGCGAATGCACGCTTTATCGACGAGGCTACGATAGTGATGCACTACTTCGGTTATCTGCGGCGTGATCCGGATGCGTTCTATCAGGATTGGGTACGGATTCTGACACAGACGGGAGATTCCAGAAATGTGACGAACGGGTTCGTCAATTCTTCCGAATATCGTATGCGTTTCGGCAAGTAGATCGGTTGAAGTAAATCGCCAGGTAAACCAGGTCTCCACAACTGACCATCACGCGCGCGCGTCTCCACTCATCCGGAGAGGGCTTCCCTCTTCACGGGCGCGCGACCGCTTCATATTCATAATTCATAAACTTACAAGGCCATCCATCGAGATGGCCTTTTCTCTTTCCAACAAGAGCACGCCCGAGAGCACGCCCCGACGAAAACGCTTCACAATGGATGGGTCGCGCGCCCTTTGCCTCACAAAATTAATCGCCGCGAACGTATTTTCCGCTGCCGCGGTCGAACTGTTAGTAGGAAAGCAACGAATGCGCAGGCTCGGGAACGGACGATAAGCGGGCGAACAATTACCCGCGCGCGCGCTCAGAAAAACGCTCTGATAAATCCGAATGGGTTGCGAGGGGTCTCCCCACTTCCACGCTACTGAGATTTAACAATTCCAGCCGCGCCTGCTTTACGCCACGGTCGGGCCGGTCGTCAGGGACATCTGTTCAAAAGCTGAAAAAATCGAGGTGCTTTAAGTACTATGCCGGTCACAAAAAAAGCCTCTCAGGAGAAGCTCGCGCCTGCGTGTGAAACCCTTGAAGCCCGTCAGACGCCTGCGACTTCGGAGCACGCGCAGTATCCTGCAAAATTAAGATTGCATCGGAATAATAACCCTGCGCCGACACGGACGGGGGCGACCCATTTCTCGACGCCCAAAATTCTACTCTACTCGCACGATACGTTCGGCCTCGGCAACATTCGCCGCACGCTGCTGCTCGCGCAAGAGTTGATCGAGCAGTATCCGAGGGCCGCCATCCTGCTCATCACCGGCTCGCAGATGATCCACTCCTTCCGCATCCCAGACGGCGTCGATTACATAAAGCTCCCGTGCCTGGACAGGATAGAGGCCGAGCGTTACGAGCCCCGTTTCCTCTCCGCCTGCTCGGCCGAGGTCAAACGCACGCGCAGCGCAATCCTGGAAAAGTCCGTGCTCGGCTTCGAGCCGGATTTAATGATCGTCGATAAGCGCCCGGCGGGAGTGGATGGCGAGCTGATCGAAACGCTCAGGGCGCTGCGACTGAATAAAAAAAAGCGGACGCGCCTCGTGCTCGGGATGCGCGACATACTGGACGAGCCGGAACGAACCAGGCATAACCTGCAAAGCAACGGAAGCTTTAAGACTGTCGAAGAATTTTATGACGAGGTCTGGATTTACGGCGCGCAATCGATCTTCGATTCGGTCAGGGAATACGGCTTTCCCGAAGAGGTCGCGCGCATTACGCATTTCTGTGGCTATCTGAAGCGACCCGTCACGCCGCCCAGGCGCGATGGCGGCGGCCGCCCTCCACACGTTCTGGTGACGACGGGCGGGGGCGGCGACGGCAGCCGTATGATCGAAGCCTATCTCGAAGGGCTCTCGGGCCTGCCCCGCAACATCGCTCTGAAGACGACCGTGGTTTTCGGCCCGCAGATGGCCGCCGAGCGTCGCACTACGCTGCTCGACAGGTTCGGCTATCTCTCGGACGTGTCCTTCCTGGATTTCGAGCCCGACCTCACGCGCCTTTATGCCGAGGCTGACATAGTCGTGTCGATGGCCGGTTACAACACCGTATGCGAGCTGCTCTCGTTCGGTCGTCGTGCGATCCTCGTCCCGCGCGCAGAGCCCGTCCGCGAACAACTAATCCGCGCGCGCCTGCTCGCCGCACAGGGGTTCTTCGACATGGTCGAGCCGCAGCACTTGAACCCGTCCACGCTGATCGCAAAGGTACTCGCCGCGCTCAAGCCTGTGGCGGTTGCAGCCCTACCGTTCGACCTTGACGGCGTGCCGCGAATCCGCGAGCGAATGCGCGTGCTGCTTGAGGAGAGAGAAGGATGAGCGGGCGCGACATCGTGATGATCGTGAGCGGGTTTCCGCGTCGCTCCGAGACCTTTGCGCTCGGCGAGCTGCTGGCGCTCGAAGAGCGGGGCGCGTTGAACTCGATCTTCGCCACAAAACCCGGCGACACGACGACCGCGCAACCGGGCTCCGAGCGCCTGCTGCTCGAACGCGTCCGCGTGCTCCCGCAAGGCAGCCCCGCGCAACAGGCAGATTTCATCGTCAATAGTTTAAAGGGACAAAAGGTGAGCGGCGTTCACGGCTACTTCGCGCACACGCCCGCGCTGGTCGCCGCGCTTACCGCGTCGCGGCTGGAAGTACCCTACGGCTTCAGCGTCCACGCGCGCGACGCGCGAAAGGTCGCACCCAATGAATTGGCGGCGCGCGCTCAGGGGGCGGCGTGCGTCGTCGCCTGCAACACGGATGTCGCGCAGGACATTTTACAGAGCGGCGCTCCGGTTCACCTGCTGCCGCATGGCGTAGACCTTAGACGCTTTCGCCCGCAGCCTTCGTCAGTAAAAGGCCCGCTGCGACTGTTGGCCGTCGGGCGGCTGGTCGAAAAGAAGGGCTTCCACGTACTGCTTGAAGCGGTCGCCCGTCTCAAGTCTCCATTCCGGTTACGCATTATCGGTGAAGGCCCGGAACGCTCGCGCCTGAATGGCATCATCGCGGCGCACGCGCTGTCGGATCGCGTCACACTTGAGGGCGGGATGACGCACGCCGACTTACCAGAGGCATACCGCCAGTCGCAAATCGTCGTCGTGCCCTCGGTACGGGATCGGTCGGGCGATCGTGACGGGCTGCCCAACGTGATTCTCGAAGCGCTGGCTTGCGGGCGTCCGGTGGTCGCAAGCCGCATCAGCGCTATCGGCAGCGTTATCACGCACGGCGAGACGGGGCTGCTGGTTCCGCCCGGCAACCGCCTCGCGCTGGCCGAAGCATTGGAGAGACTCGCCGCCCGTCCCGAGCAACGCGAGCGCCTGGGCCACAACGGGCGAGAGCGTGTGGAGCGCGAGTACGAGGTCGGCCACTGTACCGAACGACTCTATCACTTGATGCGCAACGTCTATGCCTGAGACTCATACCAACTCATCGCAGCTCGCTTCGCAGGCCGGGGCCGTGGCTTACATACTCAAGGGCTTCCCGCGACTCTCGGAGATGTTCATCGCGAGTGAGATTTATCGTCTTGAGCAGCTCGGAATCCGTCTGCGCCTCTACGTCATCAAGCCTGCGGACGAGGCACAGCATCACGGCATAGTCGAACGCATCAGCGCAAAGCCCGAGTACCTTCCGGCGACCGAATCACTCTCCGAAACCCGGCTTCGTCGCTGGCTGTCTTTACACCTTAAGGATTTTCTGCCCGCTCTGAGGCGTGTCGTTCGGCGTCGTCCGGCGGGTGTGGCGCGTGCCGCCACGTTTGCGTTCGCGCAATCGGTGCGGGCCCGTCGCACCTTCCTGTCATGGCCGCGAAAGCTATACCTCAAGGAATTCCTACAGGCGGCGGCTGTGGCCGACAAACTGCTTGACGCTTCGGAGGTGCGCCACCTCCACGCGCATTTCTGTCACGGGGCGACCACCGTCACCTGGCTGGCCTCAATGATGACGGGGCTTCCTTTTTCCTTCACGGCACATGCCAAAGACATCTATTGCGAGTCGCTGAACCCGGCCGGGCTGCTCGGTCGAAAGATGAGGGCGGCGCGCTTCGTCGTGACCTGCACGGACGCCAATCGCGAGCACCTGCGCTCACTTGAGCCGAGCGCCGAGCTTCACTGCATCTATCACGGCCTGAACGCTGAGTTCGAGGGGCTTTTGAAACAGCCGTCCCGTACGCGATCAAGGCGGCGAAATCATTTGCGCGCGCTCGGCGTAGGAAGGCTCGTGCCCAAGAAGGGGTTCGACGTGCTGGTTGAGGCGTGCGGAATCCTGCGTCGTCGCAATATTGAATTTGAAGCCGTCATAGTGGGCCCACACGGCGAGCACGAAGGGGAACTGCGAAGACGCATTCAAAGGCTCGGCCTAGAGACACACATTCGTCTGACCGGCCCTATGGAACAGTCGCAGCTCTATGAAGAGTATCGTCGTGCGAGCGCCTTCTGCCTGCCCTGCCGCGTGCTCGAATCGGGCGACCGCGACGGCATTCCGAACGTGCTGATGGAGGCGATGGCCTGCGGTTTGCCCGTCATCACAACGGCCGTTTCCGGCATCCCCGAAATCGTCACGCACGGCGTCAACGGCCAGCTCATCCCGCCCGACAATCCGGAAGCGCTGGCCGACGCCCTGCTGTGTCTGGACAGTGACCCGCATCTGGCCGCAAACCTCTCAATCGAAGCGCAGGCGACCGTCAGGGAACGCTTCGACGGCGAGCATTTCGCCGCGCAACTCGCAGCGCTTTTCCGGGAGGCCGTCCGATGAGCGCCGATCAGCAGCAGCAGAAGCAGCATGTCTGGCGAAAGCTCGGGCGCGTCTTCGGGCCGGACTTGTGGACGCACCGGCGCCTGCTTTTAAGCTCGTACGCCTTCCGACTGATCTCTGTCGGCGCTCTGATCTTCGCGCCGTGGCCGCTCAAGATCATCATCGACAACGTCATCACTTCAAGACCGCTGCCCGGCGCGCTCCGCCCATTGGGCGCTTCACTCTCGCCCGAAGCTCTGGTGCTCTGGATGACAGTGCTGTTCGTCGCGGCCACGGTGGTCGGCGCAATCACCAATGCGCTCGAAAAGAACCTGAGCGCGAGAGTGCGCGAGCGGTTAACGCTCGCATTGCGCGACCGCCTCCTCGCGCATCTGCAAACCTTGCCGCCGACCTTCCGCACCCGTCAGCGCAGCGGCGAACTGGTGCTCCGGCTCGTTGACGACTCAGACCTCTTCGTGCGCGTCCTGACCAAGACTTTGCCCGTGCTCTTCCAGCAAATCTCGACCGTAATCCTGATCCTCGTCGTGATGCTCTGGCTCGACCTGCGCCTCGCGGCGTTCGCCATGTGTCTTGTGCCGGTGCTGTTCGTCGTCATCCGTCATTACAGCGCGCGGCTGTGGCGGGCCTCGCGCGACAAGCGCAAGCAGGAGGGAAAAGTCTCGGGCCTGGCGCAGGAGATCATACGCGGGCTTCCGGTCATTCAGGCGCTCGGCGGCGAGGGCCACACGCGCCGCCGCTTCGAGCGCGTGAATCGTAAGAGGCTGCGCTCGGGCGTCGAGGAAACGCGCATCGCCGTCCGCATGGAGCAGACCATGCAGATCATACAGGGCTTCGCGCTCGCCCTGACGACCTGTGTCGGCGCGCTCCTGATCCTTCGCCGCCAACTCACCCTGGGCGAGCTGACAGTCTTCACGGCCTACGTCGCGCAACTGTTGAAGCCCATCGAGAAGCTTAATGATTTATCGGAGACGGCGGGCCGTGGCTTTGCCGGAGGCGAGCGCCTGCTTTCGCTGCTCGAACACCGTCCGCTGGTAGTAGATGCTCCGGATGTGATCGACATCGGACGCGCTCGCGGCGTGATTGAGTTTCGGGACGTGTGGTTTGAATATCCGGACGCGGATTCGCGCACAGAGTTCGTGCTGCGCGGCGTAAACATGCGGCTTGAGCCCGGCCGCCTCTCGGTACTTATGGGCCAGAGCGGCGCAGGCAAAAGCACGATCATGAGCCTCATGGTGCGCCTCTTCGATCCGACCTCCGGGGAGATCACGCTCGACGGCCGCCCTTTGCGCGAGCTTAGCGTTCGCTCCCTGCGTTCGCAGATCGCCATCATGACGCAGGACACGCATCTCTTCTCGGGCTCGCTTCAGAGGGCTTTGATACCGGACGGCGTGGCCGTGAAGGAGGCGAAAATCTGGGAGGCGCTCTCGCTCGTCGCCCTGGACGACTTCGTGCGCCGTCTTCCTGAAAAGCTTTTGACGCGGCTCGGCGAAGACGCGCTCAACCTTTCGGGCGGCCAGCGGCAGAGGCTTTCGCTGGCCCGCGCCTTCCTGATGGATCGTCCCATATTGCTGCTCGACGAGCCACTGGCGAATGTCGATGCCGCTTCGGCCATTGTGATTCTCAAAGCCCTGGATCACTTGCGCACGACGCGAACCTGTCTCGCCATCACACACCAGTCACAGCTTCTCGATTACGCGGACGTGGTCTATCGCCTCGACGCCGGACGAACGACCGAAGAGGAGCTGGCAGGAGTCGGACAGGGGGGCCCGATGGGCCCACTCTCGAATGTCAGGAGGCTGGCGCGATGACCATTCTCCAAACACTAATCAGGCCGCGTTCGGTCTTTTGCATAGTCGAACATGCTTACCGCGACCGCTCGGTTGCCGAGGCCGTCTCTTCGGGGCGCTTTACACACGCCGGGCAGACGCTCAACCTCGGGGTCGAACCCGACTGGCTGGCGGCCGAGCTTCCGGCCGATACGGAGTGGCGCATTGAATGGAGCAAGTTTTACTACGGCCTTGATCTGGCGTCTGCATTTCGAGAGACGGGCGACGCCAAATACCTGCGCGCGTGGGAGCGGCTCGTTTTGTCATGGATAGGTCAGGTTCCGGCTCGATTCGATTCGAGCGATGTTACGGCGCGTCGTATTCAGAATTGGATTTACGCCTGGGATTTGTTCGCACAGTCGCCGCGTTTTTACGGATTCACCGAAGGCTTTGAAGAACAGGTGCTGGCGAGCCTTTCCGAGCAGCTCGGCCATGTTCGGCAACACCTGACGGCGGAGCGCAACCACCGCACGCTCGAACTCTATGCGCTGTTTATTGCCGCTCTCGCGCTGCCCGAGTTGGACGACTCGCGCGCCTCTCTGCTCGACTTCGCCCTTAAGGAGCTTCACGGCAATCTCCTGTCAGACTTTCGCGCCGACGGCGTACATCGCGAAAGCTCGACGCACTATCACATGCTGGTGCTCCGTTCCTTTCTGGGCGTCAAAGAGAACGCGCGACGCTTCGGCATAGAGTTGCCCGAAGGCTTCGACCCGCATCTCGAAAGGGCGTGCGAGTTTGCTATGCATTGCCACCGCCCGGACGGCTTGATCCCGGCTCTCTCGGACAGCGATACGGGAAGCTACGCAGAACTGCTGGAACTCGCTGCTCAATTTTTCTCGCGACCGGATTTCCTCTACGCCGCGACCAAAGGGAGACGCGGCACTGCGCCCCGGCAAAAGGGGGTCTGCTTTTCGGAAAGCGGCTACTACATTCAGCGCAGCGATTGGGGAGAGGACGGAACCGAGTACGCGGACGCGCGCTTTTTAATCTTCGACTGCGGCCCGCTCGGAGACGGAGGCCACGGACACTACGACCTGCTCAATGTCGAGATCGGGGGCTACGGCCGCCCGCTCGTCGTCGATCCGGGACGCTACACCTACTCGGAGCATGGCGCTTTGAACTGGCGGCGCTGGTTCAAGGGCACGGCGGCGCATAACACCGTCTGCGTTGACGGCAGGGATCAAACTCCGTATCGGGCGGGCAAGCCGAAAGGGCCAATCGCGCAGGGGCGATTGATCGAGCGCCTGAGCGCGCCCGGCCTGGACGTGCTTCGCGGCGAGGCCCTCAGTCCCGCCTACGAGGTGCGGCACACGCGCAGCATCTTTTTCATAGCGGGCGAATACTGGCTAATCCTAGATCAACTGCGCGGCAGCCGCCCACATCATTTTGACCTTCGCTTTCACCTCGCGCCGGAAGCCCTGAACCAAACCTTTGCGGAGAGCAATGAGACGAACTCGATGGTTCGCGCGCCGGGGCTGGCGCTGGTATTTGAGCGCGCGTGCCTTCCACGGATTGAGCCGGGATGGGTCGCGCCTCGGTACGGCGTCAAAACAGAAGCGCCCGTCGTCAGCGTAGTCAGGGAGGGCGTCGCGGAGGCTTTCTTCTTTACGCTGATTGTGCCGCTCAAATCCGACGCCACGGCCCCGACCCTTCTGGCCGAGACCTCCCAGACCGGCACGGCCCAAACCGTTAAAGCGACGATCACGGGCGTAGGCGCGGGCGGCGCGTGCGTTGATCGCCTGATGTGGAGCACGACGGCGCAGCCCTTTGAACTCGGCATGTTTGAGGGACGCGCATCCACTGCCTGGGTGCGCGCTTCGGCCAGCGGAAATAATCTGGCCTTCGCTGCCTGCGATGTCCATGACCTGAAAGCAACGGCGCGTGAAGTGATTGAGCCTTGTGAACTGACAGAGCCTTTCGCAGAAGTCGGTTCCGCCCGGTGGGTGAAGTGGGAAGAGCGACGCGGCATGTCCTGGGACGTGGGAGGGGCGCGATGAGTCTGACGAGCCCGCGCATAAATCTGGCGAGCGATCCGATGCTCCCGCAACGAGACATCCTCCTGGACGCCAGCATGGTTGCCCGTCTTCTGGGCCCACAGCTCGGCACGAGCGGCCCGCTTGTGATTGATTCCTGCGAACTCTTACGCACGAAGTATCGATTCGGCGATAGCCTGCGTGTGCTTCATCGCATCCGCGTGGGCTGTGCAGATTTCAACGTCGCGGCGCGCGCCTTTCCGGAAGGCCGCAGCGAACGGGCATACGAACGCGCCCTCAATGAGGCGGTCGTCTGTTGCGCGCCGCTGCGTGCGGTCGTCCACAGCGCCGAGATTGGAACTGTCTTCTGGACTTTCCCAAACGACCGCAGGCTCAACGGACTCCGGGCGCTCGAAAATATTCCGGCAGACCTCGCGCAACTATTCGTCCCCGCGTGGAGCAATAGCCGTCTGGTCGCTTATGCGCCTGAGAAGTGCGCTACGGCGCAGTGCCTGGATGAAGACTCGAACGTCCTGGCCTATGTCAAGGTTTACGAAGGCGACGAGGGCGAGCGCATCTTCGGCATTTACAACGCGCTCCGGCGCAGCCTGTCGTCCGGTTCGGCCGCTTTCGAGCTTCCACGCGCGCTCGCATATTCGGAAAAGCACCGGATGCTGCTGCTCGAAAAAGTCGAAGGTGTGCGCCTCATAGACCTTCATGGCCCGGATGGGCCAGGTGGCTACAAACGCCTGGGGAGCGCGCTCGCGGCGCTTCACTGCCTTCCCGTGCCGACGGGCTTGAGGGTGTTCAAACGCCTGGAGGTGAAACGTATCGGGCGGGCGGCGCAAATCATAGGCGAGGCGCGACCCGATGTGAAGAGGGAAGCGCTCGCTCTCGCGTCTGAGCTTGCCGAAGGGGCGGAGTCACAGACCATTGCGCCCGTTTGCCTGCACGGCGATGTGCATCCCAAAAACATAATTCTGCGGGGCGACAGCCTGACGTTGATCGATTTAGACCAGGCGGCGGCGGGCAGCCCTGCCGCCGACCTCGGAAGCCTACTGGCTAGCCTCTCTTATAACCGGCTGAGCGGTCTGCTCTCCCGGACACGGGCCCTGGAACTCGGCGACGCGTTTCTGGTGGGCTACGCTGCGGTGCGAGAACTTCCCACGGCCGTCCGTTTGAGCTGGCACACGGCGGCCGCGCTGCTTGCGGAGCGGGCCCTTCGCGCCGTCAACCGTATTCGCCCCGAAGGGCTCGCTCGTCTTCCGCAGCTTCTGGCCGAGGCGACCCGTATTTTGCAGACGGGAGGCGTGAGATGACAGAGCGGGCTGCGCTTCTTTTCTACTGTCAACATTCGCTCGGCATGGGCCACCTCGTCCGCTCGCTCGTCCTGGCCGCAGGCTTTACGGAGCGCTTCCGTGTCGTCTTCCTCAACGGAGGCCCTTTGCCGAAAGGGCTGAAGATTCCGGACGGCGTCCGAATAGTAAACCTGCCGCCGCTCGGGCTCGGGCCCGACGGACGACTCCTGAGCCGCGACGGCCGCCGCACAGTCGAGCGCGCACAGAAGGTGCGCCTGCAAACCATTCTTGAGACGTATCGCGCTCTGCAACCGCAGGTGGTCTTTATAGAGTTGTTTCCTTTCGGCAGAAAAAAGTTCGCGGGCGAATTGCTGCCGCTGCTTGAGGCGACGAGGGACTTGAACGCACCCTCACGCCCGCTCGTCTGTTGCAGCCTGCGCGACATTCTGGTTGGGAAGAAGTCCGACCAGCAAAAGCATGATGAGCGTGCCGTTGCCGTCGCTAATAAATACTTCGACGCCGTAATGGTGCATTCAGACCCGGAGTTCGCACGCCTTGAGGAATCCCTGGTCTCTTACAAGTCATTGCGAACCCCCGTCTATTACACGGGCTTTGCCGGGGCGGAAAGCAGAACGGGCGCACGAGTTGCGCCCACGAGGCACAAGCAAATCCTCGTCTCCGCCGGTGGAGGGCTTGTCGGGGAGCGGCTCTTTCGCACGGCCGTCGAGGCTTATGCGCTGCTCGGACGCACCCCAGACGTAAGGATGAAGATTATCGCGGGCCCATTTCTACCGAAAGAAGCCTGGGCCTCGCTTCGCGCCGAAGCTCACGCCCGGCCGGGCTTAAGCGTGGAAAGATTCGTGCCCGATCTCTGCGCGGAGATGCGTGCCTCCGCAGCCTCGATCAGCCAGGGCGGGTACAACACGACTCTCGACATTCTGCGTGCCGCTGTTCCCGCGCTGGTCGTTCCCTTTGCAGACGGTTCGGAGGATGAACAGTTGAAGCGCGCGCGGCGGCTCGAAAGACGCGGGGCGATTCGCGTGCTGGAACAACACGAGCTGGATGCGAAAAGACTTGCGCATGAAATGCGTCGGTTGCTCGATTTCAAGCCGCGCCGGTTGCGTCTGGATTTGGACGGAGCGCGAAACACGGCGCGCATCGCAGACTCTCTTCTGGAGGCGCGTAATCAAAAACAGAACGTGACATTCCAGAGGCTATCGAACGAGCGGGAGGTACATCCATGAACATGTGGCTCGATGAGCTGTGGCAGGCGCTCGACCGCGCGCCGCATCCGGTCGCTTTCTTCTTCCGCGATGACGACGCGGGCTGGCGTGATGATCGCCTGCTCGAATTGCTGGATCTTTTCGCGCGCCACTCGATGCCGATAGATGTCGCCGCGATCCCCATCGCGCTCAACCCGGAACTGGTGGCGGAGCTGCGCGCTCGTATCGAATCCGAACCTGACAGGATGGCGATTCATCAACACGGCTTCGCCCATCAGAATCACGAACCGGAAGGGCGACGCAAGTGTGAATTCGGCGTCGCCAGGGAAGCCGCGCTTCAGCAAGGCGACATCGAAGCTGGCAAGCGAAGGCTCTACGACTTGTTCGGCCCGCACGTGAGCCCGATCTTTACGCCGCCCTGGAATCGCTGCACGGCCACGACTGGCAAGTGCCTGCTCGAATCCGGATTCCGCATTCTTTCGCGCGACGCGACCGCAAAGCCTCTCAACCTCGACGGACTGTTTGAATTGCCGGTCACCGTTGACTGGTTCGCCCGGCGCGAAGGCGTGCGCCTGGGCCTCAACGAATTGGGGGCGGCGATGGCTGGCGCCGTCAACGCGTGCGCTCCCGTCGGCGTCATGTTCCATCACGCCCTCATGGACAAGGGCGAGCGCCGCCGGGCCAGCAAGATGCTCGCCCTGCTGGCCTCGCATCCCAAAGCGCAGTGCTACCTGATGGATCAACTCATCACCGGATTATCGCAATACATCTCGGCGCAGGTTCCGGGCCAGGCCGTCGGCTGGCGGCAATTCGCGCTCGCTTCGACGGCACAGGCAGAAAGGAAATGAACGTGAAAAAATATTTGTTTGGGCCAATCGTAGTTATCCTTCTACTGATCGTCTGCCCCTTGATTTCGCAGGGCCAGGCGAAGACGAGCGCCTCGACGCGCAAGCGTACGGTCGCCAAAGCGAAAAAGAGGTCATCCTCTCGCAGTAAGCCGCAGGATGAGAAGGCGAGCGTGTCGCGCCGTCTCTGGATCACCTTTGAGCTGACGAGCGCGTTTGACACGAACATAGATGATGATGAGGGCAACCTGAACTCTTTCGGGCTGGTTCCGAGCGTGGGCGTGCATTTTCAGGATAACGCGGAGAAGCCGTCGTTTGAGGCCGATTACGAAGTCGCCCTCCACAGGTACACGAATACTGATAAATATAATCGCGTCAGCCAAAGCTTCAGGGTCTCTCACCGGCTCCAACTCTCGCGCAGGTGGCTATTGCGAACCACCGGGGAGGTTTCTCTCAAAGGGTCGTCCGAAGACCGTGATGTTAATGACCAGTATGTGCTCGAGCCGCAGCTTCAGTATCGCCTCAATCCCGATAACCGGCTGCGACTCTTCGGCGCATATCGTGTCAAGCGTTACCCGCTCGAAGACATAGGAAAAAACGGCGTCGACCCATACCTCGGAGCCCGGTTCGATCAGAAGTTAAAGGGTGGACGAGGCTGGGAACTCTTTTATCGTTACGATAAGAATCGCTCGCAAGACCCGAAGGATCGTTACGTGCGCTGGACGTACGGAGCGCAGTTCAACACGCCCCTCTTCAGGGAGCATCACGATCAACTGACGCTCGACGTGCGCTACGCCCCGAGGCTCTACGCCCGGCAGGTGAAGGTTAATGATGTGCGCGTCCCCCGTCGCGATCAGCGCTGGGTGTTCGATCTGTTGTATGAGCGCCCCCTTCAGAGAGGCGTGCAAATGGGGTTCAATTACAGGTACGAAACACGCAAGTCGAACGACCCCGAAAAGAATTTCAATTCGCATCTTTTCAGTATGACGTTCGCCTTCAAATGGTGGCGATAAGATCGACGTGCCCGCACAGGCTAAACGGAGCGTTTACCCCCAAAAAAGTCAAAGGCTTGAAATGCTTTTACAACGAGAGTGATGGGCGTATCATTGATCCGTATGATTTTAGCATCCGGATCACCCCAGGGGGGCCGTGGCCGCCGAGGAGGAGGAGGAGCAGGATAATGATCGACACCATATCGAGAGCCGACTTGAAGGGAAAGATGGACAGGGGCGAAGCGTTCATCCTCGTCGAGACGCTGCCCGCCGTAGCTTACCAGCACGCGCACCTGCCGGGAGCGATTAATCTTCCGCCCGACAGGGTGAAGGAACTCGCGCCGCAACTACTGCCGGACAAGTCTGCGGAGATCGTCGTCTATTGCGCGAACCCCACCTGACATGCGTCGGAAACGGCCGCCCGTGAACTGGCGGCGCTCGGGTATACGAACGTCAGGGATTACGGCGGCGGAAAGTCGGATTGGATAGAGGCGGGGCTCCCCACAGAGAGCGAGCACAAACACTGAAGAGCACGGCTCGTCCCGACCGGGGCGGGCTAAGTATCCAACCACTCTCCGCGCGAAGTGAGAGCAATCGCATCAGCCCTTCTTTCGGTAATTCTGAATACCAGGACGGCGAGCGTGGGTGCGCTTCCGGCGTGGCGGCGCTTCCGATTCCGGCGAGAGCCGGGAATGATTTTTTTTTTGCAGGAGCGGTAAGGAGCGGGTCGAGCATGAAATATACAAGGCTATTCGCGCTAGTGTTATGTGCCCTGCTTGTGCCAGCCTCGATCATCTTCGGGTCAAGGGCCGGAGACCCGAACAGGGCCAGGCCGGTCGGGGCTGAAAGGAGGGCGCAATCGTCCGTCCGCTATACGCTCGACGCGGGCAAGAGCAGTTTCATGGCGCGTGCGTTTTCGGGCGGGCCGCTTTGGTTTAAGGGGCACGACCATTTTATAGCGATTCGCGACTTTACGGGCGACGTGCAACTGACGCCCGGCGCGATCACTCCGGCCTCGCTTCAAATCAGGGTTCGAGCCGACTCGCTCGTAGAGACCCGCGATGTATTTACGGAGCAACAGAAGCAGATCATAAACCGTGAGCTGCGGGAGATAGTGCTCGAAACGGAGCGTTACCCCGAGATCGTATTCAAAAGCGCGGAGGTCATCGTAAAGCCGACCGGCGGAGGGCAGTTCCGGGCCGACGTGGGCGGCGACCTCACGTTGCACGGCGTCACGAGACACGTCACGATCCCGGTTGAAGCGGCATTGAGCGGAGAGTCGCTGCGCGCGCGGGGCGAGTTCACGATTCTTCGCAGCGATTACAATGTCAGGGCGACCTCAGCCTTTCACGGCATGGTTCGTGTCAGGGATAAGATCAAATTCACCTTCGACATCCTGGCCCATCCGAGCCCTGCGTCAGAAACCAGATAGGGGCCCATAAGCTACGGAGGGTCGAGCGCAACCGCCGCTCGACCCTCCGCTTCATCTTCACTCTTTATCTTCTCTCTTTAAACGATTGCCCACCTTGTCGATTGCGTTTCCTACTGTTTAGCCTTCCACTCGGCGACCAGTTTTTCCAGGCTGGCGATGGAGATGGGGTCTGCCTTGGCTTCCTTGCCGAGCTGGACGGCGCGCTCACCGGCGGCGACGGCCTCTGCCGTCTTACCCTGTTCGGCGAGCACGCGCGCCCTCAAGCCCATATTGTTGAAGGTCTCTTTGATCTTGATCGACTGGTCAAGCCACTGCATGGCCTCGTCCGTATTGAGCTTATTCTGAATGGCGAAGTTTGCGGCCTGCATGCGCGACTGCCAATCGTCGGGCCCGGCGGCGGCGATGATCGCGCGCGCCTTCTCGACCGCGAGCGCGTTCACGTCCTTTACTTCGACCGTGAAAGGGACGCTCACCTTCTCCCATCGTATGTTGACCTGCGCGGAGTTGGGCGTCACCGGCTCGAAGCTGTACATCAGCCACTCCTGATTTTCGGCGACCATCTGCGGCTTAGCCTTGATGCGGAGCGCGTCCTTCTTCTCGTCATACTCGAAGCTGCCCCACTGCCCGTCGTCCTTGTTGAAGATGATCGTCCACTCATCTTTGTTGGGGATGGTATGCAGGCTATAGCGACCGGCCGGGAGCGGCTGCCCGTTAATCAACACGTTATCCGTGACCTCAAACAGCGTTGCCTCATTCGCGCCCGTGCGCCACACATGGCCGTACGGAACTATGGGCGCATCCTTGGCGCGCGTGCGCGCGTCGTCGAGCGTCGCCGTCCCCGAAGGGCTGCCGGACGGAGCGTCGCCCCAGATTCGCCGCCCCTTCACTCCGGGACGACTGTAGGTGATCGTGATGTCGGTGACGCCCACGGTCTGCATAACGCTGGCCTTCTGGCTCGGGCGCGGGAATCGTAGCTTCTGATTCTGCGCCGACGCCTGCTGCGCCGCGCCCCCTACGATGCACAACAGAAGGGCGAGAGCGAAACTATAAGAACGCTGTCTGATAATCATCTTATTCTCCTCTAACGATTTTGATGACAGAGCCGCCCCGATCCAAGTGACCGGAACGAGATTCGGTCAGGATTGCGACACGCGCACGCGCGTCATGGAGCGCAAGCGCAGGCGCGCCATTCGTTTGTGCCGGATATGGTAACAAAACTTGTGCCGCTCGTATGCAGCGCAATTGTAAAAAAAAAGTGGCCCGACATTGAGGGGCCCACCCGGTGAAGAGACTGGCCCGGGCGGGCGGGTGCGCTCCAAATTGCCGGGGCGTCGGCGACCGGATCAGCTCGCGGGAGTTTGGGATTAGGAATATCCTCTGGGCCCTGTTACGAAGACCGCCTCTCGCCCCCGTAAATCTTCCGAGCGTTTGCTGAGGCCATAATATTCTACTTGACACTATAGGCCAATGGGGCTATTCTCCGCCTGTTTTTCATGCCCCGTTTCTGCGAATCGGCAACCGCGGCTTAGTCCTCCAACTGGTCGTCGCGTTTGTCAGACTTGATAGTAGACCAGTAGGTAACATCGGGATGCCTCATCTGCTCGCTGGGCTGCTCCTGCTACCTATAACGCTATGTCCCATTTTAGCCCATCAAACTTTATCTATTTTCGTTTCAGCCCCAATGACTGAAGGCTGCGCCGCCCGCAACCGGGTGGCGACGCCGAGGCTTTAGGCTGTATCCATCACAACGAGCCTGGGTAGAACTGGTTCAATCGATTCATCGACCCAAGAAAGAGTGGGCCAACAACCATACTTTGGGCCCAGTATCTTGGAAAGGTAATTTCCCAGACATAGGGGTGGCGTCGGCGCCTCTTTGCGAGACCGGATGATCGATCAGGTTGATCGTCGTTTGGAAGACTGGATCGGGAGCACCCTCGATCAGGTGGAGGTGTCTCTCCTGCCTCCCGGCGAGAGCGCGACCGGGCGCGGGGTCAACCTTTACCTGATGGAGCTAATCAATAATCCGCCCGCGCGCGGCCTGCGTCGCCCACCCGTACAGATGATGCTCCGCTATCTGGTGATGACGCGGGCCGACAAGCCGGAGGACGCGCACCGGATGCTCGGCGACCTCGTCATCGCGGCCCTTGAGAACCCTGAGTTCGAGGTCGAATTGGAACCTTTGCCGGTCGCGGTCTGGACGGCCTTCGGCGTCGCGCCGCGTCCCTGCTTCGTGCTCCGTGTGCCGTTGAGGCACGAGCGGCCCGAGAAACTGGCTCCGAGCGTCAAACACCCCTTAGTCGTCAAACAGTCTCCACTTCGCAGCCTGCACGGGCAGGTTCTGGGGCCGGAGAGCATTCCCATCATGAACGCGCGGGTGGAGCTGCCCGCGCTCCAACTTTCTACCCGCACCGATTCGAGGGGGCGCTTTCACTTCTCGGCCGTTCCGGCCGAGCCGCGCGTCAAGCTTTTGCGCGTCCTAGCCAAAGGGCGGGAGTATTCGATCACCACAGAACAGGCGGAGCGCGACCACGAACCGTTTGTTATCAATTTACAGATGGAGGGATAACATGCCGACCTATTTGACTCCCGGCATCTACATCGAAGAGATTTCGACCGGCCCCAGGCCCATCGAAGCCGTGGGCACCAGCACAGCCGCCTTCATCGGCGTTGCGCCCAACCCGACCGCGCGACCCAATGAAGCGGTCGCCGTCAACAACTGGTCACAGTTCGTCAAGGAGTTCACGGCCGAAGGCAACGCCAGCACTGCGTTGGCCCAGGCCGTCTTCGGCTTTTTCCAGAATGGCGGCGGGCGCT
Source organism: Pyrinomonadaceae bacterium (assembly GCA_035940775.1). GTDB lineage: Bacteria > Acidobacteriota > Blastocatellia > Pyrinomonadales > Pyrinomonadaceae > DASQYE01. Next base: position 11,257 of record DASZEN010000030.1, on the reverse strand, counting down.
GCTACGTCGTCAACGTCGGCCCCGACAGAGTGCTCGTCGGCGACGGACGAAAGCGAAGGGGCATTGATCTGCTCGAAGAGGTTGACGAAGTGGCGATCGTCGCCGCGCCCGGATTCACCGACGCGGCCTCCTACGACACGCTGCTCTCACACTGCGAGAAACTGAAAGACCGCGTCGCCATTCTGGATGCGCCCGAGGATGTCGCCAATATCGACATGCTGAAAACGGTGGGCGTGGCGGGGCCGAAGCCGAAGCCCAGAAAGCCCGCAGCGGGTGAGGGCGAAGTCACGCCCGAAACGCCGTCGCCTCCTGCGAGCGTGGGCCTGCGCCCGCGCACCAGCGACGGCGGCTACGGGGCGCTCTATTTTCCCTGGATTGTGATGCGCGATCCGTTCTCGCCCAAAGAGCTGATTACCGCGCCGCCCTCGGGCCACATCGCCGGTATCTATGCGCGCACGGATGCGACGCGCGGCGTCCACAAGGCTCCGGCCAACGAAACCGTTCGCGGCGCACTCGATCTCACCTACAAAGTGACGCGCGACGAACAGGGCGAGCTTAATAGCCTGGGCGTCAACTGCATTCGCCTGTTCGCCACCCAGGGCATACGCGTCTGGGGCGCGCGCACGCTGGCCGACAGCGCCAGCGAGTGGCGCTATCTCAACGTCCGGCGTCTCTTCAACATGATCGAGGAATCGGTCGCGCGCGGAACGCGCTGGGTGGTCTTCGAGCCCAACGACATGTCGCTCTGGAAATCCATCCGGCGCGATGTCAGCGCCTTCCTGACGCTGCAATGGCGCTCCGGGGCTCTGATGGGCGCGACGCCGGAAGAAGCCTTCTTCGTACAGTGCGACGAGGAAACGAATCCGCCGGAAGTGATTGACGCTGGCATGGTGATTACGGTCATCGGCATCGCTCCCGTCAAACCCGCCGAGTTCGTCATCTTCCGCATCGGTCAGGGAGCCGGAGGGGCCGTAACTGAAACGCAAGGAGGTATCTGATTATGGCAGACCAAGCCGCTCAGCCATCTGGCAGCACGTACATAGACCCGTACCGCGCATACAACTTTAAGCTGGAAATCCAGGGCGTGACTGAGGGTCATTTCACCGAAATCACCGGCATGGAAGCCAGCGTCGCGCCCATCTCTTACCGTGAAGCGGGCAATAGCCAGGTGGTGCATTACGTGCCGGGACGAACCGAGTACGGCGCCGTCACGCTCCGCTATGGCGTCACCAAATCCAGGGAGCTTTGGGACTGGTTCCAGACCGGCGTCAACGGCAAGATCGACCGCAGGAATGTCTCCATCGTGTTGCTCGACAGCGACGGTAAGACGGAGGTCATGCGCTGGAATCTGATGCAGGCCTGGGCGACGCAGTGGCGCGGCGCATTTCTGGACACGCGGGGCCAGGAAGTGGCTATCGAATCGGTCACGCTGGTCTGCGAGACCCTGGAGCGGGCCTGATGCTTTTGACCGGCGAAACGGAGGCCGTTCTTGAGGCTGGCTGATCTCAAAAGAAGAGTGCTTCGGACTTTTGCTGTGAGATTGCAGAAGTGGGCCGCGTTCATGCTCCAGGTCGCCGAATCCGGCGGGCCACAGTCGTCAGAACTGATCGGTATGGTTCTCTCCGCGCAGGAACAAGCGGCAAAGAGCCCATCCGAATCGGCGGAGGGCTCCTCCGAACAGGACGGGCCGGGAGGCCCCAGTCCGCCGGAGCACTGGGTCGGGTTGGCGACGACTGGCCCACCGGCGCACTGGCTCGAACTCGTGCAACAGTCCGCGCCTGAACTGTTGGACGAAGCCGACGGCGGCTTCGTCTCTTCAGCCGACGACGGCTTCGCCTCTATGCACGCGATGCAAACTCCAACGCCGGAGCCGCCACGCTTGAAAGCTGAGAGCCCGCCCGCGCCCGAACGAGGCCATGCGCTTCGTAAACGGAAGCCGATGCCCTTGCTCAGTTCGCGCCGGACGGTTAAGCGCCCGGCCGAATCAGCGCCCGCGAGCAAACCTTCGATCCGGCCCGCGCCCTTGCGCGTTGAGCCCTCAAAGCCTTCCATGTCTCGCGTCAAAGGAACGGCCGATGGTTCAACTGCCGAGGCTTCGCAGGGAGAGATAGAGTATGCGCGCACCGCCCCCTCGGGCGTTGTTGATACCGAGACGCACGAAACCGGCCTCGGCCAACGCGCGCCGCTCCGAGCGCCGGAGCTGCTGTCTCGGCAAGACGACTCGGAAAACGGATCGCTCATGACGACGCAAAGCGAAAGCTCAGCTCGTCCGGCCAGCCATGCGCGGCGAGAGTCGGATAACGGCAGAAAGGCCAGACGGGCCGATGCGGTTTATCAACGCACTGCTCGAACGCGACCGGCCTCGCCCTCGAATGCTCGCCGCCGTGTGGATGACACTGTCGATTCTACGGCGGCATCGCCAGCCGGGGCGACCATATCCGTCCAGGCCACGGTGCAGGAGGCCGGGCCGCATGTCGAGAACCGGGATATGGCTCGGCGGGAGGATATAGACCGGCGAGAGACTTTCGCGGCCCGTAACGGGAATCGAGCCGAGCGCTCCGCGCACGCGGCCCGAGTTGAAACGATGCATCGTCCGCAAAGTGATTTCGCGGCCGGTGACGATTTAAACGCGGAGGCACAGCGGCCAGCGCCGGATGAAGTAGTAGTCGAAGTGAAGGAAGCGGCGCGGGCCAACGCGTCGCGGGCCAACTCGTCCCGCGCGACGCACGCGCCACGGCCCCGTAGTGATCGAGAGCTTTTCAAGCGCGCCGGAGAGAGAGACTTCTCACGGCCTCGACCGACACGCGCGCCTCTTCATCACACGACCGCTACCGAAACACCGGCTTTGATACACGAGCAGACGTTGAACGAAGCCGCGTCCATGCATCCGTCGGCACGGGCGCTGGGCCCATCGAACGAAAATCCCTGGCCCGATCTTCCTGCGGCGCTGCCTTCGGAGATAATGGATGAGGTGGCGGCGTTCGAGGATGAGCTGAAGAGGGGCCAGCGCCTTGAGCGTGAGCAGCGAGGCATGTCTTGGAACGCGTAACCTTTCTTATAGAAGAGACGGGCGAGCGCATCGCCTGCATGTTGAACCCTGAGAGCCTCGTCATACGCCGTCTGGCCGGAGTTCGCCAGCGTCGTTCGGCGGGCGGCGTGCTCACCGGAGCGGGGCTTGCCGACGATACCCTGCTCTTCACCGGAGGCGGGATGACGGAGCTGCATCTCAATCTCCTTTTCGATGTCTCGCTCGCCGGTTCGACGACCACTGTCAGCGACGTGCGCGCTCTGACCCTCCCGCTCTGGCAGTTGGCCGAGAACGCCTCGGACGAGCAGAACTACGGACGGCCGCCGCTGGTGCGCTTCGTCTGGGGCAAGACCTGGAACATCCCCGGCATTGTCGCGGCCGTCGCCGAGCGGCTCGACTATTTCACTTCCGGGGGCGACCCGCTGCGCTCGTGGCTGCGTATGCGTTTCCTTCGCGTGGCGGAACCGGGCTCGCAAGCCGTGGCCGAACCCGTGGCGCTCGGTTCCATTGAAATACCTGAAGCGCCGACGCCCGAACAACTCGGCGAGACGGCGGCCGCGCCCGCACCGGCTCCGGCCGACGAGTCGCGCGTTCACCAGTACGTCGCGGGCGAACGCCTAGACCAGTTGGCCCACCAGTATTACGGCTATTACGGCCACCCGTCGCTCTGGCGCTGGCTCGCCGTCTACAACGGCATCAACGATCCGCTGCACATAGAGCCCGGCACGTTGCTACAGATTCCGCCTCTGTCGGTGATGGAGGGAAGACGATGAGCCGCCAGATAGGGACGCTTCCGCGCCTCATCATCGAAGTGGACGACGTGGCGCTCGCGCCCGAAGAGCTGCGTACGTTGTGGGAGGTGCGCGTGCAGCAGCGTCTCTCGCTGCCGACGCTCTGCGAGCTGACGTTCATCGAACCGACCACCTTTCTCGACGACGCTGCGATACTCGCGCCCGGCTCACAGTTGCGCGTCGGCGTGCGCGGCGCGGACGATCCGCTCTTCGTCGGAGAGGTCACGGCCGTCGAGCACATTTACGAGCCCTCGCGGGGCAGAGAGGTGCGCGTGCGCGGCTACGACGTGCTGCATCGCCTGCGCAAGCGGCAGCCCGTGCGCGCGCACGTCCAGGTGACGCTCGCCGACCTGATCCGAGAGTTGATCGCAGACCTCGGCATTAACTTTGAGGCGACGACCGAGGGGCCGCTCTGGCAACGCCTTGTTCAGTTCCGCCAATCCGATTTCGAGATGATGGTGGAGGTGGCCCAGCGCTGTGGCCTCCACTTCACCCTGCGCGATGAGACGCTGCACCTGCTCACCCTCGAAGGCATGGGCGAGGACGTGCCGCTCAAGCTCGGCGAGACGCTGCTCGAAGCGCGCATTGAGGTCAACGGCGAAGGGGCGTGCCGCACAGTCCAGACTACGGGCTGGGACCCGCTGCGTGTGGAGCAGCACGGGGGGAAGGCGAGCGAGGCGCGGAGCGGGCGCGGCATCGGAATCGAGATCAGCCCGAGCGAGGTGGGCGGCACGGGTGAACGCACGGTGGTTGACGAGACTCTGGCAAACGATCTACAGGCGGACGCCATCGCGCAGGCCGAGCTTGACTTGCGCGTGGCGCAGGAGGTGACGCTCTGGGGCGTGGCCGAAGGCGACCCGCGCCTGCGACCCGGCGCACGCGTCAACGTCGAGAACGTCGCCAGCCTGCTCGCGGGCCGCTACGTTCTGACCTCCGTCAACCACACCTTCGACAGCGTCAAGGGGTTCGTCTCCACCATCTCGACCGCGCCGCCCATACCCTTTGAGCGCGGGCGCGCGGCCGTGGCTGCGCTCGGCGTCGTCACCCACGTCAACGACCCTGAAGGCTACGGGCGCGTGCAGGTCAAGCTGCCCACCTATCAGGACATTGAGACCGATTGGATGGGTGTCGTCACGCCCGGAGCCGGGCTCGGCAAGGGATTGCTGGCGCTGCCCGATGTCGAAGATACGGTGCTCGTGCTTTTTCCGCACGGCGATCCGGCGCAGGGTGTGGTGCTCGGCGGTCTCTACGGCATGTGGACGCGCGAGGAATGGGATTGGGGCGTCGATGAAACGGCCGTCAAGCGCTACACGCTGCGTACGCCCGGAGGCCAGCGCGTCCGCCTAGACGATGCCAAACAGGTCATCCGCCTTGAGAACAGCGACGGCAGTTTTATAGAGATGTCGCCGGAGAAGGTCTCGCTGCACTCGCAGCGGGATTTGGAGATCGAAGCGCCGGGGCGAAGAGTCGTGCTGCGCGCCGATAAACTTGATTTCGAGCGAGGCTAAGGATGCTGTTTCTGACCGAGGATGCCGTCATCGTCTGCCTGCACGAGCGTGGGATTGTGCAGAACGCTCCGTCGCAGGACTGGGTGACGATTGCCGGGCGACGGGTGCTGGTCGAGGTTGATCCGGAGGGCCGCCCCATCAAAGGCTGCCCGAACTTCGGCGTCGGCATACGCCCATGCTTGACTACTCTGAAAGTACAGGTCGGGTACTCGGATTGGATTCGCGTTGACGGTCACCGGGTCTGCCTCGACACGGTCACGGGACTGACGGACGGCACGCCGCCGGGCACCGTGATGTACAAGGTCAACCAGGCGGGACAACCCTTCGTCGAGGAGGTCTTATGAGCTTTCGCCGCTATCGCGCGTGGCGTTTTCTACATCCGGACATCGACGCCCCGGAAGAGTTCGCCGGGCTCGGCATCTCGCCCACGGGCGGCATAGAGATGGTAGATGAGGGCGCTTCCGTACGACAGGCCGTACTGCTGCTGCTATCGACCGTTCCGGGCGAGCGCGTGATGCGCCCGGAATACGGCTGCGATGTGCACAAGCTGATCTTTTCGCCGAACGACAATACGACTGCCGGGCTCGCCATCCATTACGTGAGGCAGGCGCTCAATCGTTGGGAGCCGCGCATACAGGTGACTCACCTGGATGCCGACCCGAACCCGGAGGAGCCGGGCCGCCTCGACATCCTGCTTGAGTATCGCCTGCGTACCCTCCAACGCACGGACGAACTGGCCTTTGCAATCAACCTCGCCGGAGAGCAGACCTGATGGCGTTGAAGGCACCAAATCTGGACGACCGTACTTTCGATCAGTTGGTCGAAGAGGCGCTGCGATGGGCCATGAGCGCCAGTCCGCAGTGGACAGACCTTTCGCCGAGCGACCCCGGCACAGTCGTCCTCGAACTCTTCGCTCACCTGACGGAGACGATGATCTATCGTTTGAATCGTCTGCCGGAGAAGGCTTACGTAGAGTTTCTGCGCCTGATGGGTGTCAAGCTGGGCCCACCCGTGGCCGCCAGCGTCATGCTCCGCTTCACGCTCAGTCGCGCACAGGATTCCCCCGTTGAAATCCCCAGGGGGACGCGCGTCACCATCGGGCGCACGGGCACGGGCGGCGAGCCTCCTGTCTTCGTCACTATGGGGACGGCCGTGATTCCTCCGGGGCAGACCGAAGTGGAAGCGATCGCCTACCACTGCGAGCCGGTCGAGGCGGAATTGGCGGGCACAGGCACGGGCCTGCCCGGTCTCTCCGTCACGGCTCGCCGCCCGCCGATCGTCGCCCCGACGGGCGAAGGTCTGGAACTGTTCGTCGGCGTCGAGGCCGCTCCTGAAGAATTGAGCGGGCGCGCACAGGCGCTCACCTACAACAACAAGGCGTATCGCATCTGGCACGAGGCCGAGAACTTCAGCAATTTGCAGGGCAGCCGCCTCGTCTACGTCGTCGACCGCATGACGGGCACGATCACCTTCGCTCCGGCCGTGCAGTTCATGGGAGCCGACAATCTATTGGAGCAGACCCCGCAGGCGCTGGCCGAGATTCCGAAACCCGGACGCGAGATCAGGCTCTGGTATTGTCGCGGCGGCGGCATCGAGGGCAACGTCGCGGCGCACACCCTGACGACCCTCAAAGACCCTGTTCCCGGCGTCAGCGTCACCAACCCGCGCTCGGCCACCGGAGGCCGCGCGGCAGAGACCTTGCAGAACGCACTGGTGCGCGGCCCGCAGGAGTTGCACTCTTTGCAACGCGCCGTCACGGCCAGCGATTTCGAGCTTGTCGCGCTGCGCAGCTCGGGAGCCGTGGCGCGCGCCAAAGCCTTCACCAAGGCGATGCTCTGGGTTCACGCGCCGCCCGGAACCATAGAGGTACTGCTCGTCCCCTACGTGCCCGAGGAACAGCGCGCCGGAGGCGTCGTCACCGAAGAAGAGTTGAAGGCGCAGGAATCGCCGGAGGCGCTTTTGAGCATCCAGCGTTCGCTCGACGAGCGCCGCCCGCTCGGGACGATGTGTCTTGTCAACTGGGTGCGCTATAAAAAAGTGCGCGTCGAGGCGCGTGCCGTGATTCATCGCGGCGAGGACGCCGACGCCGTGCGCTCGCGCGTGCTCACGCGCCTGCACCAGAGCATCAATCCCTTACCCTCATCTCTGCCCTCTCCGGGGTGGCCCTTCGGCCAGCCGCTTCGCGCCTCGCATGTTTACGACATAGTGCTGGCGGAACCGGGCGTCAGCTATGTGGACAAGGTGCGGCTGCTGGTGGACGAAGTGCCTGGGGCGAATATCAGCTCTTTGGCGGCCGACGCCTTTCAGCCCGACACCTGGTACGCCGGAACAGGCTCGACGCTCTTTCGCACGGTTGACGACGGCGACGGATGGGAATTGATCTATCGTTTCCCGGACGAAGAGATAGACTTGGTCAGGGTGAATACTTTGCGCGCGGGGATGGTCGCCATCGTGACGCGCATCGGCGGCGAGGCTTCGCGCCTGCACGTCTCGGATGATTGCGGCGAGACGTGGCGGCCACTGGCGCAGACGGCCTTCGCCATCAGCGACCTGGCGTGGACGGCGCGCGACGGTCTTCCGCTCCTGATGCTGGCGACCGACGAGGGGCTCTACGAATTGTCGCTCCAGGCGGGTGCGAGCCCCGTGCAGATTCTCGTCGATCCCGGCAAGTCAACGCTCGGCTTCTACGCCGTCGCGGCCTCGGTCGGCATTCGCGGAACCTTCTTCGTCGCGGTCGCCGCGCGCGGCACGGGCGGCGTCTACTTATCCAGCCAGGGCGGCCGCGCCAGCTCCTTCACCCACATCGGACAGAAAGGCGAGGACGTGCGTGTGCTCGAAATGCAGCAGGACGGAGTCCGAACGTTCCTGTGGGCTGGCATTCGTGTGGCCGGAAACGAGCCCGGTCGCGGCGCATTCAGGTGGGAGCTGCAAGGTTCCGCGCCGCCCTCTGGCGGAACAGCCGTCCAGAGGGGATGGGACGGCGGCAGTTGTCACGGGCTCGCCTTCAAGGGGTCGTTCATCTTCGCGGCGACACACGAGAAGGGCGTGCTGTGGCTCGACCTGAGCAAAGGTGAAGAGGCCGCCTGGCATCAACCCGTGCTCGGCAGCGGATTGCCGATACGCGATGTCGAGCGCAACTTTCATCCCATCGAGGCGCTCGCCGCCGACCCGCAGCAGCGTCTCGTGATGGCCGGTGGTCTTCAGGGAATCTTCCGCAGCGGCGACAACGGTACGAGCTACGAAAACTGTTCGAGCAGGGAGTTCCGGGACAAGGTGACGCTGCCGAGCACCTGGCTGTTCTGCTCGGGTGAACACGCGGTTGAGGTAGTGACCGAAGATGAAGCGGAGAGAGATTGAACAACTGCTACCGGCGGTCTTTCAGCGCACCCTTTATGAGGGCAATCCGCTGACGGCGTTGCTCGAAGTGATGGAGAACCTGCACGCCCCGTCCGAGGAGATACTCGAAAACCTGGATGCGATCTTCGACCCGCGCCGGACGACCGACGGCTTCGTACCTTTTCTGGCCTACTGGGTCGATCTGAACAGGCTCTTCGATGAAGCCCCGGAAGGCGAAGTGCAGGTCGCTTTCTCGCGTCATTCGATGACGAGCGGTTTCGGGCGGCTGCGCGAACTCGTCGCCCGTGCCGCTTACCTCTCGCAGTGGAGGGGAACCATGAAAGGGCTGCTGCTCTTCCTGCAAACGGCCATCGGCACGCAGGACTTCGAGATCGAAGAGCATCCGGTCAACGCCGAAGGCCAGCCGCTCCCCTTTCACATAAGGGTGCGCGCGCCGCAGGAGGCCATCCCGCACAAGGCTTTGATCGCCCGCATCATTGAGCTTGAGAAGCCAGCCTATGTCACTTATGAGCTGGTCTTCGCCGCGCCCGTCAACGCTTGATGCGGGGTGGCTCTCTCTTTCTCTTTTTCTCTCACTCTCTGGGAGCGCAGAGGCTTGGAAACTATCGCCGGTCGAGATCAGCTTGTCGAAAAACCATCGCTGAGGACAACCTGCTTATGAAAAAGATAAGTCTCGCGGCCCTGCTGATTCTGACGTTCGTGGGCCTGCTGCCTAACCTCTCTAACGAGGGCTGGAGGGCGCGCGCCGCGATACTGAACCCGGAACCGATGGCGACTCCGAAGCCGACGCCGAAGGCGACCCCGAAGGCGACTCCGAAAGCGACGCCAAAGGCCACACCATCGACCGGCAATACCTCCGGCGGCACGAAGAAGCCGACCCCATCTCCTCCGGCCAGCAGCCTCAACGCGAACGGGGGCTCCAAAAAATCCGAGCCGGTGGCCTCGCGCGTCTTCAGCTTCCCGGCGCTGATGTTTCTCTTCGTGATAGCAGTGGTGGCTCTCGGGCTCGGGGCCCTGGTCGGTAATAGCGTGAGCGCGGGGGCGCAGGCCAGTTCCATGCTGCGCGGGCTTGAGGCGGCGATACTGGCCTTTCTGGGCGGCTTACTCGCGCGCTTCTTCATCGGCTTGCTGCTCTGGTTGGGAGGCGATACGCCCGCCGCCCAGATCGCCATCGGCTGGGGCTTCTTCCTGGTTCCCGGAGCGGTCGATACCATTGCGTGGCTCGCCAGCGGAGATGTCGTGACGACGCCGAATTTCCTGATGTGGATGGCGACCATCATAGGGTCTTTCACAGGCATGATGAACGGCATCTGGCGCATACATGATTGGAAGGGCATAGGCTATCTGGCGTTTCCGCTCGATGTGACGTGGGGACTGGCCGGGGCGACCACCAGCTCGCTCATACACATCATCAACACGCTGCTGTCTTTAATCAGCTCCTCCCTGGCGCAACACGTTGAGGAGCCGCGTTATGACGCTCACCGCTACACGGGCGGGGCGCGCTTCAAGCCTACGTTTGCGCTCACGCAGGGGCCCGTGATGAGCAATCTGTCGGCAGGGCCGGGCGCTGGCCTGTTTCATCACGAGAGGACGCATGTCTGGCAGAACAGAATCTTCGGCCCTCTGTTTACGCTGACCTATCTGGGCTGGATGGCGGTGTGGCTCATTCCTGGCGGGATCGCCGCCATCGTGACCAAAGACCTGGAGGCCATACAGTCCTTCTGCTACTACAACAATCCGTGGGAGACGTGGGCCTACCTGGTCGGCGCGGGGCCGCGCACGGGTCGTCATCCCTTGATCTGGGGAAACCTTGTAATCCTGCTGCTCTCGCTGCCGTTCTTCGCCGGAGTGATAGGCTTCTTTCTCTGGGTCATCGTGCAGGTGTGGTGAGACGCGCGCTCGCTCCATCGGCCTGAAGTGTTGCAACGCATCGGGCCGACGGGGCGCACCTTCTTGCGCGGCGCTTTGATTGAGGTCGAAAGCCCGAGGCCGGGCAGGATTTGAAAACGGGCTCATGCTTTTAAAACGTATTGCTGGCGATAGAATTCTGAGAGGGAATTATGGCTAGAAGTTTTGTAATCACGACCACCGCCACGGAAACCTTACGGGCAGACGATCAAGGCCATGCCGAAGCCGTCTACACCGTCACCAACACTACGTCGCGTCCCATCCGAGGGATGGCTAGAGTCAAAGCGCTGGGCGATACAAAGCGCGACTGGCTCGACATCGAAGGCGACGCGGAGCGTGACTTTGCCCCCGGAGCGACGCAGCAGTTCACCGTCAACTTCGATGCCAGGCCCGAACGGGCCGCTCCCTCTAATGCCGACACGGCAGCGGGGAGAGGCGCGGCGAGCAGCAGCAGCAGCGCGGGCGCTGCGCCGCAGCCCGGTATCAAGCCCGGTAAATACGCGTTTCGGTTGGACGTGGCCTCAGCCATGAGTTCCGACGAGGATTTTACGGAAGGCCCCGTCGTCACCGTCGAAGTGGCATCCGTCGCCGCTCCCGTAAAGAAATCCTTCCCCGTCTGGATCATCCCTGTGATCGCAGTGGTATTGATCGCACTGGGGCTGACG
>DASZEN010000029.1:0-10796 GCA_035940775.1 Pyrinomonadaceae bacterium | reverse complement strand
GAATGGGGTCTTCAAGCTCGACCTCAACATCAGGAACAACTCAAACAACACGTACGTCCCGCTCGTCGAGTTGAACGTCGTGCGCATCACGTCTAATTCCGGCACGGTCAGCGTCAGGAACGCCGAGAACGCGGCCGACGGTAAGACGGCTGCGACCGCTGCCCTGTTCTCTTACTCTTCCCTGCTCGGCAGCGATCAACTGTTCAGCCCGGCCGAAGCGACCTCTGCACGCACGCTACAGTTCAACGACACGACGGCAGAGATGTTCAGCTTCGACGTACAGGTGACGGCGTTCCAGAACGGAGCGACCGCCGCGCAGGGCGGCGCGAGCGCCCCGAGCGGTAGTAGTGGTGGCGGCGCAGGCAATCCGTCCAACCCGCTCAACTCCGTACCGAGCCTGAACGGAGTGATGCGCATCACGGTCAACCCGTTGACCAGATCCGTCACGGCGAAGTTGCTCTAGTCGGCGCAAGTCTCCCCGCGTGGGTGGGGCGTGTGTTACGCGGAAAACGGCACGCGCCCCGCTCCGGAATAGCAATAACGTTTGTGAGGAAAGCCTTCGGCCTGACGGGGACGACCTGGAAAGAGAATTTGATAATCGGGCGGCGCGCAAAAAAGGCGCGGAAAGGATCACGAAAATGATAACCAGAGCAGCGATCAAAAACCCGGCTTCACGCCTGCTTCTACTCGTCGCGGCTTTAGCACTCCTGATAACGGCGGTCTCTTATTTTCCGTCTGCCAGCAGCCATAGCGCGGCGCAGATAAGAACTTCGGTTGCTGCGCCTACGGTCGTTGCGAGCGCCGCGAAGGTTGACCCGCTGCTCGTCTCGGTTCTCAATTCGCGCGGCGCCGGAGCCGCAGTTCCTGTAGTCATCGCCTACAACTCGGCACCGAAAAGCAGCGAGCTGGGCAGGCTGCAAGCCGTCGGCATCAAGAAAGGCTTCGCGCTGCGGGAGCTGCCGATGGTCATCGCGCCGATGAACGCCGCGCAGCTTGCCGCCGTGAAGACGCAGCCCGGCGTACGCTCCGTCTCGGCCAATCGTATTATGAAAATCTTTACGAATGAGAGCCGTCGCTTCATAGGCGTTCCGCAGATGATGGCCGACGGCGACGTGACGCGCGCCAACCAGCAGAATCCAGGCATACCCATCTCCGGCAAAGGCATCGGCATCGGCTACATCGACACGGGCATCGACGCGACGCACGCCGACCTGCAATACGGCTCGAAGGTCGTGCAGAACGTCATTCAACCCATCTCGGAGACGACCGTCGGCGATGGCGGGCTCGCGGTCGGCGTCGGCATCAACATCTTCGATAATATTTACGAGGCGACGGGCTTCTACGCGCCCGTCTACCTGGAAGACCAGCATCACTCAGACCTAGAATCCGGCCACGGCACGCACGGCTCGGCGGTCGCCGCCGGGACGGGCGCGGCATCCGGAACCTTCTACGGCGGCGTCGCGCAGGGCGCGCACCTGATCGGCGTCAACTCCGGCAACGAGCTTGGGCTTCCGCTCGTCTCCATCCTCGGCGCTTATGATTACCTTCTCGTCAACCAGTTCCGCTACAACGTTCGCGTCATCAACAACTCATGGGGCTCAATGCTGGACGATTTCGGGATCGACCCGGCGAACCCGATCAACGTCGCCACGCGGGCCGCGCACGACCGTAATATCGTCGTCGTCTTCGCCGCCGGAAACGACGGCGATGTAGCCAACGCGATCAATCCTTATTCGACCGTGCCGTGGACGATTTCCGTCGCGGCGGGCGAGAAGCGGGGCTTGGGCACGCCCGCTGGTTTCAGCTCGCGCGGCGAGAACAATGGCGACGGCGTGGACGTTGCGGGGCAACCGGCGGACGAAACGGCGCGACCCAACCTGCGGCCCGATATCACAGCGCCCGGCGTTGACATCAAGAGCGCGCGCATGAAAGGCGCTGGAATTACGAACACCGCGGGGTCAATTCCGATCTTCGTCGGGGCGAACGATCTCTCCACGATTCCGCCCGCGTACCTGCCCTTTTACACTACTTCGCAGGGAACAAGTTTCGCGTGCCCGCACATCTCCGGCGTCGTCGCGCTGATGCTCGAAGCCAAACCCACTTTGACGCCCGATGAGGTCGTCACCATCCTTCGGGAGACGGCGAATCCGATGCCGTATGAAGAGCGAGTCGTCGGCGCTGGCTACGTTGACGCGCACAACGCCGTGCGGCGTGTGCTCGGCCTCGGCGCAATCGCACATCCATACAACCTCTTCCCGCAGCCGGGCGGCCCTGAGATCGTAGACCCCGAGGGCGACCAGATTTTAGGAAGTGGCATCAACGCGGCGGGCGCAACCGACGCGCAGGACATACTCTCGGCCGACTACGCCTATGACGCCGCGAGGCGCGAGATAGTCTACACCCTGACGGTCAAGGGACTCGCGCTCCGTCAGATAGGCAATTCGTGGCTAATGAGTTCGGACTTCGACGGCACGACCCTGTACGTGACGGCGACGACGACCCTTACAGGAACAGTGGTCTATAGCTACGGCAAGATCACGCCGCCAGCGGCCGGAACGGGGCCGCGCGAGCAGACCGATATAGCTGACCTGACGACGGGCGAAATAAGAGGCAACCAGATCATCATCAGGCTGCCCGTGGACGAACTGAAGAAGCCGGAATCGCTCGGCAAAGACGTGGTCGGCAAGACCTCTACGGCGACCGAAGCACTGGCACAGGTCGGCGTCGGTCTACTCTTCGCGTCCGACATCGCCAACGGCGCGGACTTCAAGGTCGAGTAGCGGCGCGACAGGTTCGCGTTCTCTACACTTTCGCGGGTCGGCACGGGTCACGCAGTTTGAAAACACAGCCTCGCCTTCAACCGCTAACGCCGATTGCAAAAGAAGCGTCGCGGTTGCCCGCCGGTTCGGTGAGTCGCTTGTCGGGGGCGGCTCATCGGATCGGCTGATCGAAGCTTCGACCGAGCGCCAAAGTCAGGCGCTGATCCCCGGACAAAATCGTAAAGGATTTCCCGTAGAGGGGCCGGGAAAACAACTGACGGGCATGTGATCGTTTGGCTCACATGCCCGTCAGTTGTTTCTATCCGAGGGCATTGCCACGCCAGACGCTCTACTGCTATATGTATGCGGCGAGATTTAGGATTACACTCTTTCCGTAGAGCAGCGCGAGGCGCGCGCCAGCCAGGGCTGATCGCTTTCTGAAGATGCTCTTAAGAGGCGCGCACGCTCGCGCTCGCTTCGCCTCGAATAAGTCGAATAATATGCAAGTACCCCCGGAAGCTTTGGCCCAGGAGAAGATCCATCGCTACCCGTGCCCGGCGTGCGGAGCGAACCTAGTATTCGAGCCGAAGGACGGCTGTTTGACCTGCCCCTATTGCGGGCACAAAGAGTTGATACCGACGAGCGCCGACGAGGTAAGGGAGCGCTCCTATGAGGAGTACCTGCGCCCGCGCGCCGGGCAATTGCAGGTATTGGCCCGGAACGCGCTCGAAGTGCAGTGCAATAGCTGCGGCGCGATTGTTACCTTCGTGCCGCCGGAGGTGGCGCGCGAATGTGATTTCTGCGGGGCGAAGATCGTCGCGCAAGCCAAGAGCGCCGACCCCACCCTTGCTCCCGAAGCAGTCCTGCCCTTCCGTATCACGCACCCGCAGGCGACGGCCGCAATCAGACAGTGGCTCTCCTCGCGCTGGTTTGCGCCCAACGCCTTGAAGCGCTTCGCCAGCCCCGAAGCCATAGACGGCATCTATCTTCCCTTCTGGACTTATGATGCGCACACGACCAGCTATTACACGGGCCAGCGCGGCGAGTATTACTACGAGACTGAGCACTATACGGAGACGGACGCGCAGGGCCGTCAGGTCTCAAAGACGCGGCAGGTGCGCCACACGCGCTGGTATTCGGCTTCGGGCACGGTCACGCGCTGGTTCGACGACCTGTTGATTCCGGCGACGCGCTCGCTTCAACCGAATCGTCTTTACGCTCTTGAGCCCTGGGATTTGGGGGAGCTGAAAGGTTATGAACCGGCCTACCTTTCCGGTTACAAGGCGCAGCGCTACCAGGTGGAGCTTAACGAAGGGTTCGAGCAGGCCAAGATGCTCGCGGCGCGCGTGATTGAAGCGGACGTACGCCGCGACATCGGCGGCGACGAGCAGCGCATCGGCAATGTGACGACTCATTACTCGGGCATCACCTTCAAGCACATCCTGCTGCCCGTCTACGCCGGAGCCTACAGGCTGAATCAGAAGGTCTACCAGATAGTGGTTAATGGGCGCACGGGCGAAGTCCAGGGCGACCGTCCCTACAGCTTCTGGAAGATCACGCTCTTCGTCATCGCAATCCTGTTCGTCGTTCTCTTCGTGCTCTTATTACTGGCGCTCTTCCAGAACTGAGGAGACCGGACAGGTGTAGGCGTCCGTTACAAAAAGGCGCAGGCATCCGTTACATGCGGGCTCGGGGCGGGACGCGTTCGAGGGCGTTTCGCTTGATTTAGCCGGGCGAGTCGTCGTCCAACAACTCCGGCCACATCTCCTCGTCGGTTTCGCCCTCCTGCTCAAGCGCGGTTTCGATGTTACGCAGTTCCCTTTGGAGTTCGGCGTTTTGTCGTTCCAGTTCCGCAATGCGCCGCTTCTGCTGGCGATTGATCGCCTCCATGAATCTCAAGTAGACGAACTCCATTCCGGCCGTGCAGGCCAGCGCAAGCGCGAAAATGAAAGCGACGTATTCCATGACCGATCCGGAGGTTCCCTGTAAGTCGGGGCCGATTGTGCCGAACACGGGCAGCGGGCCGAGCATCCGTCGGGAAGTTTGACGGCTAGTTTATAAGTTTCGGTGGCGTAGAATCAAGGGCAATCGAGAGCAGATTCACCGCTCAAGGCGATTGGTCTTCGTCCAGCCAATCGCGCGTCATGTCGCACCACAGCGCCAGACCGCGCCACGCTCTAAAGCGCGAGTAGTAGCGCGCGATCTTCGCATCGGCGGGCGGGCGCGACCCGTTGCGAGTGCGCGCAAATTTGGCTCGCACCCAGGAGTCGAGCGCCAGGCAATCATAGCGACCCAGGAGCTTCAGCAGATTCTCGGCGGCATAGTCGCCCACTCCCTTGACGCGCTTCAACTCGCGCTTCAGCTCTTCGGTCGGCAACTCGCTCGTGAGCCAGGCTTCGACATCCAACTCGCCCGAGGCGACGCGTTCGGCCAGTTCCTTCAGGTAAGGGGCACGATAACCGGCGCGCACCGTATCGCGATAAAATTTCTCAGGCGCGCGGGCCATCGCTTCAGGCGTCGGGAATGCCCGGCGACCGTCTGCGCCCTCGCGTCCGAGACCCCTGACCAGTCCCGTCACCATCTTTTCCGTGAGCGCCCAGGAACAGTTGGTCGTGCAGAGCGATTTGACAAGGTCTTCGTAGACCGTGGGCGAGCGCAGCATTCGACCCGCCCCCTCGCGCGCGATCCAGTCGAATCCGGGTTCGTCCCTGACCGCGTCGTAGAACTCCTCCAGCTCCTCGTCGAGCCGGAGTATGTGTCGTACGTCGCGTGTCACACGGGCTCGCGCGCCACTGCCCAGGCGAGACTGGATGCTCACATGGACGCCGCGCCGCGCGCTACTGATACGCACGGTGACGGGCCCTCGCTCCCCCGTATCGAGCACGCGCAACAGTTCCCAGCGGCCCTGATCGAACTCGAAGGGCAAAAGCTCGCACCACCCATGACTGCGTACCGTTCGCTTAAAGCTGAAATCCTCAGGGGTCTCGATACTGATCTCCATCTCACACGCTCTTTCGGCCGGGGTGTCCTCTCCGGGATGAACCTACCAGATTCGGGGGTCGGCTGCCATGACGGACGGCGCACGAGCCGCCATCCGTTGCCACTACGGGCCGGGGCGCGACCCCCTACGGAATTGATGATATGGGATTACACGTAACACCATATAGGGTAATGACGCCGCTGCGCCCGAAGCGGCCAGCGCCGTCCGAATATTATAATTTTCTTGTGAGCGTTTCCCGGAGGCCGAAGTTGCCCGAAAATAGGGCCTATGGGCCGCCGGGCGTGGTTCAACGCCGGGGCCGGTGGATGTGGGGAACGCTATTTGCCAATAGCCGTAAAGCGTTAGGACGCAGATTTTTGACGGGAGAGACATAGATCATGATGACATTGCAAAATAAAATATTACCGGTTGCGTTAGTCGCTGCCCTTCTGGGCGGCGGGGTCGGCGCGTTTGTCACTCGTTCGACCAGTTCTTCGACTCCGACAACGACGACGACCAGCACGACGGCTAATCAGCCCCTGGCAAGCACTGCGACCGAGGCAACCATACCGTCGACTGATGAACAGGCACGGTTAAATACGACGAGCGTGGCGGGCGACGATCAGGATGCGTACCGCGACGGCTTTGTTGAAGGCTATCGCGCGGCGACTGAGGAATCTGGCTCGACGGCCGTCTCTTCGCGTCGTTCATCGTCGGCCACCCCGGTTGTGTATCGCAGCTCGGGCAGGCGCGCGCGCTCCGTGGCCTCGGACAGCAGTCCGCGTCGCGTCTACTACGACTACAATAACCAGCCGCGCCAGCGCTCTTTCTGGCAGAAGCACCGCGACAAATTGACGGTCGCGATGGGCGCGGGCGGCGGCGCTCTGATCGGCGGGCTGATCGGTGGTAAGAAGGGTGCGGCCATCGGCGCGCTCGCGGGCGGCGGCGGTTCGGCGCTCTACACCTACAAGATTCGCAAGCGCAATCGCAACTACTAAGCAGGGCGAAAGAGGCGTGATGGTACGAAGCCTGAAGAGACTGACGCCCGGCGCAGCCTCGGCTCTACTGATCGCTCTCGTCTCAATCATGTGGGCAGTTCCTCTTAACGGGGCTGCCCATTTGTTTGAGCGCGAGGCGGGAGGAGCCGGGGGCGCTGGCTCTCTATCAAAAATTTCAGCGGTCACGACTGCTGCTACTGCTGCTCTTCTGCGGCAACGCGAAAGAGGAACGCGGGCGGCGACGATCAGACTGCCGCGCGCCGTTCGCTTAAGCGAGAGCAGCGGTCACGGCCTTCTGGTCTCGACCTGGATCAATGGCGCGGGGATCTATTCCTTCGCCGTCGATACGGGCGCGGGCGCAACCATTATCTCTGATCGCGTGGCGCGCGCCGCCGGTGTGGCGTTCGGGCGTGGAAGCGCGACTGTGGTGAGCGGCATGAGCGGCGCGGGCTCTGTCGCTGGTCGCGAGGCGTCCGTGCGAAGCCTGGCTATCGGCGACGAAAATAACCTGCTGCCGTCAACGGGTATGGTGGTCGTCACGGGCGGATTGCCGCCTGACATAGACGGCGTGCTCGACCCTACGGAAGCCTTCTGGCCGCTCGGTTATTCTATTGATATGCGGCGCGGCGAGATCAGCGCCTTCGATCCGCGCACTACTCCCGTACGCATGAGTGATGCGCCGCCCGACGGGGCCGTAGTGCGCTGGCTTTTCGAGAGCGGTAGCCGCCGCCCGTTCGTTATGCTCGACGGCGGACGACGTGCGCTGATAGATACGGGCTCCGGCTTCGGACTGGCCGTGAGTGAAACGGCGGCGCGCGCCATGGGCATCCCGGGCCAAACGGGCCGAGATAGAGACGGGGTGCGAGATATAGCGGGCGGAAGAATCACAGCCCGGCGGGTCGCGCCCGCGACCGTGCAGATCGGCGCGCTGGTCTTGCGCCGAGTGCCCACGGATGTCCTCTCAGGCGTCGTCGATGGCTCGCCCGTCCTTCTCGGTCGTGACGCCCTACAACCGTTTTATCTCTCCTTCGATCCGCTCCACCGCCTGATCCTGATCGCACCGGAACGAAGGGATGAATGATTGAATGCAGGCTCACCTGAATCATTCACTCAACCCCTTTCATCCCTCATCGCTGCCGCCCTTCATTATGCTGCTTGTTCTCGACTGAGGCTGGTTCGGTGTAGTTCTTCCCTCATTTTCAGCTTGGCGAGTTCGTTTTTGACGAAGTGCGGGAGGTCATCGACGATGGTGATCGGCTTGGAGTGTTTCGCTTCGGTTCCGGTCAGGTGGTGGTGCAATACCTTCCACTCCTTTGGTGGGATGCGCTCGAAGGCTTCGACCACTTCGGGGTCGAACTGCTGGCCCGCGTGCCTCTTCAACTCGGCGAGCGCGACCTCGTAGGGCTTGGCGTTGCGATAGACGCGAGTGCTTACGACGGCGTCAAAGGCATCGGCCACGGCGAAGATGCGCGCCTTGATGTCTATCTGCGAGCCGCGCAGGCCGCGCGGGTAGCCGGAGCCGTCCCACTTCTCGTGATGCTCGGAGACGACCCGGCCCGCGCCCTCCAAAAACTCTATCCCGCGAAGTATTTTCCCCCCGAGCACCGGATGCTCTCGCATCCTGCTCCATTCATCCTCGGTCAAAGGGCCCGGCTTGCGAAGTATTGCGTCGGGCACGCCGATCTTGCCTATGTCATGCAGGAGCGCGCCGAACTCGAGCGAGCGCATTTGATCCGGGGCCAGTCCCATCTCGCGGCCCAGTCGCAGGCTGAAGCGCACGACCCGTTCCGAATGTCCATGTGTTTCGGCGTCGCGCGTTTCCAGCGCCGCCGCCAGCGCCTTGAGCGTCATGCGATAGTTGTTCTCAAGGGCATTGAAGGCGCGATCCAATTCGGCCGTCCGCTGCCTGACCAGGTCTTCAAGGTAATTCTCGTAATGCCGCTTGGCCGCCCTGAGCGCTTGATGCTCAAGAGCGCGCCGGACGACCGCTTCGACGTGCTGTATGTCGAAGGGTTTCATGATGTAGTCGAATGAGCCGACGCGCAGAGACTCTATCGCGCTCTCGATGGTCTGTGCCCCGCTAATCATGATGATGAGAGTTTCCGGCGAACGCTTAAGCACATGCGGAACCATCTCCAGCCCGCTCATCCCCTTCATCATGATGTCGCTGATGACGAGATCGAACTGCTCCTCGCGCAGCAGCGCCAGCGCCTCTGTGGCCGAAGCGACCGCCGCGCATTCATAGCTCGCGCTCAGAAGCTCGCACAGTATCTTTCTGATCTCCGGCTCGTCGTCCGTAATCAGAATGCGGCTTCGTCCCTTCTCCATTTTCCTCATGATATGGATACCTTTTTTCGGCTGCTTTGAATAAAAATCAACGTGTAACGATTAGCGGGGAAGAGACCGCTCCGGCCTGACGAGGCCGTTCCTCTCATTGTCAGAGAGTTTTTTTTCGAGGCTGCAAGAGTTATGCCAACCCCGGCGCTCGCTCCCTCGCGCACGGGCGACCGCCGAATCGTCAACCCTCAAAAGCAAGCCTCACGTAACCTGAAACCGAGACGCAAGCTCCCTTCAAAATCGATTGTTAGCCGACATTGAAGGCGGAGCGGCGCGTAGCAGCCTTTGCCTCCTCGCAACTGCCTACGGGAAGCGAGCACGGCTGCGGCTCACCGGCTCCGAATACAGGTGAGGCGCGGCGTAAAGCTACGGCGTAATCCAGACTGATGCTGCAATATGCCGCGACCTCTTTCCATACCGGTTCAACCAAGCGCCAGTGACCCGCTCCCGAAAGGCTGCTTGCGGCAGCGTTTGGTTAGAGCGGGCGGGCGGCGCGCGCCGTTCGCCTTTGGTGAGCGCCGAGCCCCTTTTTCTCCTTCCCTTTCAACGACATCCCGGGCGCGCGGGCCGTCGCCCTATCGACGAGCCGGGATCAGGCCTGACACGAATGGGCGTCGCGCACCCTGGGCGCGCGATGGTCGAGGCGATGACGGGAACGGTTCTTGCCAGTGAGGGCTCTGCGCCGGTCAGATAACTCTCAACCAGACGACAGAGCCAAAAATACCAGCCCAGCAATAACGCGGAAGGAGTCGCAAGGTGAAAACCCCTAAAAAGCATTCGATTCTGACAGGGCTTGCGCTCCTCTCTCTGTTGCTCTCTCTGTGTACGGGGAGACTGGCGGGCGATGATGTTCGGGCACAGGTCAAAACAACTGACGGCGTAAAAGTCTCCCCGGCCCTGCTCGACGCGGTGCGCAATGCCAAAGCGGGGGCGCACGTCAAAGTCATTGTTCAGCCGCGCGAGGTGGCGACCGCTACGCTCGATCAACTTCTGCGTAACCTGGGCGCTCGGATTACGAAGCAGTTGCCGCGTCTTAACCTGCGCGTCATAGACTTGCCAGCCGAGGCCGTCGCGAAGCTGGCCGCCCGCAGCGAAGTCCGCTACGTCTCGCTCGACAGCGAGGTCAAAACTTTCGGGCACGTCACAACGACGAGCGGCGCTGATTCGGTCAACGATACGGGCTTGCTATCGACGGGCGGGTTAGACGGCACGGGCATCGGCATCGCCATCATCGATTCGGGCGTGGATACTAACCATCGCTCTTTTACGAACTCGCTCGGCCTCAGTCGCGTCCAGCTCAGCCAGGACTTCACAGGCGAGGGACGAACCGATGACCCTTACGGTCACGGCACGCACGTCGCTTCGGCCTCGGCCGGGAACGGGCAGGTCTCAAGCGGCCAGTACAAGGGGATCGCGTCGAACGCCCAGATCATTAACCTGCGCGTGCTGAATTCCGAGGGCACGGGCACGGCCTCGGCCCTGCTGAGCGCTCTGGATTGGGTGCTTTCCTATCGCACGCTCTTCAACATACGGGTCGTCAATATGAGCCTCGGCATGACGGCTGTGGATTCATACCGTGACGATCCGGTGTGCCTTGCTGTCAGAAGATTAGTAGACTCGGGCATAGTCGTACTTGCCGCCGCAGGTAACAACGGCAAAGATGGCTCGGGCAATAAAATCTATGGTCAGATTCACTCTCCGGGTAATGAGCCGTCTGCGATC
>DASZEN010000028.1:0-100559 GCA_035940775.1 Pyrinomonadaceae bacterium | reverse complement strand
AGCGTTATCGATGGAATCGAAGGCACGCACCGTGATCTTGGGGTTATGTTTGGCAAGCACTTTGGTGATGGCAGCGGTCAGGGTGGTTTTGCCGTGATCGACGTGGCCGATGGTTCCGATGTTCACGTGTGGCTTGCTTCTATCGAATTTCTCTTTAGACATTCCGAGATGGCCTCTTTATCTTGAGATCAAAATTTCCTTGTCCGAAGTTATGGTCAGAGTGGAGCCCGCGATGAGATTTGAACTCATGACCTCCTCCTTACCAAGGAGGCGCTCTACCCCTGAGCTACGCGGGCCGAGGGTTTTCGACGATCAAATAGCTTATGGAGCGGGCGACGAGGCTCGAACTCGCGACCCTCAGCTTGGAAGGCTGATGCTCTACCAACTGAGCTACACCCGCTCAATATAAGGGGCGGCAGCGTGAGGGATGAGGGATGAATCAATCGCTTCGTTCATCCCTCATCCCTCATCCCGCATCCTTCACCCGTGGTGCAGGGGGTAGGATTCGAACCTACGTAGGGCGTGAGCCCGCCGGGTTTACAGCCCGGTGCCATTAACCACTCGACCACCCCTGCTCGTATTGTCAAATCCCTCTCAAGCCGGTAATTTTCTTCAACCCCTGACCACTACGGACGACAATTTCATACCAGCTACAAAACGGCCACTTTAACTGAGTTTTATTAAGTTTGCAAGTGTACCGAAGCCTCCGGCCCGGGCCCCGATTCAAGCTGTCTGAAACTACCTTTTCGTCCCGGCTCATAAGTAGAGTAAAGCGACGGGAATGACAAAGCCGAGGATTATCAAGCCGACGATCAGGCGCTTGTCATAATTATAGGTGAAGGCCATGTAAAGGCCCAGAATGCTGGTGGTAATCAGGCCGAGCGCCATCACCACCATAAACCATTTCAGGGGCACGGAGGGGCGCGCACCCGGATCGCGAGCCGTGCGCTGGTTTATGTGGACTTCTGCAAGCCGCACAATCCAGGCCGGTGGAGTGTAGGTTCCGCCGCCCTTCGGACTGTCCTGTAGTCTGAAAGTCTGGAGTGCTCCCGAAAACGCAAGGAAGATAATCATGGGCGCGAAGAGAACACCAAGATAAAAGTGAAGCTGTCGAATCCATTTCATCACATGAAATTAACATGGGACTTAAAAAAACGGCCAGCAGCCGCACCCTGCGGCCTTCGGCCGCCCACAAATCGCCTTCAGGATAATCGCACCCGAAGCGCCCGAAGGCTCTCTGTCCAGGGGCCGCTACAAAGCGCTTCATCCAAATCTCATAACTCTTTCGGATGTGCGCGCAAAGGCGTATTGGCGGGCGAGCCTCGTGCATGAAAGCGACGCTATTCGCGGTCTCGGCTCGAAGCCTTCAACATGGGCGTGGCGTTATAGTAGATCGCTGCTGATGGCATTGTAGATCGCTACTGATTGCTATATCGCGCGTTCCATCAGGATGTCAGTCTGCGCGTCGTCTCCCAATTGAAATATATGTTCTCCGACATCCTTGAAATCCCACTTGCGGTAGAAGGCGCGGGCGCGACCGTTATGCTCCCAGACCCCCAGCCAGAGCGTTCGATAACCTTTACTCTTCGCCTCATCCATACACGCTCGCATCAGGGCTTCGCCGAGGCCGAGGCCGAGCCACTGCCTGGAAACATACAAACGTACTAGCTCAATCGGCTTCGCGCCCGCGACGACATCCGGCGCATCACCGGGACGGAGCTTCGCGTAACCGGCCGCGACGCCATCGACCTCGGCGATCAGGAACATGGACTCGGGGTCGGCTAATTCCGCCGCCTGTTGGGCCTGACTAAAAGACGAGGCGAGATAAGCGGCCATATCTTCGGGACGGTTAACGTCCGCAAAAGTCTCTGAGAAGGTGCGCGCGCCAAGCTCGGCCAACAGGGCGGCGTCATCAATTGCGGCATGGCGAATAACAGGATTTGCTTTCTGAGTCATAAGCTTTCAGGGCATTTAAGGAGAAGACTAACCGGGGGCCGTTGCGATCAAGCTTGAGCGGGGCGAAGGCGGTTCATCCAGTAAGCCCACGCCACCACTAATGAAAAGAAGATGAAGCTGCTGATTGCGGCTGCGCGAACATCCGGAGGCGGGGGCCCGGCGATGTTGTTGTACCAGGCCAGGGTAAGAAACGCGATCACAGCCCAGAAGACGAAAACGCCGACGCGGTTTACGGGACGAGTCGCGCGCGTGTAAAGGATGATCGAGAGCAACCAGAAGCCGCCTTCGACTACGATGGTCGCAGGCGTGGAAGCCCAGAGTCCTAATCCAAAATACTTATCGACGCCCGGCGCGAGCGGCATGTCGGGTCTGTGAACAAGAAAATCGAGCAGCCAGTGGCTAAGCACGGCCACGAATACTACGTACGCCCCGCGCGGATAACGCCGCCGCAGAAAGTAGGCGGCGGCGAACACGGCGGCCCAGATCGCATCCATCAAAAGGCTGTGGCTCAAAGCTATGTCGTAGGCATCGAAATAATTGGCCGCCCCCATTCCGGGCCTGATCCGTATATGTTCAATTCCGGCGAGCATAAAGATGCACCACAGAAAATCGGCGGCCATAGCTGCCAGCACTAATGTCCCCAGAGATAGCTTCGGCTCAACGCGCTTTGCGACCAAACCGACGGCGAAGTGTCCGACGAGCATCCGTGCCTCCGAACGTGAATTGTAAAAACACGAGGTCGTACAGGGCTCACACGGCCATCACCCGATGAAGGTCATCGCATACCACGCCCTGAAGCGGCCGAGCGGACTATAAAAGGATGCCGGAGGGGGAAGCACGCTTGACGCCTGTAGAGCATGTAGATAGCCTCTCGGACGCACCCGACCCGTAAGACCTTAAAGACCAGGGTTTGAAGTGACGGTCGAGCTGACGGCGTAAGCGGCCTGACTCCGGCACCCGTTTCTCAGAATCGAACTTCCGGACTATGGTCGGCAAACAGGCGGAATCACGCCCGCGAAGATAAGGATCGCCAAGACCACGAAGATGAGCCCGATGATGATGCAGGAGACTCTGATTTCAGTGGTGGGGGCGGGGCGCACGATCTTAACCAACCCGAAATAGAAGATGCCCTCCAGGATCAGGTAAATCCCGAACAGAAGGCCGATGACGGTTGCGATTATCTCTCCTACACACATAGATTTTCTCCCTTCAGCAATGTGAGTGAAGCTGTGTCGGGCGACCGCCTCCGACGAGACGGACGCCTGACGCAGTGGTTTGAGAAGCGAGGAGTCTCCGAAATTGCCCTGCGAGTAAGCCCGACGCCGCGTAGGTAGCTTGCGTCGCCGGGAAGCCTTCACATCGTGCGCCAGGTGGCCGATGAAAGACAAGCTATTTCCGGTCGGGTCGAATCAGTTGTTAAGTCGTCCTTCGGGCCGTTCGGTCGATACGCGGCGGCTAAACTCTGCGAGTCTCACCACACCTCGCATCTCTGTTCGGCGGGACGAACCATGGCTGAACCCTCTTTGCACTGGAACGCCTGCTGAAACTCAGGCATATTCGACAACGGCCCGATCACGCGGTATTTGCCTATCGGGTGTGGATCGCCCTGTACCATCGTGCGCGCAAATTCGGGGCGGACGGCATCGCCGCGGAATTGTCCCCAGGCGATAAAGAACTGCTGCTCGGGCGTGAATCCGTCCAGGGTCGGCAGGGCGGGCTTGCCGCGACGCGAGATTTGAAAGGCGCGATAGGCGATTTTCGCGCCCGCCAGATCGCCTATGCTTTCGCCCAGCACGAGCTTGCCGTTGTGATGTAGTCCCGGCTCGACGAAGTAGTTGTCAAACTGTGCGACGACGCATGCCGTTCGGGCCTGGAACTTTTTCAGGTCTTCTTCCGTCCACCAATTATTGAGTCGTCCCTGGGCGTCGTACTGCGCGCCCTCGTCGTCGAAACCATGACTGAACTCGTGGCCGATGACCACGCCGATTGCGCCGTAATTGACGGCATCGTTGGCCTCTATGCTGAACGCGGGCGGCTGTAGGATTCCCGCCGGGAAGACGATCTCGTTGAGCGACGCGTTGTAGTAGGCATCGGAGGTCGGCGGCGTCATACCCCAGCGCCCGCGATCCAGAGGCTTGCCGATGGTCGAGAGATTGTCTCTGACAACGAACTTGCGCCCGGCAACCACATCGTCCCAATACGAGGCGCGCGTCATGGGAACGCGGCTATAGTCTTTCCATTTGTCCGGATAGCCGATCTTCGGATTGAAGGTCGAGAGCTTTTCGAGCGCGCGCTGCTTGGTCTCCGGGCTCATCCATTCGAGCCCCTGTATGGTTTCGCTCATGGCGGTGCGCAGGTTCTTGACCATCTCCTGCATGCGCGCCTTCGCCTCAGGCGGGAAATACTTCTCCACGTATTTCCTGCCGAGCGCCTCGCCGAGCAGGTTGTCCGTCTCTTCCACGCACCGTTTCCAGCGCGGCTTAATCTCCTTCGCGCCGCTCAGATAAGCGCCGTAGAAGGCGAAGTCCGCCTGCACGAACGCGTCCGACAGCGATGTCGCGGCGGAATTTAAGAGGTGCCACTTCAGATAGGTCTTCCAGTCGGAGAGCGGCGTCGCGGCGAGCTGGCGATTTAATTCCTCAAGAAACTTAGGCTCGGCTACGTTCAAGTCGCCGGAAGGAAGTCCCAACTGCCGATAGTAGCTCGCCCAGTTGAAATTGGGGGTGAGCTTCTGTAGCGCGACGAACGACGTTTTGTGGTCGGTCGCCTGCGGGTCGCGCAGCGCCACATTGTCCAGAGACGCCTGGGCCAATTGCAATTCCATTTTAAAGACCGTGTCGGCGGCCTCCTTTGCGCGCGCCTCCGTATAACCGGCCAGAGCGAATATTTTGGCGACGTGAGCGATGTACTTTTCCCGCGCCTCCTTAAAACGCGGCTCGGTCTTCACGTAGTAGTCGCGGTCGGGCAGCCCCAACCCGCTCGCATAGATGTATGCGATCACATCGGTCGGGTTGTGGTTGTCGGATCTGCCGAAGAGCGCGAACGGCACCGAAATGGCCAGCTCGTGGAATCGAGCGATCATGCGCTCCAGGTCGGC
Organism: Pyrinomonadaceae bacterium; assembly: GCA_035940775.1. Lineage (GTDB taxonomy): Bacteria > Acidobacteriota > Blastocatellia > Pyrinomonadales > Pyrinomonadaceae > DASQYE01. The sequence continues at coordinate 95,506 of DASZEN010000028.1, read as the reverse complement.
GCGCGTCCTCATGCGGTCGATCTCTGCGAGCAGCGGTTGAACGGGCTTCACGCCGAGACGATTCGCCTGCGCCTCGTCCATGCAGGCGCTATAGAAATCTCCCGTCACCTGTTCGACGCTGCCTTTGGGATGATTTTTGGACGCCGAAATTCCTTCGAGTATCTCCCGGAGCTTATCCTTCGTGGTCTCGCCCGCCGCCCATCGTCGGCTCCATCTGGGCATCGAGGCGGGGATGGGATTCGCCGCCCGCCAGCCTCCATTGGCAAACTCGTAGAAGTCATCGCACGCGGCGACATTGCGATTCATGTCCGAGACCTCTATTCCACGCAGGACAGAGTTTTGGGCCAGCACTGCTGGCGAAAGGACGAAGACGACGATCAGCATTCGGATGAGATACATAAGACGCTCCTGTTTTCGTGAATGGTCAACGCGCCCGGCGCACGAATGGATAAGCTATTTGCCGGGCATCCATCTCATAAACTTGGAAACTTCGACACCGCCCTGTGGACAGCAAATCATTTCGACGCCTGAGGCGCGAGCGCCGTAACGCCGCAGTCTGGGCCCAACCGCCGCTAATGGTCATACGGCCTTATCGCGTCTAAAGCAGCATAAAAGGTAACGGGTCGCCCCGGTCTCTGCTCGAACGGCTTCTCGCGCGTGCGTCATGAAAGTAATTATAATACAGCTATAAAGGTCGAACTTAAAGGACTATCAGTAAGGAGCGAGGGGCGAATTTATTGCCGGAGGTGTTGATCTCCATCCCGGGAATTGAGCCTCTGACCGAGGGCACACTATACGTTGAGCGCGCGGGGATGCAACCTTAACTACTGGAAATCAAACGCGGGACGCGGCCCACTCATCACCGGGTTCCGCCTCGGTTGAGCCATAGTAGCGACGCTCCGAAGAAACCACACCCCAACGCGTCCGCCAGCGTCCACCACAGCGGCAGCCCCGACGTGTGATCGATTACGAAGAACAGGGGCGCGGCCAGCAGAAATGAGATGCCATTGAGTATGATGAGCGGGCGGAGACGTTTTACGTCCGAGGCCAGAACCCACAAAGATATTCCGTGCATCCCGTAGGCGTAAGACGCCTGTCGGATCATGAACATAAGGATTGGCCCGCCCGGCATCTGGCCCAACCCCAGCCAGGCGTGCGACACCTCCATCCATGAGCGCGGCATCGCCACGGCGATGAACGCAAGTATCTCGACCGCGCCCGCCACGCGAAGCAACCAGGACTGTAAGCGCTGGCGATCCATACTAAGGTGTCCCGAGCCGATCTCATGCTGAGCTAAGCCGCGGGGTTCAGCTCTCGATCAGAAGCTACGGCAATCGTGGAAGAACTTTTATCGCCAGTGACTTCAGTTTTTCGGTGGGTACATTCTGCTCGCCCTTGTTTATCCCGATGCTGAAAGCCATGTTGCCCTTGAGCACGAATATGGTTTTAGTCGCATCCACGATGTAGGCCCGGTCGCCGATTCCATTCAACGAATGAGTCTCCGAATTTTTCCTGTACGATTCAAGATGCGCCTCCAACTCGGAAGGCGAACTCTGGAAAGCTTCGACATATAGAGCGCCGTCCGCGCCAGCGCCATAACTGCAATAATTAGCACTCGGCATTCGACGGCCTTCTACCTTAGATACACCCAATGCCTCGGCCGCTTCCTCCGCACTGAGAATCGAGCAGGCGTCCGGTATCGGAACCCGGCTCGGTGAAGCCGCCGCGCGGCTGTTGCCCTGCGGAGCAGGTGAGCGGAAACGGTCACAGGCCGTCAACCCGATTGCCGCGACCATGCTCAGGGTCGAAACCGCAATAAGCTTTTTCATCGAAGTGGCTCCTGTCGGTGAGTAATAATAAAGCCATCCTGGGCCAACGCCTTTTATGAGGTAGTGTGTTGCGAGGCGGCCTCGGTTGAGGCGTTATTTTGAACATGACTATTTACCGATTGGCAGAGATGGGCGATAAGTTGGGGACGTAAGCATCGGCGACCGTTTTCGCTAAAACTTCGGCGTGTCCTATTCGGTCTGCTCCCGATTTGCCGTTGCTGTTCACGATGATTGAAATCTTATCGTCCGTAAAGCGCATAATCTGAGACGAAAATCCCGAAACAACGCCGCCGTGAGTGGCTATCTGATGTCCCCGATAGCTCGTCAGAAACCAGCCGAAACCGTAGCTCGACGGCTCGCCGCGAAAATCGAAATTTACAATCTTCCCGCTCGCCAGCTTAGCGGGCATAAACATCTGTTCCGAACTGCTTCGCTTAATCAGTTTTTCCGTATTGAGCGCCGCATCCCATTTCGCCATATCCGATACGGTGGAAACCAGCCCGCCTGCGCCAAACCCGCCGGAGAAGTATGGACTCGGACGAAAACTATTTTCCACCCAATCATAGCCAACCGCACGATTTTTACTTTTGGCGGGGGGCTCAAGATACGCCGTATCCTTCATTCCAAGCGGCTTGAAAATGCGCTCGCTCAAAAAATCGCCATAAGCTTTCTTCGTCACCGCTTCAATCACCATCCCTAGAAGAATGTAGCCGGTATTGCTGTATTCCCACCTTTCGCCCGGCTTGAATGAGGCTGGCGCAGTCGCAAGCCTTTTCCAAAACTCCTCTGCCGTAAAATCGTCCGTGTTACCCGTTCGCAAATCCCTGTTGACGCCCGAAGTCTGAGTTAAGAGTTGCCGGATGGTGACTTCGCCATATTGTGCGGGCAATTTGGGAAGATACTTTGCTGCTTTCTCGTCCAGCGAAACCCTGCCGGTTTCGACGAGCATCAAAATCGCCGTCGCCGTAAACGGCTTGGTTGTCGAAGCGATCTGGTATCTGGTTTCTGGCACAGCCGGAATTGATCGTTCGATGTTTGCCAATCCATAGCCTTTCGTCAGGACAACTTTACCGTTGCGAAGCACGGCAACAGATGCTCCGGCGACATGTTGCGCTGCCATTACTTTACGGATGGCTTCGTCAAGCTTCTCGTTTTGCGCAACGAAAGCGGAATAAAACAAAAGAGCAGTGGTAAGGAAAAACGCAGATTTAAAACGCATAGCCCCCCGAGCTTTTCATCCTGGTTACGTTACTACGAAAGGGAAACCTGACGTCCGAATCAACTCGCCCGGAGCGCGCGACACGTAAGAGACCGGAACCCCGGCCGACCTGATGATAAAAGGCTGGGTCGCGAGGGTCGGGTTGAATAAGTTGTTAGAGGGCGATCTTTGCGCAACTGTATCGAGTAAGTCGCCGGGAGGGTTACCCTGCAAACAGTATAATCCGTAGCTTCCAATCCCGGCTCAACTTCGCCTCTCAGCCTGCTCGCTCTCCAATGCCTGCTCGGCTTCTTTGACACTAATCACCTCGGCCGGTTTGTGCGTAACCATGTAAACCACCGCCGCAATGGCCGCTCCGATCAGAGGGGCGATAATAAATACCCAGAGTTGGCCCAATGCCCATCCACCCACAAAGACGGCTGGCCCAATCGAGCGCGCCGGGTTAACGGAGGTGTTGGTCACAGGAATCCCCACAAGGTGTATCAGCGTGAGCACGAATCCTATTGGGATACCGGCAAACCCGACAGGCGCTTTGATGTCGGTAGCGCCGAGCACCGTAAACACCAGAAAGAAGGTCAGCACTATTTCAACCAGGAAGGCCGCGAGCAGGTTGTAACCGCCGGGAGAATGTTCTCCATAACCGTTGGCTGCGAAACCTGCGACGGACGGATCATAACCTCCGGGTGCGCCTTTGACGATGAGCAACAGCAGAGCCGCCGCCACAATGGCCCCCAGAACCTGGGCCACTATGTAACCGGCCGCATACCTGGCATCCATCTTCCTGGTGATGAGTATTCCGACGGTCACGGCGGGATTGATATGGCAGCCGGAAATGGGCCCGATGGCATAAACCATGGCGAGCAGGGAGAGGCCGAAAGCGAGGGAAACACCCAGAAATCCGATCTTATCTCCGGCCAGCACGGCGCTCCCGCAACTGGCAAAAACAAGTACGAATGTGCCGACGAATTCGGCTACATATCTGTTCATGTTTTTATCTCCCCTTTAGAATCAGGAATGATTCTTCAAAGTCAAGCTGCCCTTTGTCTCTTCGCCTCTTCCCTTCGTGCGTGAGCGTCATAATACATCGTCCGCGTCTCGCCCTGAAAGCAAATCTTAGTGGGTTTGGTTGCGATTGCAACGTCTTGTGGTTGAGCCCGCACAGAGCGCTAGGCGTATGTTGCTCCATGAACGTGATTACCGAGCGGGAGCGAAAATCTCCCCGGCTAGCTGCCAACTGAGCGGCAGCTTGTCACGCCATGCATGCTTGAAGTCGTTGGTCAGGAAAATAATGACGACCCTTTCATCAACGTAGTAGTGGAAATCGGCGAAGAAGACCCCGTTGCTCCCGTTATGCACGATGAGCTTCGTCTTACGCGGCGTCCTCATAATCTCCCGGCCATAGGCATAGAAGGATTCGTTTGACTCATCTTCCGCTATGTGGGAGGCGAAATACTTTTGCTTGCCTCCTTCGACAGCACCCTCCAGGCTTCGAGCGCCCCAAGTAAAGGGTAGATTTTGCCATTTGCACCTGGTCGCCTAAAGACCGAATTCGCTTCGGATAAAGTCCTTAACTCCGTCGCGCCCCTTTAGCTTCAACCACATTGGCCCGCCTTCGCGGTCAACCGTCAACTCGAAATCGAAGAAGGGGCAACACAACCGCTCGTAAGTGATGAACTCTGCCGCATTCCGTAGCGTCTCGGAATCGGACGCAAGGCGAAAAGCGAAGCCGTCAGGTAGCTCTTTGGTCTCTTGCTTTTTAGTCTGTAGCTCCTTCTGTAAATCAAGGAGTCTCTTTTTTTGCTCGCCGGTCAGCGCCGACATATCACAAGCAAAGGGGGATTCATTCTCACTTACGCTCTGCATATTCCCGTCACCTCTGTTTCCTTCATTAGATTGCGACTTGAAGACATTGTTTTGAGTTTGTGAGGTTGAGTTCGTGCCGCACCCCGACAGAACTGCTCCACCCAGGCACAACGCCGAACAGAAGACTAAACAGAGTGCGAAACATTTACTGACCACAAGTTTTGACATCGAGTTTTCTTCATCCTTTCTCTTTTCGTGACGGGAGAAAGAAAGCAAAGGATGATCGGACGCTAAGGCGCCGCGTGATCCAGGGCATCGAGCGTTGGGCAGCGCGATATATCCCCGCCACACGCGCACGCATTGAGTATGTGGCTCAACCCGTCGCGCATTTGGTGTAACCGCTCGATTTTATTCTCAATATCGCGGAGCTTGGCTTGCGCCAGCGCGCGAACTTCCGCCGAGTTGCCGGACGGTCGCGCCCGCAAGCTGAGGAGTTGTTTAATCTCGCCCAGCGTGTAGCCGAGTTCCTGCGACTGCTTGATAAAGCGAACGACGAGCACGGCGTCCGGGGTGTAATTGCGATAGCCGGAAACCAGCCTTGTCGTTTTCACCAGCCCGCGCCGCTCGTAAAAGCGGAGTGTTTGCACGCCGACGCCCGACGCCCTGGCCACTTCACCAATCCGCATGTTTCTTTTCTCCCATCCGACGCGAAGGATAAACCCTATAGCTAAGTATCAGGTCAAGCTTTATGGATATGACAATTCTACAAAGGGTTCTTTTGCGGGATTCTCAGCTTTCGTTTCATGGATTAGGAATGCGTGCGTTGATTTTGAGGTGATAGATTTCAGCTATTCGCCGCCAGAGTCCCTGCACAAGTCCCTGCACACGGAAAAAGGCGACCCGTCTGAATCGCCTTAAACCATTGAATCTATTGGAGCCGGTGGAGGGATTTGAACCCCCGACCCGCAGTTTACAAAACTGCCGCTCTACCCCTGAGCTACACCGGCCCGAATGCTTTGGAATCGAATTACTATTCACGGGGCGGACGGGCCGATACTACCAAAGAGCCCCTTTGAAAGGCAAATTCGAGAGATAACGAGGGCGGTCGGGTTGTTCCGGCACGCGTCGGCTCTCGAATAATTCTGTTGACGCGCTCGCTCGTCGCACAGTAGGATTGATATTGCCAACAGGCGGGGCCCGCAGCGCGCCGTAGTCGCAAAACCCCCCGGCCTGATCTTCCAAACCACCCTGGCCATCCCTGGCTTGCAGGCCAGCGGCGAAACGTCAAGACGTTCACCCGTAACTTTCTCGAAAAAGCGGCATCCGCCAAACTATTTAAGGAGACTTCTCGTGCGCACCAGTAATTTTGCTTACCGGAGCCTGACGGCTTCACTCCTGCTTTTCGCCTGCGGAATATTGAGCGCGGCGAGCGGACAGACCCCGCCCGCTTCGTCGCCGGGCGTAACGCCACAACAGCAGCCGCAGTCTGCGAGGCCGACCGTCGTATTGCCGCAAGCGCAAAGCGTTCGCCCCGTCGCCGGTCAAACAGAGCTTTACTGCGCGGGCTATATACAGTCCGAGCCCGTCACGGTTGATTTGGAGATCGTCGGCGGACTCAAAGAAGAGTCGAATCGCATCTATACCACGGGAGATTACATCTTTATAAGCTCGGGCGCGCAGCAGGGCATGCGCGTGGGCCAATCGTTCTCCATAGTGCGACCGCGCGGGCCTTTCAATTCCAAGTTCACGAAGAAAAAGGACGGGCTCGGCATCTTCACGCAGGAGGTGGGCCAACTGCGTATCACGGAGGTGAAGGAGCGCGTCTCGGTCGCGCAGGTGACGAACGCCTGCGAGACGATACTGCTGGGCGATCTGCTGAGGCCCGTGCCGCAGCGCGTTTCGCCCCTGGTGCGCACGCAGGTCGAACTCGACCAGTTCAGCGACCCGAACGGCAAACAGCAGGGCCGCATCGTGATGGCGCGCGATCTTCAGATACTGCTCGCCAGAAACCAGATCGTCTACATCGATCTGGGCCGCGAAGACGGCATTAAAACGGGCGACTACCTGACCGTTTACCGCCCCATGGGCAGCGGCAACCTGACTCGTATTAAAAATAATGAGCTTGCGCGTAATAGCAGCCGGGGATTTGAGAGCGACCGCTACCAGGGCGGTAAGTACGGCAATCAGGCGCAGCGTCCAAAAAACCCTAACGAGCTTGGCATCTTTAATCCGCCCATCACGACGCGCGAGATCAAGAACCGCCGACCGCCCATGCCCCGCCAGGTCGTCGGCGAGATCGTAGTCCTCTCAGTCCAGGGACGCACGGCGACCGCCGTCATCACGCAGGTCGCGCAGGAGATGCACACGGGAGACTACGTCGAGCTGCAATAGCCGCGAGCGGGCAACCGTCAACCGCCAGAGTTTTCAGGATTCTGAAGGGCAAGACGGTTTGAGGCCCCTCGTCGGTCTTCCCTGAACAAAGGGATAAAGTTTGAGCCTGCGCGCCGTTACGGTTTCAGTATGCGACGCGCAGGCTCAAAAGCTTTCCGGGCTCGAAGCTTTTAGCGGCGCGTTTACGAGATTGTTGATCGGGACAGGGTTGGGAACGGCGAAGAAGGTTCGCGGTCGTCGCGAGGGATGTTCAGGGTAGCAATCGTCTCAGGTGGCGCGGCTCGCATTGCTGACGGGCGTGGCTGCGGCTGTGGCGGCGGCGGCGCGTCTCGCTTCGCGCTCTCTGGCGATGCGCAGCTTTTCGCCCTCGTAGAAAGCGCGGAAGTATTCGTACATTGAGAGAAAGGCCGAGAGCACGACGATCCACAACGTCGCGCGCCCCAGAGTGTAGAGCAGCACCTGCCAGTCGGTCGCCGTCGTCACCCCCGGCCCGAAGAGGTGACTCAGCGCGTCGCGCAGCTCCGGCACAGTCCAGAATTGAATCGCCGGAAAGGCGCGGCCGAAGTTCGCCACCGGCGGCGCGCCCTTTGCGCTCGATACGATAAGGAGCGCGACCGATACCACCTGCGCCGCCATCTTGAACTTTCCCATGCGCGAGGCGGCGATCACCACGCCGTCGCCCGCCGCAATCGAGCGCAGGCCCGAGACGGCGAACTCGCGCCCGATGATAATGACGACGGCCCAGGCCGGGGCGAGCCTGTTTTCGACGAGCGAGATCAGGGCCGCCGAGATCAACAGCTTGTCGGCGATGGGGTCTAAGAGCTGGCCGAAGCGCGAGACCTGATTGCGGCTGCGCGCGATGCGCCCGTCGAGGAAATCCGTCAGCGCGGCGGCCAGAAAGATCGTCACGCCCAGGATATGGCGGGGGACGCCAAACCAGTTTTCAGCAAACGGCGTGAGCAGCACCGCGACCAGCAGCGGTACTATGAAGATACGCAACAGCGTCAGTGCGTTTGGAAGGTTCACGCTAACAAAAGGCCCTCGTGCACTTAACCTTACGGTCGCGCGCCACAGTCCCTGCGCCCGCGAGAGAGAATGATTTCGTCTTCTGCCCTGAAAGTGTAGGTCTCGCCCGTAAACAGTGTCAAGATAGTAAGCAAGCGAGGGCGCTCCCCTGTGACCGGCCCCGATAAAACTGTCCGTGGTCGTTGCCGATCATGCGGGCCAGCTTGCCCGATGCGGCGTCGCTCGGTTAAAATCACTGTTTCTGTGTACTCTCCCGATTTCGTCTATACCGGGCGCACTATATTTTCAAGGCATTATGGCAATTGACCGCATCACGGTGCGCGGCGCGCGCCAGCACAATCTTAAGGACATCAACGTAGAGATTCCGCGCGACCGCCTGACCGTCATCACGGGGCTTTCGGGCTCGGGCAAATCCTCGCTCGCCTTCGATACGATTTACGCCGAGGGCCAGCGCCGCTACGTCGAATCGCTCTCGGCCTACGCGCGACAGTTCCTGGATCAGTTGGAGAAGCCCGACGTTGATTCCGTAGACGGGTTGTCGCCCGCCATCTCCATCGAGCAGAAGACCGTTTCGCGCAGCCCGCGCTCGACCGTCGGCACTGTGACGGAGATTTACGACTACCTGCGCCTGCTGTTTTCCTCCATCGGCCAGCCGCACTGCCACATCTGCGGCGCGCAGATCACGCGCCAGTCCGTCGACCAGATCGTCCAGAGCGTGCTCAGCCTGCCCGAGGGCGAGCGCGTGATGATCCTCGCGCCCATCGTGCGCGGTCGCAAGGGCGAGTTCAGGAAAGAGCTTGAAAAGCTATCGAAGGACGGTTTCCTGCGCGCGCGCGTCGACGGCGAGCTGCTCTCGCTCGACGAAGAGATCAGGCTCGACAAGCGTCGCAACCACACCATAGAGGCCGTCATTGATCGACTGCTGATTAAGCCCGGCATCAGCGACCGTTTGGCCGAGTCCGTGCGCACGGCCCTGAAGCTGACGGGCGGGGCGGTGCTCGTCGCGGTCGTCGACGGCGAAGAAAAACTCTACTCGGAGCGCATGGCCTGCGTGAATTGCGGCATCAACATTCCGCCGCTTGAGCCGCGCTCATTCTCCTTCAACTCAGCCTACGGCGCATGCAAGAGATGTCACGGGCTCGGCACTGTTCTCGAAGTAGACCCGGCCAAGCTCATCACGGACGCGACCGAGGCGGCGGACAAAATCTCCTTCATGGGCCCGGCAGATAAGCAGGGCTCGGCCTATCTTCGCAGCGCGCTGCTGGCCGTCATACATCATTTCAACCTGAGCGCCGCAACCGCCTTCGGCGAGCTTCCGGCGGAGGTGCGCGACGCCTTCTTTTACGGGCTCGACCACGTGCTCACCTTCCGTCAGGGCGCTTATACGTACCAGAGCGATTGGAAGGGCGCCGTCCGCTGGCTGCGCGAAAGAATGAACGAAGCGCCCTCTGAGAAGGTCAGGCTCGCGCTCGAAGAGCTGGTCTCGCCCGTCGTGTGTCCGGATTGTCATGGCCGCCGCCTTCAACCCGAATCGCTCGCCGTGCGTCTGGGTGGTCGCGGCATCGCGGACTACACGGCGCTTCCGATTGAAGAGACGATAGCCGCTTTCGACCGCATACGACTGACGGAACGCGAGGAACAGATCGCAGGGCTCGTGCTGCGCGAGATAAAGGATCGCCTGCGCTTTCTTGAGACGGTGGGCCTCGGCTACCTGACACTTGACCGCACTTCGGCGACGCTGTCGGGAGGCGAGGGCCAGCGCATACGTCTTGCGACGCAGATCGGCTCGCAACTGCGCGGCGTGCTCTACGTCCTAGACGAGCCCTCTATAGGTCTTCACCCGCGCGATAATCAACGCCTTCTGGAGACGCTCTGCGCGCTGCGCGACCTCGGCAACACAGTGCTTGTCGTCGAGCACGATGAAGAGACGATCCGCCGCGCCGATTACGTCGTAGACCTGGGCCCCGGCGCGGGCGCGCACGGCGGCGAGCTTGTCGCCTCGGGCACGCCCGAACAGGTCTCGTGCAATCCGCAGTCAATTACGGGGCTCTACATTTGCGGCCAGAGAGAGATCGAGGTGCCGACCGAGCGCCGCGCGCCCAACGGCAAAGCGATCACTATTCGCGGCGCGCACCATAACAACCTGAAAGACATCGACGTGGTTTTCCCTCTGGGCCTGTTTACGGTCGTGACGGGCGTTTCCGGCTCCGGCAAATCCACCTTGATCGAGGATATTCTCTATCACGCGCTGGCGCGCCACCTCTACGGCTCGCTCGCCGAGCCCGGCGCTTATACCTCTATCGAGGGGCTCGAAAACGTGGACAAGGTGATCGAGATCGACCAGTCGCCGATAGGACGCACGCCGCGCTCCAACCCGGCGACCTACACGGGCCTGTTCACGCCGATCCGCGAGCTTTACGCGATGCTGCCGGAATCGCGCGAGCGCGGCTACAAGCCCGGTCGCTTCTCCTTCAACGTCAAGGGCGGACGCTGCGAAGCCTGCGAGGGCGACGGGCTCAAGCGCATTGAGATGAATTTCCTGCCGGACGTTTACGTGCTCTGCGACGTGTGTCGCGGCGCGCGTTACAATCGCGAGACGCTCTCCGTCAAGTACAAGGGCAAAGCAATCGCGGAGCTACTGGATACGACGGTCGAGGAGGCGCTGCCGCTGCTCGAAAATATTCCGCAGATCAAGCAGAAGCTTCAAACCCTGCTCGATGTCGGCCTCGGCTATATCAAGCTGGGCCAATCGGCGACCACTCTTTCGGGCGGCGAGGCCCAGCGCATCAAGCTCGCCAAGGAGCTATCCAAGCGCGCGACCGGGAGAACCATCTATATCCTGGACGAGCCGACCACCGGCCTGCACTTCGCGGACGTGCATAAGCTACTGGATGTGCTGCAACGCCTCGTCTCTTTAGGAAATACTGTGATCGTCATCGAGCACAATCTGGACGTTATCAAATCGGCCGACTACGTCATAGACCTCGGCCCCGAAGGCGGCGCGCACGGCGGACGCCTCGTCGCCTCGGGCACCCCCGAAGAGATCGCCCGCACCCGTAAATCGCACACAGGCCACGCCCTCAAGCCGCTGCTGCGGCTCAACAACGGCCACGCCGCCGCATCACGCAACGGTCACGCTTCATCGCGCGGCGAACGCCCAAAGAAGATCGCATGACGCTGTGAAGTAGGTATAATCGTTTCATAAGAAAGCGGGTCATTACTTGCGAATAACGCCTGGATGAATCAATATGAAGCGCTGCCCGCGATGCAATCGAACTTTTTGGAATGATGAGTATACTTTTTGTCTGGACGACGGCACGCTTTTATCTGCTGCCTATGACCCGAAGCAAACCATAGTTCTCCCTACTCCAAATAAAACTGATTTACCTCCGACCGAAGTGTCAGCGCCCACGTTGAAACTTGACGAGGTTAAAACAGATCGAGAAATAGTTGCGACGCCGTCCTCAGGAAAAAGGCGCAGATGGAATGATATTTCTTTTTTTGAAGAAGCTGTAAAGAAACTTAAGATAGATGAGGTGGGGAAGCTACGATGGCTATACGAATTCTCGACTAAATGCGCCGACCGAATTAAATGGGGCACGGGCCCGCAAAGAGGAACGTTTAACGTCGTGTTCGACGTACTCAGCCCTTCAAAGTCGCTTTACACTGTATATTCTGACGGAAATATTGATTTAAATTTTTCGTGGCTACCCGACGATGAAAAAACCGTGATGATTATCAATAAATTCGCGCAGAGCCTGAAGAAGTTGAAAGGCTTCGATATATCAAACGACTTTAAAAGAAAATTTATCAGAGTACGCAAACAGTATTGGATGACACAAATTGATGATTTCATGCGGGCTATTTTAGAAGTTGCAGAGCTGCCAAGTCATGATGGATTTTGATGATTAACTGTTCTTTTCAAATTTGACAGCTCTAATTTTTGTGACGTTCGCGTAACGTCAAGCTTGACCGTTTGCAGCATGGCTGCCGAGCCTTGTTCGCGCCCGATGGTGAGATAGCGTTCCAGCATCGCGGCTGTCAGGTTTGGGAAGCAGAGACTGTGGGGAGCTTTTTCATATTCATCTCCAGTCAGTGCGTGAAAGCTCACGTGTGTGCCGTCATAGCGCCATACTTCCGGGATGCGGGCTGCAAGATAGAGTCCGAACTTATCAAGGGACGGGCTCGTGATGTCCACTTCAAGAACGATGTCCGGCGGCGGGTGAACTTGCAGATCAATATCATCAACACCGCGTACTGCCGCTTCATTAGCGATATAGAAGCAACTGTCGGGCTCGCCCCCGCGTTGTGCCGACTTGACGCGCAACGTCATCGCTCCGCAGTTGTCAACGTTGAGCCCCAGCTCGAAAGCCAGAAGCGTGACGACCATATCGACGAGGCGCGTCACCTGTTCGTGCAGGCGTTTGGGGCTCATGATTTCCAGCACTCCACGATTGAAATTCAGGCGCACGCTCCTGTTATCGCCCAGGTCTTTGAGTAGTTGCAGGTAGATGTCCCATGAAACGCCGTAATAAATGTGCTTTTCGGCAGTCGCGTGTGCCGTCAGATGGTCAAGGACGTGAGATTCGACAAGCATAAGCTGAATTATGCGAGCGGTAATTGAACAAGTCAACGCGAGAAGCGGCGCGCACGCGGCCGACGCCTCGTCGCCGCTGGCACACCCCACGCAACGGCAATCCGGCCCCACGTTCGGAACGGCCCAGGAAGATCGCGTGATATACTTGCGCTCGGCGGCAAAGCCTGGCGAGCGCCCGCTGCTCGAAATCTAAACAGAGGAACGGAGAAGGGGTATGAAGAAAAAGAATAAAATACTTCTTGGAATCGCCACGATCTGGCCGCTCCTATACATACCGCTGTTTATCCTGTTCATGTTCTCTTTCGTTCTCCTGGCCGATAGGGGAGCGCCCCCCGGCGGCGGAGCTTTTCCCGTCGTGATCCTTCCGATCTTCCTTCTACACTTTTTGACGATCCTCTGCACCATCGCGCTCTCGGTCTTCTATATCGTCAATGTGTTCAGGAACAAGAGGGTGGAGAAGGATAAACAGGTCTTGTGGGTCATTCTGATTTTCATGTTCGGGATGATCGCGCAGCCCATCTACTGGTATCTGTACATCTGGCAGGACGAGCCGCTGGCGACGGCCGCCGAGCGTCCGGCGCTCAACAACGCGGAGACCTACAACTGGGCCGACCAAGCCTCGTCCGCTCAACGCGAAAAGGAGTACGTCCCGCCGTCCGAGCCGCCTGACTGGCGCGGCTAAGCTTTCGCTCTCTCGGCGCGAGAGGGGCATCGGCGGCGACCGCTTTTGTTTCCGGCGCTGCTGCTTCTGCTGCTGCTGCCGCTTTATCCGTTCACACATGCTAGATCGCATCTCAGCAATCGTCTCTGCCAGCCTCGAGCTAAAGCGTCGCTATTTCGCCGAGCACTCCCTTGAGGTCGAGCGCGCCGCCCTGATGATCGCCGACGTTTTCCGCGCTGGCGGAAAGCTGCTGCTTTTCGGCAACGGCGGATCGGCGGCCGACGCGCAGCATATCGCTGGCGAGTTCGTGAACCGCTTCAGCCTCGAAGACAGGCGCGCGCTTCCGGCCCTGGCTCTTTCCACGGACGGCGGCGTGCTGACGTGCATCGCCAACGATACCGGATTTGAAAAAGTCTTTGCGCGGCAGGTCGAAGCGCTCGGGGCGCGCGGCGATGCGTGCCTGGCGATCTCCACCTCCGGTAAATCCGAGAATATCGTCCTGGCCATCAGGGAGGCGCGTGCGCGCCAGATGAAAGTCATAGGGCTTCTGGGCCGCGACGGCGGTCTTTGCGCGCCGCTGTGCGACGTGGCGCTCGTCGTGCCGAGCGATGATACGCAGCGCATTCAAGAGACACACAATCTTATGGGCCACATCCTGTGCGAACTGGTTGAACAGGCTCTCTTCGGCCCGGAGCGCGAGTAGAGGGAGCAAGGTAGTCGCCGTGTCCAGATACGAAGATGATTTGCGACCGCTCAGCCTGGAAAATGTGAGCACCTATCCGCTCGCCTCGCGTCCGAGCAAGGTGACGGTCAAAGATTTCGCGCAACCTCTGGCGGACGACGCATCGCTCAGTGACTTTCTTCAAACGCTCCCTGACATTCTCGCCGTTCGGGCTTTGCGCGAGCTGGCCGCGCAAATCAGGCGCGCGCGCTCGCTTCATAAACCCGTCGTCTGGGGCATCGGCGGGCACGTTATCAAGACGGGGCTTGCGTGCGTGATCGCGGATTTGATGCGGCGCGGTTTTGTCACGGGCGTCGCCGCCAACGGCTCCGTGCTCGTGCATGACGCGGAGGTGGCCCTAGTGGGCTCTACCTCTGAGGACGTGGACGCGACGCTCGGCCAGGGCGCGTTCGGCGCGGCCGAAGAGACCGGACGGCTTCTAAACGAAGCTGCGCGCGACGGCGCGCGTGATCGCATCGGTCTTGGCGAAGCGATGGGCCGCGCGCTCGCGTCGCTTGCGCCCCGCTACAAAGGCTATTCCCTTCTCTGCGCCGCCTACGAGCTGCGTGTGCCCCTGACGGCCCACGTCGTTATCGGCGCCGACATAGCCCATTTTCACAAGAGCGCCGACGGCGCGTCGCTCGGCGCTACCACGCACACGGATTTTCGCCTGCTCGCCGAGATGGTGCGGCGCATGAACGGCGGCGGCGTCTATTTGAACATCGGCTCGGCGGTCGTCCTCCCCGAAATATTTTTGAAGGCCGTCACCCTCGTGCGTAACCTGGGCCACCCGCTCGCGGATTTCACGACCGCTAACTTCGACTTCATACAACAATACCGCCCGCTCACAAACGTCGTCCGTCGCCCGACAGCCGATGGAGCCGGGCGAGGGTTTTCCATCACGGGCCACCACGAACTGACGATCCCGCTGCTCGCGGCAGAGATTCTCTACGGCGGCGGCGACCGCGGCGCTCAAGAGCAATCCTGATAATTCTTAGTTGACACCCGCCCGCATCGCAAATATACTCCGAGAGTTGAAAATGAAAACCGTTTTCAATTTTGCCCATCCGTCATGTCGGATTTTGAGTAAATCGAAGAGATGAGTTCGCGCCCGGCTTCCGGTGAAGCATTTTTGGCGAGAACCCGCACCAGCATACAACCGACGGGATCGACTTTCGCGGCCCGCATTTCAGGCGCCGCGTCCTTCCCGCGCTTTAAAATTTGGAGAGTATTAATGTCTGTCAGTGGCGCGCAAAGGCGCATGGCGCATATTTACGTCGCATCTTTGTTGCTTGTGGTCGGACTCTTTTTTCAGGTCACCATCTCCGCTCAAACGGAAACGACGACCGGCGTTCACGGCATCGTGAGCGCGGAAAGCAGCGGGGGCGCAATCGCGGGGGCGCGCATCCTCGTCAGGAACGATGCGATTCAGGTACGGCGTGAAGCCATCACAGACCGCGAGGGCCGCTTCGCGGTTTACGGGCTCGCTCCCGGCAGCGGGTACGAAATCATCGTCGAGGCCGAAGGCTTCCGGCAATCCGCCAACGGTGACGTAAGACTCGTCTCGGGCAGTGCCCTGACCTTAAACGTGGCGCTCGAACTGAGCGCGATCAAGGAGACGGTGATGGTCACGGACGAGACGCCCGCCGTGGTCACGGACGCGCCGGAGATCAGCCAGGTTGTCGATACGCGGCGTGTCAACGAGCTGCCCTCGAACGGGCGGAGCATCAACCGCTTCGCGCTGCTCGATCCGCACGTGCGTAATACAGGGGGACTCGGAGGCGACGGCTCGACGGCGGCGCGGCTTTCAATAAACGCCAACTCTTACCGGCACACCTTCTATAAGCTCGACGGCAATACCAATTACGATTCGATCAACGCCAACGCCCCGCAGCAACAGGTGGGGCTCTCGGCTGTTCAGGAGTTCAAGGTCTTAACCAACCAGTACTCGGCGGAGTACGGCGGCTCGACCGCCGGTATCATCAGCACCGTGACAAAAGCCGGGACGAAGGAGTTTCACGGCCAGACCTTTTTCTTCCTGCGCCCGAGCCGCCTACAGGCCGCGCCTCCGGTTTCGAGCGTGCGCGTGCCGAACCAACTCGCTCAATTCGGGGGTGCGCTCGGTGGCCCGCTCCTGGGCGAGCGCGCCACCTTCTTTATCAGCTACGAAGCGACGCGGGCTTCTCGCGGGGCTTTCATACAGTCGCCCGCTCCGCTCGTCTACACGGGCCATTTTCGCAATCACATAGGGCTCGCGCGCCTGGATTATCGCCTCAAGGATTCGCACACGATCTCGCTCAGGCTCAACGGCAATCGCGACTCGAACAACAACGTGAACGACAGGGTGAGCGGATTTACGCAGCCGAGCGCCGCGCAAAGTAGCCGCACGCAAGCGGTCGGCGCGCAAGTGACGGACAGAATCGTGTGGGGCAGCTCCATTATCAACGAGGCGCGGTTCAGCTACGTCAACTGGATTCCGTCCGCGAGTGCGGCCCTCTCGCCACAGGTCACCATCACGCGCCCTAATCTTAGCACCGAAGGCAACTCGGCTTTTTCCTGGATACGCGCCGAAAGCTGGCAGTTCGCGGATCAACTGGCGTATCAACGTGGCCGCCACGAGCTTAAAATGGGCGTCGATTACGCGCGTCAGAAGATACGCGATTATAGCGTGACGGAGTTTGGCGAATACCGCCTCGGCGTAGGCGAGACGACGCCTGGGCCCAAGACCGAATACACGCAGACCTTCGGCGTCGGTTTTGTTCGCTACGGGCAGACGCTCGCCTCCGCTTTCATACAGGACAATTGGAGAGTGACTCCGAGGCTGACGGCGAACCTAGGGCTGCGCTACGATTATCAGTCGATCACGGACGACCGTAATAACTTCGCGCCGCGCCTCGGTTTCGCTTTCGACCTTGCTGGCGACGGCAGAACGATCATACGGGGCGGCGCGGGCGTCTTTTACGATCAGTATTACATGTACATCACGCGCCGTTTCCTGTTGCAGGGCGTCGACTCGCCGACCGTGACCTACAGGCTCAGGTTCGGCGATGCCGGATTCCCGACCTTCCCCAACCCACTCGTAGCGGTTCCGACGGGTGCGACGCCTTTGAAGCGAGATTTCATCTACCTGCCCGGCGCGGAATTGCTCAACCCCTACAGCATGCAGTTCTCGCTCGGCATCCAGCGCGCTCTTCCGGGTGACTGGACGCTGACGGCCGACGCGATCCATTCGCGCACCCTGAAGCAGATGCGCGTCAACGACATCAACGCGATCACGCCGCTGCGCCGCACGCGACCGTTCCAGACCTATGCGGGCGTGGCCGTCAACAAAATAGCCGTCATCGAAAACACCGCTTCGAGCAGCTATGACGCGCTCGATCTTGGCCTGATCCGACGTTTCGCGAACCGCTTTCAATTCGAGGCCCACTATGTTTACTCCTCCGCGCTCGGCGGGGCGATGTTCTTCGGCGAGCCCGACACGGGCATACCGAACAACTTCGGCACGAGCGACAGGCTTGAGCGCGGCCCGAGCGACTTTTACCAGCGTCACAGGTTCGTCGCTCACGGGCTCGTAGAGCTGCCCTTCCAATCGCAACTCTCCTTCATAGCGACGATTGCTTCGGGCCTCCCCGTCAATCCTCTGACCGGCGACGATACGAACGGCGACGGGTACAGAGTTGACCGCCCTCTTGGGTTCGCGCGCAATTCTTTCCGCACGCCGATGCAGGCGAGCTTCGACGCCGCTTACGCCCGAAGGTTCGCGCTCCGAGAAAACGTCCGGTTGGAGCTGCGCGCCGAAGCATTCAATCTCTTCAACCGCTCGAATTTCATCAGGCTCAATAACATCTACGGCAACGGCGCGGCCCCCCTCAGCACATTCCTGACGCCCATTGCGGGCGTCGCCAACTCAGACCCCGGACGCCAGTTCCAGTTCGGCGCGCGCCTCACGTTTTAGGGACGAAGGCGGAGGCATGACACGGGCCTCCGCCTTCGCCGCCTTTACACCTGCGCGCGCCGCCCTTCGAGAGCTGTGATTGACGGATCGGCCTCTTCGCTTGAATGGGACGGGAGTGTGGCTGCATTACGCCATCGCCATCCGGGTGCGTTATAATCCCGGCGCTCGATCAAACCGGGACGGCCATTACAAATAATTGGAATGCTGTCTTAATAAGAACGCAAGGGTAAAAGACGCTCATGGATGAAAAGAAGTTGGAGCACTTTCGCAGCATATTGCGCGAGCAGTTGTTGCGGCATACGGAGAATGTTCGCGACGATCAGGCCGACGCGCTCGAAGCCGGGGCGGATGACGGCGTGAAGGACAGCGTTGACATGTCGCTGCAAGACGTGAACCAGGAGCTTGCGCTGCGGCTCGGCGAGCGTGAGTCGCAGATGGTGGCCGACATAGACCAGGCGTTGATGAGGATTGACGAGGGTACTTACGGCATATGCGCACGCTGCGGCAAGCCGATTGACGAGCGACGGCTCGAAGCCATGCCGACCGCGCGCTACGATGCTGCCTGTCAGGCGGCAATCGAAGCCAGCCGGGGCACGGACGACAACCCCACGCTCTAAAAGCAGAGTGACAGGCAGAGAAGAAGTGGCTGGAATAGGTTTCATAATCCTCTCGCCGGGAGGGTCATGAAACCTATTCCGCTGGTTAGCGACCAGAGAGCAAGAGAGCCGCCCGGTTCTTTCCCTTCACCTGCTCTGTCATCGCTCCCTTTTTTTATGCCTTGGGGTGCGTTTTGTCGTAGACCTCGATCAGCTTTTCCATCGAAACATGAGTATAGATTTGCGTGGTGGAGAGACGCGCGTGGCCCAGTAGCTCCTGTATGTCGCGCAGGTCTGCGCCGCTGTCCAGAAGATGCGTGGCAAAGGAATGGCGCAGGCTATGAGGGCTGATGTTGTGTATGCCCGCGCAAATGGTTATGTATTTATCGACCATCCTTCCCACCGAGCGCGTCGTGATGCGCGTCCCCTGATAGTTCAGAAAGAGCGCCTGTGTGTCGCGTTCGGCCAGCGGCGCGTTCTGCAAAAAAGCGTTGCGCACGGAGAGGTAGATCATCAGGGCGTGGAGCGCCGGATCGCCAAAGGGCACGATTCTCTGTTTGCGGCGTTTGCCGGTGACTTTGACCAGCTTGTTCTGGAAGTCCACGTCGCCCAGATCGAGTTTGGTCAGCTCGGAGACGCGCACGCCCGTGCCGTAGAGCAGCTCGAGGATGGCGCGGTCACGTTTTCCGAGGTCTGTTTCGAGGTCGGGCGTTTCGATAAAGCGGATCGCGTCTTCTATAGAGAGGTGGTTGGGAAGCTTCTTTTCCAGACGCGGCGTCGAGACGAGCTTTGCAGGGTTCAACTCGACCGCCCCCTCGCGCACCAGGAATTGAAAGAAGGTGCGAAGCGCGGCGAGCTTGCGCGCCACAGAGGTCTTCTTCTTCTGCGCCGCGTGCAGCGTCGAGAGCCATTCCCGAATCGTGATGTGGTCGATCTGGCGTATGTCGACTTCGCGGCGCACGCCAGGGTCTTTCGGGTCGGCGGGCGCTATGTAATCGTAGAACTGCCCGAGGTCGCTCGCATAATTACGCAAGGTATGCTCGCTGACGTTACGCTCGTAACGCAGGTGCTCGAAAAACTGTCCGAGTAGTTGTTCGATCATAGGCGTTCCCGGATTAAACCGGCAGCTAACTCAAAGCGGATTCAAGCCAGGGTACAAGGGACAAAACAGAAATCATGGCCGCGTGACGTTCCGCTTCCGCTCTTCCTGTCCCTTCCATCCTCCTGAATTTCCGTCATGGCGTTTTGGGTCGTGTTTGTACGTCGGGCTGAGAGTTGCCGCTGAACCTCTCTGTGCGTCGCGGGTAGTAGCCTTTGCGTGCGCGCACGCGCAGGTTCGGGCGCGTGACGATGCGGACGCTGATGGTGCGAAAAAGTGTGTCACGCCGCTCGTCGCTCGGGTAATAGCTCAAGACATATTGCTGGGCCAAGTCGGCTGAGATTTGCGCGAAGGCCGCATCCAACTCGCTCGCCCCCCGGGGCGCGTAGACGGCCCCGCCCGTCTGTCCTGAAAAATCCTGCAAGCGCCTTTCGGCAGCCAGATCGCGCAGATTCGCATTCTCTATGTGTCCGGTCTGCACGGCGTAAATCTGGCAATCGGCGGCCTGCGCGCGCTGTAACGCCGAGTCGAAATCCGTATCGCTGATCGTGTCGGAGCCGTCCGAGACAATCACGATCACCTTTCGTCCCTGCTGGAAGGGGCGCAGGTAATTAGCCGCCTGGACGACGGCATCGAAGAGTGCGGTCGCGCCTTCGGGTTTGCCGAATCGCTCGATGGTGCGGACGAGGGTGCGCACGTCGCCCGTCAAAGGCTGTTCGAGCACCGGATAGGTCGAGACGGAATAGATCGCCGCCTGATCGACGGGACGCATGACGCTGCGAAAGAAGCGGATCGCGGCATGCTTCTCAAACTCGCGCGCCGCCGTCAGGCTGGAGCTGTTGTCGAACAGAAGCGCCAGGATGACGGGCGTCTCGCTGCTTCCAAGCTCGCTGATCGGTTTCGGCTGGCCGTCAACACGCAGCTCGAAATCTTCCAGCTTGAGGTCTGTGACGGGCCTGCCCTGCGCGTCTAGAACCGAGGTGGGCACGGTCACCAGATTCGAGTTGATGCGAACGACATCCTCCGCGTCAACCTCTTCGCCCGCTGCGGGTTGAGCGGCTGAAGGTTGAGCGGCGTTTGGGGTCGCTCCTGCGGCGGCGGGCGGCGAAGGCTGCGGCGTCCGCGTGGGCCACGCCGGGGGCTCGCCCAGAAGCGCTGGGTCTGAAGGGATGCGTTCCTGCGGGGCGCCCGTACGCTGAGCCGGACTCGGACGCGGCGTCGGCGTCTCGGCAGCCGCGCGTCTGGGGCGTGAAGACGACGACGGCGCTGCGGGCGTCTGTGTCGAAGCTGGCTGTCGCTTCGTCGTCGAAGTCTTCTTTTGATTACGTCCGGACTGCGCATGCAGCCACGCGCCCGATGCGAGCGGCGTCAGGGCGAGCGCCAGTCCGAGCAGCGCGCAGAGAAGAGGCCGCGCGCAAGCCTTCCCCTCCGCTTTGAAGAGGCCCGGCGGCCACCTCAACGCACGGCGGCGCTGCGCGTTGGCTCGGCCCTCTCCTTCAGGATTGTGTGAAGCCAAGTGTCCCATTCCTTGAGTGCGAGTTCGACCTGCAATTGATGGCGTTCGCGTTTGCGCCGGACGCGCCGACGATGTTCCTCGCCGAGCGGTTCAAGCAATGCGAAAGTAATATTGACGGGCTGGTAGTTTTTTGTTCCGGCGCTGGAAACGTAGCGTGCCAGCGCGCCGGTCGCGCTCTTTGTCGGTGCGCTTACCAAACTCTCGCCCGCGCTCAGGCGTGCCGCATTGAGCCCGGCCAGCCAGCCCGTCGCGACCGATTCCACGTATCCTTCGACGCCGCTGATCTGCCCGGCGAAGAAGACGCGCGGGCGCTCGCGCATCTGCATCGTCGCCGCAAGCACTCTCGGCCCACAGATATAAGTATTACGATGAATTTGTCCGTACTGCAAGACCTCTGCCTGTTCGAGGCCGGGGATGAGACGTAGGATGCGCGCCTGCTCGCCATAGCGCAGGTGATTCTGGAAGCCGACGAGGCTGTAGGCGTCGGCCATCAGATTCTCCTGGCGTAGCTGGACGGCGGCGTAGGGCTCGCGCCCGGTTCGCGGATCAACGAGCCCGACCGGCTTCATCGGCCCATAGCGCAAAGTATCACGCCCGCGCCGGGCCAGCTCTTCGATGGGCAGGCAGGCTTCAAACCAGCGCGTCTCTTCAAAACGCTGTAGGGGGACGCTCCTGGCCTCGACGAGCGCCTCGTAAAAGCGCGCGTACTGCTCCTCGTCAAACGGGCAATTCAAATAATCGTCGCCGCCCTTATTGTAGCGAGCGGCGCGAAAAGCTATCTCTTCATTAACGGAATCGGCGGCGATGACGGGAGCTATGGCGTCGTAGAAATAGAGCTGATCGTCGCCCGTCAGGCGCATGATCTCCGCGGTCAGAGCATCGGACGTAAGCGGCCCCGTAGCGATGACCGTAATACCATCTTCGGCGAGGCGCGTCACCTCCTCGCGCACGAGCGTAATGCTCGGGTGCGACGCGATGCGCTCCGTGACGTAATCGGCGAAGCGCTGGCGGTCAACTGCGAGCGCCGCGCCCGCCGGAACGCGCGTCGCCTCGGCGGCCTCCATGACGATGGAACCGGCGCGGCGCAACTCTTCTTTCAAGAGATACGGCGCGGTTCCACGCTCGTCCGACTTGAGCGAGTTGGAGCAGACGATCTCGGCGAGCCTGTCCGTGCGATGAGCGGGCGTCTGGCGGACGGGCCGCATCTCGTAGAGGCGCACGCGAGCGCCTGCGCGCGCCGCCTGCCATGCCGCTTCCACTCCGGCCAGACCGCCGCCGATAATTACTACTTCCTCTTCGCTCATTAGATTTCGCTCAGGACGAGGGCACGATTGCACTTGCGCTGTCGCTTTCAATAGCTCCTTACGTGCTTCCTATTGGTTGGGTTTCCTCGGCGTGGCGTTGCCCGTCCCCGAGCGGGCTTCGATTCCGCAGCCCGCTCGGGCTCGCGCCCTAATAGAAAACGAAAGGCGTAAAGCGGAAGCCAGCAAAAACCTGTGCACGCCCCTCTCCGCCTTCCGCCTCCGGCACGACCCTGCCCTTCGGGTTCTCCGCCACTTCGGCTCTCTCTCTGTGCGCGTGGTCTTAGGATGGCTGGCCTTCTGTGGTCTGGTCTGCGTCGGGCGGCTGGGGCACGTCCGCGTCCATCGCCGCCGCCGATTCCTGTTCGGCTTCCAGCTCGTTCTCCTCATCGTCTCTGCTTTTGTCAGCACCCGCGCCGCCCGCGTTCTCCTGCGCCGTTTCGCTCATACCTTTCCTCCGCTGTGTCATGCGTTAAGCTCCAAGTCAATGTTACAGACGACCAGCGCGCCCGCGAGGATTAGAGAAGACTAGCGTGCCCGCGAGGATTTTCGCGTCGCGCGCGTCCCGTCCTTACCCGCTGCGGCCTTTCTGACCGTGGATTTTCCGGCAGCGCCCTTCCCGGCGGCCGATTTCTTCGCCGCACCCTTTTTACTCGCGCCCGCCGTTCTTCCTTTGGCAGCCGACTTCGCCGCCTTCTTCGCACCACCGCCGCCACCGCCGCGTCGCGCTCCCCGAGACGCGCCTTGCGTTGATCCCTTATCGGATTCCTTCTCCCTGCGCTGTTGGACTTGCTCGTGAACCTCTGCCGTCAACTGCTGTATACGCTCGGCCTCGGCTTGCGGCGCGGGCGATTCTGTCTCTCCCTCACGCAGTTGTCGCTCCTCTTCCCGCCGCGCGAAGCGATCCTTCTCTTCCTCGGCCAGCGCGCCCTGATTCTGGTTGAAATCGAACTCGTTGATGACACCGCCGCGCACCTCGAAACGGCTCTTATGCTTTGCCAGGTTCTTATCTTTGGGCATCCCTTTTACATTCCTCCTCGTGTCACCGCGCGTCACGGCCTCGCTGCTTGACAGTGAGCGCCGCGCATTCGTATATTCGCCTTACATCACAGGCCACCTTAGCTCAGTTGGTAGAGCAGTCGATTCGTAATCGACAGGTCTGCGGTTCAAGTCCGCAAGGTGGCTCCAAATTTTAGTTGCCGTATAGCTGTTCATCAGTTATACGGCAAACTCCTTTGAGCTTCAATCTTCAACGAGCCATTTCTTATAACCGAACTGCTGAATAGTATGTACGTGGTGATGACGGGCGCGCAATACACGACGCTTCGCCACCTCTTCCTGAATGCTTTTTCAGGCTGAATGAGGCGTGTACCGTACTACTGACATGGTTTCGTTTTTCAGCAGGTTTTATATGGTCGAGCATGAGCATGTCAGGGTCATTAACGGTACACCCTTCCCATTCACATTGTTTCGTTTTAAGGAAGCTATAAAGCCACAGCCGGTTTCTATGAATGTCGCTTTATTGCGCTCGTAGTTTCGACGCGGATTCTTTTTATAATGCTCAGGGCTCCCTTATTATCAAGGGCTTTCTTCGAGAGGTGGCCATTGTTTGTCTACAAACTCAAGGTGCAGGCGCGCGAGGCCGTCCGCCCCTTTGCGCAGCCTGCGGACGGCGGCGAAGACGGCTATATCGTAGTGCGCGCTGCTGACTCTCACATACCGTCCGCGCACGATATTGAGCCGGGTCGTGACGGCCATCCCGCGACGACTGATATTCTCGGTCGCGGTCTCCTCGGTGGCGAACACTTTTCCGTTCTCGTCGTAGACTTCGATCAGGACATCGACGGCCAGCACGCGGCGCGCATCCGCCCGTCGTTCGCCGTATGGAGCGCTCGTCGCCTCGGCCTCAAACCGCTCGCGCATGTGCCAGAGTTTTTCCGCCGCCGGAGCGCCCGCTATCTCGTAACGCTGCGAAGGGTCTGTTTCAAAGCTGAGCGGCGCTTGTTTGCCGATGAATGCGACGCCGATCTCAAAGCGCGGCAGTCGCCCGCCCTGGGACGCGAGCGGCGCGGCATGGCGGACGAGAGACCAGACGTTATATTGCTCGTCCCCGTAATCGAACGAGCGAAGCTGACTCGGCAAGGGCATGGTCAGGTGCAGGAGTCGGCCCGTCTCCGTAGGCCGCCCGATGGTGAGGCGCGCGCCGAAGGGGGTGATGTCAATCAGCCGCGTCTTCTCGACCCAGCCGTGATCTGCGCTCTCCCGACAATGAACGCGGACGGGCAGAGGCATCTCCAGGCGTTCGCGCAGGCGTCTCGATTTGCCTTCAAGTTGCATCCACAGCTTCTCCATTACGACGGGCGGCGCAGCCGGTAGAGAGAGCGCGCACGCGCCCCCGACTGTAGCGAGTATGACCGGCCTGTAAGTATGAGACAAATCAATAGCGAGTGCTACTCTCGGGGAGCAGAGTTGACTTCTCGCCCTATCTGGCTTAGAGTCTGCAAGCTCTTCGAGTCCGACAATTGGAAAATATCACCGAGCGGCCTTTTATGTCCCAGTGTTTTTAGCACCTCGTTTGACTTCAGAGGTGTTGGGGCCGATACGCCTTTGGATTGGTCTTGAGCCGGAGCTATGGCGACCGTAAGGAAAAGGCTATGAGGGGCGAAACTCTGAACCGAACCCGACCACTAAGAACTATTCTGTTTAAGGAAAGCGAGAACAATAAATGAAGAACAAGGCACTACTGTGCGGCCTGGTCGTCGCCCTATTCGTAGCCGGAGCCTGCACGTCACCCGGCACGGCCAACCAGACGACGAACACGAGCACAACCAGCACGACATCGAACACGTCCAACAGGACGACTCCACCGGCCACTAATACAGCCAACACGGCAACTTCAAACACGGCTGCCGCGAACACCTCGAACACTTCGAGTACGGCGGGAGCAGCACAGGACTTCACCCTGGTTAATGCGACGGGCGTGGAGATCGATAAGCTTTACATCTCCCCGCACGGCGTTGACGATTGGGAGGAAGACATCCTCGGTCGCGATACGCTGCCGAGCGGCGAGAGCGTCGATATCAAGTTTAATCGCAGCGAGAAGGCTCCCCTGTGGGACTTGAGGGTTGAGGATTCCAAGGGCAACGCCATCGAATGGGAGAATCTCAACCTGCTCGAAATCTCAAAGGTCACCCTGCACTACGAAAACGGTAAGGGCACAGCCCAGGTTGAATAGCAGCGGCGCGAAGCATTTTGGCACGCACACGGTCTGCGTAAAAGAGCGGCGAGAATCACACCTCGCCGCTCTTTTACGTTCGCCCTCGCCTGATGCGCCGTTGGCGGAGAGTCATATCCGCATTGGCCCACCGCGTACGATTATCACTTGCAGCGCGATTGATCGAGCGGCCGGACGGAGGCCGTCAGTTCCGGCAAAGCCGCGTCGATAGGCCCTATGAAAATCTCCGTCGTCCATTTTTCGCGGTATCCGCCGTCGATGATGACGATGCGGCTGGCGTCTATCTCATGCCGGTTAATGAGCCATTCTTTGGCGCGCTCGGCGCGTTCGCGTGCCTGCGTCTCGGAGCTGCATTGTCCGCCGTAAACGATTATGTACCCTTGCGCGTCCGGCTCCCTGCGTAGCTGCCTGGCGAAGCCCGCGAGCCGCGTCTTCTCCGCCTCGAAGAGAAGGTCGCCGTAAACATCCAGGCGACGCACCGCTGCCGTCGAAGCTGTCGAATCGGACGGGCGTACCTCCATCATCTCGGGCGGGCGCACTTCGGCGGTATCGGAAGGGCGTACTTCCATCATCTCTGGTTGACGCGCCTCCGTCCCGGTGTCCGGCTGCTGGCGCGCCCGCCGCTGCCTCGCAACCTCCACATCGCAAGAGACCGTGTTCTGGCATTCTCGACTGAGCCCGTTGACCTTTACGGTCGCGATGATGCGCCGTCCGGCCAGTCCCACCGTGTTGACTGTGATCGAAGCTGTTCCCTGTCCGTCGTTGATCGTGCCGCTCGAAAGCTTCCAGGTGTAGGCCAGTTCCGATTGGGGATCGCGCCCGGCGACCAGCGCTGAGAATCTGAGTTGTGTGTCCTGCTCTACGATGTAGAGCGGGCAGGCGATGACCAGTTGGGGACATTTCTGTGAGGCGGTCTGCGTCGACGCTCTTTGCGCGACGGGCATCAAGCCCACCCTGAGCATTCCTTCCGGTTGCCGGAGCGCGTCATTCAAGGCGTCTTTGTTGAGCGGAACGAAACGGATGCCGGTCGCGGTTTTGTCTTTCAAGGCGGACGGGCCCGGCCACGCAGGGCGCGCGTTTTGGCCGCCGCCGACGGACAGAATCATCGCCTGAAGCAGCGCGCAAAGAATCAGGACTGTTAGCTTCACTTCAAAGCTCCTTTTTTAAAGGCGTGGGACTACGCGCGGCGCGCTCCTGAAGTTCCCGGCGGCGCGCTGTAGAGAGCGCGCTTACAGATTCCAGACCGCGCTCGCGCGCATCCACAGCCCTCATTCAACGAGCCTTCGCGGCCAGAGCGTCGAGCGAGTCGCCCGTGACCCGAAAGATCGTCCACTCGTCCATCGGAACGGCCCCGAGACCCTTATAAAAGTTGATCGCCGGTTCGTTCCAGTCGAGCACGGCCCATTCCAGACGAGCGCAGCCGCGCTCCTTCGCCAGTCGCGCGAGATCGGCCAGAAGAGCGCGCCCGACGCCCTTGCCGCGCGCGTGCGGCTGCACGTAAAGGTCTTCGAGATAGATTCCGGGCCGACCCATGAAGGTCGAGAAGTTATGAAAAAAGAGGGCGAAGCCGACCGCGCGCTCGTCGTCGTAAGCGATACGAACCTCGGCCATCGCCCGCTCACCGAATAACGACTCCCGCAGCAGCTCCACGGTCGCCCTGACTTCATGCGCCATGCGCTCATACTCTGCCAGCTCTTTGATGAAAGAGAGAATCAAAGGGACATCCACCTCGCGCGCCTCTTCGATTCTCAAACCGGATGCTCCCGTTGCTGTGCTCATCTGGAACCTCGCTTAAAGGCGTTCCCGCAAAAAATCGCTGCGGCGGGGCACGCTTGGATTTACCTTTCAGAAGCGCGGGCGCTTTCAGTGACAAGGTATGACTGGTCGCGGACGACCGCCGTCTCCGGCTCGAAGCGGACGAAAACAAAATCCGCGTCGTCAAGTATCTCGACGAAGCGCTGATCCCACGCAGAAGTTTCTTCGCCCAGATACCGGCTCAACAGGCGCTTCATTCTCTGCCGGTCGAGGGGCACAAGACGGGCGCGACCGCGAAAGCCCAGGTGCTGAACCAGGCCCGCGCCCGCGTCGAAGTCTACGATGCCGACGGCGCAGCGCGCGTCGCGCTCGATGCGCGCCGGGAAACTATCCGTGCGATAGTTTCCGATGATCCAGAGCGCTTCATCCTCCCACAAAAACCAGACGGGCGATTCCCTCGGGCCAAGCTCGGAGGCGGTCGCCAGATGCGCGAAGAGCGGCCGCGCGAGCAGCCCATTCATCAGCGCCAGCGAGCGCTCGTCATCCAGCTCAAAGTGGCTTCCCGTATCCCTGACTATTCTCATCGCGCCAATGGGTCGTGCGGCCCTCTAGCTTTTGACCCCTATGATCTCGGCCATCGGTGGCGTACAGAAAAAGGCTCCGGCATCCCTTGTGCGTTCCTCCCACTTCCTCTCAAACGTCTCCTTCTCCGTTTCGTCAATCATCCCCGTCTCTAAAAGCACCGGAAGATAGTTTTTGAAAAAGGTCGCGGGCCACTGCCAGAGCGCCGTGCCGGGCCTGGCGATACGTATGAGCGGGTTGATCTCTTTGACCCGCAACCCGCACCGAGCCATCATGGATGGGACGTCGCTTCCGACCTCAGGACTGCCTTTGCGTATCCGAAAGGATTCGCCGACGACCCTGAAGATGTGGTCGAAAATCTCGTCTCTGGGGGCGATGACGGCGGCCTCGTAATTGAAGTAGTCCTGGACGACGAAGGATTTTCCGGGCCTGAGCGCGCGCGCCACCGCCGCGACGACAGCTTCCGGCTCCTCTACGAAGCAGAGCACCCAGCGCGCGTATGCTCCGTCGAGGCTTTCCTCGGCCAGCTCCAAATGCACCACATCGCCCACTCTGGTCGTGATGTTGCCGACGCGGCGCGTCTCTATCTGCGAGCGCAGGTAATTGATGAAGCGCTGCGACACGTCGACGGCGATCACGCGGCCCTCGGTGCCGACGAGGCGTGACAACTCAAAGCTCACGTAACCGGGGCCGCAGCCCACGTCGAGCAGCGTATCGCCGGGCCCAAAGCCCGCGCGCTCCCAACTGCGCGCCGCCTGCTCCAACCATAACTGGTGCTGAAGGCCGAGACGAACCAGCTCGTCATCGTCCGTCCCGAGGACGTATTCCTGCTCGACAACTGTCTCTTCATTCTTATTCATTGTGAACGCCAAAGGAAAACCCTACTGCCCTTTCCGAGAGATGATTTCCACTCTGTCTCCGATGCGAAGTTGGCCGCCGTATCTCTCGGCGACGAGGTACTGGCCGAATAGAACCTTGTTGCTCACGGTGCGGTATGTCGCCAGCGTCTTCAGAGGCTCCCTGCCGGTCGGCACGCCTCTCTCCTGGTCGGTCGTCGTTATGACGCAGCGATCACACGGCTTGACGACGTGAAAGAGCGTGTCGCCGATCTTGATTCTCTTCCAATCGTCCTCGGCGAAGGCCGCCGCGCCCGAAAGCACGAAGTTGGGGCGAAAGCGATTGACGGGAACGGGCGCGTCCAGCCGCTCGTTGAGGTCTGCGAGCGACGCTTCACCGAACACGTGGAAGGGATACCCGTCGGCGAAACTGACGATGCTGCGATTGACCGCATAGACCGGATTGACGGCGCGCCGAACGTCGTCAGGCATGTAGACCAGCCTGCACGGAAGCTGTAGAAAGCGGCTGAACCATTCGTTGACCTCGCGTCCGGCGACGAGCGCTCCGCAGACGCTTCTCCATACCTTGACCTGCACGCGCGCCGAAGACTGTTCCGGCTCATAGGGTATCAATAAATCCTCCATCCCACCGGCGCTGGCCCTCAAGCCTTCCGCTTCCGGGCGGACTGAGATCATCGCCATGCGCGGGCGCTCGCGCTGGGTGATGAACGTGTTGCCCTTATCGACGAGCATCCACCTGCGGTCGTATTGCAAACCGCGCGGCTCGACCCTGGCCTCTTCGAGCGCCATGCCCTTCAGCGATTTCACGGGGTAGACGTAGATGCTGCGCAGCACTACCTCCCGGTTTTCTTCCATAGCGTTGGAATCTCCGTCGCCTGATAAAGTTTGCAATGATGAAAATGAACCGCCTGATCGCCGCCCGCGCCCGTGCATGATAACTGAAGCTGGTACGAAAGCTCTGGCGCTTAGTATACTCCTCATCGCTCTTCCCTGTGTATGGCCCAGGCGATGGCCCGGGCCATAGGACTCGCTCTTTAATTCAGCATGAAAGGGATCGGCCCATGATTTCAGGAAAATCGCTCGTCTCGATCATCCTCACGGTCGCCGCCTATCTCACTATGGCAAGCCCCGTCGCAAGCGCTCAAAACGCGGGGCGTAAGACGCTCTATCGTCCCCCGGCGGAAGTGAAACTGGAGCGGTTGATAAGAAGACGTTTTCCGGATTTCTATGGAAAAAGTTTTCCGGGGGAAGTATTGATCGTCGAAAAGCTTTATCCCGTGGGATGGTCTAAGGACGGAAAACTCGCCTACTATCTGGAGCCGGGCGACGAGGCGTGCGGCTGCTACTTTGCCCGGCTGGCCATCAAAGACCTCAAGAGCGATGCCGTTCTATGGCAATTCGACTACGACAGCAGCGAATTGCAGGACAGGCTGAAAAAGAGGACTCCCGAATCGCTTCCCTCTCTCTGGAGATACAAGCGGGAACTGTTCTCAAGCAAGCTCAGGGAGCACGGGATTATTCCGCAGAGGCGATTCGCGTTCCTGCTCTTCCCGGCAAACTACATGG
Organism: Pyrinomonadaceae bacterium; assembly: GCA_035940775.1. Classification (GTDB taxonomy): domain Bacteria; phylum Acidobacteriota; class Blastocatellia; order Pyrinomonadales; family Pyrinomonadaceae; genus DASQYE01. Next base: position 64,797 of record DASZEN010000028.1, on the reverse strand, counting down.
GCGACCAACTGACGGCAGACCTCAAGACGACAGAGACGCAGGGCGACAGGGACTACGGCATTATCAATGGGGCCGTCCTTCAGCTCGCCTCGAAGCAAAGGGGACGGAAGACGATCTTCGAGCAGACCTCCAAGCCGGACGAGGCGCTGCCGCTGGACATGAAAGTGCTTGGATATTTGAGGAGCCCCTTCGAGCCCCGGATCGCCGTCATCCTGATCGAAGTTTTGAGAGGATACGAGGGGCCGCCGCACGTCACGCACTTCGACATCGTCGGGGCAAGCCTTGACGGCGGGTTCAAGTGATAGAGAGAGTGTGTGTGTGCGAGAGCGGGCTCGCTTCCTGAAGAGCCTTCGGAGGCGTCTACACGCTCGGGCGCAGCAGCCCGCGAAAGATTCCCTGCACCGTCACCTGCGAGGCACGAAGGCGCATCGGAGCCAGTTGTGAATTGGCCGGTCGCAGCTCCACTTCGTGGCCGAAGCGGTAGAGCCGCTTAAGGGTCGCGCGCGTGCCCTCGACCAGAGCGACGACGATCTCGCCGTCGCGCGCCTCCGTGCGATTCTCTATGAGCGCGATGTCGCCGTCGCAGATGTGCTCGTCAATCATCGAGTCGCCCTTGACCCTGAGCGCATAGACGCGCTCGGGCCGCACACGCCCCAGCAGGAAACGAGGCACGCTGATCGGCTGTGCATCCTCGACGGCATCAATGGGAGCGCCAGCGGCGATGCGGCCCAGCAGCGGCACTTCACAGGTCGCGTCCGTCGGCGAGTCTTCGACGGTGACGGCGAGGTTGAAAGCGCCGTCCTCGCGCCGCCGCGAAAGCAGCCCGCGCCGCTCAAGCGCCGCGATATGCTTGGCGATGGTGGCCTTGGAGGAGACGCCGAAGTGACGCGCGATCTGCGCATAGGAAGGCTCGTAACCGTGACGCGCGATGAAGCGCGTGATGTAGTCCAGTATCTCTTTCTGGCGTTGTGTGCGTGGCAGCATAATACCTCTCCGGTTCACGGGGACACGGGTGGGACTACCGCAGCAGCCGAATGGAGCGCTCGTACAAGTGTTCCGAGTCGGCATCATAAAGGCGCGCTCGCCAAAGCGTCAAGCTTCTTCTCGGGCGCGCCCCTTTGATGCTCATGCGTCAGACCTCAGACCTACAGACGCTTCGGCCGGAGTTACGCTCTAGCGCTTCGAGTACATACTGAGCGTGCGCGGAAAGATTTGCACGGCCGGGGGCATCTGATTGAGCGACATCGCAGTGCCCGTCAACAACTCGTGCGCGTTCTTTCCATAGACAGCCTGATTCAGATCGTTGTCATGACCGATGACGGCGCCCTTGAGCGAGACCCCGGCGAACGCTCCCTTGCTGCGCGAGTATGAAAGGATGCCCGCGTCCAAAGTCGCGTTGGTGGTGGCCGCCGCCGTGCGCCCGACGGGGCCCGCCGCGACGCTCGCCTCGCCGCCCATCTCAAACTTGTCTTCGAGCAGACCGTTCAAACCTTCCTGGTTCATAATCAACAGCACATAGTCTGTGGAAGACGCGCCGATCTGCGCCCCGATGCTGCCGCCGCCGAGATTTAGGAACGCGGGCTCGCTCCACCCGCCTGGCGCGCGACGACTGACGACGCCCTGGCCGCCGCTGCCGCCGATGATGAAAGCAGCTTTTTTGACGCCCGGAAAGACCACTATCGCTTCGGCCTTGTCGAGCAACTCTTTTGGAATCCCCTGATCCGGCGCGCCCATGATCTGTTTAAAAACCTTCGCCGCGGCGCTCGAATGGCGCGCGGCATCCTTCAACCTCTTCTTATTATCCTGCGCGGGCGCGACCATTGCGCTCAGACACAGTAAAGCCACCACGCCGAGCGCGTAAACGGTGCGCTGCTGCAAACTATGCTTCATACCTCTTCTCCTCCTCACTGTAGTTGAAACCCTCATTTAGCTTAAAACTTTTCGCTTAAAACCATTGCGCGGCCGTCACTTGGCGCCCTGGCGGCGGACGGAGCGGACAGAATAGCGAGCCAGCGTTTGCGGAAGAATGCGGACGCCCGGCGGCATGCGCTTCATGTCGATCTTGCGTCTGCCCGTCAGAATATCGTCCGCCTTCATTCCATAAACGGCTTCGTTGTCATCGTTGTCCGGATTGATGACCGTTCCCTTCAGTTCCAGCCCGGCGAACAATCCCTTGCTGCGCGAGTATGAAAGGATGCCCGCGTCCAGCGTCGCGTTCGTAGAAGCGGCGGCCGCGCGCCCGACGGGGCCCGCCGCTACGCTTCCCTCACCGCCGATCTCGAACTTGTCCTCAAGCAGACCCTGGATCGCCTCCTGGTTCATAAATAGAAGCACGAAGTCGGTCGAAGATGCGCCGATTTGCAGGCCAATGCTGCCGCCGCCGAGATTAAAGAATGCGGGCGCGCTCCACCCGCCTCTGACGCGACGGCTGATGACGCCGCGCCCGCCGCGCCCGCCGACGATGAAACCGGCTTTGATAACGTCCGGGAATATGGCGACCGCCTCGGCTCTCGCCAGCAGGTCGCGCGGAATCGCCTTGTCCGGGGCCGACATAATATCGTTGAAAACCTTGGCGGCCTTCTGCGACTGCCGGGCGGCCTCGTTGATCTTCTTTCTGTTACCGGTCTGCGCGGGCGCGACGCCCGAGAGCGAGAGCGCGAGCGCCATCAAAAGCGCGCCCCTCAAGGCATACTTCAGAACCGAAGGCTTCATACTACTTTCGTTCCTCCCTGAATGACTTCCCCGGAATTATACGTGTGAACAAATGCGAGAGGAGAGCACACGTCCAAATATTGACAAGAGCCAGGAAGCAATGATTGTACCGTGCTTTTAGAGCGGCCCAATATTACACCTGATCGCGCGATAAATGTAAGTGGAAACAGGAAGCCGAAGGGTGCGCGCACGACTGGCGCGCGGGCGCGTCCCCGCGTCCGGGCCTGCGCGCTTAGCGTACATAGACAAAAGAAGGGGCGAGCATTTTCATACGCCCGCCCCCCTTTTTTGCCCCGCTCTCAATGGCCCGTGTGCCCGTGGCCGCTCATGCTCATGCGGCCCGGTCGCAGCCGTATGAAGAGACGATAAGAGGTCGGGTTGTCGCCATAGATGGGATCGAGCCGTGCGGGCTTTGAATAAAAGGTGAAGTCTCCGCCCAGGGCGACCGACAGCCGCTCCGTGTTCCACAGGTCGCGCGCCGCGCCGAAGGTATATGCGCCGATGCGAAACTGCGGGTGCTGCGCGTGCGTCAGGCCGAGGCGGTGCAGGTCTTCATCGCGCAGCAGATTGCTCTTATCCACCAGTTCGAGCCGCGTGTACAGATAGTTCCTGTCGAAGAAATTAAGGGTCGATTCGGCCACGTAGCTGTTCAATTTGAAGACGGCCCCGCCGTGAGCCTCCTGATTGCGTCCCCAGATCAGGCTCGACGCCCAGTTGCCGCGCGAGAAGCGCTTATTGTAGCTGACGGAGGCGGTCGCGCGCCGAATGTCTCCGGGCGAGAGCGCCTCCGGATTCTTCAGCAGGCCGTAGCTCGCCTGCATGGCCCAGTTATCGTTGGGCGCAAATGAGAGCCTGACGGAGCGCGAGTTCCACGGATTGAACTCTAAGTTATAGCGATTCTCGTCCGGCTCGCGCCCGTTGAAAAGAGAGCCTTCGAGTTTGAACCAGCGGTAGGTAAAGCCCGTCGTGAAGACGCCGAAAGAGATGTGCGTCGAGTCCTGCAAGTGATGCGAGAGCGGCGCGCTCGGGTTTTCAGAGGCCGACCAGCGGTGCATGAAGGCCGTTGGCCCAAGCGCGGGCTCGCCCGGAAAACCCACGTAGGTGAACCACGTCGCGCGCTCGCCGAGCGGCACTGTATACGTAGCCGATAATTCCATGAAAAGGTCGTGCGGGTGCTGTGCATCTATGATGGGACGGCCCTTGTAGGTCTCGCCCGTCTGGAACAGGAGCCCGGAACCGCCCTGCGGAAACGTGAACGGCTCGAAGCTGAACATCCCGCGAAGTTGCAGCGTGCCGGGCCCTACGCGAGTAAAGGCCATCGGCATAATCCAGTTCGACGACTCGAATTTGGCGACGCCCCTGGGCCCACCCTGAGCGTTGACGCCGAGCTTCATATCGCCGTGAAGAAAGAGGAGCCAGCGGCCAGCCTTTTTGTACCACATGAACATGGGCGTGGTGGCGGGCTGCCAGGACGTGCCGGAGCCCATCTGGCCCATCGCAATCGTATTGCGGCTGTTCACGTTCGGGCGCAGGCGTATGTTCATCTGCTCGCCCGTCATCTCCATCAAGTCCGTATCCATGCGTCCCATCCCGGAAGACTTGCCGCCGCTCATATCCATGCCCGGCATTGTGCCCGGAGGTTGCGCTGGTGGCGCTTCGCCTCCGGCCGCACCCGTGTTCCCCATGTCATGGCCGTCGTGCCCGTGCGGCGCGGCCGCTGGCGGCGGCGCTTCGCCTCCTGTGGATTGCGGGCTCGCCCCGGCGGGCGTCTCCGTGTTCGACTCCGGCGACGAAGAAGCGGCGGGCGACGGCGCTGGAGTAGGATGAGGCGGCGAGGCCGTTTCGGTGTGCGTATCGTGATTCGACGGCGCGGCCGTCTCTTCAGTCTCAGGCTGCGCGTCTGAAGGAGTCGCGGCTGGCGAGGGCGATGCCGCAGGAGGCATGTTCATGCCCGGCATATCGCGCCCCTCCGGCGCATCATCTCTCTCGGGCGGCGCTGTAGTAGTGGTCTGCGGCGCGCGCGAAGTCGAAGCTCTCTTTCGTGGGGCGGCCTTTTTCTTCGGCGCTTTCGGCTTCGGCTTGCTCGCCTTCGGCATGGTGCTCATGTCGTGCCCCTCGTGCTGGGCGCGCGCGACATGGCCGGGCAGAAGTTCCCCGCTTAAGCCCCAAAGGGCTGCTATAAGGACTATCGTATAAAGTTTCTTTTTTAAGTTATGGCTTCCCATGATTCCCCTTCAGGAAATATCGGTCTCGGCGACTAGAGAGAGAGACGCGACTCGTGCGCTCGCGCTCTTCTCTCCGGGCTTTCCCTGCCGTCGGCCTGAAATTAAGGTTTTCCGGAAACGCACACACATGTGCGTCCGGTTCTCAGTTGAACCGAAACGTCCGAAGAGGGGGGTTTAGATAAGGAAGACGCTGAGGAGTAGATGTCTGCGGGCCTGCCTGCCGGGCGGCGCGCCCTGTGTCGGGACGACGGCCTGCGCGAACTCAAAGACGGGCGGCGCAATCGTCTTCGCATCCGGCGAATAGAGGTTTCCGGCATCAGTTCTGCCCGGCTGCGAATCGCGCGTCTTGACCGGCTCGGTCGGAAGCCCCCTGTGAGAGACGCAATGCTGGCACGATCTCGCAGGCTCTGTGAGCGCCAGCGGCCCCGCTTCTCTTGTCGAAGAGGGCGCTTTGCCATCAGCATTCGCTTCATGCGAAGAGGCCATGCTGCTCTGAGACGCGCTCTGGTCAGCCTTCGCATGGCAGGAAGCGTGCTCTTTCGTCTTCAAAGGAGATGCCGCAGGCCCTTTTGCCGCCGCCATCTGCGCCGCGTGCGGGCACAGGGCGGCGGCAAGCACGCCTCCCCAGCCGCTCACGTTGAGCGCCCACAGCAGAATGACGATTAATGAGAATTGACGACGCATAGTCGGACAGCGCGAACCCCTTTTGATGCCCGCAAAGGCGAAGCCAGTTTACCATTCGGACACAGATTTTATAAGCCGTTAAGCTGTCAAATGGTCTTTCAAAGCTGTCGACCGTGGCTTTCCGGCCGTGAGCGGTATCCCGAAGGAATAGCTTTTCGGTGTGTTACCATGCGCCGCAGACCTGGCGAAGGAGAGGCAAGCCCATTTTGCAGGAAGCGTCGGAACAGCAGCAGCAGCAGGAGCAGTCCGCGTGGGTCGAGCAGACCCTGAGCGAGTTGACGATTGAAGAGCGCGTCGGCCAATTATTGATGCCGGATTTGACCGGGACGCTCATACACGAGGGAAGCGAGCATTACGCGCGGCTCGTTCGCTTCATAGAGCGCCTCGGCGTCGGCGGCTTCATCATCTACAACGGCGATGCTTTTACGACCGCCGCGCTCGTCAACCGCTTACAGCGCCGCGCGCGCGTTCCGCTGCTCTTCGCCTCAGACTTCGAGGGAGGCGTCGGCATGCAACTGCGCGGCGGGACGCGCCTGCCGCGTGCGATGGCGCTGGCGGCAACAGGAGATACGGAGTCCGCCGCAGAGGCCGCTCGCATCACGGCGCGCGAGGGGCGCGCCATCGGCGTTCACGTCAACTTTTATCCGGTCATGGACGTGAACAATAACCCCGCCAACCCGATCATCAACACGCGCGCCTTCAGCGACGACCCCGAAGTGGTCGCGCAATGGGGCGCGGCCTTTATACGCGCCGCGCAGGACGAGGGGCAGCTCGCGACGGCCAAACATTTTCCGGGCCACGGCGATACGGCGCTCGACTCGCACATACTATTGCCGACGCTCGACATGACGCGCGAGCGGTTGGAGCAGATCGAGCTTGCCCCATTTCGCGACGCCGTCCGCAGGGGCGTGCGCGCCGTAATGACGGCGCACATCAGCGTACCCTCGCTCGACGCGGAAGCACCGGAGGCGCGACCGGCGACGCTCTCGCCCGCTCTCGTTGACGGAATATTACGCCGTGAGTTTGGCTTCGACGGGCTCATCTTTACCGATGCGCTTTCGATGGGCGCAGTCGCAGACCGCTACGAGCCGGGCGAGGCCGCCGTGCGCGCCGTCCTGGCCGGATGCGACGTGATTCTACATCCGGTGGATGCGGAGCAGGCGCACGCGTCGCTGTGCGAGGCGGTCGTACGGGGACGGCTCAAGCCGGAACGCGTGGACGCGTCGGTGCGGCGCATCCTGAGTGCGAAAGCCTGGTGCGATCTACAGCGCGCGCGCGAGGTTTCGCTCGAAGGCGTCTGGGACACGCTCGCCAGCCCGGCGCACACGGCGACGGCGCGCGAGCTTTTCGAGCACGCCGTCACGCTCATACGCGACCCGCGCGGACTGCTTCCGCTCAGGAACAAGCGGGTCACGGCGATCATCCTGAAGGATTCCGTGCCCGTCTGGGCCCACGTTTTGCGAGAGCCAGCGGGGTTGCCATTCTCGCGCGAGGCGGTGGCGCGGTTTCACGCGCGCGTCATAGAGTCGAGCGCGGAGGCGGCTGATATGGAACAGATAAGGGCGGCGACGAGTGATTGCGACGTGGCGATTGTGGCGGTCTGCGCGCGCGTCGCCGCCTATAAGGGGAGCGTCTCGCTCGCACACGCGCACGCCGAGGTCTTACGCTCGCTCGATGACGCTGGCGTGCCCATCATCGCCGCCATCTTCGGCAATCCTTATGTCCTGCCGCGCGTGCCCGAGCGCGCGACCACGCTCCTTACGTTCGAGTCCGTGGCCGAATCCGAAGAGGCGGCGATGCGTGTCATCGCCGGGGACATTCCGGCACGAGGTCGCGCGCCCATACGCCTCCCGCCCGGTTAGAGCGCAAGCGAGAAGAAAGCGTCGGAGAGGCGGAGCATGGAATGAATTTAGTCGCACTCGGGAGCTTACAGATTCCTGCGCATCGTTTGACCGCCCGCCGCCAATGGTGAGACGATGCACGCGTCGCGTCATAAAATCTTATTGGGAGGCTGGAATCATGGAGATTGAGAAGGAAAAGATCGTGACACAGGAAGAGCTGGACGAGCCCGCTCCGATTGACGAGGTCGAGGGTCGCGTCGAGGCCGAGATGAAGCGGGCCGAAGGGCGCGCCAAAGAGCGCGTCGCGCACGGCCTTGAGGATGCCGAATTGGAGCGCGAGGGCCGCGAGCTGAAAGAAGAGGGCAAACGCGAACTGGAACAAGAAAACCGCGAAGATCAAGAGGGAAAAACGAAGGGATGAGGGATGAACGAAGGGCGGCAGCGATAAGGGATGAATGATTGAGTCCGGGCTCGCCTGAATCCTTTATTCAACCCATTTCATCCCTCACACTGCCGCCCCTTATCCCTTCGTTGTTATTCCGTGTTTCCGCTGCGGCTGACGGAGCTGCCCGTCTCTATGAGCCAGGGGCCGCGATCATTGCCCGTCAGATCGGAGTCCTGGACGGTTCCCGCCCCGTTGTTATAGGCCCATATCGCCTGATAACCATTGTCATTGATCTTGCAGCGCCGGACGACAGGGTTTCCGGCCTCCGAGGTCGCCACCCCCGCGTAGGCGTTCTTGAAAATCTCGCAATCCTCAATCACGCCCTTGCTGTTTTTCCAGACGAAGACGCCGCTCACTTTGCTCTCGGAAATCCTGCAGCGGCGAACGACCGGGTCGCTGTCGTCCTTGATCTCGATTCCGGCATAGACCGTGACGGAGATTTCGCAATCCTCAATGGTTCCCTTGCCGTGATCGTAAATAAAGATGCCGCCCGCTTTGGCGTTATGGATTCGGCATTTGGTGATGGTCGGGCTGGCGTATTCGCCGATGGTGATTCCGGCATACTCGTTGCCGTAGATGTCGCACTCCTCGATATTGCCCTTGCTGTTCTTCCAGACGTAGACGCCGCTCGCCTTATTGTCGTAGAGCTTCGAGCGGCGCACCGTCGCATTACTGCCGTCCTTAATCTCGACGGCGGCGTTGACGTTGCCGTAGATGTCGCAATCCTCAATGGTTCCCTTGCCGTGATCGAAGATGAAGACGCCGCCAGCCTTTCCGTCGTGGATGCGCGTCCGACGAATGACGGCGTCGGCCATCGAGCCGTGAACCGCCACCGAAGCGAGCGTGTCCGAAGTAATATCGCAATCCTCAATGGTCAACTGACCGCGCGGTATATCAACTGCGAAAAATTCTTTGGGCGAAGTACGGGCGCGCAAGGTCAGGCCCCTGACGGTCGCGCTCTCCGTCTGCATACGCATGCAGTTGGTGTCCCGGCTCTCAACGACGATGTCACGCAGCGGCCCGTCGCCGATGATCTCCACCTGCCTGTCTATCGTTAAGCTCTCGTTGTAGAGGCCCGGTCGCACCATGATGCGCGCGCCCGGCTCCGCCTTTTTGATGGCCTCTGCGATTGTCGTGTACTCGCCGCCGCCACCCTTCGAGACCGTGATGGTCTGCGTCCTTAGCATTCTGTAGGCGACGAAGGCGGCGATGGCGGCGACGCCCAGGGCCAGGACGACAGCCGAGGCGATGATCCAGGGCCAGGGGCTCCGCTTTCGAGCGAGCGGTGTCGCGCTCTGCCCATAGCCTCCGGGCAGCGGGGAGTAAGGTGTGGGCCCGTATGCCTGCCTGGGCGGATTGAAGGGGGGCGCTTGCGGGTACAAAATATCGGTGCGCCCCTGCTCCGTCTCGCGCGCCGCAGGGATGCGCAGCGTCTCTTGCGAACCGAACGAGGGCGATTCGACGCGCAGCAGCGGCGCGCCGTCATCCAGGCAAAAGTTTAGCTCGTGTTCATCCGAGTAGGTGCGGTCACAGGCGGGGCAGCGTTTCATCCTATGCCTCCGGTCATCACGGTCGCGACGCGCCGCAAAACTCTTTCCGTGGTGAGGGCTTGAAGATGATCTTGAGGCGCGATTGCAGCAAACTCAGGGACGAGCACGCCCGACCCTGCGGCTTTTCACCGGCGTCGCTCCCGGCGCTCGCTCGCTCTCTCACTGGTCTCTGTCGGCGTTGCGCGGGCGCGAGAGCGGCCTGGAAGGCCTTCTTAATGGGTTCTTCAGGTTCCGCTCTTTTCGTTGACGGCCTGCTCGACGGCCTGGCGCATCTGCGGCGGCGTCTGCACGGGACTGAAGCCGACGAAGCGCTTTACGACGCGACCCTCGCGCGAGATAACGAAGCTTTGCGGGATAGAATTTCGTATCTGTCCCTGCATCAACCCGAGCGCAAATTCCTGTGACGCCCAGCCGACGGTGTAATTGATTTTCTGCTCGCGCACGAACTCGTTGACCTTCTCCGCATCGGCGACGGGGTCTTCATTGGTCAGACCGATCAACTCGACGCGCCCTCGATACTCGTTGGCGATGTCGATCAGGTGTGGAATCTCTATCCGGCACGGCCCGCACCACGTCGCCCACAAGTTGACGATGACGACTTTTCCAGCGTAATCCGCGAGCTTGATGCTCTTTCCGTCGAGCGTCTTTAGCTCGGTCGTCATCAAGTTCGCTGGCAGCGGAGGCAGGGCCGCAGGGACGGCCGGGCCGCCCGCCGCCTGCGGTGCACCAGCGCCGCCGCCGGTCTGCGTCGCGCCCTGATTGCTTATCGCCACCTCCGTAGCCTGATTACAGCTCGAAGCTCCAAAGGCAGCGACGAGCGCCAGCACGACAAAGGTAAAAGCCATGCGACCCGTAGTCCAGAATTTTTTAGGCACGCGCGCGCTCGGCTGTGTTGGAGAAGTCATTTAGTCAAATCTTCCTTTTCTTAAACCGCCAATCTAAGGGATAAAGGCCCCGGCGACTCGAAACGTCGCGATGCGCTGAAGGTCTGTGCCAACGATAGCATATTCGCCGGGCAGAAGCGGCTCGCGCGGGCGTATCTCCATGTAAACCTGCTGGCCGTCGCGCGCCAGCACGCGATAGCGCGGCTTGACTATCTCTTCGGAAGCGATGGCGTAGCCGCGCAACCCGCGCTGCGTAACGGCCGTCACACGCCGCGCCCCGCGCTTTGCTTCGAGACGTACGAGAAACGGAGGATGCGCCTCCGTCTTATCCGGCACGAAAACGTAGAGGCGCGGCTCGTCCCCTCTAACGGTCGTCGCGGCGCTCGCGCCCTTCACTTCGACATAGCTGATCTTATCGCTCTTGGCCACCTCATCGGTTTTAATAGGCGTCGCCCCCGCTTCAAACGGCAGCGCCGCGAGCGCCCCCGTCTCGTCCGCGACGTAGACGAGCGTGCGGTCTGCGGGCGGGGCCGGGAAAGTTTGCTGCTGCTGCTGTTGCGGCGCGCGCTCGGGTTGACCGTGAACGGGCAGGGCGAAAGAGCTGGCCCCCCACGCGAGGTGGTGGTGCGCGAGACAAAGCGCAAGCGCCGCGAGCGATGTCCACACTGGCTTTCTCAATTTCGTCATGTCCCCCGAAAGAGCGATGGGCCAAAGCGCATAGCCCGCCTCCGGCTTAACCGAAAGCTAAATATCGTGACTTGACGCCGCCAAGTCAAGGCGGCGCGCCAAGTCTTCGCCCGTGAGCGTACCCGAGCGGGTAAAGACCCCATAAACCTTGCAGCCCACGGACGCGGCGCGCCGTGGGCTGCAATTTTGAGCGCTTTTAGCCGAGGGCGAGAGTTCGAGCCTTTTCGGACTTCACCCGATGTCCTGCGATCTGAGCGCCATGATGGTCGCAACCATCAGACCGAAGAACATTATCAGGAGCACGATGGGGTTCAAAAGGATATGGCCCCACGGGTGCAGAAAGTCCACGTAGTTGCTCAGATCGTCGGGTATCCTCTCGGCCTCGGGCACGGTCGGTGCGTCGCCGAGTTTCGGCGCTTCGGGCTGAACGGCCGACGTATCGCCCTGCTTCAACCTGGCGACGAAATCGTTCATCTTCTTCTCGAAGTCGGCCTGATTATCCTCGGCCGTCTTCTTGTAGTTTTCTATGTCGCGGCGCGCGCGCGTGATGTTCTCGTCGTTCAAGTCCTCTACGTGTTTGTAGAGGCCGCGCCCCTCGTTCGTCCCGGCCTTCTCCGAGCCCTCCTCGCGCAGCGTATCGAGTCCCGACAGGCGTTTCATCTCGTCGAAAGACCAGGTCGCAGGCATAATCAGGCCGACGAGCTTCGAGGTGCCCTGCGGCACGCCGACGAGTCCCGAGAAGAGGATCTGCGGAATCAGTATGAGCGGCACGAGGCTCGTCGCCATCTCGGATGTCTTGACCACGGCCGAGACGAAGAGGCCGAGCGCGATGCCGACGATTCCCGTCATAATCATGATTATCAACTGCGGGATGCCCACCCATAAACCCTGAAACTTCATCATCCCGGCGAGGTCAAAGAGCTTGATCGTCCCGAAGAGCAGGACGCACTGTACGCCGACGATCATCGAGAGCACGAAGAGTTTTGAGCCGACGTAGGGCAGAAGCCCGAGGTTGACCATGCGCTCGCGATTATAGACGGCGCGCTCGCGTATGATCTCGCGCGCCGCGACCGAAGTGCCGAACCAGACGGCGACGAGCGCGAGCACGAAGAACGGAAAGTCGCGCGGAACGTCGCGGCCCACCACCAGATAAAGAAGAAAGGCCACGATTGGGGCTTGTCCGAACAGGATCAGAAGATTGAAGCGGTCGCGCCCGAGCACCTCCATGTAGCGGCGCGCGAGCGTCGCCCACTGGCGCAGCGCATCCGTCACGGTCGGACGCCGCTTGACGGGCGCCACCACCTGCTGGTCACGCCGCAGGCCGCTCAGGGGCTGCACGATATTGCGCTGGTATTGCGGCGTGCGTTGAAAGCGCCGCTTCCATTCCTCGGCGACCGCCTCGGCGATCTGCTCCTTCTGCTTTTTGAATGCGGACTTCTGCTCCTTGGTCGCATTGGGCGGCAAAGGGGGCAGCTTCGCGATCTGATCTTCGATGGGGGCTTCCAGCTTGTCGTAGAGGTCTTTGAAGCTGTCGGCCTGAACGTGCGCGAGCGCCTCCTGCGGCGCACCGTAGAAGACCAGCTTGCCCCTCATCATGACGACGATCTTGTCGAAGAGCTTGACGTTCTCCATCGCGTGCGTCGTCAGGATGACGGTTCGGCCCGATTCCGCGATCTGCCGGAACAGCTTCATGATCTTCTCTTCGGTCGCCGGGTCGAGCCCCGAAGTCGGCTCGTCCAGGAAGATGACCGAGGGCTTGGTAATCAGCTCGACGGCGATGGAGACGCGCTTGCGCTGTCCGCCGGAGAGTTGGCCCACCGGCACGTCCCTGCGCTCCGAAAGTCCCGTCACGTCCATCACCTCGCCCACGATCTGGTCTATCTCCTGCGTCGACACGTCGCGAGAAAGCCTGAGGCGGGCGACGTAATAGAGCGTGCGGTAGACGGTCAGCTCGCGGTGAATGATGTCGTCCTGCGGGACATAACCGATTGACTGTTTGAGGGAATCCAGGTGCTGGTAGAGGTCTAGATTATTAATCAGCACGTGTCCGGCCGTGGCGGGCCGCATGCCGTTCATCGAATCCATGAGCGTCGATTTGCCCGCGCCCGATGGGCCCAGGAGGCCGACGAACTCGTTGGGCTGAATCGTCAGGTCGACATCATCCAGGAGCTTAATCATCCCGCCGCCCGAACGGTTCGAGACCTCTTTGGTGATGTCTATGACATCGATGCGCGTCTTCGAGCGGGTGTCGAAGATGGCGACGCCGCGCTGCGGGTCTGCCTGCAAGACGAACGGGCCGACCTGCACAATATCGCGGTTCTGGACGGGGCGACGCCCCGTGATGCGCGCGCCGTTGACGTAGACGCCATTGGTCGAGCCGACATCCTCTATGATGATCTGGCCCGAGGCGTTCAGCAGCCGCGCGTGATGGTTGGAGATTTGCAATCCGTCAAGGTGAATATCGTTGTCGGGCGCGCGGCCTATGGTGAGCTGCTGCTTGCCGTTGAAGCCGAGCTGCATCAGCAACTGCGGCTGGCCCGCGACGCCACCGCCCGCGCCGATGGCTGGCTTCTGCTGTTGCAGGGAGCCGGAGCCGGACTTGACGACCATCGTGTGCATCCCGGCGACCTCGGCGAGCGGCCCCGAAACGGGCGCGACGGGTGCGACGGCCGGTGCACCCGCCCCGGCGAGGGCGCGCTGCCCGGCGTGCTGCGCTCCGGCCGGGGCCGGATGCGACGGAGCGACGAAGCGCAGTATGGGCCCACCCATGCCAAGCTGGATGCGGTCTCCGTCATAGAGAGGCGTCGGCGTGGTGATGCGCTGGTCGTTAAGGAGCGTGCCGTTGAAGCTGCCTTTATCGACCAGAACGAACTGGCCGTCGCGGCGTTGCACCTCGGCGTGACGACGCGAGACGACGGCAGCCGATGCCTCTATCGCCACGTCGGTCGCCGGGTCGCGTCCGAGCATCATCACATCCTTCGTGACCTGTATGCGTTCGAGCTGGCCGGTCGCGCTGCGTACTATCTCTATGAAGGCTGGCTGCGACGGCGCAGGAGGGGCTGCGCTTCGCTGAGGAGGAGGCGACGGCGGTGGTTGTGCGGCAACGGGAGCGGCGGGCTGCTGCTGCTGCTGCGCGACGGGCGGCGGCGGCTGCGGCGGCTGTTGCGGTGTAGCGGCCTTCGGGGCTGCTGGCGGTGCAGGAGATGTTGTGGGAATGGGCGTCGGCGCGGCGGGACGCTCTTCCGTCATCATGTCGCGCCGCGTCTCCATATCCGCAAAGTCGACGGGAGCGGGTTTGGACTGCTCCCGCTCGATGCGCACGATGAGCATGACGGGGCCGCCCGCGCCGAACTGCGCGCGCGCGCCCTGGCGCAACTCCGCGGGCTCGGCGATGCGCTGGCCGTCAAGAAAAGTGCCGAAGCTCGAATTGGTATCGACGAGCAGATAGCGCCCGTCCTTTAAGCGAATCTCGGCGTGACGGCGCGAGACCATGGGCCATTCCGTCTGGTTGAAGACGACCTGGCACTCTGCCGGATCGCGTCCGATTTTTACGACGGGGCGTTCGTATGAGCGTTCGGGCTTCTGTTGCCCGTTGCTCTCTTCTGCTAGAACTATCTTCATGGGACTCTACCTTAGATGTTTTTGGGTTTCGGGTTTTACGGTTTCGAGTCGAAGGGCTCGTCGGCAGAACTCAAAGCCCGAAGCTTTTGAAACCTTAAGCTTTCGAGAGCCCGCCAGCGCTCATACTTCACGGGTGCGCTCCGGCTCATTGGCCCAGCTTGAATGAGTTTAAGATCACGGGCAATTCGCCACGCACGCCGACATCATCTATGCTCTTCAACTCCGGCGCGACTGAGGTCGCCAGCATCAACAACGTCACTCCGCGCTTATCGCCTTCGACGCCCGGAGGCAGCAGGACTATGCGCCCCCAGATGGTGATGTCGCCCTTCTCCGTTCCGCGCGAGACGCTCTGGAAGCGGAACTCGTAACCGCTGATCGAATTGATGCTGGTCTCGCCCTCGGAAATTTTCCGGTATTCGGGAAAGCTGGAGTTGAACTTTGAATCGAAAGACTTGACGAGGCTCGGGAAGATCGGACGGTCGGCGTCGACCGTGCCGTGGCTCTCGTAGTAACCGACGGCGAAGTTCTCCTGCGTATAATCGGGAGGCAGCCTTCTCTCGACCTTGACGAAGTTGCTGGAGCCCTCGCTCCCGGCTTTCGTGTCCAGCTCCCACGTCCTCGGATAATAGAATGAGAAATCCGCGTAATGCTCCGTGAGCAATGCGTTCAAATTACGGCGAGTGTTGACGAACTGCGTCGCGTTGGGCGGCGGCGTCAGTGTGGGGCTCGGGCTCGTGTTGGCGGTCGTCGCTTTGTCGTTGGCATTCGCGCTTGAATTAGCGTTGTTGTCCGCGCCGCTATTGATGGCCGTGCCGCCGCCGGGCTTCTGCGATTTGGTGGTCACAAACCAGACGAGGACGCCTCCCGCGCCCAGAGCGAGCAACAGGAGCGCCGCGATCCCACCCAAAATCCAAGGCAGCTTGCTGGACTTCTTCGCAGGTTGAGCAGCCGCTTGGGCCAATGGCTGCGACTGCGGCTGCTGTGGCGGCGGCGGCATTAGCGGCGCTGAGGGGGTCGCGGGCAGGGACGCCGAGACGGTCGGCAAGGGCGACGAGGTCGGCCCGTTCGTCGGCCCCGTCGGTTGCGTCTGAAATTCGGAGGTCGGTGTGGGCGGCCCCCCGGCGATAGTCCTGTTGAGATCGGGCGGAACGATGGGCGCGGTCGAGCCCGGCCCCGGAGGCAGGTTCGACTGCAAGGTCTGGTTCAGATCAATAACTGTGGGCGCGCTCTCAGAACCGGAAGCGCCTTCGAGGCGTCCGCCGTCGAAGGTGCAAAACTTCTGTTTATCGTCCTGGTAAGTGCGCCCGCATTTCTGGCATCGCTGCATAATGGTTCGTCCTCGAAGGGCGGAACGAAGGGACGAGGGCCGCAGGGATGAATGACTGAATCACTACGAGAGTGAATCCGTCACTCAGCCTCTTTTATCCCTCATCCCTCCGCCCTCAGCCTTCATCCCTTCGTTCATCCCTTCGTTTTGGCGTCGGCCAGCTTGCTTTGCAGTTCCGTATTAGCCGGGTCGAGTGCGACGGCGCGCTGGTAGGCGCGCACGGCATCCTTCGCGCGTCCGGCTTTGATGTAAGCGTCGCCGACGCCGCTCAAACCGTAAGAGCCTGCCAACAGCTTACGGTCTCCGGTGGATGCAAACTCGGCGGCGCGATTGAGAATGGCCTCGGCGTCTTCCAGGCGCTCGGCTCTCAGGTAGGCCGAGCCGAGCACGTAGTAGGGCGCGAAGCTGCGCGGGCTCACCTCTATGGTCGCCTTCAGGAGCGGCTCGGCCTCCGCGTAGCGCTTCTTCAAAACGAGCGAGCGACCCAGAAAGTAGTTCGCGCTCGGGTTACGCGCATCCATTTCGAGCGCGCGGCGCAGCAGCGGCTCGGAATCATCGAAGCGATTCTCGGTCTGCAAGGTCTCGGCGATCAGGACGAGCGTCGGCGCATCGCGCGCCAGCTCTATCGCGCGCTGGTAAAACGGATCGGCCTCGCTCGCGCGGCTCATCTTTCTTAAAAGGTGGCCCAGGTGTACGTGCGCGATTGCCGATTGCGGGTCAAGCTCGACGGCACGACGGTAAGCCGCTTCGGTGTCGCCCGTCAATACGCCGCGCGCTTCGAGCGCCGCGCCAAGACGGTCATAGGCAATCGGGTTCGACGCTTGAAGCTGGATGGCGCGGCGCGCGGCCTGTTCGGCATCGGCCAGCCGCTTGGCATTATTGCCGCCCGTGCGGGGCTGAACGAGCACGAAGCTGAGGGCGAGCTGCGCATCGGCCGACAGTACGTTCCATTCTACGGCCTGACGGTAGGATTTCTCCGCCTCTTCCCAACGCTGCTGATCCGTATAAATATTGCCGAGCGCGTAGGCGGCGCGCCATTCACGCGCCTTCATCTGTAAAGCGCCGCGATAGAGCCGCTCGGCCTCCGAGTAACGACGCGCGTCGCGCGCCTCGTTGCCCTCGTCGAGCGCATCCTCGACTCGCTCTTCCAGAGCCGCAGCCGAAGCAGCCGAACCCGCAGGTCGTCCGCCGCCACCGCCACCGCCGCCGCCGGGCCGCCGGGCCGCGGTCGTCGCGGGCGGCTTGTTAGTCGGCGGCTTAATCCCCGGCGCACGCCGTTTGCTCGTCGTCTCGGGGTTCTTCGGTCTGAAGATGCCCGCCGCTCCGCCCAGGTCGCCGCCCACATCCTGCGCGCGCGCCAGCGGTGTCGTGAGCATCGCGCCGATTACGAGCGCGATGCTCAAGGAGCAGGAGCGCCAAAAAGTGTAGGGTTTCATCGCTTTCCCTCTCATCAAACCATATTACTTCTAACGGGCGGCCGCTTTGGCCTCTGCGTCGGTCGCCGCTTCTCGATGCACGCCGCTCGTCGAGTCCGAAGGAATTGCGTCCGCAGAGGCGGCGGCGCGGGCTGGCTCGCGCATTGAGACAAAGCTCTTGAGGCGTGGCGGGCAGAGAGCGTCACGGACGACGGCGCGCGACAACGTGAATATATCTGCCGTAAAGATGAACCGACGCCCGACCGGCGACTTCAGTCTCCGAGCGCGGGCGCGCCGCGGCTTCAGTTCATTACTTCCTTCAGGAACCGGCACGCACGAGTCGGAAGCCCAGAGTCGGATGCTTCGTCGCCGCCGGAACCCAGTCGCGGAACGTCGCCGTGATCGCGCGCTCTCCCGAAGGCTCGCTCGCGTATGACCCGCCTCGCATCACATACGAGTCCTTGTCCTGATCCGGAACCGACAGCCTTCCGTTACCTGGATAGATCGAAGCCTTCGACGATGTCCACTCCCAGATGTTGCCGATCAAATCCAGTACTCCCCAACGATTTTTCCCGTTCGGCATGGTGCCCACGCTCTGCGGCGAAACCGCTTTGACGATAGCGCTGTCGTTGGCCCAGGAGTTTCCCCACGGGTATAGATTACCCTGATCGCCGTTTCGGGCCGCGTACTCCCATTCCTCTTCCGTCGGCAACCTGTACGTTACGCCATCTCTCTTTGAGCGCCAGGCGGCAAACGCCTTGGCATCATCCAGCGAGACGTTATTGACGGGCCACTGCTCCTGCCCTGCAAGTACTTTGCCTTCGGGCCAATGGCTCGGCGGAGTCCGCTTGGTCTCGTTGACGAACTCGGCGTATTCGGCATTGGTGACTTCCGTCTTATCCATCAGGAAATCACTGACGGTGACCGAATGAGCGGGAGCTTCCTGGGCGGGGCCGTCGCTGCGTCCCATCTGGAATGTCCCGCCGGGAATGGCGATCATCTCTGCCCTGGGGCTCTTCTGATCCGAGTTGTTCGTCCCACCGCCGGTCTTGGACGGGTCTGTCTTCAGTGTCGTCTGATCGCTGGCGGCGGGCTTGGAGCTGAGCATGAAATAGGCGCCGATGCCGCCGCCCGCGACGACCAGCGCGAGCACCGCCGCAATCAGCATTATCGGCATCGAAGACTTCTTAGCCTCTGCCGGAGCGTAGGGCGGCGCGACCGATTGATGCAGGCCGGGGTGGCTCTGCTGCTGCTGTTGCTGCTGCCAGGAGGGCACTACGGTGGCGTCGGAGAGGCTGTTTTCTCCCATCTGCTGGGTGACGACGCCGCGCCGCTGTTGCTGGGTGGCGTCCATATCGGGCGCGATGCTGGTCGCGGCCATGCGCGCCATCTGTTCGTCACGCTCTTTCAGCTCGCGCGCGAGACGTTCGCGCTCCGCAGCCGAGGCGCGTTCCCTCTCCTCGCGCTCAAGCCTCTCTTTCTCTAAACGCTGGCGCTCTTCTTCGAGACGACGCTGCGCTTCGGCCTCGGCGCGCTTTCGTTCCTCTTCAATGCGACGCTGCGTTTCGGCTTCAACCCGCTTTCGCTCCTCTTCGATGCGCTTGCGCTCTTGCGCTTCCGCTATCGCTTGCTTGCGTGCGGCCTCCGCTTCGGCGCGAAGACGGTCTGCTTCCTCGGCGCGCAGGCGTTCCTCTTCGGCGCGCTTGCGATCTCTCTCTTCGTCCGCCTTCTTGCGTGTCGCCTGCTCGGCGCGCAATCGAGCGGCCTCTTCTTCGGCGGCCTTGCGCGCGACGGATTCCTCTTCGGCGCGCCTGCGCGCGGCCTCGGCCTCGGCACGCAGGAGCTTCTCCTCCTCGGCGCGCTTTTGCGATGCCGCCTCTTCGGCCTTGCGGCGGGCGGCCTCCTCTTCGGCGCGCTGGCGCTTCTCCTCTTCGGCGCGTTCGCGTGCTTCGGCCTCGGCCCGCTTTCGCTCTTCTTCCAGTCGCTTACGCTCTTGCGCTTCAGCTTCCGCCTGTTTACGCGCGGCTTCGGCTTCGGCGCGCAAACGCTCGGCCTCTTCAACCCGCAGACGTTCGGCCTCTGCGGCGCGCTGTCGCTCCTCTTCCTCGGCCTTCCGGCGCTCTTCGGCTTCGAGGCGAAGGCGTTCCTCTTCGGCGACGCGGCACGCTTCCTCTTCGCGCGCGATCTCCTCGCGAGCGATGCGGTCGCGCTCTTCCATCTCGCGCCGCTCCTGCTCGCGGCGCTCCTGCTCACGCCGCGCGGCCTCTTCCTGGCGCGCTTTCTCTTCGAGCGCTGCGGCCTGCGCGCGTAAGCGCTGCGCTTCGATGGAGTGCGAGGAGGTCGGCATCTGGTCGGGCGCGCCCGTGATCGTGCCCGCCAGTTGATCGCCCGACAACTGCGGCAAACTCGTCTGCATCAGGCTTTGCAGCTCGGCATCGACGCGACACTCGCCGCCGTCGCACTCTATCTGGCCCTCCCACTCGGCGTAGCCGTCATGGACGACGCGCACGCGATGCACGCCGCGCTGGATTTCCTGAACGACCAGTTGGCCCGAGCCATCGCTCTTGCCAACGGAGACGTTATTGATATAGACGCGCGAGTAGGCGGGCGACGTGCGAATGCTTAGGGTCGTCTCCTGATGATGTTGCGGAGGTCTGGAGATGGCCGGGCGCGACGGCGTGGTGGTGATGATGGTCTCCGACTGCACGCCGACCGTCCCGACGTAGGTGCGGTCGAGCGAGGCCGAGGTCTGGGCCACGGCGTCGCGCAGCTCCGCGACGAAAGCCTCGACCGTCTGCGGGCGATTGTCGGCATCCTTTTCGAGCGCATGACGCACCACGGCCTCGATCTGCGGCGCGACGCTCACGCCCATCGAAGAGAGCGTCGGCGGCGCGCTCGTCAGGTGTTTCTTCATGATCGAGGGGATGCCTGTGCCCTTGAAGGGCACGTCGCCGCCGAGCATCTGGTAAAGGATCACGCCCAGAGAGTAGATGTCTGCGCGAACGTCCGGCTCCTCATCCGACCATTGCTCGGGAGCCATGTAGAAGGGCGAGCCCATCAGCCCGCTCGTCTTCGCCTGAACGAACGAGCCGAGCAGTTCGCCCGACTTGATCTTGGCAAGTCCGAAATCCAGAACCTTGACGCCCTCGTTCACCGGCATATCGTCCTGAAGCATAATATTCAGGGGCTTCAAATCGCGATGAACTATGTTCTGACGGTGCGCGGCGGCCACGCCCGAGCCGACGGCCGCCATGATCTCTAAAGCGCGGGCGGGCGAGAGCGGCCCCTCGGCGGCCAGTATGTCGTGCAGGGATTTGCCCTTGACGAACTCCATGACGAGGAAGGGCATAGTGCCGCGCGCCACTCCGAAGTCCGTGACGGCGATGATGTTCTGGTGGCGAATGGCGGCGGCCGCCAGCGCCTCCTGGCGAAAGCGCGTGACCAGCATCGGGTCGTTGCCGACCAGATCGGGCAGGATCACCTTGATGGCGTGAGCGGTTTTGAGAAAGATGTGACGCGCCTGAAAGACCACGCCCATGCCGCCGTGTCCGAGCCGTCGCTCCAATTGATAGCGCCCGTCGAGCATCGGCTCGCCCGCAATCGAATGCACGGTCGCATCACCGTCGTTCGGGCAGTGATTGACGTGGTCAGGAAAACAGCGTCGACAAGCTGGACATTCTTTCATTGGTCGGCTCGATCCAAGGGCGGCCCGACAGACTTCTCGCAGGCGACTAGCGACCGGGGGGCAGCCTCACTCGTTTGGTGGCAAGAGAGCCTCCGCCGAAACGGACTCGGACGGCGGAGCTATCTTCGGGCGCAGCGCGTCTCAAACGCAGCACAGGAGTTTGTAGTGCTGCCTGGCGGCACAAAGGTTTGTGAAACGACCGCGCCCATTGATTTTAACGACAACGGGCCCTTCAAGCAAGTGATTAAAGATTTATTGTACGAAACGCGGCGGCGCAAACCCTCAACCGCCGCAATCATCCTTTCGCCACTCTATCGCGCACACTCAGAAGCTTCATCCGGGATGACGACCCGAAGCGCTCGCTTTGCCATGAAATTTGACCGGCCCGCCGGTCGGAAGCGCGTCGCGCTTCCGACCGATGACTCCGCCTTCGACGTATGCAATGGCGGCGCGCCGCGACTTCGGGCGGCAGAGAGGGCGCGGGGCCCGGCTTTATTGACAACAGGTATTGATAAGACTAGATTTCCGGCATGAATGCGTTGGAGAGTCATCGCGGGCGCGAGTTCAGGGGAGTCGAAGAGTTGACGCGCGCGGCCGCAACGCTCATAGAGCGTTACAGCCCGGAACCGGCGCGGGGCAATGTGCGGCTCGGCATCACGGAGCGCACCGTGCGCCACTACCTGAGCGAAGACCTGCTGGGCGAGCCCACGGGTCAGTCCGGAACCTCTTTGGTCTTCAACTACGGCAACCTGCTGCGCCTGCTGGCCGTCAAAAAGCTGCTCGCAGAGCATTGGTCGGTCATCAAGATCAAGGAGTTCATGAAGGCTCTGGACATCACCGCGCTCGAACAACTGGTAGGCGGTGCGCTCCTTTCTGAGGCGTCAGCCGCGAGCGCCGCACAGAAAAGAGCGGAGACCGAGCGGAGCGCCGCAGAGAGAGCGGCCACAGTCGCGGCGGCCGCGCGAGACGATGCTGCATCAGCCAAAACTACAGATCCGGCGCGAGGCGGAGCAGCAGCAGCAGCAGACGCGCCCGCGTCACCGCCTCCGCTCGCCTCGCTGGCCGTCGAATCGGCACGTCGCGCCGAGCGCGCTTCTGTTGAATGGATAGAGCTTGCGCCCGGACTGGAGATCAAAGTGCGCAGAAGCTTTCGTCCGCCGCGCGACGACGAACAGCGTGTGCGCCTCGCCGCTCGATTCTGGTCGATCATCAATCGCAATACCGGAGCGAAGGGATAAATCGAGGGTTGAAGCAGGAACGCAGCCATGCATAATCAAAAGCTTTTGCCTTTCGTGCATCGTTCCCGCTTTATAATCCACGCTTCCAGATCATTCCTCTTTCGGCTTCAGGCTTTTACAATCGCAGAGCCCGGCCGTCGGCGTCGCTTAGAGTAAGGCCCAGGGAGCGCGCGATGGTTGGGCCAATGTCGATGATGCGCGTCTCTCCCAGCTCGCCGCGTCTGGTGATGCCCGGCCCCGAAGCGATGAAGGAGGTGAAGTATCGAGACGGCAGGTAGCCGTGCTGGCCGCGCTGTACGCTCCGTGTCACGGCGTCGCCCTCGTAGCCTGCGCCGAAGGCGTATCCGTCCGCGGCTTCGAGCACAAAGGCCGCCTCCGGATGCGAGCCCAACGCGCGCGCCTCTTCCGCGTCGATGAAGCTAAAGGGCGCGCCGCCCGTCTCAAACTCTCCGCCCGCTCCGTTTCTCAGCCCGTCGAATGCGCCGCGTGCTTTTTCCAAAGCCTCGCGGTCGAGCGCGTCGCGCAGGATAATCGCGCACGAGCCGCCCGTGACGGAGGGAAGCGCGCGCCAGTCCGTCACGCACAGGCGCGCGCGCCCCTCCAGCGTATCCCTTTCCTCGGTCACGCTCAGGAGGCCAGCGCGCCGCAGCAGCACGCCCGGATGAATCAGCCTTGAGATGGGCATAAAGCCGTGATCGCTGACGATGAAGACATCCGTCTCGGCCAGCGTTCCGGCGCGCTCGGTCGCGGCCAGCAGCCGCGCCACGTAGCCGTCCAGCTTTTCCAGCAGAGCGAACGCTTCCGGCGTGAAAGGCCCGTAGTCGTGTTGAAAGTGATCCAGGTCGAACAGGTGTACGAGCATCAACTGCGGGCGCTTCTCCGTGATGAGGTATTCGGCGAAGCGCGTTCGCATATCGTCATGCTCGTCGGCGTTGGCCTGTGCGTAAAGCTGCGGGTCGCGCGACGCCACCTCCTGAATAATTCCGAAGGGGCGCGCGTGCTCGATCATCAGCGCGAGCGATTCTCTGGGAGTCCCTCCGAGCTTCTTGATCTCCGGCACGTTGTAATCGCCCGCGCCGCCCGCGACCGGCCACGATACGATGCCCGTCGAAAGCCCTCGCGCGCGTGCCGCGTCCCACAACGTCTCGGCGCGGATGTCGCGCGCGAACCAGTGCCACTCGCCGCACTCGGGCGCGCCCAATGGAATGAACAGCTCGTTGCCGACGATGCCGTGATGCGCCGGGAGCGCGCCCGTCACAATCGAAGTATGAACAGGGTAGGTTACGGAAGGGTAGACCGTGACGACATCGAGCGAGGTTGCGCCCGCCGCCATCAATCGTCGCAGCGTCGGGATACGCAGGCCGTATTCGTCGCGCCGCCGAAGATAGCGCGCGTCCAATCCGTCGAGCGAGATGACCAGCGCGCGCCTCGATTGTTCCGTCATACTCTCTTTTTCTCTGTCGCCTGTGTAAGACGAACTCTGCATTTACAGCAGGGGCAGAAAGCTAAGGCTTTCTGCCCCTGCTGTATTTACTTCACGACGATGTTGACGAGGCGCTTCGGGACGACGATCACTTTGACCAGCTCGTGGCCCTCGGTGAAGCCGCGCACTCGCTCGTCGGCCAAAGCGGCGGCGCGAAGCTCCTCTTCCGGCGTGTCGGGCGTCGCATTGATGCGCGAGCGCAGCTTGCCGTTGACCTGCACGGGAATCTCCAACTCTTCGGCGCGCGCCAGTTCTTCGTCCGCTCTGGGCCAACGCGCCCGGCCTTCGCCGAGGAGACCTCCCGCATGGCCCAGGCCCTCCCACATCTCTTCGCCTATGTGCGGCGCAAACGGAGCCAGCATGATGACTAGGGATTCGAGCGCCTCGCGCACCGCAAAGGCGTCCGCCTCGCTGGCCCCGGCGGGCTGTAGGTTCAAATCGCCGAGCGCGTTCGAGAGTTCCATCAAGGCCGCGACGCTCGTATTGAAGTGCAGCTCGTCGAAGTCGCGGGTGATGCGCGCGATGGTCTGGTGAGTCTTGCGACGCAGGGCGCGTGCGCCCGCCGTCAACTCTTCACCACGCGGCTCAACGCCCGGACGCGCCGCGCTCCGGGCGAAGCGCTCGCTCCACCGCCAGACCATAGAGTAGACGCGCCGCAGGAAGCGCACAGCGCCCTCTATGCCCGTCTCCTGCCAGCGCAATTCGTTCTCGGGCGGCGCGGCGAACAGGATGAAGAGACGCACCGCGTCGGCTCCGTAGGCGGTCAGCATCTCGTCCGGGTCGACGCCGTTGCCGAGGCTCTTCGACATCGCCTTCCATTCGCCCGTGCCCTCCACTACGTTCGTCACCATCCCCTGCGTGAGCAGTTTTTTGACCGGCTCGTTAAAGGGGACGAGCCCTATGTCGCGCATCATCTTCGTCCAGAAGCGCGTGTAAAGCAGGTGCATGACGGCGTGTTCGATACCGCCTATGTACTGGTCTACGGGCGTCCAGTACGCGGCCCTGTCGCGCGCGAAGGGAGCATTGTCGTCGCGCGGGTCGCAGTAGCGAAAGAAGTACCACGAGGAATCGACGAACGTATCCATCGTATCGGTCTCGCGCCGCGCCGCGCCGTTGCATTTCGGGCACGTCGTATTGACGAACTCGGCGACGCTCGCCAGCGGCGATTGGCCCGTGCCCGTCAACTCCGCGTGCTCCGGCAACAGAACCGGCAAATCACGCTCAGGCACGGGCACTATGCCGCACGCCTCGCAGTAGATTACGGGGATCGGCGCGCCCCAGAAACGCTGGCGCGAAATCCCCCAGTCGCGCAGCCGATACATGACCTTCTCCTCGCCGAACCCTCCGGCCGAGGCGAAGCGCGTCATCTCTCGAATCGCGTCTTCCGAGAGCTTGCCGCTCCAATCGCCGCTGTTGACGAGCATGCCGTAATCGGTCGCGGCCGCAGTCATCTCCGTCGATTGATCGACGCCGAGGCGCGGGTCAAAACCGCTCGGCTCTTCCCTGTGCGTAAGGGGCGCGATGACCTGACGAATGGGCAGCTTGTACTTCTGCGCGAACTCGAAATCGCGCTCGTCGTGGGCCGGAACGCTCATCACAGCGCCCGTGCCGTAGTCCATCAAGACATAGTTTGCGACCCACACGGGAATGGCTTCACCGCTGAACGGATTGATAGCGACGAGGCCCGTATTGACGCCCTCTTTCTCTTCCTCCGTATCGCCGCCTCCTTCTGCCGCCGGGTTGCGGCCTTTGCGCTCACGGCGCACGCGCTCGACGAAGCGCGCGACATCATCCTTCAGGGCGGAGCCCTCCGGAATCTCCGCGATCAGAGGATGCTCGGCGGCGAGCACGATGGCGGTCGCGCCGTAGATGGTGTCGATGCGCGTGGTGAAGACGCGCACTTTCGCGCTCGATTCCCTGATCGCGAAATCGACGTGCGCCCCCGTGCTCTGACCGATCCAGTTGCGCTGCATCGTCAGGACGCGCTCGGGCCAGCCCCCTTCAATCTCGCGCATGTCGGCCAGAAGTTGCTCGACATATGCGGTCGTGCGTATGAACCATTGTTCCAGCTCTCTTTTCTCGACCACCGTTTGACAGCGCCAGCAGACGCCGCCCGAAGATTGCTCGTTCGATAGAACGGTCTCCTCCTTCGGACACCAGTTAATCGGAGACAGCCGTTTGTAGGCCAGTCCCTGCTCGAACATCTTCAGGAAGAACCACTGATCCCACTTGTAGTACTGCGGACGATGCGCCGCGATCTCGCGCCGCCAGTCGTAGCTGATGCCGAGACGCTGAAGCTGCCCGCGCATGTGCGCGATGTTCTCTTCCGTCCAATCGCGCGGGTTGACGCCGCGCTTGATGGCGGCCTGCTCGGCGGGCTGGCCGAAGCTGTCCCAGCCAATCGGGTGCAGCACGTTGAAGCCCGAGAGCCGCTTGTACCAGGAGAGGGCGTCGCCTATGGAATAGTTGCGCACGTGGCCCATGTGCAGGAAGCCGGAGGGGTAGGGCAACATCTCCAGGCAATAGAAGGGCGTCAGGTCGCTCTGCTCGTCGGCCTCGAACGAGCCCGCGTCGGCCCAGTGCTTCTGCCATTTCTCTTCGATCTTTTCGGGGTAATATTTTTCGTCCATGATTCGCATACCTTTGGCTTGTTTACCTGGAATGGTAAACACTAACAGCACGCACGAAGCTTTCTCAAGCTTCATCCGAAGCCGCGATCAATTTTGATGCTTTTTATTTGCGATGAAGGTTTCGCCGCGTCGCCCACCGTATGACTAGCAACGGTCGCCGAGCGGCAACTTAAGGAGGAGCTTAATGGGGTGTCGAAAACGTCTCATCAATATTTTCCGGTTCCGCGTTTTGCTCTATCAGGCCGACATATTAATGCAGGTCGCGCCCTCTTGCCAAGACAATCTTTCGCTCTCTCGTCCGTAGAAGTCCACCGCTACTGAGATGCCCGGAAACGTCGGGCCGTGTGCCGCGAGGGTCTCGGGCTTGAGACGGCGTTTTCAAGACCGGGACGGCGGAGGCCGAACACGAGATGCGGGTGTTCGGCCTCCGGCGGGCCCGTCGGGCGGATCATCCATCCTGCGAGACGTTGGGTAGTCGTTTCATCCTCGCTCTCATTTTTACTTACGACCGCACCTGTGCCACTTCAAAGTGCATGCCATCCTTGCGCCTGGGGAAGTGGCCGCCCCAGTAAAAGCCGTTGTCGTT
Source organism: Pyrinomonadaceae bacterium (assembly GCA_035940775.1). Taxonomy (GTDB): domain Bacteria; phylum Acidobacteriota; class Blastocatellia; order Pyrinomonadales; family Pyrinomonadaceae; genus DASQYE01. Next base: position 37,784 of record DASZEN010000028.1, on the reverse strand, counting down.
GGCGATCTTAACCAGCTCGCGCACGGAGCCTCGGCGGCCCACCAGGGCGGGCATCGAGCCCAGGAAATTCTCCTGCACGTTAATGTCAAAAGCCGAGCCGAAGCAGTGGTTGCTCAGGGTCGAACGCGAACCGCGCACGAAGCGCGGCACGTAGGAGCCGCCCCACGTCAGGATACGATCACGCAGCCCGGCCTTCTCCCACCCGGCCCACATATCGAGGAGCTGTTTTCTCGCCAGCCTGTGAAAGAAGATAGCGCCGTCGTGCGGTGCTCCGGCGACGCCCGCCAGTTGCGGGATGACGATTTTTTCAATGTTCTCCCTGTCCCACCCGTTGGTGATGACGATATGCTCGGCATTGCCGGGGAGTGGTTTTGACCTGAACTCGATTTTGCCGAAGACTCTTTCGCGGGCCGCGTTGCTCACCAGCGGCGGAAAGTCCGGGGGCGGCGGAAAGTTCGGGCCCGTGTTGGCAGTATTCTCTTTATCTTCGACCAGCTCAAAGCCGAGTTCCATGGCCTTGGCGAAGGTCTTGTTACCGACGATGCCATCGGCCAGCACGCCGATCTGCTTTTGAAACTCGACGGTCGCGTCGTGCGTCTTCTGTCCGAAATCGCCGTCCGTCAAAAGCTTGTCCTTGAACCCTCGACCGATGAGGAAAACCTGCCACCGCTCGACATCCTTACCCTTCATTCCTTTGCGTAGCACTCTTAATGGCATGATAGAGGTCTCCTTTGGAAAGAGTTAGCGAGGGGTTAAGAGTTTCAGAGGCGAAGTACGCCCTTTTTTGAGAGCGACGGAATAATACTGACTTCGCCCTAAAGCCGCCATACTTATTTTGAAAGGGGCCGCGCCCGTCAAGTCTCTCGCTTCGATTGCCGTCACCGATCTTCGATGAAGGCGCGCAGCACGGAGAGATTGCGCGCATCGTCGCCCGTCTCGTCCTGCGGAGTTTCGAGCAGAAAAGCGGCCTGGGCCAAATCGGGGTGGCGCGCGATGCGGCGCAGGGCCTCAGCGCCGATGTGGCCCCGGCCGATGTGCCAGTGTCGATCTACGCGCGAGTTGTAGTCGGCCTTTGAATCGTTGAAGTGAACGGCGCGCACATTCCGAGCGCCGACGTTTCTCTCAAGCGCTGTGATGGTCGCCGCCAACCCGTCCTCATCACGCAGGTCGTATCCGGCTGTGAAGGCGTGAGCGGTATCGAAGCAGACGCCCAAATCAAGCTCAGTACAATCGGCCATGATCTCGCGCAAGTGCTCGAAGCGGTGGCCTATGCATTCGCCCTGCCCGGCCGTGTTTTCAATCAGGATGCGAAACGCGCCGAGGTCTATGCCGTCACAGGCGATTCTTATACTCTCGGCGCAGACGCGTATGGCGTCCGACTCGCAAGAGCCCCTGGCGCTGCCCGGATGAACCACCAGGTAATCCGCGCCGAGCGAGATGCCGCGCAAGACCTCTTCGCGGAACGAGGCGCGCGATTTTTCAAGTATGTCTTGACTGGCGGCGGCCAGGTTGACAAGGTAGTTGCAATGTATGGCGACCGGCGTGATGCCCGTCTCGGCGCGAACGGCGCGAAAGCGTTCGATCTCTTCGTCCGTGAGCGGTTTGGCTTGCCAGCCGCGCGGGTTGCGCGAAAAGATTTGCACGGCGTCGCAGCCAAGCTCACTGGATTTCAAGAGAGCGTTCTGCAAACCGCCCGCGATGGGCGCGTGAATGCCTATGCGCGGCGGCGGCAATGGCGGTGCGGGTCGGTCGTCCGGCGACTCTCTTCGCGCGGCCCCTGGCGATGGGCCGACGGGCGGCAAAGCGCTCTCAACACGCGCGGCGTCGTCGTCGGCGTTCGACCGGCTCGCACCATTGCCGTCGCCGCTGGTCGATGCGGCGTGATTCAGGCGCGCGTCTCGCGTGTGGCTGCGGCGCATCGTCGCGGCGCTCGGCTTCCCGCTCTCTTTACTTCGCCGCCCGCTCTCTTTATCAGCCGTGCCCTTCGTCAACGTCCGGTTCCCTTCTCCACCTCTTCCATGACGCGCAGGATATTGCCGCCGAGGATTTTGTCTATGTCTTCTTCCGAGTAGCCGCGCCGCAGGAGTTCCTGCGTCAGGTTTGGAAGCTCGGCCACCGTCCGCAGGTCTTGCGGTACGGCCTGAATGCCGTCGAAATCGGAACCGATGCCGACCGCATCGACGCCTACGAGTTTGACTATGTGATCTATGTGATCGACGATGCGCGCCACGCCGACGGCGGGCAGGCGGCGCGCGTATTCTCTAATGCGCACGCGGTCGCGCGCGATCTTTTTCCAGGCCGGAGAGCGCGTCTCTTCCTCCGAGGCGCGTTGCACGAGCGGCGCGATCTCGGCATCGACTCGCTTCTTCTTCTCGCTCCAACCGGGCTCAAGGAACTCCGGATAAAAGACGACGCAGCAGACGCCGCCCGTCCGTGCAAGAGCGCGCAGCATCTCGTCATCCAGATTGCGCGGGACATTGGCGATGGCGCGGCACCCGGAATGCGTAGCGATGACGGGCCTCCTGGATGTATTGACGATGTCCCAGAAGGTTTTGTCCGAGACGTGCGAGACATCGACCATGATGCCGAGGCGGTTCATCTCGCCTATGACCTGACGGCCGAAATCGTTCAGCCCGCGCGTGCGTCCCACCTCGTCGCCGCTCGAACCGGCCCACGTCGTCGAGACGCTCCAGGCCGCCGACATGTAGCGCACGCCCAGTTTGTAATAGCGCTCGACATTTTCGATGCGCTCGTCAATCGCATAGCCGCCTTCCAGGCCCATGAGCGCCGCCAGCTTTCCCTCGCCGCTGATGCGACGGATGTCTGCGGCGGTCGTCGCAAGCTCCCAGATGTCGGGATGCTTTTCGGCGAGTGCGCGTACGGCCATGATCTGATCGTCGGCGCGTTTGACGGCGCTCTGGCCTCCGCCGCCGTAAAGCTGCGGCTCGACCCAGATGGAGAAGAACTGCGCGTCGAGCCCGCCTTCCCTCATGCGCACCACGTCCAGATGTCCGTCCGCGAGGCGACCGCTGATGTCGAGGCGTTCGTCAACCAATCGCTGCGTCGTATCGGCGTGCATGTCCACGGCGATGGCGCGCCGGTGTATGGAGAGCGGATCGCTCGCGCGCGGCGCGGGCGAAGCCGTCGGCGGCGGGGATTCGGATTTTTCCAGCATGCGGCAATTATTAAAGAGAAGCGAGACGGCGAGCACGAGAAGCGAAGCGTTCAGTCTCTTCTTCTTCTTCTTGCGCGCGCGCAGATTCATCTCGGAAAACCGTAAATCAGGAAACGGTCTTGATGCTATAGAATTTCGCAGAGCGCGATGATGGTACGCTGGCCCACGAGTAAGAATCAAGGCAGCCCGTATAAACCGCAGCGGTTCGGGTTGGAAATTAAGAACGATATTCCTCGTCCCTTAATCTCAAACCCGAACCACTGACGGATTACAGAGTTGTTTGACAGGAGCGGGCGCTCCCTTCGCGGCGCATCCCCTTTCTAATCATCCATCTGTCCGGAACGCATAGAACGACCCGTCCAGAGCGCCGAAGAAGACGAGTCCTTCGGCGACTGCGGGCGACGAAGCTACGCCATAGGTTACGGAGCCCGGAATCGCGCTCATAGGGAAGCGCCAGGCGATCTTTCCCGTGGCGCTCTCAACCGCCAGGAATGCGCCGTGGTGTTCTATGAAGTAGGGGACGACACCGACGACGCCTATGTACGCATACTTGTCGGTGACCGCCGGACTAGACCACGCCGAACCATCCGTGCCCATGTTCCAAAGGGGTTTGCCGCTGGCGGCGTCGATGGCGAACATACGCTGGTAGTCGGACGAGCCCACGTACAAAACCCTATCGCGCATACGGGCCGACGACTCTACCCATGATGACCAGTAGAAATATTTCCATTTAACGCGCCCGGTGGCGGCGTCCAATGCGAAGAGGTCGGAGCTACGGCTGCCTATATAAACGGTTCCGTCGGCGACGAGCGGCGACGACACCACGGCCTGAAGAGTATCGTACTTCCAGCGGGGCGCTCCGCTTCCGGCATCGACGGCGTAAACGTGGTGATCGTAGCTTCCAATGAAGACCAATCCGTAGGCCACGGCCGGGGTCGAGCGGACGATGCCCTGCGTGTCGAAATGCCATTTCTCACGTCCGGTCTCAGCCTCGATGGCATAAAGTTTTTTGTCGGCGCTGCCGATGTAGACGATGCCTGCGGCGACCGTGGCCGAAGACGTTTGATAGTCGTAGGCTTCGGACTTGGGGCCGGGCAGATCGCGTGCGACAGCCCCGCCATGCGTGTCGAATTGCCAGACGAGTTTGGCCGACTTCCGGTTCAGCTTATACAGATTCCCGTCGTCCGAGAGCGCATACAGGTATTGACCATCGAGGGTGGGTCGTCCCATGACGCGCCCCCCGGTCTTGTATTGCCAGCGGGGCTTGCCCGACTGAGCATTCAAGGCGTAGATGACGCCGTCGTTGCTGCCGAAATAGACCGTGTTATCGGCCACGGCGGGCGAAGACCAGACGGGGCCTCCGCTTTTAAAAGTCCAGACGGGCCGGGCTATGCGCCCCTGCAAGGGTTGCGGCGCGGGGTCTGCGGGCGCTTCGCCGCGCTTGAGTTCGAGCGATAGATCATGGCCGTCGAAAGACATCCCGCCCGTCATGCTCTGGTGGTCGGGCGCGAGGCGAAAGCTGAAATATTTGTTCTTGTACTCGTTCCCCTCCTGCGCGAGCGGTGCGGGGCCGAGGTTGCGAAACCTCATCTCTGGGATGCTGAAGAACATGACGAGCTTGTTCTCCTTGTTCATCTCGAATCGCACCGAGAACACTTTGCTTTCATCGCCATAACGCGCATGACCAGTCCACGTGCCGAGCAGGCCGTCCGGCGCTGCCTGCCCCGGAGTTCCGGCAATTGAACCGATTCCTGCGCACAGCAATACCACCGACAGCCACACGGCGAATGATCGTTTCATGGTCATCGAAATCTCCTTCATACTATTTTTCTCATCAAACTGAACAAAGGGTGACGCCGGATTAAGGACGCGGCGGCGAGGATTAGCGCCGTGTGAAGCCCCTTCGGCAGACGTTCACGACTGTCTCGGGACAGCGACGCGCGTTGGTTGCGCGTCAGGATTCCTCCGACCCTTTTTTCGCTCTCTGCGCGGCTTGACCGTGCGTGTAATACGAGGCGCAAGGCGGATTATGTTGCAGAAGAATATTCAAATTTTCTTTCAAAATTCATCAAAACCGCTATTAAAACGGATTTCAAAACGGCGGTCGCCGATTCCTCTTCTGCGAGTCTGCCGGGCCGTTGCACGCGTATCGGGGCCGTGGCAAACCATGCTGTGCCTTTGGCCGTTCGGCGCAGCGCTCAAAAGCGTGCCTTGCCAACGGGCGCGCGTTTACGGTATCGTGCCTTATCCAGCAAGCAGCGAGCCGAGGCGACCGTGGGAGCCTACTCTTATTGATCGTTTTCTTAGAACGTAAAGGAGAATTGTAATTATCCCGGCTTCCCTCAAAACAAGTACTCGAAGGAGAACAAAAACATGTTTTCTAAAGACGGCAGAGTGAAGGACGTAATCACGCCGAGCATCGCCTCGGAGGTCTGGCATAATGGCGAGTTCATCAAGTGGGAGGATGCGCGCGTCCACGTCATGTCGCACGTCCTGCATTACGGTTCGAGCGTCTTCGAGGGCATACGCTGTTATAAGACGAAGCGTGGCCCTGCCGTCTTTCGTCTGCGCGAGCACATGCAGCGGCTCATAAACTCGGCCAAGATTTATCGTATGGAGCACGGGTGGACGGGCGAACAACTTTCCGCCGCCTGTGTCGAGCTGGTGCGCCGCAGTAAACTCGAACAGTGTTATCTGCGCCCGATCATCTTTCGCAGCCTCGACGAAGAGCATCCGGCATTCGGCGTCAACCCGTTCCCGAACCCGCTGGCGTGTTACATCGGCGCGTGGGATTGGGGAAAATACCTCGGCGACGAAGCTCTTGAGCAGGGCGTCGACGTGCAGGTTTCGACCTGGAATCGCCTGACGCCGAACTCCATGCCCGCGATGGCCAAAAGCGGGGCCAACTACATGAACTCGCAGTTGATTAAGATGGAGGCTCTGCTGAACGGTTTCGCGGAGGGCATCGCGCTCGATGATCGCGGGTTCGTCTCGGAAGGCTCGGGCGAGAACATCTTCCTGGTTCACGACGGCAGGGTGATTACACCGCCGCTTTCATCCTCTATCCTGCCCGGCATCACGCGCGACAGCGTCGTACAGATATGCCGCGAACTTGGCATTCCGGTCGCCGAAACGGGCATTCAACGCGCCGCGCTCTACGTGGCCGACGAGCTATTCTTCTCGGGCACGGCGGCCGAGATAACGCCGATCCGCTCGGTCGATCGCATCACGGTCGGCACGGGAAAGCGCGGCGAGATTACGGCGCGCATTCAAAAGCTCTTCTTCGAGATCACCTCCGGCGAGCGCGAAGCGCCCGGAGACTGGCTCACCTTCGTCAACGAACAGAAGCAGGAGTCGCAGCCCGGCAACAACGGCCACAAAACCACGGCCCACGTCACTGAGCCCGCCGCCTCCACGGGTGCGGTCAATGACGAGCCCCTGGTCAATTATCACGCCGCCGCCTCCGATTGAGAGAAAGGCCGGGGAGCATCCGCCCCCCCCCCGCCTTTTCGATGATGTCGAAAAGCCGGAAACAGCGATTCAAGGAGAGGCAAAACCCGAGCCCTCGTCAACCGTGGTGAAGGGAAAGGCATAGGGAGGAAGATCAACTCTTCCTCCCTATTCTTTTATCAGATTCTTTGCCCTTCGAAGCTTTCCGGATAAATCGTTGACGCAACGGAGCGCGCAGGCTATGATGCTTTTTGAGCGTCTCCGGGCTTTAATCTTCCGGTGGCGCGCCGCCCTTGAAGGGCCCCGCAAAGTTCGGCCACGCCCCTTGCGCCTTCCCCGTCAGAAGCGCCGCAAGCATTCTCCAATCCCGAAACTGAAGCGCCCCTCCTCGTCCGTTCTCTTTTTCCCGAATCTCTCGCGGAAAGGTCTTTAAGCTACACATGCCAGTCAAGATTGACGATCTGTTGAGAAACGTCGCCGCCCACGGCGCTTCCGACCTCCATATCAAAGCCGGTTCATTCCCCTTCATGCGCCTGGGCGGCGAGCTTCGCCCCGTCGTCGATTCGGTGCGGCTCACACAGGAAGACACGCTCGACATGGCTTTCTCGATGATGTCGAACCGACAGAAACAGCGCTTCAAGGAGGTCAACGAAGCCGACATCGCCTACGGGATTCCGGGCGTCGGCCGTTTTCGCGCCAACGTCTTTCAGCAGCGCGGGACGGTCTCCATAGTCCTCAGAGTAATCCCCGACCAGGTACGCACGAGCAGCGAGCTGGGCCTGCCGCCCGTCATCGAACGGATCACAGACGAGCGGCGCGGGCTGATACTGGTTACGGGAGCGACGGGCTCCGGCAAATCGACCACGCTCGCCGCCATGATCGACCGCATCAACGCCACACGCAGCGGCCACATCGTGACCATCGAAGACCCCATCGAGTTCCTGCACCGCGACAAGCGATCCTTCATCTCGCAACGCGAAGTCGATGTCGATACGCGCTCGTTCGCCGAAGCGCTGCGCGGCGCGCTCCGTCAAGATCCTGACGTTATCCTCGTCGGCGAGATGCGCGATTACGAGACGATTGAGACGGCGCTGGCGGCAGCCGAGACGGGCCACCTCGTTCTCTCGACACTCCATACGCTGGACGCGACGGAGACGATCACGCGCATCGTCTCTTCGGTTCCGGCGCACCAGCAGAAATCGGTGCGCCTACAGCTCGCGGGTATTCTCAAGGCCGTCGTCTCGATGCGACTGGTACGCGCCGCGCGCGGTGCGGGTCGTGTGCCCGCCATCGAGATTCTGGTCTCGACCGGCCTGATACGCGATTGCATCATCAATGAGGAGAAGACCTCGCAGATACGCGAGGCCATCGCTGTCGGTAATACTCAGTACGGCATGCAGACCTTCGATCAATCGCTCTTTCACCTATACCAGTCGGGGCTGATCTCGCTCGAAGAGGCGCTCAGGAACGCGACCAACGCGGACGAGTTCAGGATGCGCATCAGCGGCATTCTATCGAGCATGGAACAAACCACACAGGAGCGCGACCGCATCGTCAGCGTCAGCAATACCTGAGCGAATGCTTTTTCGATGGAGGGCAAAAGGGATGGATGAAACAGTCCGCCTTCGTTTCAAATATACCGAGAAGGAATGGGTCGCGGCGACGCGTCTCTACATCACAGGTCAACCCGGTCTGCTGCTCCGCTTCGGCGTGGCTTTTATGCTTCTCGCGCTGGCCTTCGTCCTCTTCGCCGCGATCAACGAGGTCGTCATGTCGCTCTTCCTGTTGAGCATGGGCCTGGTTCTCTTTACCTTCGTGCTGGCGCTCTTCTTCATCTTTCCGCGCCAGCGATTCCGCAGCGATCCCAAGTATCGGGACGAATATTCCCTTGAGTTCACGGAAGAAGGAATCCATTTCAAGACCGATCAGCTTGACTCCCGCCTCAACTGGAGCCTCTACAACAGGGTGCTCGAAAACGAGAGTTTCTATGTGCTGGTGTACGGCAAAGGCATGATCTCCGTGATACCGAAGCGCGCCTTTACAGCCGTCGATCAGGAGACGAATTTCCGTAGCCTGCTGCGCCGCAAGCTCGGCCCCGCCTCCGTCTCGCGCCGGTTCAAGGAGCTATCCTCGAACGACCTGGAGACCGCCTACGTGCCCCCGGCAGAGCCCCCCGACTGGCGCTAAAACACTTCACAGCAATCCGAGAGAGAGCCCTCCAAACCCGCCTCGATAAAACTCTGGCAGCCGAGCCCTCCAGGCACGCACGCCCGTCCCTCTCCGCATCGCGCGTGATGTTCACCTTCCTGTTCCGCTTCAGGAAAACAGTTTGCGGGCAGGGATCAATGCTCATCCTCAAAGCGATCTGATGTAGGTTGCGTCCGTGAGATGACCGAAGAGAGACAAGCTACTGTTGCCCGGCCCCCGCAGTCTCCATGCCCTGATGTACCGGCAGCGAAAGCCCCATGACTTTAGGCGGCGGCGAGTTTTTCGGAGTTGCCAGCTCGACGTAATTGTGTATTAGTTCGTCGCGCGGTCTGAGCGCCAGCGCAATGTAGAATCCGTCCAACTCCACCAGCAATCGCCTATCCATCAACCAGGACAGATTCCTTTCAATCGTTGTCGGCGGCAGTTCCGTGCGGCTGCTGAGCGTCGCCATCGTCGCCCCCTGATGGCAAAGGTCGTATATGCATGCCCTGTCGCCCGCCAGATAATACTTCTCGACCTTGCCGTAGCGCCCGTCGCTAATCATCACCTCTTCGGGGCCGTAACGCGTGGAGGTCATAAAAGCCTCCTCGCCTGCGGTCTGGAAAAAATCTTCGCCCCATTCGACCAGCCTATCCCAGGCGTCAGATACTCCCCTGTCGAACCAATCGTCGGGCGGCTCATACTCGCCCTTGAGGACGAAATACTTGTCTAAACTCTTAGGCAAGTCGAAAAGCTGTCGCTCCTCCAACTCCCTTTTTTCCTCCGGGTGCAGGCGCTCGTCCAGGGGGCTGCCGATGAGTAGCGCCAGCGGTGAGAAATACAAGCGATCAAGGTGCGGTATCAGGCGTATAACCTGCTTCGTCTCCTCGACGTGCCGGAGAGTCGATTTCGGGTGGTGGGTGATGATATTCGAGAGAGATTCTATTCCCAGTTCCTTGAGCCACTTCTGTACGAGCAGGTTCTGCTTGGCCCGCGTACCCTTATTCATCGCACGTATCAGCGTCGGGGAGAGCGCCTCTATGCCTACCTGAACGAGTTCGACGCCCGATAATGAGAGCTTCGTCCAGAAGACCTCCGGATGATGCACGCGGCATTCCATGAAGGACGTGATTCGACACTTGCGTTCAATCAGAAGTTCGGCGTACTTCTCCGCCCACGTATCGCATACGTTATCCATGAACTTGACCCTGGGGCTTTTATGTTTGCGCGTCAACTCCGACACGTTGTCGAGGATTCGCTCCGGCGTGCTCTTGCGGAAACCAGACCAGCTCGTATGCACGTCGCAGAAATCGCAATGGGCGAAGCAGCCGCGCGTCCCCTCAAGCGCGAGCCACGTCTCGGACTTGTATTTCGCGTGCAGCCTGCTATCAGGAAAGACCTCGCGCAGCGATGCATAGTACTCGTCGAAATCCGGCAGCGGCAGCTTCTCCATAGGCATCTGCATGTCGAGCAGCGCAGCCGGGGTCGGCTCATACAGGTTGATGGTGCGGCGTTGTATCTCATAAATGCCTTCGTGCAGCGACGACAGACGCTCCATCAAATTCGAGTTGTCGGGAGGCGTCGCCAGAATCTCTCTGAGAATAAGCTCCAGCTTATGTTCGCCCTCGCCGATGACGCAGAGGCCCTCGGTTCCCAGAACTTTCAAGACCTCGGCCACCTTCGGATAAATAACGGTCGCCCCGCCGAAGATAAACAGGTACCTGTAGTCCGGGAAGCGCTCCTGCAAATATCGCGCACAGTAAAGCGAGGCATAGAGCTGATAGTAGTTGAGGGTAAAGCCCATAACATTGAGGCCACGCCGGGACAACTGGGGGGCTATGGTCTCCCTTATGTAACGTTGCGTACGGTTTTCCAGGCGCGCGATTCTTCGCAAGCTGAGCGGCGAGTCAGTATCGCGGTCATTGATCTTCTCTATCAGTCTCTCGGCAGAGATGCGGCTCAGTCGCCGGTCGGCTGGCAGGAAACGTCTGTAGTACATGAGGAAGTACGGGTATTCCTCAAAGGCCTGATACTTGTCGTAGTAGTCCACGTAGCCGCCGTGATTCTGTTCGAGCAGGATGCTGGCAAAGGCAGAATACGTTCGAGTCACGACCCGCGCGCCCAGCACGGAGTCTATATATGACTTGAGGACTGCGGTTTGAATCGAGGGCAACTCCGGGTTAGCCCAGGGCATAGACAGCAAGTGCAATTTCGTCTGCATTGTGTGGTCACCTCCAGGTAAGGGCGGCCTCTCAGGCGCTGGCCGATGGTCGCGATGGGTTGATGAGGAGCAGGCTCGGCGCGTACGAGGGCCTACTAAAAACTGCTTTCACCCGCTTGAAGTCTATAGCTCCAATTGAAGTAACCGCCCGCGTGACGCACGATTGATGGGAGCAGGCAAAAGATGAAAGAGGCGCTACTGGGTGATCGTGCCCGCTGACCCGCCAGCCGCTGGGCCTTTCCGGTAGTCCCAGAATTCGCGCACGGCAATTGCCACCAGAAGGATCAGCATGATTAGAGGAGCGATGACGTTCGCTCCTTCGACCTCATGGATCCGCTCGCTCTTTCCTATGTAAAAGCTGATGGCAGCGAACACCAGATGGAACAGTAGGATAAAGCAGATCGAGAGGGCGGAGGGGAAAAACTTTTCGTCATCGGCCGCCTGGTCAAAAGTAAAGTTGAAGTAGCCCGCAATTATCCCTGACGTTAGAAGAGCCATAACAGTAAGGGTTTGTGTGTAGTCCACCTTATCAGGAATCCCATGCGAGAACTTCAGGAACCCGATAAAAGCCAGAACGCTTCCTAATACGGAGAGACCTAGCAGGCTATAGTACTTGCAATCAAGGCCCCAGTCTATTCTGGCTTTCAACCCCCTAAGGATAAAGGCGATAAGTGACAGAAAGAAGCCAGCCCCGACAAAGCCCAGTGCCATATAATTCATATCTCACCTCCACTGTTTTGTTATGGTTAGAAGCCGACCAGCGAGGGAGCCGGAGTTGAACTGCTGAGAAACAGTTACAGACCAGATGAGTAAAAGAGAGGCAAGCTCAAACGCAATCATCTAAAATGGACTGACAGGCAATGCCTATGTTAACCGCTATCTTCACGCAGCTCATTGAGTTTTAATGTTTCCGCCTGCCAGCCATTCCCTGCTCTCCGGTTTATCCTTCCATGCTTCAAACGTAATTGACGCCCACCTCTTCGCGGCCATCCCATAAATTAATAATAGCGTCGCGACATTCGTCGTTGCGGAAAAGATATCCGGTCAGTTCGGTGGATCTGTTTTGACCCGCGTGAGGAATAAAATTGGTATAACTCTACCGGGGTCATGGCGATCAAAAATGTAGAGACATGATTGAGGAATTTCTCCATCCAATTCGATTCCCACATACTTCTTAAGGTTTTTACTTTTAGAGGTCGCGTAAAGCTCGGTTAGATATTAATGCCGGTCGCGGCAATCACTCTGAGCAGATGATTTGCGTCTTCTCTGCCCCACTGTTGCGCCACCAGCGGTACGTTGAGGCTGGCGGGTCGTAAATGAAGACCTTAATGCTAACCCCATCTGCCAGCTTTTTCAATAATAATTTTCCGGTGTCGCCCTCAGATAAAGTTATATGGAAGGCCATGCCTGTAAACCATATTTCCTTCCTGCGATTTTGAGATACAACTGACGAGACCTGTATCTGTATCTTTCAAATAATCATTCAAGTCTGTGTAGTATTTGACACAAATGGAGTCGGAGCTTGTGCCTGGCGGCTCACTATTACCGGCAGTTTTATCGTTCCGGTCGCGAAGCCACGCGCGCGCCCGCCAGTGCTCGTTATTGAGCCAATTGCCGCCAGGATGAGCTGAACTGGCCTCTTCTGCGACGCACGAAATTGCCGCTTAACGTGTTAAGTCACAACGCGTCGCATGACGCGGATGCCAGCGCGCCAGTCCTCGTTGAGGTCGAAGCGATAGGTTTCGATTCTTGGGTCGATGGCGCGGGCCAACGTGGCGAAGGAGCGATGAAAACGGAGCGTCGGCGCGACCAGGTAGACGAGCGGGGATTCATCTGCGATGGGAGCGTCACCGAATAGACGCGCGCGCCGCAGGTTGCCACAACGCCTGTGCGCCTCGACGCGCCGCCAGTAGTCTGCCGCCTGCAAGACGTGCTCGCGATCTTCGGAAACCTTCAGCTCGATGACGACGAGACGACCGTCGCGCCTGAGCGCCAGCAGGTCGATGGGACGCGCCGCCGCAGCGCCCCGGGCTACCTCCTCCTGCGCGGCGCGAAACTGCGCGTAGAGAGGCGAGAGGATAAGCCCTGGGTCGAGGTGCGTGATGTCGCGCCTGAGCATGGATTCGAGCCAGGCTTCGGGCGCAAGCCTGTAGAGCGCGTGGCGGCGATCAACAGCATCGGCGCGACGGTGCTCTATCAACTGGCGTAAGAGTTTGTCCAGGTCTTCGGCCGTGCTCTCGTCCAGCAAACGGCGCGGCGCGCCCGCGACGCCGAACCACACGCGCTCGACGCTCATCACACGCCGCACACGCGCGAAAGCGAGTCCGTGATAGCGCAGCGTCTCGCCACGGCGCGCGCTCACCACGTCAATCGCACCGGGCGCGAGGGCTACGATTCGTGCGGCCCATTCGCCCGGCTCGATTTTTGAGGGCCGAAGCAGACGCGCGGGCCGTGCCGTCCATAGCTCCTCCTGCTCTAAGGGGGACGCTCGACTTAGCTCGCGCCATTCATCATCAATCACAAACAGAGAGATAGACCGCCGCAAGTCTTCATTGAGGAGCGCGAGGCGCGCGGCTATCGCAGCCGTGTGACGATGGTCGGCGATGAGCCAGAGTTTGCGTATGGGGGGTAAGCGCGCTCGCTCACGGGCGCGCGTAAACCAGATGAGTGTGGAGGATAGAAAAGCGTCGACATCGTATGCTTGAAAGGGGGCGACTACTCCTGTGACGGCGATGCGCTCTTGCGGCAGGCGAAGCAGTATGCGTGCGTATCGTCCGGGCAGGCCGCGCCGAGCACCCGCGCTGAGCGCCGTCCGCTCGACCGTCGCGGCTCCGGCAATCACGCCCGAGGCGAGACGCGCCAGATGTTGCGCGCGTTCACGACGCGCGGCGCTGATGATTATATTTGCTGTTTCGGTCGAGAGACGCGGCACGAGCACGAGCCGGGAGCGCTCCGCCCCGGCGCGGCGCGTCGCGTCCATCAGGAGCTTCTCGCCCGTCCATTCCCATGCCCTGACGCGCCACGTGCGCACGCCCTTCTCAGTCCAGCAGGAGAAGATCAGGCGATTCTGCGAGACGTGAATGTCTATCTCATTTCGTCGCAGCGCCGTCGTAGCGCCGCCCGCTGACGCTTGAGCGTAGACCCACTCGCCGTGCGCCGCGATCAATTCATCGATGCGCCGCGCGGCGTCTGCTATTTCGTCCCTGTCGGTGAGGCGTTCGAGCATCCGGTGAGGTGGCGTAAAAGTAAGGGCGGAGAATGAAAAGACGGCCGCTGAATCTTAGCTGCGCGTGTCGGGCTCTCTGACTAATATTCGGCATCCGGCATTCAAAGCATTCGCGGCTGCTCTTTTATAATTCATCCTTGCGCCTTCATCCCTGCTTTTCTATGTGTTAACATCTTACATCAATCACACGTCATTCGGACACCATAAGTATTTCCCATTTAAGGACAGCGTGGCAATGAAGAATGTCTATCTAACGGGTTCCGTGCGCACGCCCATAGGACGTTTCGGCGGAACGCTCGCCGGGTGGTCGGCGGCCGATATGGGCGCGGCGGTGGCCCGGGAAAGCTTGCGTCGGGCGCGTATTTCACCCTTACAGATTCAGGAATCCATCTGGGGTTCGGCACGTCAGGCCGGAGGCGGCCCGAACGTCGCCCGCCAGATTACGTATCGCGCGGGCGTGCCCGAAACTGTGCCCGCCTTCACCGTCAATCAGGCGTGCGGCTCTGGACTGAAGGCGATTATCCTGGGCGCGCAGGAGATCATGCTCGGGCGTGCGCGGGCCGTGCTCGCGGGCGGCTCCGAGAGCATGTCGCGCGTCCCCTATTATGCCGAGGGCGCGCGCTGGGGCGCTCGACTCGGCAATATGGAACTGGTCGACGGTATGTACCGCGACGGATTCAACGATCCGCTCTCGGGTCTGGTGATGGGCGAGACGGCTGAGAATCTGGCGCGTCGCTATGAAGTCTCGCGACGCGAACAGGACGAGTATGCATTGAGGTCGCAGCAGCGCGCCGAAGCTGCCATCGAGGGCGGTCGCTTCGATGCAGAGATTTTGCCGCTTGAGGTCAAAGGCCGCAAAGGCGAGGCCGTCACATTTGCGCGCGATGAGCACTACAGGGCCGGGGCGACAATCGAAGCGCTCGGCAAACTCGCGCCCGTCTTTAACAGGGACGGCACGGTGACGGCGGGTAATTCTTCCGGCATCACGGACGGAGCGGCGGCGCTCGTGCTGATGAGCGAGGAGACGTTGAAGGAATCCGGCGCTGAAGCCGAGGCGCGCATCGTCGATTACGAGATCGCGGGCGTCGCCCCTGAGATCATGGGCATTGGCCCCGTGCCAGCCGTGCGGGCGCTGCTCGAACGGCAGCGCTTGACGCTCGACGATATAGAGCTGGTGGAACTCAACGAGGCGTTCGCGGCACAGGTCATCGCCTGCGACCGCGACCTCGGGTTGGATGCCGAGCGTTTGAACGTCAACGGCGGGGCCATCGCCCTGGGCCATCCAATCGGCTGCACCGGAGTTCGCATCAGCGTGACGCTCCTGCACGAGATGAAGAAGCGCAGGGCGCGGCGCGGACTTGCAACGTTGTGCGTCAGCGGCGGGATGGGCCTGGCCCTGCTGGTCGAGCGCGTTTGAGGTTAAGGAGAATAAAATTTCGATGCCTTTTCGATTCATGACGGAATCAATGAAAGCGAAGCGGGTGCGCCCGCGAGCGCTCGTCCTCTCGCTCGCGCTTATGCTCACGGTCGTCGCGGGCGCTACTACTGCCTGCAAACGCTCCGGCGAAGAGGCCAATACGGGCGGCGCGGCGAGCGGCGCGGGCGGCGGCAACTCTTCCAACGCCTCGGGTAACACTTCCAGGACGCCTCCCTTTTCGACCAAAGAGCCGGAGCGTTACACGGCGACGATGGTCGTCACGGGCAGCCTCGGCGGCGACACTCCTGTTATCCCCGGCATCAGCAATCTATTGAGCCGCGAGATCAGGATTGCGCGCGACGCAGAGCGGCGACGCGTCGATTACGAGTTGATTCCGGGGGCGAGGATGTCCGACCTGCAACTCGCGTCGGGACATTACGTGCTCCTTCACTCAAAGAAGCTCTACGCCGAGGTCAAGCCCGGCGAGGGCGGCACGCTGTCAAGCATGGCCCAAAATCTTCCGTCCGATTTTTCGCCCGACAAGCTGCTTAACGAATCCGACCCCGGAGCCAACTATGAAAAGCTCGGCACGGAAACGGTCAACGGGCGCGCGACGACCAAGTACAGAGTGACGACTGCGGCCGGGGGCGACGAGGCGCGCGGTGTAAAGACTGAAACCATCATCTGGATAGACGAATCGCTCGGGATGCCCGTCAAGTCGGAGACCACTTCGACGGGCGAGACGGCGCGCGGCTCGAAGGTCTCTATGGAGATGCGCGATATCAAGCAGGAGGTTGACGCGTCGCTCTTCGAGCTGCCGAAGGATTACAAGAAGGTGACCTCCGACGAGATAACGGCGCAGATGCTTCCCTCTCTGCCCGGTCTGCTCGGCGGAGACGGCGAAGAAAACCGTCGCGCCAGGAGAAAATAGAGCCAACCCCGCCCGCCCGGCTTTGCATCCGAAGTGGGCGGATAACCGCGAGGACTAACGTGTAAGGCCGGAAGATTTTGAGGATGAAGTGAAAGCACGCAAGACTATCGAATTATAGATTTCATCCCCGGCGGCCTTACAGCCCTTGCTTTCCTGAAAGGTGAGCTATCAATAGTGAATAAGAAAATTTACGCCTCTTTGATTATGCTCGGGCTCACGCTCGCGGCCCTGATCGCTCCGGCTGCGAGCGCGCAGACCAGGACGAAGACGACGGCGGCGACGACGACTACTACTCAGGCTCCGGCGGCCAACGCATTGCTGCCGACGCTGCCCGCCTCGGACGTGGCGATGTTCGTCGATGTCCAGAAGCTATTGAATGATGCTTTGCCGCGCGCTCTCGCCGAAGATAAACCGAGGCTGGCGCAGATCAATGCCGACATAGACAGCTTCAAAACGCGCTACGGTCTGGACGTGCGTACGTTTGACCGCGTCGCCGTCGGATTGCGCTTCATCAGCCGCTCGCCGACGGTTGTGACCACGGACATCGTCGCGCTCGCGCAGGGTCGCTTCAATGCCCCCGCGATGATCGCCGCCGCGCGCATCGCCATGAAGGGCAAATACCAGGAGCAGAAGTATGCCGGTCAGACCATTTATACCTTCAGTGTAAATGACAGGATGAAGTGGCTGGGGCTTTTGAACATGCGGGTGAGTGACATTTCGGTGGCGGCGCTCGACGCGCAAACGCTCGCGCTGGGCGATCTGGATGTCGTGCGGGCTGCGGTCGATGCGCACAAGGGACGCGGGCGCATCGGCGGTGAGCTGGTACAACTGGCGACGCGCAATCCGAACGCTATCTTAGGCTTTGCGGCCAACGTGCCGCCATCGGTCGCCCAATCCTCCGGCATTGACAACGAGGAGATCAGCAGGAGCATCGCTTCGATTCGACAGGCTTACGGCTCAATCGGCACGACCGCCACGGGCTTCGACATGCTGATGGTCGCGCACACGGAAAAGCCAGAGCAGGCACGGAGCCTCAACGACTCGCTGGCCGCACTGAGGCAGTTCAGCGGCTTCCTGATCGCGCAGCTTCCGGCCGACAAGGGCAAGCTCGCGCAGAGCGTGATAGACAATCTGAAGGTGACGACCGAGGGGAGCGATCTGCAAATTCGTTTGGAGATCGCTCAGACGGACATCGCCTCGCTGGTACGCATTTTCTAGGGCGCGGCGCGCGGGAGCGGGGGGCGCGTCACTTCCCCCTTGCCATGCGAGCCGAAGCCGGGCAATACTGATAAGGCCACTTGTTCTTTAGGAACAAATGGCCTTTCGTGTTAACGGTCGTCGCGCCCTCGTCGTCTTTACAGGGCAGGAGAAGTATCGGCCCCGAATTAATCCGCAGGCTCTTTAAGAAGGGGCCAGGATTGTTTGAAGATTTAAGAGGTTAAAAATTATGAACAAGAGATTTCAAGCATCGCTCGTCGCGCTGGCGATCCTGCTGGCGGCGATGGCCCTGATCGTAGCCCAGGCGAGCCGGAGCGTCGTCGCGAAGACTAACGCTGCAAGCCGAGCGGCGGTTGTAGCGCCCGGCACGGCGCTGGCCGAGCTTCCGGCATCCGACATCATCATCTTCGTAGACACGCAGAAGCTCGTCTCCGATACGCTCCCGAACTTTCTGGCCGGAGACCCCACTCTATTCGCGAAGATCAACGCCAAGCTCGACAAGTTTCAGCAGGAGACAGGTATCGACCCGCGCACGTTCGACAGCCTCGCTATCGGCTTGCGCTTCGATCAGGCGCGAAGGAGCGGCCATTCCAGGTTCGTGGCCATCACGCGCGGCAGCTTCGTCGCCTCGGATTTGATCGACAAAGGATTCGCGGCCGTCAGGAAAAAGGAGAAGGTCGAGCGCGAAGAGCAGGTCTATGAAGGGAAGAAGATATACGTGCTGGCTTCACCGCGCGACGTAGTCGCCGCCGACGCCGCCGTCGTCGTCGGCGATGGCGTTGGCACTGGCGCTGGTACTGGCGCTGGTGCTGGTGTTGGCGACAGCGCTCCGGCCTTCAAGGCCGACAAGGCCGATACGCAAAGAATGGCCGTCGCCGAACTCGACTCGAACACGATTGTCATGGGCGATCTTGAGAGCGTGCGCGCGACCATCAATCCGGGCGCGGAGCGCGTCGACCAGAGCCTGGTTGAGTTAGCGACGCGGACTTCGGGCGCTTTCGCAGGCTTCGCTGGAAATGTACCGCCCGGAATGGCTAAGGGATTCGGGTTCGGCGATGCTAAGGTCAGTAAGCTGGCCGAATCCATACGGCAGGTTTACGGCTCTTTCAGCACCGTGGGGACGAACGCCGAAACGCTCTTCGCCGCCCGCACGGAGAATGCGGATCAGGCCCGCGACATTGCCCAGGCGCTCAACGGACTAAAGCTCGTCAGCGGTCTGGGCATCGGCCGGGGCTCAAACAAGGCTGAGGCCGACGCATTTTCGAGTCTTATCAAAGGTCTGACCGTCACGGCGCAGGATAACGAAGTCCAGATCAAGCTGAGCGTCACGCAGCCGGACATCGCGCCGCTCCTGCGCCACTTTTAGAGCGGCATACACTTTGAGCGCCTCCGCCCAGCCTCTCTCCCCTGCCCGGAGAAACCTTCGCAGGAGGACGCGTTCTTAGTCTTCACCGCATAAAAATTGGCGCAGGCTTAAAAAAGAGACCCGCTCGTAAGTCGTCCCGAGACCGCTTACTTTCAAGAGAGCGCGGGCTTCAAACTAAGACCCTGATGGGTTTTGTGTGAAGCCCGCGCTTTTCTATGGAAGCGGACGCCCCCCTGTAAATCAAAAGAGGCCGCCCGGCGATTTTCGTCGAGGCATAAAGCTCAAAAAGCTGTAGTATCGCCGCCGTATGCTCTTCTTAAACTTTTGCGGAGCGCGGGGGCTGAGATAGATGGCGGACAGAGACGCTAAGGAAGAGGAGGAGGCGGTCGCCGCCGCTACCTTGAACGGCGAAGGCGAGACTGATGAGGCGGGCCGCGCCGCCGTCCGAAGCAGGATTATAAAGTGGATCGTTATCGTGGCCTCCGCTTTAGCCATCGCGTTTGCTCCCGTTCCTGAAGGGATCGCACCCCAATCGTGGCGGCTGCTGGCGATCTTCGCCGCCACCATCATCGGCTCCATCCTGCGGCCAGCGCCGGGCGGCGCGATGGTGTTGCTCGGGGTGACGGCGCTTGCGTTGACGGGCGCGATGTCCGTGGGCGATGCGCTTCGCGGTTACAGCGATCCGATCGTATGGCTGGTGCTGGCGGCCTTCATGATCTCGCGCGGGATGATTAAGACGGGACTCGGGCGGCGCATCGCCTTCCTTTTCATACGCGCGATCGGCAGGCATTCGCTCGGCCTCGGTTACGCGCTCGTCTCGACGGACATGCTGCTGGCATCGGTCGTTCCCTCGAACGGCGCACGCTCCGGCGGCATCATTTTCCCCATCGCCAAGAGCCTCGCGGAGGCTTACGAGTCCGAGCCGGGCGCGACGGCCCGACGGCTCGGAGCTTTCCTGATGGTGCTCCTCTACCAGTGCGATGTCGTGGTCTGCGCTATGTTCCTGACGGGCCAGGCATCGAACGTCCTGATCGCGAAGTTTGCGCAACAGGTGACCGGCATCGAGTTGAGCTACAGCCGTTGGGCCCTGGGCGCTATCGTGCCCGGACTGGCATCGCTTCTGGTCGTGCCGCTCGTGCTATATAGACTTTTCCCGCCTGAGATCAGACACACGCCCGCCGCAGCGGAGTTCGCCGCCGAAGAACTCAAACGTATTGGCCCAATGCGCTGGCCCGAGAAAGTAATGCTGGCGGTCTTCGGCATCGTGGCGACGCTCTGGATAATCGGCGACCGGCTGGCGTATTTGACCGGCGGGCGCGTCGGTGCCGTTCATTACGCGGTCGTCGCGCTCTTTGGTATCTGCGTGCTGCTGCTGACGAGAGTGCTCGATTGGGAAGATGTGATCGCGGAGCGCGGCGCGTGGGATGTCTTCATCTGGTATGGAGGGCTGGTGCGCATGGCCGAGGCGCTGGGCGAAACGGGAATTACGAAACGATTTGCGGAGACGGCTGCCGGTCTCACTTACGGGTGGACGTGGTGGGCCGCGCTCTCGGCGCTACTGCTCGTCTACTTCTACGCGCACTACGCGTTCGCCAGCATTACGGCCCATGCGACGGCGATGTACACGCCCTTCCTGGTCGTCATCCTCGCGAGCGGTGCGCCGCCCTACTTGGCCGTACTCTCGCTCGCTTACTTCTCGAACCTGGATGCCTCGCTGACGCACTACGGAACGACGCCCGCGCCCATCTGGTTCGGCGCGGGCTACGTCAACCAACGAACGTGGTGGTGGCTCGGCCTCGTCGTCTCCCTGCTCAACATCTCGATCTGGATGAGCCTCGGCCCCCTCTGGTGGAAGATGCTCCGGTGGTGGTAACGAAGGGATGAAAGGGGTTGAGTGAATGCGTCAATTAACTATTCATTCAATCATTCATCGCTGCCGCCCTGTTTATTGTTGTCCGGGGATGCGTGGGGCGCGGCGCGGGGGTGCGGCGGCGGGCTCGTCCTCCGAGACCTTGGCGAGTACTTCCTTGTTGATCGTGATACGCCCCTCGCGTTGCATACGCGCCTGGACTGCCGTGATGTAGTCGTCGAAAACCTGGTTGCGGAGCGCCGAGAGCGCCGTCTGCATGAGCTGGTCGCGCTGCTTGGCAAACTCTGCGAGGTCTGCCTCGGTGCGCTTGATCGCGCCGATGACTACCCAGTTGTCGCCGATCCTGACCGCGGGCCTTGTGACCTCGCCCTCCTTCAGGGCATAGATGGCATCGTCGGCGGCGGGGCCCGTACCGGCTTCGCCGAGCGGCGCGCCGATCTTGTAAGCCTCTTCCGTCTTGGCTTCGAGGCCCATCTTTTCGGCGGCCGTCTTCAGGTCGCCCGCGCTCGCGGCGCTCGTCGCCAACTCGTTGGCCCTCTGCTCAAGCTGCGATTTTGCGCGCTCCTGCTTGAGCGCCTGCGCGATCTTGTCCCTGACCTCTTCGTATTCGGGGATGCGCGGCTCCCGCTTGTCGAGCAGCATGGGGATGGCGAAACCGTTACGAACCCCCGTGCGGACGCCCACATCGTTCGGATTTTCAAGCGGCGCAATCGCTTCTTCAAACTTCTGGTTACTGCCGATCTCCGGAACATCGTCGCCGGGTTTGATGTAAGGCGTCTCTTTGACCATCTGGGCCGGAGCCATGTTCGCTTCCGCCGCCAGCTCCTGTGCCACTTTCTGGAAATCTTTGGTCTCCTTCAGGCGCGTCTCGGCGCGTGCCGCCAACTGCGCGGCGACGGCATAAGCGCGGCTATTGCGCTGCGAAGCGAGCAGTTCCGGCTTGGCGGCCTCGAAGGTTTTCGGAACCGACGGGCCACGGCGCAGGATGTAATAGTTAGTGCCGAACTTGACCACGTCCGACATCTCGCCCTCCTGCATGTCCATCATCCGATCATAAAGCTCATTGGCCTTGTTCGGATCGCGCTTGAAGGGCACAGGCAGCCAGCCGCCGCCTTTAGCCGTCGCGGGATCTTCCGAGTTCCCCTTTGCGGCGGTCGCGAAAGCTTCCTCCGTGACGGGGCTTCCGCCCGACGCGCCGCGCAACTGCGTCAGCAGAGTTTCGGCCTTGGCGCGCACCTGCGGATCGAGGTCGGGGCGCGCGACCTTGAAAACGATCTGCTGCACACGGACTCCGGCCTGTTTCTTATCCGGCGCGAGGCTGTCGTAGGCGGCGCGCAAATCATCATCCGATATTTGCAGCTTCTCGCCCGCTTTGGCCTGATCTATGAAGAGGTAGCGAACCTTCTTCTGCGATTCGAGAATACGGTACTCCGTTTTGTGCTGGTCGAAGTAGGCGCGCAGCTCTTCCTCGGAGGGTTGAATCTTTTCGGCGAGCTTGGCGGCCGTCACCGGAACGTAGACCAACTGAAAGCTGCTGTTCTTGCGCTTATAATCGTCCTGTACCTCCGTCTCCGAGACGCGAACGCCAGCGGTGACGAAAGCCTGTAGCTTTTCGGCCGCGACCTGATCGCGTATCTGCCGCTCGAAACGCTCGATGCTGCCATAGCGCGAGACGACCGACTCTTTGTAGCGGTCGAAGCCTACGAATTTCCCCGAAGCGTCTTTGAACTGTTTGCGTATCTTATCGGCCACCTCGGCGTCGGATGCCGCGAGGCCGAGGCGAGCCGCCTCCTGCGCGATGACGCGGTCGCGAATAAGCCCGTCCAGGAAACGCTTGTCGCCGCCCAACTGCGCGAGGCTGATCTGGCCGCCGAACATCTGCATGTAGCTATCTTTGATTAATTGCAGATCGCCGACCGTGACATCATCGCTGCCGACACGGGCGAGGACTTCCGTGTTCGTGGCTGGCGTCGCCGAGGCCGAATTGCGCCCCGGCGCATAGAAGATGACGAGGCTGACCGCCATGATGATGGCGAAGACGACCAGTATCAAGTTGCGCGTCCGTTCCTGACGACTAAAAAATTTCAGCATGCTCGATTATTTCCTGAATAGAATTTGGATGGCCCTTCGATAAAGTTAACGGCCGATGAGTTCTATGGCCGGTTAACTGCTGCTCCGGAAATCGAGGATTGTAGCGGAGACCGAGGCGAGGCCGCAACTCCTGCCGGAGCGGAGGGCGGCCGCCTCCGGTCGGGCGCGGGCGCGCACAGAGTGAGAGAGGGGCCGCGCGCCCGACCACTCGGTTGATTGCACGCGGGCGCGGGTGCTATCGTATTCAGATAATGGACATGATGCATCATTCAATGTGGGCGTGGGTGGGTTTTAATGTCTTTATCCTTATCATGCTCTTTGTAGACCTGGGCGTTTTCAATCGCAAGGCTCACACCATCACCTACAAGGAGGCGACTGCCTGGAGTATCGTCTGGATTACGTTCGCGCTGCTCTTCGCCGGGCTCGTCTTCTGGCACCTGGGTAACCAGAAGGGGTTGGAGTACCTGACCGGCTACCTGATCGAGAAATCGCTTTCGGTCGATAACCTGTTCGTCATCCTTCTCATATTCTCTTATTTCAAGGTTCCGACCAAGTACCAGCATCGCGTGCTCTTTTGGGGCGTGCTCGGCGCGCTCATGATGCGCGCGGCGATGATATTCCTGGGCGCGGCGCTCATCACAAGGTTCGACTGGATAATCTACGTCTTCGGCGCATTTCTGATCTACACGGGTATCAAGATGTTTCGGCAAGAGGAGACGGAGATTCACCCGGAGCAGAACCCTATCGTGCGGCTCGTCACGCGCTACGTCCCGATCACGCACCAGTACGAGGGCGAGAATTTCTTTACGCGCTCCGAAGGGCGACTGAAGGGGACGCTACTGTTGCTGGTTCTGATTATCGTCGAGGTCACAGACCTGATCTTCGCCGTCGATTCGATCCCGGCCATCTTTGCCATCACCACGGACACTTTTATCGTCTACACCTCGAACGTCTTCGCCATTCTGGGCCTGCGCTCGCTCTACTTTCTGCTGGCCGGGGTGGTCGAGAAATTTCACTATCTCAAGATCGGCCTCGCCATCGTGCTCACCTTCATCGGCGCGAAGATGCTACTGGTCGCCGCCGGACTGCACGTCCCGATAGGCATCTCGCTCGGGGTGGTGGCCGTCGTGCTGCTCGGCTCCGTCGCCGCCTCGCTCATCTGGCCGCGCCACTCCGAAAGAGACATAGACGTTGACCTGCCGCCGGATTTCGGGCGGCCATTCGAGGATGTCGAGGCGGCCGAAAGCGAGACCGACAGCGAAATGACGGGCACGGGCAATCCCCGCTGAGAGCCTCAACACTCCGGTTTTTCCCGCCTTTTGCCCTGATTTAGCGGTTTCGCGACCATTTTGGCCAACATCGTAAAAGATGCTTGAACGGATCAAACGCCTGTGTTAACTTCTGATACTAAGGAGGGAGTTTTCCGAAAAACCCCTTCTGCTTTAGGAATTGGCCGCCGCGCCTCCTGAGCGGCGCGCCGTTTCAGACCCGACGGCTTCTGCTGTTTCTGTTCCCTTTCAGTTCGCTAACTGGTTTTCGCCCCACGCGACGGATTTAGTCTCACCTCTCACAAACACGTATGGCTACTAAACACGGTCGCTTCGATCTCGACTGGTGGATCATCGAGAAGCGGCAAATCTACTTCATCATTACTCTGCTCGGCTTAAGTGTGGTGGGCGGCGTGGCGAGCCTCTACGTCTGGAAGTACGGCAACCCATTCAAGAGCACAGCGACGGTCGCCGATGCTCCCGCCGGAGCGCGTTTCATCTCCTTTGAGGGCGATGTCAGAGTGATCCGCGCGGCGACGCGCGAGACCATAGCCGCACGCAGCCAGACGCAGCTCTATCCGGGCGACACCGTGCAGACGCAGGCCGACGGACGCGCCCGCATCACGCTCGCTGACGGCTCAACGCTGGTCGTGCGCCCCAACAGCACAGTCATCATACGCGAGAACACCAAGGTCGAAGGCGAACAGCGCACGCAGGTACGCGTCGCCGTCGATACAGGCCAGATCAACGTCCGCACCGAACAGCAGCCGGACGGCGCGTCCAACGTCGTCGAAACCCGCCAGACGCAGAGCCGCCTGGCTGGCGAGACGGGCGCGAGCTTCGGCGTCAATCCGGACAAGACGGAAGAGATTCGCGTCGCCACCGGGCAGCTTGAGACCGTCACGGCCAACGGCGATAAGACCATCGTGCGTAACGGCGAATATCTCTCGATCAACCAATCGGGCACGCTGGCGCGCAGAGAGCGCCTGCTGGATGTTCCGCCGCCGGTCGCGCCCCGCAATCTTGAGAGAGTTCAGGCCGGGACTACAGGGGCGGCGAGCGTCGCTTTGCGCTGGGAGCGTCCCGCCTCCGGAACTCCGGCGCATTATCGCGTCGAGGTGGCGACCTCGCCCTTCTTCGTCACCGCGGGCCGCGTCATAGAGCGCGACCAGTTGATCGCGACCGAATTTAACGCGAGCGATCTGAGGCCGGGCGACTACTTCTGGCGCGTACGCGCCACGGCCTCTTCGGGACAGACCAGCGATTGGTGCGAGCCGCAGAAGTTCATCGTCTCGCCGCCGGGAAGGGGCGAGCACGTCGCCGTCTCGGAGGTCTCTTTCGACTTTATAGGCGGTCAAATCTACATCGTCAGGGGTCGCGCGCCGCGCGGCACGACCATACGCATCGCCGAGCGCGAGACGTTTGCCAACGCCGACGGCTCCTTCCAACTACAGATCACCATTGCGGCGGGCGCGCGCGAGATTATGCTTGAAGCGCAAGACCCGCAGGGCAACAGCGAGCAGTATCGCGTGCCCGTCGCTTCGGGCGCGACGCACCAGAAGAAGTAAGGGCTTTAAGCTGAGGGCAAGGGCTTTAAGTTTATGTCGAAGCACGTAGTCTTGATGGCCGACACGCACGCCGTAGGAGGAGCGCACGACGGGGCGCTGGCCGAAGCTCTGCGCGAAGCGGGCGTCGATGTCGCCGTTTCGACCGAGCGCGGCTACGAGACGGCGACGCCCGCCGCGCCCGCCAGCAATGGCCGCGTAGACCAGGCTCCGGCGGCTGTCCTTTACGAGATTGCTTCCAAGGCCAACACGATGGAGCTTTACGCCGTGGTCGAGCGCGCCTCGCTTCTCTGGCCCGATGCCCCGCTCGTCGCCTGTCGCCCTTACGGCAACGGGAATGCAACGACGCCCGCTGGCCGCGCTGCGTTCGATGATGCGGCGCTCAGGCGACTGGGCTTCGACGCCATCGCCGCGAGCCCGGCGCAGTTGCCAGCCCTCCTGCGCGAAATGGAGGAGCGCGGACGCACGGGAGATTTGACGCTCCCGGCATCCGCCGAGATCATCAGCGCGCAAGAGTCGCTGCTGCTGCCCAGGGGCTTGCGCACGAGCACGCTCCGCGCCGCCTTTGAGCTGGTCGCCTCGCTGCATTTCGCCAACGATCAAAAGAGCGCCGCGCAGGCCGCGCTGGCCGGGCTCGCCCCGCTCATCCCGGCCCACCGCTGGACGATTTACCTGACTGCGGAAACGAGCGGGATCGACGCGCCCAAGCTTGAGCCCCTGGCGGCGCGCGGACTGACCCGGAGCGACCGCGAGATTTCCGAAACCGATTGGCGGCGCGCTCTTATGGGCGACGCTCTGACGCTGGCGGGCGCGGAATCGAAGGCGGCCAGAGAGAGCATAGCCAGCGGCGAGACTGTCCGTGGACGAGACAAGAACGTGCGCGTCCTGGCCGTGCCGCTCATGAGCGGCGAGCGTGTGATGGGTGTGCTTGAGGCCGTGCGCGAGGGCGCGGGGGAACGCCTGTTTTCGAGGTCGGAGGCGGCGCTTCTGGGCGCGCTCGCCCTGCCGGTGGCTTTCGCCCTCTCCAACTCCGTCCGAATCGCAGAGGCCGAGCGTCTGTCTTTGACCGACGACCTGACGAAACTGCACAACGCCAGATTTCTCCGCCAGTTCCTTTTGAGCGAGATCAAGAGGGCACGGCGCTACGGCTCGACGGTCGCCGCCTTCTTCCTCGACCTGGACGATTTCAAGGCCATCAACGACCGGCACGGTCACCTCGTCGGCTCGCACGTCCTGATGGAGATGGCCTCCGTGATCCTCTCTTCGGTGCGCGATACCGATATAGTGGCGCGCTATGGCGGCGATGAGTTCGTCATCATCCTGCCGGAAAGCGGCGTTGAGCAGGCGCTGCTGGTGGCCGAGCGCGTCCGCGAGAAGATCGAGCGCCACACATTTAACGGCGGGCGTACCCTTCGTTTACGGCTCACGGCGAGTTTCGGCGTAGCCGCTTTTCCGCAGCACGCGCAATCGCCGCAACAGTTGATCGCCCGCGCCGACTCGGCCATGTACGAGGCCAAAGCCGCCAACAAGAACTGCATTCGACTGGCGGCCTCCCCGCTGCCCCCAACTTTTTAGAGAAAATACGATTTCGCAATAGCAAATCGCCCTACTTCGGTGTATCTTAAAGAGTTCGCTCCTGTGCGGTGAGCGTCCGTCTACCCTGCGCGTGCTCGTTTCCCCCGGCCCGAAAGGCCCCGCGTGTAGGCCAACGATTGCTGACCCCTTCGGGCATCATCTAACTAATCAAAGAATATGGACACATAAATGGCCTTTAAATCAGTTTTCAGTCTCTTCTCAAGCGATCTTGCGATAGACCTCGGAACCGCCAACACGCTCGTTTACGCAAAGGGACGCGGCATCGTCGTCTCCGAGCCGTCAATCGTGGCGATCAATAAGATCACCAACGCCGTGGAAGCCGTGGGCCGGGACGCTAAAGAGATGCTCGGCCGAACGCCCGGCAACATCGTCGCCATCCGTCCGATGAAGGACGGCGTGATCGCCAACTTCGAGGTCACGGAGAAGATGCTTCAGCACTTCATACGCAAGGCCCACAACGGCAAGACCTGGGTGAGCCCGCGCGTCGTCATCGGCATCCCTTCGGAAATCACGCAGGTCGAGCGCCGCGCCGTCGAAGACTCCGCCTACAGGGCCAAAGCGTCCGAAGTTTATCTGGTTGAAGAGGCGATGGCGGCGGCCATCGGCGCAGGGCTCCCGATCACAGAGCCGCACGGCAACATGGTCGTCGACATCGGCGGCGGAACTACGGACATCGCCGTCATCTCACTTTCCGGCATCGTCTACTCGCGCGCCGTGCGCGTCGCCGGAAACGAGATGGACGAGGCCATCACGCAGTACATCAAGCGCAAGTACAACCTTCTGATAGGTGAGCGCACCGCCGAGGCGATCAAGATCGAGCTGGGCTCGGGCTTTCCCCTGGACGAAGTGCTGACGATGGAGGTGCGTGGGCGCAACCTCATAGAGGGCATCCCGAAAACCATCACGATCACGGATGAGGAAGTGAGAGAGGCCCTTTCGGATTCTGTGGCGACCATCGTTAACGCCGTGCGCGTCGCGCTCGAAAGGACGCCGCCGGAGCTTTCGGCCGACATTGTGGAGCGCGGTATAGTTTTGACGGGCGGCGGGGCGCTCCTGAAGAATCTGGATCGACGCCTCTCGATTGAAACGGGCCTGCCCGTCTCTCTGGCGGAAGACCCGCTCTCATCCGTCGTTCTGGGTACGGGCAAGATGCTCTCGGATTTCAATCTACTGAAGCGCGTCAAGTGGGACAACACGCTGACGAGCGGAACCTAAAAGCAGACGGGATGTCAGATCATGGTCAGGCAGCCAATGACTGATATCCACTATCCGGCATCCGACATACGATTTTATGGCAGTCATGCGCACACAGAGGGAGATCAGGCAGCGGGCCCCGTGGTGGCTCGTTGGGCTGCTCTTCCTGAACCTGGCGCTGATGGCCTATGACGCGCGCGACAATGTGACCAAGCAGCGCATGATTCGTGTCTGGGCGCAGGCCATCGTCTCGCCTTTTCAGCGCGTCACGACGGGCGCGGGCGGCGCAAGTGTGGGGTTCGTCCGCAGCATTCTCAATTTAAGGAACGCCGCGACCGAGAATGAACAACTGCGCGCGCGCGTCGAGCAGATGCAGATTGAGCTGAACGAATCGCGCACCGCCGTTGACGAGAACGCGCGCTTGAAAGCCCTGCTCGATTTCAAAGAGCAGAGCCCGTACGGCGCGGTCGTCGCCAGCGTCATCGCCCGCGACCCCTCTCTCTGGTTCGATACGGTGACGATCAATCGCGGGCGCTCTTCGGGGATACAAAACAACATGCCGGTGGTGACGCCGAGCGGCATCGTCGGGCGCGTGGTGGCCACAAGCCCCTGGACGGCTGAGGTGATGTTGATAACGGACGAGAAGGCTGCGGCGGGCGCGGTCGTGGGCCAACTGGGGCAATCCAACGCGCTCGGCTCCGTACGCGGCCTCGGCGTCAACGGTCTCGTCGAGATGCGCTATGTTTCCGGGCTCGAAGATGTCAAGACGGGCGACTACGTGATGACGACGGGGCAGGACGGCATCTATCCCCCCGGCCTCAACGTCGGCGAAGTGGTCGAGATCAAAAAGGGCTCGGCCACCATCCCGCACGTCATTCGCATTAAGCCGAGCGCGCGTCTGAACGCCCTGCAAGAGGTCGCCGTGCTGCAATACAAGCCGCCGCAACGCGTCGCGCCCGATCAGGCGCTGCCGAACGTAGACAAGGGGAAGAAGCAGCAGTAGTAGTAGTAAGGACGAGTGACGGGTGGCGGTTGACAAGGAAAAGCGTTTTTCCTGCTCGTCATTTGTCGCTCGCCGCCAGAGCAGTCACTCGTTTCCAGCATGCGTCAACTAAAAATCGCGCTCGTCCTCGCGCTCGCCATTATTCTGCAATCATCCCTGCGGGCTATCTGGCCTCCTCTTGTTTATATAGACCTGCCGCTCATCGTCGTCGTCTACTTCGCCTTGCAGCGCGACCCGCTACAGGCGCTCGTGATTGGCGCTGTGGCGGGCCTTGCGATGGATGCGTTGGGCGGCGGCGGGCTGCTCGGGGCGGGCGGATTCTCAAAGACGCTGGTGGCATACCTGATCGCTTATCTGGCGACGCGCGTGATGCTTGACAATCCTCTGGTGCGAATCCCGGTGCTGGCGGGCGCGGCGCTGCTCGATTCAATCGTCTTCGTCATCCTTCACAGGATGCTCAGCCAGCCCTCGCTCGTGCCCTTTGTCGAGGCCGCCTCCTTCAAGCTGATCGGCACGACCGTCGCGGGAACGCTCATACTCTACGTGCTCGACACGTTCTTCAGCGACCGTGCACGCCAGCGCCGCCAGTTCGCCTGGAGACGCCGCATCGCGCGGCGCGGCGTCAATACGCTGCGGAGAAGGTGAAACGGTAATCAACCTTATCTGCGATCAGTTGTATGGTCAGGGGCCGAGTCCCGTATCGCGCATTGAACAATTTTATAGATATAATGTGCTGATTCTGGTATTGATTGAGGTGGGTGGGCCGATGCGCGCCGCCCGATGATTGACTGCCGACAGCTTGTCCGGTTGTAGTTATGAAATTCGAGGACGATTCACAAAATCTGCGGGTACGGCTACGGATCATACAGGTTCTGGTGATCCTGTTATTGGCCGTGCTGGCCGTCAGGCTCTACGTTCTACAGGTCGCCAACGGTTCCTACTACGCCGAGCGCGCCGAGAACCAGCGCATCCGTCTGCTTCCCATTCCGGCGCCGCGCGGCGTCATTTTCGACCGCAACGGCAAGCTGCTGGTCGATTCGCGTCCGATCTATAACGTCATCCTGTCGCGCGAAGACATGAAGGGCAAGGATTTCGGCGCGCTGATCGCGCCGCTCGCCGCCGGGCTGGCCGTCGATCGGGATTTGTTGCGCGAGCGTTTCGACGAGGTCAAATCCCAGCCCGCCTTCGAGTCGATACGCGTCAAGGAGAATGCCGATCAGGCCGACATCGCCTGGGTCGAGTCGCACGCGCTGGAATTTCCGGAGCTGCGCGTCGAGCCCGCCCCGCAGCGACGTTATCCCGAGA
This sequence comes from Pyrinomonadaceae bacterium, assembly GCA_035940775.1. Lineage (GTDB taxonomy): Bacteria > Acidobacteriota > Blastocatellia > Pyrinomonadales > Pyrinomonadaceae > DASQYE01. The sequence goes on along the minus strand of DASZEN010000028.1, from coordinate 6,701 downwards.
ACGGAGTGCTGGCGCACGTCCTCGGCTACGTCGGCGAGATCAGCCCGGAGCTTTTGGAGCAGCCGCGTTATAAAGATCATGGCTACAAGCCGGGCGACATCATAGGCCGCGAGGGCCTGGAAGCCGTCTATGACGATTACCTGCGCGGGCGCGACGGTTACCGCAAGGTGGTCGTCGACAGTCGCGGCCATATCCAGAGCGAGATCGAGAGGGTCGAGCCACAGCCCGGTCAAGACCTTTTGACAAGCATCGACCTCGACCTACAGATGGTCGCCGAAGACAGGCTTCGCAACTCGCCCTCCAAGCGCGGCGTCATCATCTCTCTTGATCCGAACAACGGCGAGATACTGGTGCTCGCCTCCTATCCGACCTTCGACCCGAACCTCTTCTCGCAGCGCATCACTTCAAAAGAGGGGCGCGCCGAGTACGCGCAATTGAAGCTCGACCCGAAGACGCCGCTCCTGAACCGCGCGATTCAGGGCCGTTACCCGCCCGGCTCCACCTGGAAGATACCGATGGCGGTCGCCGGGCTCCAACAGGGCGCGATCACGCTTGAGCACTCGAACCTGCTGTGCGGCGGCGGCATCACCATCGGCAACAAGTTCACGCGCTGCATGGGCAACCACGGCACGCCCGAACTGCGCGTGGCCATCACCAGATCGTGCGACGGCTACTTCTATCGCCTCGGCCTCAAGATGGGCATTCGCGGCATCATGGACATGGTCGAGGAGTTCGACCTCAACAAGCGCACCGGCATCGACCTTCCGCACGAGCTTATCAGTTGGACTCCCTCGCCCGAGTTCAAGGCGCGCTTTAACCCGCGCGACCCTGAGTGGAAAGATATCGACACGGTCTACGCCTCGTTCGGACAGGTTTACGACATCGTGACGCCGATAGCGCTGCTGCGCGCCATCGCCGGAATCGGCATGGGCGGCCAGCTCTACGTCCCGCACCTCCTGAAGGAGGCGCGCGAGGTCAGCGAGATAGGGCCGTTTGCCGCGCGCCCGGCCCGCACCTTCGATCATCCCGCGCCGAAGGTGATTCCGATTGCGGAAGACCAGCATCGAATGGTCGTCGAAGGGATGTGGGGCGTGGTCAACAATGGAGGCACAGCGGCCCGCATCAAAATGGCTGGGTTTGAGATTGCGGGCAAGACGGGCACGGCGCAGGTGGTCGGCCTCGGCAAAGATACGGGCGAGAACAAAGATCACGCGTGGTTCGTCTCCTACGCGCCCGCCTACAAACCCGAGATCGCGGTGCTGGCCTTAATCGAGAACGTCGGCTTTGGCGGAACACACGCGGCCCCGGCCGTGCGCGCCGTCTACGACGAGTACTATCGCAAGACGCGCAACGCCGAGCCGCCCGGAGCCGATCAGCTCGCCCTGAGGCGCTAACCGTGCCCCGAAGAGAGAGAGCCCCTTTTTGGCTTGACCTTTTTAATGGCCCGTCCCCCTCATCAATCATTTAGCAAGTAGTCCCTTATGGCAGCAATCTTAGAACGACGCATCATTCGCGATTTCGACTGGTTCCTGGCCCTGCTGGCGGTCGGGATAGTGCTGTTTGGAACATGGCAGATTCATAATGCCCAGCCGACGGAGAGCTACGCGCAGAAGCAGTTGATCGGCCTCGGCATCGCGCTCTTCACGATGCTCATAGTCTCTTTCACAGACTATCGTAAGCTGGTGCGGATCGCACCGGCCTTCTATCTTTTCGGGCTCGTGCTGCTGGTGATCGTCCTCATTCCGGGCATCGGCATGAAGATCAACGGCCAGCGCTGCTGGATCAAGCTTCCCGGCATAGGACAGTTTCAGCCTTCGGAGTTCGTCAAAATTCCGACCGTGCTGATGCTGGCCTACTTCTTCGGCAAGCATCGCCAGGGCGTTTTGACGTGGATGGAAACTCTGATCGGCGTGGCTATCCTGGCGCTGCCGGTCGGACTCATTCTGCTTGAGCCCGATCCGGGCCAGACGCTCACCTACTTTCCGCTGCTGGCCGTCGTCCTCTTTCTCTCATCGGTTCGCATGTGGATGGTGGTCGCCGCGCTCCTTCTAAGCATCGTCCTCATCCCGCTGGCCTACACGGTCGGGGTGAAGACCGGCAAGGTCAAGGCTTATCAGCAGGAGCGCATCAACGTCATCCTCGACCCGGAGAACGCCGACCGGCGCGGCTTCGGCTATCACACCTGGCAATCGATACTGACGGTCGGCAAGGGCGGAGTGACGGGCGCGCGCTCGTCATCCGAATACTCGCAGAGCCGCCTGAAATTCCTGCCCGAGCCGCACACGGATTTCATCTTCGCCGTGACGGCCGAAACCACCGGGTTTGTCGGCTCGATTCTCCTGCTGGTGGCCTATGCGCTGCTGCTTTCGAGATTGATCGCCGGGGCGCGGCGCGCTCCCGACCGCACGGGGATGCTCGTTATCATGGCGATTGTCGGCGGTCTGGCCTTCCAATTGTTCGTCAACATCGGCATGACGCTCGGGATGTTGCCGGTGATCGGCGTCCCGCTGCCGCTGATGAGCGCCGGGCTATCCTCCGTGCTCGCCACCTTCATCGCCATCGGCTTCGCCATCAGCGTCCAGCTTCGCCGCTTCGTCAATTAAACGCTGCACGCGCGCCGTGCCGCGGCGCGTTGCGAAATGGCGCGCGGCGCACACAAAGAGAGAGAGAGAGTAGGTGCGGCGCTCCGCGAAGGGTCGTCCCAAGTGGCCTCACGCGCTCCAGGCTTCGCGTTTCCGCTCACTCTCGGTTATACTCTCGATTGCTCGCCTTGCATGCGCCCGCTTGTTTTCGGCGCATCCACTGAGACTGATGTTGTCAGGTCGCTGCCCAACCGGGAAATTTTTAGGTAGCTTCATTAATAGGCGAGACGCGAATTTTTTGAGGTCGGGTACTGCACTCGATCAGCTTTCGAGATTCTAAGAATCTGCCGAGCGGTCGCCACCTTTCGCGGCCATCACCCACACCGGAAGCGCGCTCTTCAGAGTTTCGTCCGCGAAACGGCTCCGCAAAAGATGCGGGGCGCGCCCCGAGAGAAACGCCAGGCGGGTGTCGAGCATACGCATTCTTTTTAAGAGAGCGTGTGCTCCCCGCTTTAGCCGTCGGGTGATTGCTGCTTTCGGAGATGCGCCGCGAGGGCGGATGCGGGGATTCCCTTTTTGGACAGGTTCAGCTACTCAAGCGCAACCGCCGCGACCCCTTCTGTCGCGGGTAAGGGTGCGCGCACTCGGGCCGACGGCGCTCCTTTACGAAAGCCGACCGCCATCAAATCCGCGCCGGTCTCACGATCCGGCCATCACACTTCAACAATTCAGCGTGGGCATCGATTGCCCGCTCAACGTGGCGGAGGGGCGCGTCTCGCCCGCAGGCTCGTAGACTGCGCCGCTTCGTCACTTCACCAAATCTACATGACGACCGACACGACGCCGGGCGACAGAATCGCCAGCCGAAGCCTCGTCTCTTCGGCGCCCGCTGCTACCGTAGCGCGCGCCGAAGAAGCACAGAGGCTCGCTGGCCGCCGGGTGTTTTTGCGGTCGCCGCTGCGGAGGAAATTTTTCAGCACATGGCAAAAGAATTGATCGTCAGCGTCAATGGACGCGAAAAGAAGATAGCAATCATCGAAGACGAACAGGTCACGGAGTTTTACATCGAACGTGGCGAGGAAAATCAGGGCATCGTCGGCAATATCTATAAAGGCCGCGTGATGCGCGTCCTTCCCGGCATGCAATCGGCCTTCGTCGACATCGGCCTCGAACGCGACGCCTTTCTCTACGTCTCCGACTTCTTCGATGAGGAGGAAGAGTTCGAGCGCATCGTCCTCGACAAGACGAAGAAGACGGATGCGGGAGCCGCCGAACGCGCCGCGCGCGAGCAACTCGAACAGGCGCGCGTCGAACGCGAGCAGCACATAGAAGCCACGCAGGAGCGGTTCGAGCCGCTTAACACTACGGAGACCGCCGCCACCCCCTTGGATACGGAAGAGGAAACCGCGACGGCGGTGTTGGCCCAGAGCAGCAGCAGCGCCGCCGAAGTAGAGCCTGACGAGGCGCTGCCCCGTGGCGCGCCGACGACAGCGGCGGCAGCAGCAGAAGCGCCAACCGCCGCACAGGGCGAAGAGACGGAAGAGGGCGGGCACCGGCGCGGACGGCGCTCTCGGCGGCGCGGTAAGGGCTCTAAAGAGCAGGTGACGGAAGCGGGCGCCGCCGAGGGCGCGCCCCGCTTTACCCCTGCGATTGATACGAGCGACATCGGAACACCCTTCGCCGCCCCCGTCAACGACTTTCAGCGCGTCGTGGATGAAGAGGAGGTCGCCGCCGAGAATGGCGCGATGTTCAAGGACGCCAGATTGCAGGAGCGCATCTTCGACCAGATTCACGCCGTCGAGTTCGACATCGAAGGGATACACGAGACGGAGGTCGGCTCGCTTCTCAACACGGGCCTTCAGTCGGACGCCTCCTTCCAGCGGATAGACGATAGCGACATCGCACCCTCGGACGAGGGCCGGGAAGGGCGTGCCGTCCCCGTGCAGCAGGCGGTCGCGGCCCACGTTTCCGAGTTCATTGACGAGGTCAGCGAGGACGCCTCCGGCTCTCAAAGCTTCGAGCGCGTCAGCGACGACGAGAAGTTTGCCGAGGGGGTCGGCGTCGAAGAGGTTTCAACGGCGGCTGAGACTGCGCGCGGCGGGCGTGCTTCCAAAGCGACGCAGCGCGGCGCAAGGAAGGGCCGGGGCGCGACGAAGAGCGCCGCTGTGGAGGCGGCCGAAGGCTCCGGGGGCGCGGCGGACGAAGATGCCGCGAAACCGAAACGCACGCGAAGCACGACTAAGAAAGCGGCGACCAAGAGCACTACGAAGAGAGCGGCGGCGAGCAAGAAGGCGGCGACCACAGGGCGCGGCGGGCGCAAGCGCCGCACAGGCGACGAGGGGAGCGAAGGCCAGCTCGACATAGATGTGCTTGAAACCGAGGCCGAGCGCGCCGAACACACTGACGTGGTAGCCTCCGAGGCCGCCGACGAAGCTCATTTCGAGGCGGGCACGACCGGCGACGAAGAGGCTTATGAGGACGGCGAGGCGGGCGTCAGCACGGGAGGGCGTTCGCGCGCCGAATTTGCCACACGTCGCGGTGGCCGCCGTCGCCGTCGTCCCGGCAAATCCTCTGAGGATTCCAACGAGGAGGGCCGCTCGAATGGAAAAGATGACGAGGCGGAAACCCCTGTCGAGGCAGAGGAAAGTGTGGCCCCACCCGCGCCCGCTACGCCGCCGCCCTCGCGAAGCCAGGGTAGGCGTGACGGACGGTCTGAACGCGGTGGCGGTGGTGGCGGTGGCGGTCGTGATGATCGTCGCTCAGGCGGGCGCAGCGGTGGTGGCAGCGGTCGAGAGGGTGGCGGTGGTCGCGATGGCGGCGGCGGCGGTGGAGGCGGCTCGCGCCGCGACCGCCAGCAGCAGCCGACCATCACTGACCTCCTGCGCGAAGGCCAGGAGATCATGGTACAGATCGCCAAGGAGCCGATAGCTAAGAAGGGCGCGCGCATCACTTCGCACATCGCGCTGCCAGGCCGCTTCCTGGTCTACATGCCGACGGTCGAGCACGTCGGCGTCTCGCGCAAGATAGAGTCCGACAGCGAGCGCGTCCGCCTTCGCAAGCTCATACAGGCCATCCGCGCCGAAGAGGATGTGCCTTCGGGCGGCTTCATAGTCCGCACGGCGGGCATCGGGATCAGCGAAGAAGACCTACGCGACGACGCGCGCTACCTGGTTCGCACCTGGCTCGAAATCCGCAAGGGCGCTGAGAAGGCGAAAGCGCCCGCGATGGTTCATAAAGACCTGGATCTCGTGCAGCGTATCCTTCGCGACCAGTTGTCGGAAGAGTTCACGGCGATTCGCGTCGATTCCGAAGAGGAGTATCGAGAGATAGTCGAGTTCGTCAACCGCATCCAGCCGCGCATGGTCAAGCGCGTCAAGCTCTACACGCGCGACGAGCCGATCCTCGAAGCCTTCGGCGTTCAGGCTGAGATTGACAAGGCGATCAAGCCGCGCGTCTGGCTGCGCTCGGGCGGCTATCTCGTCATCAACCAGACGGAAGCGCTCGTCGCCATCGACGTTAATACCGGAAAGTTCGTCGGGCGCGGCGGCACGCGTCTCGAAGACACGATCACGCGCACCAACATGGAAGCCGTCGAAGAGATTGTCCGCCAGATACGGCTGCGCGACCTCGGCGGCATCATCGTGCTCGACCTCATAGACATGGAGGACAGGCGTAACCGTAACCGCGTGATGCAGGCATTGCAGGAGGCACTGCAAGGCGACAAATCGCCGACCAAGGTTCTCTCCTTCAATGATTTCGGCCTCGTCATCATGACGCGCAAGCGCGTTAAGCAATCGCTCGAACGCACGCTCTGCGCGCCGTGTCCCTACTGCCAGGGAGCGGGCCTCGTCAAATCGGCGCAAACCATCTGCTACGAGATACTGGAGGAAGCGCGACGGCTCTCGCGCGGGATGAACGGCGACGGCATCAAGCAAACCACGCTCCGCATCAACCCGGAAGTCGCGCGCGCGCTTCATGGCCCGGAACGTGACGTGCTCGTAGAGATAGAGGATTACCTCGGCGCCGTCGACATCACCAGCGACCCGCACGTTCATCAGGAACAGTTCGACTTTGCCTTCATCTAACCCCGCGGCGGTCGCGGCCCCGGCCCGGGGGGGG
>DASZEN010000027.1:0-37627 GCA_035940775.1 Pyrinomonadaceae bacterium | reverse complement strand
CTGAGCGAGGTCTTCGGCCTCCGAGGTGTTTTGCGTCATGCGAAGGCACAAGGAGTAGACTCTGCGATTATGGCGAGAGTAAAGCTGCTCGAAGGCAGTCATGTCGCCTTCTGAGGCCGCCTGTGCCAACGCATAGTCGGTCTGCGGCTTCGCCGGTTCATCGGTTTTGACGTTTCCGATGCTTTGCCAAAGGGGGTAAATGGCTGCGTTTGTGGTCATGCCTCAATCGTAGCAATATCGGTGCCACGCCAGCAAATACATGAATATCCCACTAAAACGGCCATTAAACCCGTCTCGAATCAAGCGCTTAACCATTCAGGCTGCGCTTCCGACGAAAGCGTGTAATGCCCTGCTTTCGTTCACGCGACCCCAAACTCCGCCTCTATAAATTGCTTCACGCCCGCGCGCCCCGTCAGCCTCAGCCAGACGGGACTCCCGCTGGGGCCGACCTCAAGCTCGAAGTTAAGGAAAGGACAGCACAGGCGCTCGATAGTGATAAATTCCGCCGCGCGTGGAATCGTCTCCGCGTCCGCCTGTAGGCGGAAGGCGTAACCCTCCGTGAGCCCAAGCGTCTCCTGAACAAAGCCTTGGAACTGTTTCAGCAACACTCGCTGGCGCTCTCTCTCTGCGCGTCGTCCAGCGCCGTCATGTCACATGCCAGTGGCAACTCGTTCAAGAAACTCGCCTCCTTTTTCAACTTACCGCGCCGCACGTCTTCCAATATGCCCACCTGCTTCAGCCCGCCCGCGCGAAATCAATAAACCCGCGCTCCGGCTCGGTCGAGATCAGGCGCACACGCACGCGGTCGCCGACATCCATACCCTGTTCCCCACGCATGACGCGCCCTTCAGCCGGAGGCGCGATGAGCCGCACGAACGTACCCTTGGCTGAGACGCCGGTCACAATCGCATCGAAGGTCTCGCCCGTGCGCTGGCCGAGCAGGACGGCGGCGGCGGCCTTACGCATCAGCCGCTCCACTTTTCTGGCAGCATCCTCGCGCTCCGTGCATCGCTCGGCGATCTCCCTCAACTCGGCCTCGGTGTAGGGCGCGGGCGCGCGTGTGATCGCGGACTTGAGCAGACGCTGCGCGACCAGATCGGCGTAGCGACGGTTGGGCGCTGTGGAATGGGTGTAGTCGCTTACGGCAAGCCCGAAATGGCCTTCGCCCTCCGCGCCCGCGCGCTCGACCCTGTACTCGCCGGGCCCCATCAACTTCACTACCGAGAGCGAAAGGTCTGGGAAATGGATCGGGTCTGCCGCCCTTCGGCGCGTCAGAAAAGCTGCGAGGGCGAGCGAGTCCGGCTCGTCCGGCAAATTCTCGCCGAATCCTCTGGCGATCTCGGCGATACGCGGCCAGCGCTCCGGCGTGCTCACGACGCGGCGGATTAACGGCAACCCCTCATCTTCCAGAAACTCGGCCATCTCCGTATTCGCCGCGACCATAAAGCTTTCGATGATGTCGCGGGCACGATTATGTTCCGTCGTCACCAGATCGACGACGCGGTCATCGACGGCGACCGGCCTGGCTTCAATCGTCTGTAGGTTGAGCGCGCCGCTACGCCTCCGCAGCGCGCGCAAATGCTCGGTCGCCTCATCCTGTAGACGCAACTGTTCGGCGAGGCCGGGCGTTTCCGTGACCTTTTGAGGGGCGGGAGCCTTCTTCTCAAGCCACGCGCCGACCTGTTCGTAGACGAGCTTCGCCTGATTACGCACCAGCGCGCGGTAAACATCCTTCGAGCCAACCTCGCCCTCAGCATCCAGCACCAGCTCAATGACGACGGCGAGCCGGTCAGCATCTTCGAGCAGCGAAGTCGTGTGGTTTGAAAGCCGCTCGGGCAGCATCGGGAAAGTCCTGACGCCCGTATAAACCGAGGTCGTGTTTTGAAGCGCGTGCCGATCAATGGCGGAATCTTTGGGCACAAACGCGTCCACATCGGCGATTGCGATCAGGAGACGAATCCGGTCGCCGGGCAGCCGCTCCGCGTACTCAAGCTGATCCAGGTCGCGCGATTCGCTATTATCGATTGAAGACCAGAGCAGAGACCGCAGGTCACGAGCCTGCGGGTCGCGCGTTTGAGGCGGCGCGGTGCTGCCGTCGAGCGCTTCCATCTCAAGCGCTGCGTCGTGCGGCAACTCCGGCTCAAACCCGTTTTCGATCATGGCGCGCCGCGCCATCGCGCGTAGATCAAGGGGCGGATGCGTATCTTTCTTTGTCATACTAAGAGGTTGCAACAATTCTCCAGACAAAATCAAGGACGGCGGCGCACCTCTAAGGGAAAGCTGAGGGGTCGCTTTCAAGCGCCGACGGCGATGCTAAATTCTTGCCAAAAGCATAAAGGCGATGTAGGCTACACCTCATAAGGTGGTACGTACGATGAAAAAGCTCCGCTAGACAACTAGGTGGGCGAGAAGAGTTTTCGCGCCGCAAGGTTCGGCTCCCGCTGAGGCGTCGCCGGGCCTGGCCCTCATTTGTGCTCCCAAAGCATTCGACTCTTCATAATACTTACTTAGTCCCTTCCAACGCACATTAAATCCGTTCATCCGTCGCTCGTTTTTCGGCATCCCCGGTCGATGCTTCCCCGAAGGGTTTTATATGTCACATCCGGCTATAGAAGTTCGCCACCTGCGAAAGGTGTTTAGCAAGCGCGCGGGCCTGTTCAAATCCAGAGTCGCGCGCGAGTGGGCGCTCGACGATGTTTCGTTCGAGGTGGCCCGAGGCGAGACGTACGGCCTGCTTGGGCCCAACGGCTCCGGCAAATCGACTCTGATTCGCATTCTCTCGACGCTCCTGATCGCGGACGGTGGAGAGGTGCGCCTCATGGGCCACGCGCTCCCGGAAGAGCACGCAGAGGTGCGTAGCAAGATCGGTCGCGTGAGTGTGGACGCGGCCTTTTTCAAGAGGCTGTCTGCGCGCGAAAACCTGCTCTACACGGCGCTGCTCTACGGGCTGGCGACGCGCCCTGCGGAGTTGCGCGTGATGGCGATTCTCGAACAGCTCGGCATGGAGGAGCGAAAGCTTTCCGTCCCGCTCGAAGAGATGAGCCGGGGCATGCAGCAGAAGATCGCCATCGCGCGGGCGCTGATGGTCAACCCGCCGCTGCTCTTACTGGACGAACCGACGACGGGGCTCGACCCGAAAAGCCGTCGCGATGTCCAGACCTTTCTCGAACAGCTCAGGCGCGACGAGGGGACGACCATTTTGCTGACGACGCATGACATGGCCGAAGCCGAGAGGCTCTGCGCGCGTATAGGTTTTCTGGCCCACGGGCGCTTGGTGGCCGAGGGGACTGCGACGGCGCTCAAACGCCGGGCGGGCGCTGACAATCTGGACGATGCCTTTATCAAGCTGACGGGCGAAGAGTTGCTGGACGAAGAGGTGGAAGAGACGGAGGCAATGGAGGAGGTGTGATGGAACAAACAGTGGAAAGAACTATGCGGCAGACGTGGGCCTTCGTCTTTCGCGGGTTTCACTTTTTCCGGCGCTATCTATCCTGGGAGATAGTTTTTAGCTTCTACGCTCTGACCACGTCGGCGACCGTGGCACTGATAGGCGTCGCCGCCGCCGATTATCAACTGACACTGACGCTCGTGGTCGGCGCGCTGCTCTGGAACTTTCTCTCGAAGCTGTACCAGGAGATAGCACTCTCAATCGCGCTCGAACGCTGGGAGGGAACCCTTGAATATACTTTTATGGCTCCCATCTCGCGCCTCGTACACCTGTGCGGCGTGAGCCTGGCCGCGATGATCTACAGTCTCATGCATACAATCATAGTGCTCGTCGGGTTGTTGCTCTTCACACGGCTGACGCTCAATGGGGCCAACCTCAAGGGAGTCGTGGTCGTGCTCATGGTAAGCACGCTCGCCTTTGTCGGATTGGGATTGATGGCGGCGGTCTTACCGCTGATGAGCCCGGAGCGCGGGGCCGAGGCGACCAACATCTTTCAAGGGCTGCTGCTGCTCGTCTCGGGCGTCTATTACCCTGTGGATGTTCTGCCGCGCTGGCTGCAACCTCTCTCATATCTTTCGCCCGCGACCTACACGCTCTCGGCCTGTCGCAAGCTGGTCGGCATCGGCAACGCGGCGTCTACGGAGCAACTTCTGGCGGGCGCATCGCTCTCGGCGGTCGTGCCGGAACTGTCCGTGCTCGTGCTGATGGGGGTCGTCATGATTCCCACGGGCCTGTGGGTCTTTGGCCGCGTCGAGACATGGGCCAAGCACACGGGGAAGCTGAAGCGTACGGGATGAGGTTCCCTCGAAAAGGCTTTGGAGAGGGCTGGCGCGCATCCGATCACTTGCTTCTCAAAGTCCGGGCCCCGGCGGCCGCCGCTTTCAACATTATTCGAGGCTCGGTGTACAATCATCCTGCTTCATCCTGATTCGCGCTTGAACAAGGATTTTCTCTATCGCCGACTGGCCCTTAAGGCGGGGCGAGTCGGGTGTCGGCCTTTGCCGTTTAGCTTGAGGAGGGCGTAGATGAAAAGGATCATGACGGGTCTCGGACTGTTCTCGGCTTTCGCGGCCCTGACGCTGGTCGGGTTGGCACAGGTGCGCGGGCGCGCGGGCCGGAGTGCTGCTGCTGCTGCGGTGCGGCTGCCCGCAGAGGTGAAGACGGCCTCCGAGAGCATCACGGCTGGCGACCTGCTGCGTCACATCAAGACGCTCTCAGCGGACGAATATGAGGGACGCGCGCCCGGCACGCGCGGCGAAGAGCTGACCGTCAGTTACATCACAAACGAGTTCAAACGGCTCGGCCTCAAGGCAGGCAACTCTCGGGACAACACTTACGTACAGAAAGTCCCGCTCGCCGGTCTCACGCCCGAAGCGAGCGCCTCTTTCAACGCCGGGGGCCGCTCTTTCGATCTCAAGCACAAGGATGACTACGTCGCGCTTTCGCGCCGGTTCGTGCCGGAGGTCAGGGTGGAAAACTCCGAAGTGGTCTTTGTCGGTTACGGCATCGTCGCGCCCGAATATGGCTGGGACGACTACAAGGGCGTGGACGTGCGCGGCAAGACCATCCTGATGCTGATTAACGACCCGCCCATTACGGAGGCGCGCGACCGGGCGAAGCTCGACGAGAAGATGTTCAAGGGGCCCGCGATGACTTATTACGGCCGCTGGACGTACAAGTACGAGATCGCCGCCGAGAAGGGAGCGGCCGCCGCCGTCATCATCCACGAGACCGGGCCCGCCGGTTACGGATGGCAGGTCGTCGCCGCCAACGCCGGGCGCGAGAACTTTGATATACGCACGCCCGACCGGAACATGGGCCGCGCGGGCGTCGAGTCATGGATTCACCTTGATAGGGCTAAAGAACTGCTCGCGGCCACGGGCCATGATTTCGAGGCGCTGAAGCGCGAGGCCGCGAGCAAAGAGTTCAAGCCCGTTGCGCTCGGCGCGCGCGCGAATTTTACTGTCAGGAACAAGCTGCGCGAGGTCGATTCCGCCAACGTCGTCGCCAAAATCGAAGGCTCCGACCCGCGCCTGCGAGATGAATATCTGATCTACTCGGCCCACTGGGATCACCTCGGACGCGATGAAAGCCTTAAGGGCGATCAGATTTACAACGGCGCGATTGATAATGCGTCGGGCGTGGCGTGGATGCTTGAGATCGCGAAAGCCTACACGCGGCTCAGGCGTGCGCCGAAGCGCACGATCATCTTTCTCGCGCCGACCGCCGAAGAGAAGGGACTGCTGGGCGCGCGCTACTACGGGACGAACCCGCTCTACCCGCTCGAGAAGACGCTCGCCGACATCAATATGGACATCATGAACCAATGGGGACGCACCCGCGCCATAGTCAGCGTCGGCTATGGCACTTCAACCCTGGACGAACTGCTCGCCGCGCGCGCCGCCACGCAGGGGCGCACGGTCAAACCAGACCCCGAGCCCGAGAAGGGCTACTTCTATCGCTCAGACCATTTCGAGCTGGCGCGACAGGGTGTGCCCGCGCTCACGTTTCTTTTTCCGGGCACGGACTACAGGGATAAGCCTGCGGATTATGGGCGGCAGAAGCGCGAGGAATATGTCTCGCGCGATTATCACAAGGTGTCGGACGAGATTAAGCCCGACTGGGATTTGTCGGGCGCGGTCGAAGACACGCAACTGCTCTTCGAGGTCGGTTACCTGCTGGCCCAGGGAAACACCTGGCCACAGTGGAAACCCGGCACAGAGTTCAAAGCGAAACGTGAGGCGATGCTCAGGTCGAAGCGGGCAGGCGCTAGACGGTAGCCGAAGCATCGAACGAAGATTTAGCGAAGCGTCCAGCGAGGTGGTAGCCGAAGCGTCGAACCTGCTCGCGTTTAGGTCGAACCCAGGCGGATCAGCTCGCGCCGCAGCCTCGGGTGCTGTTGCATCAGTCGCAGGTAGCGCGCCTCTTCCGCGCCCGCCTTGGCCCGCGCGATGCGTGCGGCCGCCCGCTTTTCCTCTTCAGTCCAGCGCGCAAGATCGGGAACGAGGGCCAGCACCAGCGCCAGATTCTCGAACGCGCGTTGCTGCGGCGCGCTCCACTTCGACACCTGCACGCCGAGCGCGCGCGCGACCCCTTTTGCCGACGCGCTTCGGATCGCGGCCGAATCTCCGCCGAAGCGGCTCGCCATCCGGCGCTGCACGGCGAGGCCCAGATTGCGTACCTGAAAGCGATCCCAATGGCTACGGGGCGCGGGCGGCAGCTCGAACAACAGGTGGCCCACCGAAAGCGCGCGCAGGGTTTCCGGCGACGTGCGGTATCCGGGGCGCGTCGCGGCCTTTCGCTCCTCTTTCAACACAAGCTGCATCACATCTTCTCGCACGGGGCGAAAGCCGAGCTTACGGTAGAACCAGAACGCGCCCGATTCTATCCCTTCTTCGTTCTCGAATCCGATCTGGTACGGATCGACCGAAAAGGACGTGACGCCGAGCAACTGTTTATAGAGGCGCAGGATTTGCGCGTAGAGCCAGGCGGATTCTCCGTCGCGGAACGTGTAATAGATATTGAAGCCGATCTCCACGCGCTCGAACAAAGAGATGCCCTCGGCGTAGCCTATGGGGACGCCATTTCTGAGGATGAACGCGGAGTGATAGGCGCGCAGCGGCAGACGATCACGGGGCGGCACGCCGTTGAAGAAAAATTCGACGCCCCTGCCCGCGCGTACGTGACGAATGCGCGCCGGGTCGCCGAACGTGAAGCCATGCAGCTCGCGGTAACGAATCGTCGAAGTGTCGCGGATCATCTCAAGGGCTCTCAAGCCCTCGCGCCGCGAAAGCCTACGGAGCGGAAGCGGCGGCCCGCCCAGCTCGCGCTCAATGGAAACGTCGCTGCGTCTGAGCAGCGGCCCGGTTTGATAGAAAACGTCTCGCACGCGCAGCCTCATCCCCGTGCGCGTGGTCTTGAAACTGGCGGGCGTCCACCGAACCCATAGCTTGAGCGAGTCGTAAAGCTCCGACTTCTCCCGGTCTGTCGCGGCCAATCGCTCGAAGCGACGGATGAGCCACGACAAATCTCCGGGCGTGCGCCCCATCGCCGCCCTCAGCCAATCCAGGTACGGGACGTTGGCCTCGACGAGCGCATCCTCTTCAAGGAGCGGAAGCAGCCTGGGCCAACTCGCGCCGAGCCGGGCCGTATCTTCGTACCCGTCCCAGTCAATGGCGACCTCTGGTGCGTGGCGGCGCGCGAGCCAGCGCGCGATGTAGTAACTGAAAGTCGAGGTCATGGATGTCCCGGCGATGCCCGAAACCTCCGGCGCTTCCAACGGCGAGAGATCGGCACCCGTCCGGCGCAGAGCCTCTATGCGGCGCGGGAAAGAGTCCAGCAGTCTCTCGACGAGACGCAGAAGGGCGGGGCTCTGCGGGTAAGCGCAGAGGAAGAGGAGCATCTCGTGAAATCGTATCAACGAGTCGGCGTCCGCGAAACGGCGCTTTGCAATCGAGGCCAGAGTCCTCGCGGTAGTAGTAGTAGTGGTGCGCGCGCTGTGGCGCACGCCTGCGGGGCGTTTCAACTCGTCGAGGCGGGCGAGAAGGCGTTCGAGTGATTCAGGCGGCAAAGTTCCATCCAGAAGTGAAAGCGTTGATAGAGCTATTAGCTTCTATGCTAAATGATTTTGTAAGTCAACGAGCGGCCCCGCCGAAGCAAAGCGAGCCCGGATCGGCGTTGGCGCTCGCGCGCGTCTTGTCGCTCGATACTCTGTGGGCTCGTTTTACTTCGGCGGTCGCGGCCCGAAACGGCTATAATAATCTTCATCAACCAGCGAGCGAGGCGCGAAACCCTTTTGGCGAACCATGAAGAGAAACGACGAGCGCGCAGCATCATACGCCTGCTCCGGCGCGAGTACAGGGACGCGCGTTGCAGTCTGAACTACTCGAACCCGCTCGAACTGCTCATCGCGACCATCCTCTCGGCCCAATGTACGGACGAGCGCGTTAACCTTGTGACGGCCGAACTTTTTCGGAAATATCTTCGCGCGGAAGATTACGCGCGCGCCGCGCCGGACGAGCTTGAGACGGACATTCGCTCGACGGGCTTCTATCGCAACAAGGCGAAAGCTATTCAGGGCGCATGCCGCATGATACTGGAGCGTTATGAGGGCAGCGTACCCCGGACGCTCGAAGAGCTGCTTGAATTGCCGGGCGTGGCGCGCAAGACGGCCAACGTCGTGCTCGGCAATGCCTTCGGTCAAGCCTCGGGCGTCGTCGTCGATACGCACGTCGCGCGCCTCAGCCTCCGTCTCGGATTGACCGCCCACACGCAACCCGAAAAGATCGAGCGCGACCTTATGGAGCTTGTGCCGCGCCGCGACTGGATTCATTTCCCTCACCTGCTGATCGCCCACGGACGCCGCGTATGCAAAGCGCGCAAGCCCTTATGCGCCGAGTGTGTGATTGAACGGCTCTGTCCCTCCTCATTACTCAAAACGGACGCAACGCCCGCCAGCCGAGCCGTCCTCTAAGGTCGGAAAATGGCCCTCGTTTGGCGCACCCGGCGAAACGCGGCTACAATAGCGGGGTTGAATCACTATCGAGTCGGCGCTGCTGCTGCGGCTTACTCGCGGGCGCGCCTGATTCTTTACAGAAGACCTTATGTCACTTGAGGCTGGGACACGTCTGGGCCGTTACGAAATCCGTTCCTCCATCGGTAAGGGCGGTATGGGCGAGGTCTATCTGGCGCAGGACAGCCAACTGGAACGCACCGTCGCGCTCAAGATACTTCCTCCCGAAGTCGCTTCCGACCAGCAGCGTATGCATCGCTTCGTGCGCGAGGGCAAGGCGACCGCCGCTCTGAGTCATCCCAACATCGCGCACATTTACGAGATAGGCGAGGCCGACGGCATGACCTTCATCGCGATGGAGTATGTCGAAGGACAGACGCTTCGCCAATACATGAAGAGCACGCGCATCCGTCTGGACGATGCGCTCGACATAGCCGTACAGGTCGCCTCGGCCCTGGCCGAAGCGCACGAGGCGGGCATCGTTCACCGCGACATCAAGCCCGAGAACATCATGCTGCGCCCGGACGGCTATGTGAAGCTTCTGGACTTCGGGCTCGCCAAGCTGATTGAGAAGCACGGGCCTTCGGCTCCCAACAGTCTGGACGAAGCGCCCACGCTGCTCATACATACTAATCCGGGCGTGTTGATGGGAACCGTCACCTACATGTCGCCGGAACAGGCGCGCGGCCTTGAGGTGGACGGTCGCACCGACATCTGGTCTTTGGGCGTCGTGCTCTACGAGATGGTGGCGGGCCGCGTGCCATTCACGGGCGTCACCACGACCGATATGCTCGTCTCCATACTGGAACACAGGCCGCGAAAGCTGAGCCGACTCGTACAGCAGATTCCGATTGACCTTGACAGGATCATCTCAAAGGCGATGGCCAAGCGCCGGGAGTCCAGATACAAGTCGGCCAGAGATTTCGTCGCCGCCGTCAAGGCCCTGCGTCAGGAGATGGATTTCAAGGCGAAGCTGGCCCGCTCTCTGAACGTGGACTTGGAGAGCGCCGACGCCGTGACGGAGTACGATACGAAGGCTGCGCATCAGCCGGGACACGAGCCCTCGGCTTCGTCGAAAAGCTCAGTCCGCACGTCGCTCTCGGCGCGCCGCCGCCGCTCCTCGCGCAAGGCCATCGACTCGCTGGCCATTCTGCCGCTCGTCAATGCCAGCGGCGAGCACGAAACGGAATATTTCAGCGACGGCATCACCGAAAGCATCATCAATAATCTTTCGCACCTTCCGAAGCTGAGGGTCATGGCGCGCAGCACCGTCTTTCGCTACAAAGACAAGGAGGCAGACCCTTTGCAGGTCGGGCGCGAGCTGAACGTGCGGGCTGTATTGACCGGAAGAGTGCTGCATCACGAAGATAACCTGCTGATTCAGACGGAACTTGTCGACGCGATAGACGGATCACGCCTCTGGGGCGAGCAGTACAATCGCAAGATGACCGACATCTTCAACATACAGGAAGAGATAGCGCGCGAGATTTCGGAAAAGCTGCGCTTCAGGCTGACGGGCGAGGAGCAGAAGCAGCTCGCCAAGCGCCATACGGATAACCCCGAAGCCTACAGGCTCTATCTGAAGGGCCGTTACAACTGGAACAAGAGGACGCCCGAGGGATTCAAAAAAGGGATAGAGCATTTCAAGGAGGCCATCGACATAGACTCAGGCTATGCGCTCGCCTACGCCGGTTTAGCCGATTCCTATAACATGCTCGGCAATTACAGCGAGCTTCCGCCGCGCGAGGCTTTCCCGAGGGCGAGGACGGCGGCCATCAAAGCGCTACGGATAGACGATACGCTGGCCGAGGCCCGCGCCTCTCTCGCTTACGCCATCAACGGCTACGACTGGAACTGGGCGGGCGCAGCCTCGGAGTTCAAACGCGCCATCGAGTTGAAACCGAACTATGCGACGGCGCACTACTGGTACGCGACCACGCACCTGGCGGCGGTCGGAAAGCTCGACGAAGCCCTCAGCGAGATAATGCAGGCCAAAGAGCTTGACCCGCTCTCGCTCATCATCAACACGAACCTCGGATGGATTTACTACTTCGCGCGGCGCTACGAGGATGCCATCAAACAGATTCGCAAAGCGCTCGAGATAGACGAAAACTTTAACGTGGCCTATTTCAAGCTCGGGCAGGTCTACGAGCGACAGGGCAATTATGAGGAGGCCATCACGCAATATCGCAGGGCGATGCAGCTTTCCAGCAACCTCTGGATCATGCCCGGCCTCGGGCACGCCCTGGCCATGTCGGGCCGCCGCGACGAGGCCCATCGAATCCTGAACGAGCTGATCGCGGCGTCCGGCGAGCGCTACGTCTCGCCCTATTTTATAGCGGAGGTCTACAGGGGGCTCGGCGATCTTGACAAGACCTTTGAATGGCTGGAAAAAGCCTACGAGGATCGCTCCGACTGGCTCGTTTGGCTCGGCATCGAACCGGCCCTCGACGGCCTCCGCTCAGACCCGCGCTTCATAGATTTGGTGCGGCGCGTCGGTCTCCCGCAACAACAATAGCCAGCGGCCCTTCACGGCGCGGTTCCCACCGGCCTGAAGACTCGAATTTCCGCCTGAAAAGCTGAAATCCCAAGCCCTGTAGGTGTGAAACCCGGCCTGGAACGGAGACGTTCGGGGTCGGAACGAGCGCATTTGGGGTTTGAACGCGCGAGTTCGATACGAGAACGTGAGGATTCGGCTTTGGAACGCGCATGTTTAAGCCTTGAACGCATACGTTCGGCCTTGTAACGTGCATGTTCAAGCCCTAAACATGCGCGTTCCGACCTCGAACGTGCATGTTAAAAGGCCGAACCCTCACGTTCGAGCCATAAACTTGAAGGTTAAGGCGTCAAATGTGCGCGTTCTCGTGCGTGTGCAGAGGGATGGCGGGGCTCGTCGCCGTTATTTCTCGACGGCCTGCCTAATTATGATCTCGGTCGTGTCGCCACGGCCTGAGATGATGACGGTGGTTCTGCCCGTTCGCAGGATGGCCTCAGCACCGGTTTCCCTGATGGTCTGCGTCGGCTTGAGCTTGTCCACATACCAGTCTATGACCTTGCGCGAAGCATCACTGGTGCGTAGCTGCAACATGTTCTCGCGGCCCGCCTTTATATCCAGAACGGTCTCAGCGCCGGGGTACATCAACTGGCTGGTGGGCAGCGTCGGCCCCTCGGCCACAGGCTCCTCGAACGGCGGCCGTGGCGGAGGCGGTGGTTGCGGCAGACCGGCTTCGGGTGCGGTGGTGGCGACGGGCGGGGTTTGCGGCGGCGGCGCCGTCGTGGTTGCGCCGCTGCCCCTGAACATCGCCCAGGTGAAAAGAGCGATTGACACGACGAGCAATAAACCTATGAGCGAGACGTAGAGCCACGCCTTCGGCTGCGCGGGCCCTCCGGTCTGCAACCCTTTGGTGGTCGCGTCCTGTAGGGGCGAAGCTGCCGCGCCCGCCGGAGCCATGTAAGCCGGGCCGGTCGGCTGCGCGTTCCAGGTCTGCGTCGGGCGTTCGGCAGTCGACTCAAAGATTCGCGTCGATGCCTCCGATACGCTGGCCGTGTCCAGAGACGGCTGGCCGCACCTTCTGCAAAATTTTGTTCCCGGTGTAATCGCCGCGCCGCAATTTATACATGGTACGCTCGACATGAGCGGCAGAATACGATGTCGGCCCGCGCCCGCGCAAGTCCGAGCCCGCCACAGAGACGACAGCCCGCCAGGAGGCTTAAACCTTCAAGCGGCATCGCCGGGCACACAGACAAAATCGAGCCCTGGCTGCACAATCAAAAGCGCTCTGCACAACAACAACAACAACGCTCCCCGGATAGGGGCTCGTCCGTTCGCTCTCTCTCTCCATGCTCTCTTATCTGGGCGCGCGCGGGCGGATTATCACTTCCGTTCCGCGCGGCAAGTCGAGATCGTCGCGCCCCTGCGCGTAGACGGAGCCCGCGCCGACGCCCGCGCCGACGGCTGCGCCGATGGCCGCGCCCTTGCCGCCGTCCGCAATCGCGCCGATGATCGCGCCCAGAGCCGCTCCAATCGCCGCACGCTGGGCCGTGCGCGTCGTTTGATCGTTGCCCTCCTGCACGGCCCCCGTAGCTTCGCTATTAACGCGCACGTCCTCGCCGTTCATCGCCCTTACGCTCTCAACATATCCGTCGAACGGCGCGGTGCGGCCATCGGGAAGCCGTATTTGCCGGAACTCTAAAGACAGTTCGGGCCGCCCCGAAATCCGCCCGCCACGATTGATGCGCGAGACGTAGCCCTCCAGCGTCGCTCCCTCAAACTGCGCGGGCCCATGCACAGTCATCGTAAACGGGTCGCCCTCGCGCGACTGCGCAGTGCTGAGGTCGTCGTTGAGCGCGGCCACAAACTGAGTCCCGTTCGGGACGCCCAGTACATACACGTCGCCGTTGCGTTCCGAAGGAGGCGGAGGGAGCGTTTGCGGAACGCGCTCCCTGATGACGGGCGGGGCCGTCTGCGGTCTGTCGCTCGTCGTGTTGGGCGGCGACGGCTGCGGGAATCTTCTCCGCGTGCTGTTGCGCGCCGTCGTTGTGGAGCGCGGCTCGTTATCGAAGATGCCCCAGCGGGCGACCGTCGAAGTCTTGTCGTAGACGCTCTGCACGACGATGTGCTGGTTGATCTCTCGGCTGAAGATGCGGCGCGTCACGCGCAGGCGGCGGCCATCATCCAGTGGATCAAAGGTAACGGTGAACTCGTCGTCCGGGCTGCCGGTCGCGACGACCATCAGCCGGTCACCGTAGAGAACCGCGCGCGTGCTGATGGTGTGCCCGTCGGCGGCCTGCTCTCTGCGCTCGCGGTCGTCCGCCTCAAACGAGATGCGCGGCGAGCGTGATGACGCGATGTCGATTACGTTGCCGCGTCGTTCGATGGCAAGCTGCTCGGGCGATTCGAGGCGCTGCGATAGTTTCTCGACGACGCGCCGCTGCTCTTCGGTCGAAAGATTGCCCGCGAGACGCGCGGCCGCGATTTGCGCATCCTCGCTGCTTTCTTCGTCCAGTTGATAAATGCCCGTCAGGAGCGATCTCGTTCCCGTAGCGGTGCGACCCGTCGGCGTCGAGGTGCGCCGCTGCTGTTGGCCCAGCACCGTCACGCTCAGGCACGACGACGTGAGCGCGATCAAGAGCAGCAGCGCCATAACAGGTCTGATCCTATTCATCTCTTTCCCTCCATGATCCTTTATTCTTTTTCGGCGCCTCTAAAAATCGAGCGCAGTTCTCGAAAACGCTTCGCCGCACCGGGGGCGTTCGATAAAGGGGAATTTTAAAGAAGATTTACGGGGGAGGTTTGGGTGCTACAAAGAGTAGAACTATCGGGCGCGATTATGCAAGCCCGGAGGCAGCCGTCTCAATAGTGATGCTGCCCGAGCACGCGTGTGCATCATGGAAGAGGAAAAGGCGAGCCCGGATTGGCTCGTTCCTCTTCCGTGATGCAGACGCGCGCGTGGATGTTTATGGCCGGGGGCGCTTTCATCTACTCGACGCGGACGCGGTCGCTCGCGCCGCGACCGAAGTTTTCGGGATGATACATCTCTTCGGCCTTCGCGGGCGGAACAACGAAAGTGCCCGGCGTCGTCGCGCGCGCGACGTAGGAGTAGTTATAGACGCCCTCCCATAGAAGCGGGGTAAACGCTTCGACGCGCTCATCGCGCAGGTTCTGATGCTCGAACCAGGGACGCGACCACCACCACCACGAACGCGGGCTCGCTTCCGTTTGCGAGGCCCGCTCGTCTTGCGGGACGCTTTCGGTGACGGCGAGCGCAGGGTTCAGGGCCTCCAACCCGGCGGGGATGGGATCGACCAGCGCGACGTGATAGCGACGAGAGGGCGCGGCCATCGTCAATCGTACGCGCACGCGCGCGCCCGCCTTGATGTGCCACACGCCTTCGGCGTCGCGCCGCACGTCGCCCGGATTATCCACGGCCTCGTACAGCCGCTCGACCGTAAAGCCGTAATCGGCGGCCTCCAACTTCAGGCTCGCGGGCGCGTATTGCATCCCGATTCGATAGTAGAGCCTTCCGGGGCCGCTCTTGCTGAGGACGAGATTCTGGTTGCCCGCGCTCTCCGACAGGTATCGCATCGGCACGTTGACCTGCTGGCGGTCGGTCTGGCGGCCACTGAACTGCTGCTCACCGGCGAAACGGTCGCCGAGCCAGGCGCGCGCCACAAAATTCGGCGTCGCTTTTTCGTAGGTCGCAAAGTAGCGATCCAGCGCCAGCAGTATAAAGACGTTCTCCTGCGTGTTGGCCCAGCGCCCGGCCGTTCGGTGCGCCAGCAAGCCCCTGACGACCTTCGGTATCAGGTCGCTCGTCGGCTGGTCGCCGATCAGGGATTCGAGAATGATTCCGTCTGCGCGTCGCTCCGAATGAAGCAGGAGATATTCGCCGTCCGTGTAGGAGGTGACGAAGTGGGCCGTGCCCGCCGTCTCTGTCGCGCGGTTGTTGAGGAATCTGCGAACCGCTTCGACCTGAGCGCCAGAGCCCGCATCGCCCGAGAGCACCGGAAGAAGCCAACCCACGGCTTCGAGCGAAAGATTTTCGAGTCCGGCCTCCGCGATCAGCCTGCGCGCGCGCGCAGCATCCCTATCATTCATGCGATTGCGCACATAAAGCGCGTAGGCGATAAGCGCGCGCCGCACATCGACCGGGTAGGTAGACGGTATGTGTTTCTCTATGTCGCGCAGATAGCCTCTGGATTTTTCTATCATCTCGCCGGGCACTTCAAACTTCTTCTCGCGCGCGCGCTCGAGCGCGTGGGCCGCGTGGATACTGACGTAGGGCCACGACTCTTCGCCGCGCCGCCAGAATCCGAAGCCTCCGTCGTCGTTCTGAAGACCTCGGAGGCGCTTGATGTCGCGCGCGACCGCCGCCTTCATCTCCTCCGGCTTCGGCAGGCCCCTGGCGGAAAACGCCGTGAGCACATCACGCAGGGCGGCGACCGCCAGGACGCGCGATGAGAGCTGTTCGGAGCATTCGTAAGGGTAAGCCATCAGGTAGAGCACGGCGTCCGTTAACTCCTGCAACTGCGTCGAGGAGGTGGTGATCTCCAGGCCGCCGAACTGCGGGAAGATATTCGCCGGAGCTTTGACGGGCTGAACGATTGCGCCCTCGTCGATCTCGCCGTAGGTGGCGAACGCCTCGGTCGTCGCGGGCGTCCAGACGGGCAGCTCTATCTCGGCGGCATCGGCCCAACGACCCGACGCTACGCCCATCTGAAAGCGCGCCGTGCCAGCGCGCCCGGCGGCGACCGGCAATCGCACCTCCGCCCGATCATTGGCGGGCACGACGACGCGACGCCCCGCTCCATCCGTCAACTCGGCATTGGTGGCGCGCACGGCCACGTCAACCGTCATCGGCGCGTCCGTCTGGTTCTGGACGACTATGGGAAGCTCGAAACGGTCGCCGAAGTTCAGGAAGCGCGGCGCCGAGGGACGCACCATCAGTGGTTGTCGCGCCGTGATTGCGGATTCGCCCGAGCCGAACTGCCTGCCGCCCGCCACCGAAACGGCCATCACTCGATAGCGCGTCAGGTTATCCGGCAGCTTGACGGGAACCTGCGCGCGCCCGCTCGCATCCGTCGGAACCGAGGCGGCGAAGACGGCCAGCGCGTTGAAATTCTCGCGCAGCCGAATCGCACCACTCTCCGCCTGGCCCAAAGTGGCGTTGGAAGTGTTTATTTCGCTCATCTTTCGAGCGTTAACAGGCAACGCGCTTGGGGGTGGCGCGGGGCCGCTTACCTGTATGGATTCCATCACCGCTCCGGCCGCGCCGCCGCCAGCGCCGCCACGGCCCTGCATCTGCTGCAACAGAATCTCAGGATTGCTGAGCAGCACCTGCTCGCGCAGGTGATAATCGCTCACGTCCGCGCTTCGATGCGCGTAGAAGATCGCCATGGGGTCTTCGAGACGGTAGCCCGTTAAGGCCAGCACCGATTCGTCGACGACGACGACGGCGACCTCGCTGCCCGCGACCGCGCGGCCCTGGGCGTCGCGCACTTCGACGTTGACGACCGTCTCCGCGCCCGGCTCCAGAGCCTTGTCGCGCGGCGTCGCCTGTACCGTAAGCTGGCGCTGCATGGGCGGAATCGGCAGGTTCAGCTCCCCCTTGGCGAAGGCCGGGCGCTTCGGAAGGCGTTCGTCCGCCTTGCCCGCGTCATCTGTGCGCGCCGCCGCGCCGACCAGATCGACCTGCACGAAAAGATTCGGGATGAAGCGCTCCTCGATCGGAACCTTGAGCGTCAGGGTGGGCCCATCCATGCGAAAGCGCTCGGTCTTGAGCAGGCCAGAGCGGCGCAGCGTCAATACGCCCTCGGCCGGATAAAAGGGGGATTGAACCAATACTTCAGCCGTGTCGCCGGGCTTGTACTCTTTACGATCAGGAATCATCTCGACCGTTTCCTGCTCGACCTCGCGGCGTGGCGGCGTCTTTCCTCCGGCGACCCAGAGCGTCAATTCGCTCTCATTCGGGCGCTCGCGGTCGTCCATGACGCGCGCCGTGACGCGATACATGCCGCCCGTCCTGGCCTCGAACGTACACTTGACCGCGTCACGCTCCGACTCGACGGTGCAATCCTGTGGGCCAACTTCCTCCTGCCGCCACTCTCCCCCCTTAAACGTCCAATCCAGCAGCACGGCGCGCATCTTGATTGGCCGACCCGTGATGATCTTTCCATCGATGTCGGTCACGATTGACTGCACGATGAGGGGCTCGCCCTGTTGTACGAAGGTGCGGTCGCTGCGGAGCCCGACGTAGAGCTGCGACGGATGTACGAGCAGGCTGGCCGAAGCCGTCCACGCCTGACGGTTAACGTCCGTGACTCTGGCCTCGGCCTTGACGCTTGAGGCGCGCGGCGGATTGACCGAATCGAAATCCATACGCAGGCGGTGCCTGCCCGAGGCGTCCGTGCGCCCCGTGAAGCTCTCCGTGCGGCTTTCGTCCTCGCTGCCACCCTCTTTCCACCACGGAATCCATTTGCCGAAGGTGTAATCGCCCCTGTTCGGCGGCGTGTAGTTGGTGGGCGTAGAGGTCACGTTCCAGGATACTTCCGTGTTGGGAAGACCACCGCCCGCGTAATAAACCGCCGTGACGGATGCGTCCGCGTGCTCGCCTATGAAGTGCGGGCCCTCGGACGCCTGCGCCGTGACCTCGAACTCGGGACGGCGAAACTCCTGTACCTGAAAGCTGTGCGAAAACTGTTGGCTCGTGCTCTCCGCTTCCGCCCCGCCCTCGGCCTGCAACTCCAGCGACGCGTAACCCAGATTCATAGTGCCCGGCAGCTTTAGAACGGTATCAAAGCCGCCGAGCGCGTTGATCGCAATTGCGCCCTTGCCGACCTCATTCCCCTGCGAGTCTTTGAGCGTATAGGAGACGCGCGTCGCCGCGCCATTGAGTGGGCCCACATCGCCTTCCTTGCCGCCACCGATGCGCCTGATCCACCCCTTGATGTGAACCTCTTCGCCCGGACGATACATCTTGCGGTCATCAAAGACGTACCAGCGCAAGGCGTCGGTCGCCTCATTCCTGTGCCAGCCGCCCGTCGTATCCCACCATTGCGCGTGCTCCGGAAGAATCGCCACGTCGGAGCCGAGGCGCGCGACCAGCAGGTTCAGGCCCGTCGCGGGCGCTGATGGCAGCCCGATGCGCGCCACTCCGTCAGCGCCGCTCGTCGTCCCTTCCCTTGAAGGCCAGACGCTCATCTGAACATTCGCGAGCGGTCGCCCGTCCCTGAGCGAGTTGGCCCAGCCCACGAGGTCTGTGCGGTCGACAAAGGCATCGAGACCGATTTGAGTCGATTGCACCCATGCCCGAATGTTGCGGCGCTCCCACCTGTTCTTAGGTTGCACGAGCGGCTCGACGAGGACGACCGCCTGCCCCAGCCCTCCTTTGAGCGCGGGGCTCAGATCAAGACTGGTTTCGACCAGCTCATCCGGCTTCGATTTGACCTCGATGACCTTAGAGAAAGCCTGGCGTCCGGGCGGCGTGCGTTGCTTCTGCGAAGCCTCGTCGCCGTAACCCTGGCTATAGCGCATGTAGGAAGTGAACTGCTCCCAGTGCTCTGGGCCGACGCTGTACAGGCTGACCTTCAGGCGGTCATAATTAATACTGTAGATGGAAAACCTGGGAGGCCCGGAAGGATCCAGGGTGACGAAGCCCTCGCCGGACGCGCCGAGCGTCTGGGGAGCGGGGCCGACGTTGAAGGTCACGGTAACGTCAGCGCCGAGGGTCTGCCCGAACTGGTCGCGTATGGATCGCGAGAGCGTCACCTTGTAGATGGTGCGCCCGCGCTTGTATCCCTCTATGTTCAGCGTGTTGCCGTAAACGGCCGTCTTGACGCCCGCCACCTCCGGCTCGATCCGTATGTTCGAGCTTTGAAAAGCCTCCGCGTCGAGCGGGTTCGTGAAGGTGATAGACCACGTATCGAAGGGCGTGCAACGCGGCTGGCCATAGCCGCACTCGTGCTTGACGACGCGAAGCGGCCCGAAAGTGCGGAACGAGAAGGTCTCGGCCTGTGTCGTCCTGCGCGGGCCTTCAGCCGAGGGCGTGCCCGGCCCAATCCTTACATTAATGTCGGCGTCTGTGGGCAGCAGCGCTTCGCCGCGCGCATCGGCATCGCGCTCGGACGGGCTCGCGGCGCGCAGAGCCATCCAGCGTCCTTCCTCGGCGGCTGCGGCGAGCTTGCGCACCGCTTCGTCGGCCTCTACCTCCTGTGCCGAGGCTAAGCGCACGCTCAGATTCGTGCTTCCGGAGCTGACCTTGATCGCGCCGAGGACGGATGCCGGGTCGATGCGCTGGTCAAACTCAAGGAAGATCAGAGTATTTCGTCGCTGCGGGCCGTCCTCCGGATATTTCGCCTTGAGCGTCGGCGGCGGCGTCTTAAAACTCCAGGCGCTGGCCTTCTGAAGCGCCGCGCCGGTGGCCGAGCGTGTGCCAGCCGCGACGCTCGCCTGATATTCGGTCGCCATCGGGAAACGCCCTTCGGGCACGAAGAGCAGGGTCTTTGTGCCCACCCAGCGCCAGCTTCCTTTGGGCTGAGGGGTAAGTTGGACGGGCACATCGGCTGCGGCGAGTTCAGCCTGAGAGGTCACGGCCACCATCGGCTGGGAAAAGGTGACGCTCAATTGCGGGGCGAGCGGCACTTCTCCGTCCGGGCTGTAGCGCAGGACTTCGAGCAGGCCCGCATTGGCTGCATTCGCATCCCGTCCGGGCGTTTCTTTCGGTGAAGGGAAGCTTACATTGATGGTCTTGCCAGTGCGGGGCGGAGGCAGCGAACGATCTCTGAGGGCGAAGTCCTGTTCGTCAGTGGGCTCTGCTTTAACCGGCGGCAGCCGCTTTAAAACATTCTGCGTCTCGCTCTCGGAAAGATGCGAGGCGGGCACGACCCGCACGTCGGCTGGCGCTGCGGGCTGTTCCTTGCCCTCGCTCAAACGAAAGCGCAAACCCTTCGGCTCTGCATCAGCGTCGCTCATGGGCTCAGCGCTCTCGCCCGTTGAAGCGGCAGCCCGTCCGTCGGCGAGAACGGGAAAGGCGCGCGCATGGGCCTGTGAAAGAGGGGCTATGAGAAACGTGTAGGCCAGCACCAGGCTGACGATTGGCTTGAGATGAATCATGGGGGCTTTGTTTCCTCATTCGAGATTGAAGACGATCAGCGACCGCTCGGGAAGAGACATTACCCGGCAGAAGCGCGACGAACCCGCGAGCCGGAGGTCATAATACTTCAAGCGTTTAGACGCGGGCGACATAAAAAAGGTTCCTCCCCGGCAAGGGGCTTCGGCAGGATTACACAGACGGGAGAGATGGCTGTATATTCACTGAGCCTCGCTATGGCGGCAGAAAGCTTTATGGCCGCCGTCGGGCGCGTCCATTGCTCAGAACGCGGGAGCGGGTCGAATATTGCGGGTGAAATCGTGCAGATAACTTTTCTTGGAACCAGCGCCGGTGTGCCGACGCGTTCGCGCAACGTCTCGTGCGTCGGCCTGCGCCTGCCCGAGCGCGCCGAGGTGTGGCTCTTCGATTGCGGCGAGGGCACGCAACATCAAATCCTCAAGAGCGAGCTGAAGATCAGCCATCTGAGGCGCATCTTCATCACGCACCTGCACGGCGATCACCTCTTTGGGCTGGTCGGCCTGCTGGCTTCGGCCGGGATGGCGGGCCACGCCAGCCGTATAGACATTTATGGCCCGCGCGGACTCAATGATTACGTGCGCGACATCACTCGCCATTCCGAAACGCATCTCTCATACAGCACGGAGGTTCATACGGTGGAGGCGGGAACGGTCTTCGAGGACGACGAGTTCACGGTTAGCTGTCTGCCTCTCAGGCACAGGGTCGAGACCTTCGGCTATAGAGTGGTCGAGCGAGACCGTACGGGAGCGTTCGATGTCGAAAGGGCAGCGAGGCTCGGCATTCCGCACGGGCCTCTCTACGGCAGGCTCAAGCGAGGCGAGCGCGTCCGGCTTGAGGACGGGCGCGAGTTCAATGGACGCGATTTCTGTGGGCCCACCGAGCCGGGGCGGCGCATGGCCTACTGCACCGATACGGTCTATTGCCGAAACGCGGTCGAGTTGGCACACGAAGCGGATGTCCTGATTCACGAAGCGACCTACGCCCAAAGGGATGAAGACCTGGCGCGACGGAGCCTGCATTCGACGGCCTCCGTGGCGGCCCGTGTGGCCCTCGAAGCGCGGGCCGCGCAGTTGTTGATAACACATCTGAGCCCGCGCTATGCGGCGGGCAATGCCGTAACGCCCGATGACCTTCTGGCCGAAGCCCGCGCCACGTTTCCACGCACGGAGTTGGCCCACGACTTCCTGAGCGTCGAAGTGGCGCGTCACAGGCCCTTTGAAGCGGCCTGAAAATCCCGCAACGCACGCCTGGGAACGCGTCAGGCTGGCGCTTTACGAGAAGAGAGAAGGGCTTTACTGCCGCCGCCCCGCCGCCGAGAGCGAAAAGAGCGAGTGCCATGCCGAAGAAAGTTACTTACAGAGCCTACGATCTGTTTGCGCGGGTCTACGACCGGCACTGGGGCCGCGAGGTTCCGGCTCAGATCGTTACGGTCATAGACAGGCTGCTCGTGCCATCTCTGCCTGTGGGGGCGCGTATTCTGGACGTGTGCTGCGGGACGGGCTATACGGCCTCGGAGCTGGGCCGACGCGGTTTCGTGGTCACGGGCCTGGACGAGTCTGAAGAGATGTTGCGCCATGCGCGCCGCAACGCGCCCGCGTCCGGTTTCATCCTCGCCGACGCGCGCTCTTTCGAGATGATGCCCATCTACGACGGCATCATCTCCACCTTCGATAGCCTCAACCACATCATGACGCTCGAAGGGTTGACTTCCGTCTGTCGTAACGTCCATCGCGCGCTCCGGCCCGGCGGCCTCTTTCTCTTCGATATGAATATGGAGAATGGATTCCTGGAACACTGGGCCGAGTACTTCGCCATCGTAGAGGATCGCGAGGTCTGCATTCTGAGCGGCGCGTATGACGTGAATGAGCGCGTCGGGCGCTATGACATCACCATGTTCGAGCGGCGTGGAAAGATGTGGCGGCGCACCGACACCAGTATCTCCGAAAAGTATTACCCGGCCAAAGAGATCAGGATGGCGCTCAAATCGGTTGGCTTCGAGGATATTTCCGCCTACGACGCTGAAAAAGAGCTTGGACTCTCAGACCACGTCGGCAGAACCTTCTTCCTGGCGCGCAAAGCCTACGCGTAAACATTCCGGATGCGTATGGCCGCCCCTCGCACGCAAAGTCTCCACGCCCGCCCCGGAGCGCCCGGCGACCCACGGGTTCATCAAAACAACCTCAACGTAAGCGGCCCGGCAATAAATTCCTCCTGAGGCAGTAAATTCCTCTTGACATCAGGCACGCATCTACTCTATAGCCACCCTACAGCCTTAATATGGTTCGGGCGCCGGGTTTATCCCGCATCAATTTGCCGATCCGCTCTCTTAGTCGAATACGCCGGTTGATTCCTCTAGCTTGCCGCGCTTGAGTGAGGGGACATGATGCGCGTTGGATTCCTCATATTGATGATGTTCGTGGCGGGAGCGTTCACGGGGCTTCTCACTGTTCCATGCCGGGCGCAGGAGCAGGAGGAGCAGCAGCAGCAGCGGGGGCCTGACGTTGTTATGGAAGCGCCGCCGCCTATGAAGTACATACCGCAGGCGGAGCGCGCGCGTCTGGCGGCGGCCAGGGATGCGAAAGCGCGCCTGCGCCTCGGCCTGGAGCTAATAGAGGAGCACCTTGAGAACGCCGAGCGCTTGACGAACTCAGGGCAATGCGCCGGGGCGGCTGCGGAGCTTGGCATCTATCACGCCCTCATCGAAGATACCCTCGGAGCCTTGTGTGCGAGCACGAGCAGCAGCAGCAGTAGCAGCGGCGGTAGTGGCGACGGCGCAAATGATAAGCGTCGTGATCTGTTCAAGCTGATGGAGCTAACCTTGCGCGCGCAGGCTTCGCGGCTCGAAGCGATGCGCCGCGTCACGCCCTTTGACGAAGCGGCTCATGTTAAGGCGACGTATGAATATGTGTGGGCCGCGCGCACCGAAGCGCTCAATGCCTTCTACGGCGAGCAGGTCGTGACGGAAGAAGCTGTTCTGAAGAAAAAGAATGCGCGCGAAGCCGATGCCCTCAACTCTTTCTCACGCCTGGATGCGGCCTTCGCCCTGCTGGCGGATAAGGCCAGTGCTCCGGCTGCCATCCCCATCCTGATCGAGTTGTTGAAAGACACGGACGCCTTCATTCGCCTTGATGCCGCCTACGGGCTCGGCTTCATAGGGCCGCAGGCGAGCGTCGCCGTTCCTCACCTGCTCGTGCTCCTGCGGGATCAGGAAGCGATGGTTCGCAATAACGCGGCGTACGCGCTCGGGCTGATCGGGGCCGATGCCGACAGGGTCGTTCCCGAACTGGTCAAGTTGATAAGAGACCGCGACGCTCGCGTGCGCTTCAATGCCGCCGAGGCCATCGGTCGCTTCGGACGGGCGGCCGTGCCAGCGCTGACCAGGGCCACGGAGAATCAAAAATAGCGACCACTTCCGAAGAAGCCGCTTCGCCTGAGCGCCGCTTTAGCTGTTTTGAGATGTCCGCGAGGGTGTTGAAGTCAGGAGTCGTGAATGGCCGGGCGAAGCAGTCCTGGGGAAATCCGCGTCAGGAGTCCAAAGCATAATTCAGGCTGTCACGATAGAGCAGGTATCTCAGAGATTGCCCCTCGACGACCCAACCTTCGGGCGAGTGGCGGATCGGTATGTCAACCTGATCTGTCGCCTGCCTGCCGTCGGCCCACATCCCCCGCTCGATAGCCTCGCATTTGAGTCCACAGTATGCTATCCCGGAATAGATGCTGCGCCAGTAGACCCCGTATAAGACCTTGTAGGCCGTGCCGTGTACCTCTATGTAGACGGCCACACCCTGCAAAATTTTGTGGTCTATCCTCCCGATCAAGTCAAAGAGCAGGCTCTCATCCCTTGAGCTTAAAGCGATATGCTGGTGATCCGCCAGCGAGACGTGCACCGTCTCGTCGAGGGAAGGGCCCATCCAGCGCTCCATCGGGGCGTCAGACGACGGGTCATCCATATCTTCGGGAGTAGTTCCGGTTTCCATAAGCAAGGCAGCCAAAGCCTGTCGGGGCCGGGGCGGCGGCCGCCGCCGCCTGCGCCTGACCAGCATACTTTGTGACGAGTCGAGCGTCCGTGTCAAGATTTAGTTGACAGTAAGTACGCTCCCGGCATAGAGTCAGTTTCGGTTTGAGAGTAAAATCTCTCTCTGGGGTTCCGGGCGAAAGCCTCCCCATCCTGTGGTTTCGAGCCTGTTCGCGCCGGATATTTACTGGTTCGCCGCCCGGTTTGACGCGAAAACGCCTCGCCTTCTGCCGTAACGAATCAATAGCAACATTAGAAAGGATAGATTGATGAAGAAAGTTTTAATACTGGTGATTGCTGTCACCTTCATGGTCGGCGCTGCCTCTTCGAGCGCAACTTATCTGACGAAAGCCACGCAGGCGGGCGACGACTCGACCCTGACGGATGTCAAGGTCTGCCCGATCAATGGCGACACGGTGACGGACGCCAACGCCCCCAACGAGACCTACGGCAAATATAAGATCTACTTCTGCTGCGCCCACCACAAGCAGGAGTTCGACGGCCTCTCCGACTCGCAGAAGGAGAAGAAGGTTCTCGCCGCTATCAGAAAACAGGTTGATAACGACGAAGGGCGCTGAGCCGAGGGCTTTCGCCCGCGCGTATCGCAGGAAACAGAAGGTGCAGGGAGGGAATCAAACTCGCTCCCTGCATTTCATTGCGTGGATTCAGCGACAGTGACTGAAATCGCCGCCGCCGAAAGAACCCGATCCTATCGCCATCATAAACTTGTACGGCGCAACCCCGAGGCGCAGCTTTGTCGGCTCTCCGGGCCGACCCTTTGAAAGCCGCCCCGGCAACATGGCCGCAATTCCCGGCCCGCGCGCTCGCTCGCTCTCTAATGTAGTATCCTCGCCTCTGTGAGTTAAGCTGAGAAGTAGTTCGGAGGTAAATCCAAAATGCTCATGCGCCCGCCGCGCCGCCCCTATATTTACTTGTTGTCGCTGGTTCTGCTCGCGGGCGGGAGCGCCTCCCTCATCGCACAGGACATCAGGGGCGTGGATTCGGATGATCTGGTGGGCGGGGCCGGTACGCTGAGCGAGCAGCCCATCCGCCGCCAGCATCGTCCTCGCAGGGAGAAGCAGCTTACGTCCGGCAACTCCTCGGCTCAGCCGCAGGCTGCTAATCGCACGTCGAGGGAAACTGATCGCCCGGCGAGGGCCAGCGCGCGCCCGGCTAAGAAGAAGACGGCCGACCCGGCGCGCAGAGAAACGGCGCGTGTCAGAGAGACGCCACCGCGACCTGCGGTGGCGCGCGAAACTACACCGCGCCCGACCGAACCGACTGAGCCGACCCCGCCGGACGCCGCCACTTACAACGATCAGGGCGATCAATTCTTCGACGCCGGTCAGTACGACAGGGCGATAGGCGCGTACCGCCAGGCCGTCCGCCTCAAGCCCGATTATGCTGTGGCTTACAACAGCCTCGGCGATTCATACCTGAATGTGGGAAGCAATGAAGAGGCCGTCGAGGCGTACCGCCAGGCCGTCCGGCTCAAACCCGACTGGGACGAGCCTTACGGCGGATTGGCCGAGGCCTATCTCAATCTGAATCGTGAGGCGGAGGCCGTGGAAGCCTACAAGCAGGTGGCCCGGCTCAAGCCGAACGACCCGGAAGCTCACAATAGTTTGGGCATGTACTACTCTCGCGTGGGCCGCCATGCGGAGGCCGTCGAAGCTTTCAAACAGGTGGTGCGTCTTGAGCCACAGAACACGGAGGCGCTCAACTACCTCGGCCTGTCATACGCCAGCATGGGCCAACACGCAGAGGCCGTCGAAGCCTTCAAACAGGCGGTGCGCATCAAACCCGACTATATGGAGGCTTATTATAATCTCGGCGTCGCCCATTACAACGCGGGCAATTTCAACGAAGCCGTCGAAGCCTACAAGCAGGTCGCGCGCCTGAACCCGAACTTCACGGAGATTCACAGTAACCTCGGCGACGCCTACAGCAAATTGAACCGCTATGCGGAGGCGGCTGACGCCTACAAGCAGGCGGTAAGCAACAAACCGAACCCGGAAGACTACAGCAACCTCGGCTGGGCCTACAGCAAGACGGCGCGCTATGAGGAGGCGGTCGTCGCTTACAGGCATGCCGTCCGTCTGAAACCGGATGACGGCGAAGCTTATAGCAACCTGGGCTACGCGCTGGGCAAACTGCGTCGATGGAGCGAGACCGTGGACGCCCTGAAACGGGCCATCAGCCTGAAGGCCGACGACGCCGAAGCCTACAGCAACCTCGGCTGGGCCTACAATAACCTGGGGCGTTTCAGTGAAGCCGTCGATCCGCTCAAACAGGCGATCCGTCTCAAGCCCGATTATGCGGTGGCCTATTTCAACGTCGGCATTACCTATAGCCGGTTGGGCAAATTCACTGAGGCCGTAGATTCGTTTCAGCAGGCGATCCGGCTTAAAAGCGATTGGCCCGAAGCGCACAATAATATGGGCTACGTCTACGGCAGTCTGGGCCGCTGGAAGGATGCCATCGCGTCTCACAAAGAGGCCGTCCGCCTGAAGCCTGACTATGCCGGTGCTTACTTCAATATGGGGTACGCGTATCTGAGGAACGGGGACAAGAAGGGCGCGCTCGAACAATATAAGGTTCTACAGACGCTCAATCCCGAGCTGGCCAAGAGGCTCTACGTTTTGATCTACAAGAAACTCCCGCCGCAGACCGCCTGAGAGCTTGCCGAAGACGGGAGAAAAAGTTAAGCGTCACGATACTACTTGATCGTATCCGCCGCCGCTGCGAATCGTGCTCACGATCTCCTGAAGAGCGTGCGCGTCGTCGAACAGGCGAATGGCGGCGATTCCGTATGCGCCCGCGCGCAGCGCTTCGCGAGCGTTCGCCCTCGTAATGCCGCCGAGCGCGACGAGCGGAAAGGGCACGAGCGAGCGAGCCGCTTCCCGCAATCGGTCTGGGCCCACGGGCGGGCCGTACGCGCGTTTTGAGGGTGTATCGAAGACCGGGCCGAAGGTGGCGAAATCCGCCGCGCCGAGGTCGCGAGCGGCGCGCGCCTCGGCCAGAGAGTGCGTCGAGACGCCGATCAGAAAATCATCCCCGAAGGCGCGGCGCACGATCAAGGGGTCGAGAGAGCGCGTAGTGAGATGAACGCCGTCGGCCCCGGCCGCGCGCGCTATGTCGGCGCGGTCGTTGACGAGCAGGCGCGTATCGCTCCCGCGTGTGAGACGGGCGAGACCGACGCTCAGCTCAAAGAGAGAGCGCGCCGAAAGATTCTTTTCGCGTAGCTGTATTAGAGAGACGCGGGCGGCGACCGCCGCTTCGCAGAGAGTTCGGAGGCGCTCGAAATCTTCACTGGCCGGATTGGTCTCGCCGCTCGTTATCAGATAAATGATCGGCGGCGGCGGCAGCTTCGGGTTCGGCATCTTTCCTGGTCGCCGGAGTCTTGTTGATCTCGGCCTGCATGTTGTGAACGGTCTGCCGGAAGTGTGCGATCTCCCAGAGAGCGATCCCGAGGTTGAGCAGCCCGAGTCCGGTCACAGCGCCGCGCACCCAACCCGATGAGACGGCATGCTGCAAGCCCGCGAATCCGGTCTTATGGGCGGCGTATACCAGGAAGTAGTTGTCGGCCCAGTCGCTCAACCCGAACGGGTGAACCCACGGCAGGAGCGTGAGCACGATGCCCACTTCAAGGCATAAAATAATGTAGAAGATAACGCTCAGCCTGGATGACATAATCTTTATAGATGTCTCGCTTAAAGGATTGGATGTTCGCCGCTGCTGCTGCGAGAGCGCCGAAGCTAGCCTCTGACATCCGAACCCTGATCCTTCATTCTCTTCAACTCGTTCAGCTTAGCCGCCACACCCCTGTAGCCTACGTTGATGCCGTAAACCTCCGTGAAGGTCTCGATGGCTCGACCCAGCTCGCCCATCTGCTCGTAAGCGTTGCCGAGGTCATAGCGTAGGGCCTGATACTCGTCCTCCGTATGGCCGGGCGCTTCGAGCCCCTTCCTGAACCAGATGGCGGCCACGCGCGGCATCCCTTTCTTCATCAAACAGTGGCCGAGCAGATTACAGCATTGCAGATAACGCGGCGTGCCGTCGCTCGGGGCGGCCAGACCGGCGGCGATCTGAAATTCCTCGACCGCCTCGTCCAGCATCTCCATCTCGCTATAGGCGAGTCCCAGATTATAGTGCGTTTCATAGTCGTCGTCCGAGGACGCAGACCCGTCTTCCTCGACCGCGGCGCGAAACTCGTCGAAGATATCGGCCAGCTCCGGGTGAATGACGCTCTCTTTTTTCTTTGTGACGGGGCGCTGCTTCGGCTGCTGCTCGGCCTTTGCTGCGGGTGCAGGCGCGGCCGCTTCGGCGTTGGTTTCCGTCGGCGGCAATTCCTCTTCAATCTGGTAAAGCTCGTAGCCTGAAAACTCCACGCTGGCTTCCGCGTCTGCCTCGACGGTAGAGGCGGGCTGCGGGCCACCGCTCGATGGCGGCGTCGCTGTCGTGGAGAGTTGCGCGCGGCGCGCATCAATCGCAGGATGAGCGCCAAACTGGCGTTCCAGCATGGTCAGCGTCTCCTGCGCGATATCAGCATATCCCTGGGTGAGATAGAAATCGACGCTCTCAAGCTCCTGCAATAATAACGCCTCGCGGCGCGGGTCAGTCGCCGTGGTGGCGGCGGCGCTCTGTTCGGATGCGACAGCGCCGCCGCTCTTGCCGCCAGCCGAAGGCGCGTCCATCGTCACGCTGTCGAAATCTATCTCCTGAAAATTGGTGACAGGAGTTTGCGTCGCCTGTTCGGAACTGACCGCCGGAGCAGAGATGTCCATGTCGCCCCATTCCGCATTCAGATCGGCGAAAGAGGCGGCCGGGTCCTGGGCTGGCGGCGGCGGCGGCGATGGCCCGGCCTCTTCTACGGTCGGCTCCGAAGCGGTTGAGTTCCACTCGAACTCCGAGAATTCGGCGGTCTGCGCATCGGCGGTATCGCCCTGCGATGCTGAAGTCGGCTCGTTGAAGGATGCGAAGCTCTCGAAGGACGGAACATCCGGTTCGGAAGAATCGAAGATCGACTCGTCCGAATACAGGGCTTCGACGGGTGCATCTCCAAGCTCGTGCAGGCGGTCGTAATAATACTGATTGTCGGGCACGAGGCGTGCGAGCTGGGCCACGGCGTTTCGCTCCTCGTCAACCAGCGCGGCGTTCCGGGCCGCTTCCGCGAGACGTTCCAGCACGACGCGCAGCCGCTCCTCGTCGCGCTGCCAGCGATGGACGTGACCGAGCAGGCGCAGGGCCTTGATGTGTTGCGGTTCGCGCGCCAGCACCTCGCGCAGAAGGTCTATCACCTGATCTTCTTCGCGCCCGGCGAGCATTGGCTGCGCGATGCCGCCGATGACCCTGACGGCAGCATCCGCGTCACCCTCTTTCAGATAGAGGCGGGCCACGTCAACGAAGCGCGGGTGATTCGCCTTGTCGCGTTGAACGAGGGCGGCCGTCGAGCGCTCTGCGGCTGCTACGTCTCCGGATTCGACGTGGGCGCGCGCCAGCATCGACAGCAGTTCGGCATCATCCGGCTGCTCGGCCACGGCGCGCTCAAGCTGCTCGGCGGCCTCCTGCGGCGTTCCCAAAGCGATATGGGCTTCGAGCGTGCCGCTCAAGGCCGCGTGATCCAGTGGGAAGAGATTGAGAACCAGCGAGTATGGGCCGAGAGCGTTTTCATACTGGCCGCGCGCCAACAACAGGTCTCCGACCTTTGTGTAGGCCAGGGCGGCGTCCGTATGGAGGTTCTCGCGCGCGTAGCCCTCGGCGAGACGGCGGCGTATATCTATGTTCTCGGGATCGAGGTCGGCGACGCGCCGTAGAACTTCGAGCGCCTTATGCGTTTGCCCGGCGCGCGAAAGAACGTCGGCAACCGTCATGTACTGCGCGCGGGCTTCGACGAGCAGCCCCTGTGATTCGTAGAGCGCCGCCAATTGGCTCGCGATGTCGGCCGAGCCGGGTTGCAGGCGCTCGACCTTTTTGTACATCGCAACGGCCTTGAGCGTAAAACCCTGTTCGCGATAATGCTCGGCGATGCGTGTGAAGCAGGCGACGGCCTCGCGTTTTTTGTCCGCGCGGGCATAGAGGTCGCCCAAAACATTGAGCGCCATAAAGTCGTCCGCATCGTTCTCTACGATCTGACGATACTCTGCAATGGCCGCTGGAATCTTGCCCTGAGCAAGGTATTTCTCAGCCGCACGTAAGACCTTTGCTTTATCAAATCCCATCAGGAATCGTCGGTGTCGTCAAAAAAGGGGGTCGCGACGGTGCGCGGCGGTGGGTGGGCTTTTCGGGAGCGAGCTTTACATTTCGCCTCCCTCGGAAGAAACAGCCCTCCAAATCCTCTTGAGGCCCGATGTAAGGGCCACAAACCTTAACGCTAACATGCGTAAACGGCGAGTGTCAACGATATGGCTCAAGGCGATTTAACGCAGGTAGGCCGTGCTCCGGGGGCGGCGCGCCGGTGGGTTTCGGGCACAGCTTCGGCCCGAGGCCGATTCTTAAATCGGCGTCTCTCGGTTAAAGTTTAGAGGAAGCGATTTACGTGCTGGAAGGAGCGCGCGGGGCTCAGATTTTGGACTCGGAGAGCACAAGCAGCCGACGCGAGGAGGTGAGCGGGTTGCCCAAAGGCGCGCGCCTTGCGGGCGTAATACGCATGGCCGAGCGCGCCGCGCTCTTAGGGTTTATCCTGTACGCGATCTTCGCCCCGCATTCCATCGCGGGCGCGGAGATAGGGCTTGCGCTTGTCGCCCTGGGCTGGCTCGCGCGAACCCTGGCGACCGCAGATGCGGGCTTCGGGCGGCGCACCCCCCAAGACCTTCCCATCTGGCTCTTTCTCGCGTGGACGCTCCTTTCCGCCTTCCTCTCGGCGGAGCCAGCGATCAGTCTTGCCAAGATTCAATCCGTATGCGTCCTCTTTCTATACTATCTGACGCGCGCGATGGTCGAACGGCGCAGGGCGCTGCTGCTGGTCGCGCTGATGATCGCCTCGGGCGTGGCGGGCGTCGTTTGGGGCGTGGTCGAGCTGGCGCGCGGGCGCGGCGTCACTATCGAAGCGATGACGGCGGAGAGCCCCTTTCGATTGACGCCCGTGCAAGTCGGCGATGCCGTCTGGCGCATGGGCCAGAGGCGCGTCTCCTCCATAGAGGAGATAGATGATGCGATCAGGCGGGCAGGGCCGGGCGCGCCCCTCTCCGTCAGCTTTATCAAGCAGGGCGAGCACGGCGAATCGAACGCCCTTCTCATCACGGACGAAATGAAAGCGCGCTCCTCTCCATCGGGTTTAGAGGGCACACAGCCGACGCACCGCTTTCGCGCTTCGGGTTGGACGAGGCATTACGAGACCTTTTCGGAGACGTTGCAAATACTGGCCCAACTGTCGCTCGGGCTGGCGCTCGCGCATCTACGGCGTCGCGGCGGCAGAAGGGGCGGCTGGCGCGCGTGGCTGTGGCTTGGAGCAGGCGCGTTGCTTGCGCTCGGCATTATGCTGACGGCGATGCGCACGGTGTTGGTCGCCTGCGCCATCGGCGCGGCGGTCGTTGCGTGGCGTGCCGCGCGCAAACGAGAACGGATATTTATCTACGCCGCCCTTATCCTCCTGCTCGTGACGGGCGCGCTCGCCGTCTGGCGGACACGCGCGCAGGGCACGCTCTCTTTTCAGGATGCGAGCGCGCAACTGCGCTTACGGGTGGCGGGCGTAGCGCTCTCGCGCCTCGCGATTCATCCGTTCTTCGGTCACGGCATGGACGCCGTGAAGCGACACTGGACTGAATGGGGCTTTCCCGGCAGGGAGATAATTCACCTGCACTCGACGCCGCTGCAACTGGCCTTCGATAGAGGCTTGCCAGCCCTCTTTTTCTGGTTCTGGATAATGGCATCCTTCTGGCGCACGACCGCGAGCGCCGAAAAGTCTGCGCGCGCGGGCGCGGACGCAAACGCAGACGCAGACGCCGTAGACCGCCACGGCCTGCTGCTCGGCGCGACCGGCAGCCTGGCCGGATTCTTCGCCAGCTCTCTCGTCAACTACAACTTCGGCGATGCCGAGGTCGCGCTCGTCTTCTGGTGGTTGATGGGAATAGGGACTAAATGCAGGAGTCAGAATACAGAACTTAGGGTTCGGAAGAAAAAACCTCATCGCCTTCATTCTGAATCCTGAGTCCCGAATTTCAGACTCCTGCTTTCTCAAATCACATCTGCGAAATTCTTGCGCGTTCTGGCGAACCACCAGTAGCCGAAGACGAAGCAGACGAGGGCGAAGGCGCTGAAGTAGGCGAGCCCGCGCCAGTCTGGCATAGTGCCTTCGAGCAGTATGTTGCGATAGCTGCGTACGAGATGCGTGAACGGATTGGCCTTGATGACGGGGCGAAAGCGTTCGGGGACGACCGATTCCGGATAGATGATCGGCGTCAGAAATAACCAGGCCGTCAAAAGAAGCGCGATGCCCTGTACTATGTCTCGCAGAAAGACGCCGAGCGATGCGACCAGCCACGAGACGCCGAGCGCGGCGACCAGTTGCGGCACTAGCAGCACGGGCAGCCAGAGCAACGTCACGTGCAGCTCATGGCGAATTATCAGCGCGGCAACCAGGAGCGCGAGCGTGCCGAACATCTGATTGGCGACGGCCGTCAGGGCCTGCGCGACCGGCAGTATCTCAAGCGGAAAGACGACGCGCTTGACCAGATTGGCGTGGCCCAGGATGGTTTGCGACGAATGCTGCACGGCCTCCTGAAAGGCCGTCCAGGGCAGCAGCCCGCAGAAGAGATAGAGCGCGAAATCCCAGGACGAGCCGCGCGCGCCGAACCGTGCGCCGAATATGCCCGCGAAAATGAACGTATAAATGGCGATCATGACGACCGGCGTCACAATCGCCCAGATGATTCCGAGCACGGAGCCCCTGTAGCGCGCCGCCAGCTCGCGCTTCGTGAGCGACAGAATCAGATCAAGGCGTCGCGGCAGCTCCCAAAGTGGTCGCCACACCGCGCGCCGCGCTGCCTGAGACGAGATCATACAGAAAGCATTGTAGAGCATCGGCGGCGAGTGACAAGCCGTCGAATCTCAATAGGGCTTTGGAGGCTTACCTGTCACTTGTCACTCGCCGCTCGTCTGGGTTAGGGTTTAATGCATGAGTAAGGTGTTGCGCGTCGAAGGCGTGTCCAAACAATATCGCATCTACGAGCGACCGGGCGACCGCCTGAAAGAGTCTCTGACGCGCGGACGCTGGAAGGCCCACCGCGAATTCTGGGCGCTCAATGATGTCTCGTTCGATGTCGATTCGGGCACAACCGTAGGGATCATCGGCCCGAACGGCAGCGGCAAATCCACACTCCTTCAGATCATCACGGGCACGCTCGAACCGACGCACGGCAACGTCTGGCATGAGGGGCGCATCGCCGCCCTGTTGGAGCTTGGCGCGGGTTTTAATCCTGAGTTCACGGGCATCGAGAACATTTTTATGAATGCCGCGCTGATGGGTTTCGGGCGGCGCGAGACGGAGGCGCGCCTCGCCGACATCACGCGCTTTGCAGAGATCGGCGATTTCGTTTACCAGCCCGTCAAGACCTATTCTTCGGGGATGTACGTGCGCCTCGCCTTCGCCATCGCCGTCAGCGCCGACCCGCAAATACTGGTCGTCGATGAGGCGCTGGCCGTCGGCGATGCCGTCTTCCAGCATCGCTGTCTGCGGCGCATCAGGGAGATGCAGGAGCGGGGCGCAACCATCCTCTTCGTCTCGCACGACCCGGCGGCCATTCGCGCGCTCTGCCTGCGCGCCATTCTGCTGAACGCGGGGCGCGTCGAAGCGGACGGCAAACCGTCGGACGTGCTCAACCGTTACCAGAAGTTGATTATGTCGCGCACGCAGGCTTATGAAGAGAACGAAACGCCGGACGAGACGGAGGACGACCGTTTCCTCCTGACCTCGACGGACGAGGCTCGCGCCCCGCTCACCTGCTCCTTTCGTCATGGCGACGGCAGCGCAGAGGTCTTGAGCGTCGATCTGCTCGACGCCAATCGCAGGCCCGTGCAGTTGATCGAAACGGGTGAGCCCGTGATGGTGCGCCTGCGTGTGCGCTTTAACAGGGACGTGGAGGAGCCCGTCCTCGGCATTCTGATACGCGACCGCCACGGAATACACATTTATGGAACCAATACGGAGATTCAGCAGGCGACGTTCGGCCATGTCCGGCGCGGAGAGATCATCGAAGCGACCTTCTCCTTCAACTGCTGGCTGGCGAGCGAGACGTTTTCCCTGACGGTCGCGGCGCACAGCCTCGACGGAATCAGCTTCGACTGGATTGACGGCGTCTCGTTCTTTCGCGTGATGAGCCCAGTGGTGATCGAAGGCGTCGCCAACCTCAACGCCAGTGTCACGACGCGGCGGCTCTCACCCCGCGCCGAGGCGGCGAGCGCCGAAAGCATCGCCGCGAGCCACGGGTAAAGCCGCGCGCGCGCGAGCACAGGCGCACGTGAGCGCATGTACACACATCGGGTTTGACTTGGACTGCCGGAAGCCATTAGGGTTTTGATTTCGCTCAAAAGCTTATCGTCAATCACAATCAATCGCGGCGCCAGAGAGCATTCCGGCCCTCAAAAAAAAGCGGGCGCGTAAAGTGAGAGAAAGAGACAGACGGAGAGCTTCATCCGTGCAGAGTGCTATGGCCGAAATCAGCGACGCCGAAATCAATGTCGAAGAGCTGAAGAGCAGAATCCGCGAGGCCGTAGCGCGGCGCGAGGCCGAAGGAACGGTCTCTTTCATCAACGCCTCGGCGGAGCTGCACCGTCTCTTATCGACGGATGAGCTATCGATAGACGGCTTTTCGCTCGACGACTCCGCCCTGGATTATTTCCCGGTCGATGGCTTTCCAGCATCATCGGGCGAGATACAAAGCGGACGCGCAGCGATTTCTCGCTTTACTCTGCAACCGGAGTTCACCCCGCGCGACGACGACCGTTACGAGATGACCGAGCTGTTGCTGTTTCACGACGCGGCCTTCGTCTGGAATGCCTATCGTGCGTTGCTCAAGCGCGAGCCGGACGAGACAGGGTTCAGGAAATACCTGGACGAGCTACGCAGCGGTCGCCTGAATAAGATAGACATTCTGGCGAGCCTGCGTTTTTCACCCGAAGGCCGCTCGAAGAAGGTGCACGTCGCGGGGCTCGCGCTGCCTTCCATAATCAGGCGCGCGTATCGCCTGCCCCTGATTGGCTATCTGTTGGAATTGACGGTCGGGTTGGCCCGTCTGCCCGTCATGCTTCGCAGCCAGAGACAGATGGAGAACCACCTGATAGCCCAGCAGGAGAGGATCGTCGGCTATATCAATGGCGCTAATCAACAACTGGCGGATCAAATAAATATTGGCCGCGAGCTGCTTGAGCGCCTCAATCGAATGAACGAGGAGATGCAGGATTACATCCGTCGGGTTAATCAAAATACGCAGGAGCACATGGAGCGGGTGAACCAGGCGCATCTTCGACTCGCGGACTCTTTTTCGCTCGGCCTCAACGAGCTTTCGGGAAGGCAGAAGGAGCTGGCACGCCTCCAACACGAGCAGGTTGCGGCGCTTTTCCGAGAGCAGCGGGAAATCATAGAAGACCAGAAACGGATGAAAGACGCGGGCCCCGCTCCGGCTCTCGCGCCGGTTCAAACCGCGCCCGCCGACGGGCCGCCCTTACCTCAATCGCCGCAATCGCCTTCAAAGGGCACGGAGCGTCCCTCTATGGATAAGCTCTACGCCTCATTTGAAGATTGTTTTCGCGGCACTGCCGAGGAGGTCAGGCAGGGGCTCGGGTTCTATCTGCCTTTGCTCGAAGAGTCGGGCATAAAGACGGAGGTGCTGGACATCGGCTGCGGGCGCGGCGAGTGGTTGGAGCTATTGAGGGAAGAGGGCATAAGCGGTCGCGGCGTAGAAGCTAACAGCGTTATGGCCGAGCGTTGCCGCGCGCGCGGGCTTGAGGTCATAGAGGCGGACGCCATCGCTCACCTGCGCGGGCTGCCCTCCGACAGTCTTCAGGCGATCAGCGCTTTTCACCTGATCGAGCACCTCGATTTCGATGCGCTCATAGAGTTGCTGGACGAAGCGCTCAGGGTGCTCAGGCCCGGCGGGCTCGTTATGTTCGAGACGCCGAACCCGAAGAATCTGGTCGTCGGCGCGTGCAATTTCTACTCCGACCCGACGCACCGCCGCCCGCTGTTTCCTGAAACCATCCAGTTCATCCTGAGCGATAGAGGGTTTGCGCGCGTTCGTCTGAGCTACCTTCATCCGGTCGAGGGCAGTCCCTTTACGGCCCGGGATCAGGGCTCTCAAATGCTGCATAGCTGGTTCTTCAGCCCGCGCGACTTCGCCGTGATCGGCTGGAAAGAATCCACATGAGCGCGTCGTGTGATTGTG
The DNA here is from genome assembly GCA_035940775.1 of Pyrinomonadaceae bacterium. GTDB lineage: Bacteria > Acidobacteriota > Blastocatellia > Pyrinomonadales > Pyrinomonadaceae > DASQYE01. The sequence goes on along the minus strand of DASZEN010000027.1, from coordinate 645 downwards.
AAGAGAGCTGTCGCTTATGAATTTGAGTATCGGCTGCTCCGGATGGCCCGCTTTGCTTCTGTCGAGCCGTTCCTAAGCCCCGAGGGGCGCGCCTTTGATTAATCAATGACTCGAATCGCCGTTTTAACTTCTCACCTCACGACCGGAGATGCCGTGAGCAACGACGTGCTCGGAATGTGGAGCGCGCTTCGCAGCCGCGGGTACGATGCGCGCCTCTATGCCGGAGGGCAGGATTTCGAGGAGCCGAAAGTCTGGCCCGCCGACGAGCTTAAAGATTTTCTAAGGGGCGATGAAGACGCTCTCATCTATCACTACTCGATTGGCTGGGATCCCGGCCTGGAATTGCTGCGCGAGGTGAAGTGCAGAACCGTCATCAAGTATCATAACGTCACCCCTCCGGAATTTTTCGAGGGCGTTAGCCCGTGGCACGTGGATAAGTGCCGGGACGGACGAAAACAGCTTCGGGAGATCGTTCGCGCCGGGTGCGATCTATACCTTGCCGATTCCGAATACAACAGGCAGGAGTTATTACAGGAAGGAGCGGAGGAAAGCCGCAGCTTCGTGGTCGCGCCCTTTCATCACATCGACCGGCTGCAAGAGATAGCCGCCGACCTCGATGTGCTCGACCGCTTCAGAGACGGCAAG
>DASZEN010000026.1:0-23986 GCA_035940775.1 Pyrinomonadaceae bacterium | reverse complement strand
AGCGTTATCGATGGAATCGAAGGCACGCACCGTGATCTTGGGGTTATGTTTGGCAAGCACTTTGGTGATGGCAGCGGTCAGGGTGGTTTTGCCGTGATCGACGTGGCCGATGGTTCCGATGTTCACGTGTGGCTTGCTTCTGTCAAACTTTTCCTTGCTCATATCTTGATCTCTCGCTCCTTATATATAAGGGATGAGGGCCGCAGGGATGAGGGATGAAATGATTGCTTCCGGGCTCTGGCCCGAATCAACCTACTCAACCCACTTCATCCCTCATCCCTCATCCTTCATCCCTTATTTTGCGACGCCCTGTACTTTGGCAATCACCTCGTCGGCGATGTTCTTCGGCGCTTGATCGTAGCGCTCAAAGTGCATCGTCGAAGTGGCGCGTCCCTGTGTCGCCGAGCGCAGGTCGGTCGTGTAACCGAACATCTCCGAGAGCGGCACGAAGGCTGTAATGACCTGCACGCCGCCCGTGCGAGGCTCCATCTTCTCTATCTGACCACGTCTGCGATTGAGGTCGCCGTTGACCGCGCCCATATACTCTTCGGGAGTAACAACCTCGACGCGCATGATCGGCTCAAGCAGCACGGGCTTGGCCTTTCTGACCGCGTCCTGAAAAGCGAGGCTGCCCGCGATGTGGAAGGAACGCTCGTCGGAATCGACCTCGTGGTAAGAGCCGAAGACGAGGCGCACCTTGATGTCCACCAGCTCGTAGCCCGCGAGGTAGCCGCGCTCAAGCGCGTCCTTGATACCCTGCTCGGTCGGCTTGATGAACTCTTTGGGAATCGCGCCGCCCGTAATCTCGTTCTCGAAGACGAACCCTTCGCCGGGCGCGGGCTCGATCTCCAATTCGACGTGGCCGTACTGGCCGCGTCCGCCCGTCTGTTTCTTGAAGACCTCTTTGCCCGACGCTGGCTGCGTGATCGTCTCGCGATAGGCGACCTGCGGCTTGCCGACGTTGGCTTCGACGCCGAACTCGCGCTTCATGCGATCGACGATGATCTCAAGATGAAGCTCGCCCATACCGGCGATGATCGTCTGGCCCGTCTCGTGATCGGTCGAGACGTTGAACGAGGGGTCTTCCTGCGCGAGACGCGAAAGCGCGACTCCAAGCTTGTCCTGATCGGCGCGCGTCTTGGGTTCGACCGCCACGCGTATGACGGGCGCCGGAAACTCCATCGCTTCCAAAACGATGGGTTTATTCTCGTCGCAGATGGTGTCGCCGGTCGTGACCTGCCGCATGCCGCCGATGGCTATGATCTCGCCCGCGCTGGCTTCTTCAATGTCCTCGCGCTTATTGGCGTGCATACGCATCAGGCGGCCCACGCGCTCGCGCGAGTCCTTGACGGGGTTGTAAGCGTAGGAACCGGCCTTGATCGTGCCCGAATAGATGCGTACGAAAGAGAGTTGGCCCAGATGTTTGTCGGCCATGATCTTGAAGACGAGGCCGGAGAAAGGCGCGCTCGCATCAGCAGGGCGGGTCTCGGTATCGCCCGTCTTCGGGTTGATGCCCTCGATGGCCGCAATGTCGAGCGGGCTCGGCAGATAATCCACGACCGCATCGAGAAGCGTCTGCACGCCCTTGTTCTTGAAGGCCGAGCCGGTGACCACGGGAACGAGTTTTAACTCGATAGTGCCCTTGCGAAGCGCCGCGCGAATCTCCGCGTCCGTGAAATTCTGCCCCTCGTTCTCCAGGTACTTGTTCATCAAATCGTCGTCAACTTCGGCGGCGGCTTCGAGCAGTCTGTGGCGAGCGGCCTCGGCCTCTTCAACAAGCTCGGCCGGAATGTCCGTGATCTCGTACTCCGCACCCTTCGTCTCGTCCTTCCAAACGAGCGCCTTCATCACGATCAGATCAATGACGCCCTTGAACTGGTCTTCGAGGCCGATGGGGATTTGGAGCGCGACCGGATTCGCACCGAGACGCGTCACGATGGAATCGAATGAGCGTTGGAAGCTCGCGCCCGCGCGATCCAGCTTATTGATAAAGCAGATGCGCGGCACGCCGTACTTGTCGGCCTGACGCCAGACCGTTTCACTTTGCGGCTCGACGCCCGCCACCCCGTCAAAGACGGCGACCGCGCCATCCAGCACGCGCAAAGAGCGTTCGACCTCCATGGTGAAGTCGACGTGGCCCGGCGTATCTATGATGTTGATGCGATACTCCGTGCCCTCGCGCTTCCAGAAACAGGTCGTCGCAGCCGAGGTGATAGTGATGCCGCGCTCCTGCTCCTGCTCCATCCAGTCCATCGTCGCCGTCCCCTCATGCACCTCGCCTATCTTGTGCGAGACGCCCGTGTAATAAAGGACACGCTCGGTGGTCGTCGTCTTACCGGCGTCGATGTGGGCCATGATGCCGATGTTGCGAAACTTCTTTAAATCGTGCTTAGCCATGATCTTTAGGTGTCGGGTGTCGGGGTTCGGTCAAAGCCTTTCACAGGCCCCTGACCCCCGGCCCCTCTGCTTTTCTTACCACTTGTAATGCGCGAAAGCCTTGTTGGCCTCCGCCATGCGGTGTGTATCCTCTTTCTTTTTGACCGCGTTGCCGCGATTGCTCGCCGCGTCGAGCAGTTCGGCGGCGAGGCGGTCAGTCATAGTCTTTTCGCCACGCCCGCGCGCGTACTGCACTATCCAGCGAATCGCCAGCGCCCCGCGCCGCTCCTGGTGCACCTCTATGGGCACCTGGTAGGTCGAACCACCGACGCGGCGCGACTTGACCTCGACGGTGGGCCGCACATTATCAATGGCCCGCTTGAAAACCTTGAGCGGTTCTTCGCCCGTCTTCTCGCCCACTCTTTCCAGGGCGTTGTAGAAGATTCTCTCGGCGGTCGATTTCTTGCCGCCCCACATCACGCCGTTGATGAACTTCGTCACCAGCGCATTGTTATAGACCGGGTCGGGCAGCACTTCGCGTCTTTCGGCAACTCTTCGTCTTGGCATATCTTTACTCAGGGTTCGGGGGTTCGGGGGCCGGGGGTCGGTCAAAAAGCCTTTCACAGGCCCCTGACCCCCGTCGCCCGGCCCCTATTGTTATTTCTTTCCGCCTTTGGCAGCACCGGCGGCGCCCGCCTTGGGCCGTTTCGCGCCGTATTTGGAGCGTCCCTGCTTGCGGTCGGCGACGCCCACGCTATCGAGCGTGCCGCGAATGACGTGGTAACGCACACCGGGCAAGTCCTTCACACGGCCGCCGCGTATGAGCACAATCGAGTGCTCTTGCAGGTTATGGCCGACGCCCGGAATGTAGGTCGTCACCTCTATGCCGTTGGTCAGGCGCACGCGCGCGACCTTTCGCAGGGCGGAGTTCGGTTTCTTGGGCGTCTGTGTGTAAACGCGCGTGCAGACGCCGCGCCGTTGCGGCGATTCCTGAAGCGCCGGGCTCGCCGTCTTGTACTTCACCGCCTGACGGCCTTTGCGGACAAGCTGATTAATTGTTGGCACGTTCTTTAAATCCTCTTCGGATGAGCCCTCCGTTCAGGGCTTTCGGCAAACTCCCTCAAAAGAGCACGCAAAAAGGCTTGACCTGCCTCTTTCCGGAACTTGTCCGGCAGTCAGCGCAGGCGGCTGCCCTGTGCTTAAAATTTGTGTAATCCAGGGATGTTCTGACGCGCGCTTTTTATCCGGCGGGTGTGGATAATGGCTTCCCTTGAGCCGAAGCTTTTCTGTGGCGTCGCATCTTCTAAATGGACGAGCGAGAAACCCGTACGTGACGGGCTCCGCAACACGCGCGCTCAATCGCTGGGGCGGCCCTCTTTTTTAAAGTCGAGGGGACGCGGCGCGAGCATTTACGCCACAATAATTGTCAAGCGGCTGCCATAAAGCTCACATAATGCAGCCGGGCAACGCCTCCACACCGACAGAACCAACACAAGCGTTGCACATTAAGCTCAGACCGTGTAGTCCGAAACGAGAAACTATAAAGATCAAAGCCGTATCTGTCAAGCGCCGGGGCCAGGCTGTCTCGTCCATCATCTGGGTCAGGGCGTCGCGGTCGGGGCGGGTTTTGCGCCCGTGTTGGCGTTCAAGCCATTGGCGTTGGCACGTTTGGCCGCCTCCTGCTTTTTCAACAGCTCTTCCTGCCGCTTCTGCAAGACCTTGATTCGTTCCGCGCCCTCTTTGGCCTTGTCCAGAGCCTCGACGGCCCTGTAATTGTCCGGGTCTAAATCAATGGTCTTCTGAAGCGCTGTGACCGCCTCCTGGTACTGCGCCAGACGGCTGAGCGACAGCCCCAGCTCGTAATACATGTCCGCGTCCTCGGGTTCGAGCTTGACCGCCTGCTTGTACGCCTTGACGGCCTCATCATGTTTGCCGAGCTTGCTATAGGCGAGGCCCATATAATAGAGGGCGGCAGCGTCTTTCGGGTTCGTGTGAACGTACTTTTTATAAGCCTCGACGGCCTTTGTATATTCGTCTTCGGCCTCTTTTTTCTGGCCCTGGGCGGCGTAGGCGAGGCCGAGGCGCAGGTGCGCTTCGCCGAAATCCGGGTCGAGGCCGAGCGCCTTCTGAAAAGTCTCTGCGGCCTCCCTGTCCTTATCCTGCCGGAATAGCTCCTTGCCCTGTTCGAGCAGGGCGCGCGCTTCGTTCTGTTCGGTGGTGAGCGGTGGGGCGACCGCCTCTGCGACGGTGGTCGTCGTTTGAGTCGTCGAGGCGGCGGCGCTGGCGGCGTTGACGTTCGTCTCCGCGCTGTTGCCGGTCGAGCGGCAACCGGCCAGGCAGCAGATGCCAGAGATCAACGCAAGTGCTGTGACGAGCAATCTCATAAAGGCGTCAAACGTCTCTTTGTAAGTGATCGTGTAGGGAAGTATCTACTTTAATTCCGGGCGCGAGTCAACAAGCCAGGGGGGTTTGGAATCCTGTTTGCTTTGTTTAATTTCGGCGGCGTATTTCTGTCTTGGTTACGATCAGCCGGGGAGGCCAGTATCAGAACAGATGGACGAGAAAGGCCAGAACACCTCAGTAAATCGCTCTGAAAGGACATCTCCCACCGATCCCGAGAAAACGGTCGCGACGCCTCATTTCGATGCGGCGGCCATAGAGCAGGCGCGCCCCGCCGTCCCGCTTTCTCGGCTCAAACCGGAGCGCTCCTCCTCCTCCTGGCCCCCTTCGCTGCTGCTCGCCATCGCCATCGTGGCCGGTCTGGCGGGCGGCATCATAGGCGGCATCCTGCCCATGATCTACCTGAAGAACGATGCGGCGAAGCGCGCGGCCTCAAGCCCGGCCCCGGCGGAGACGACGCGCGCAGCAGCAGACCCCGCGACCGGCCCCGGCGGCACTTCGGCTTCCGGACAGACCCCCTCTCAGGATGATCGACAGCGGGAGGATGGAACCCTCCCGGCGGCGAGCGACGAGGCCGAGCGGGGCGAGAACGGTGCGGAGGAGGGGGAGGTCGCCGCGCCGAAGGAGTTGGAGGCGACGCTGCGCGGCGCGCTCGAAGACTGGGTGGCGGCGACCAACTCGCGCGACATAGACAGGCAGATGAGCTTTTATAATCCGGTCGTCAACGCTTTCTATCGTCGGCGCAATGCTTCGCGGGCGGACGTGCGCGCCGATAAGGCGCGCGTCTTCGAGCGGGCAAGCTCGATTGACATACGCGCCGGGGCCCCGGACATTCGCCTGAGCCCGGACGGTCGCACGGCCATCATGCGCTTTCGCAAGCAGTATGCGATAGCGGGCGGCGGTGAAGACCGTCGCGGCGAAGTCCTACAGGAGCTGCGCTGGCAGCGCACGGGCGGACAGTGGAGAATCGTCAGCGAGCGCGACCTGCGCGTCGTTCGTTGAACGCCCCTTCGGCTCAAACGATGTGCCTTCCGGTCGAGCAACAGTTCGACCGCTCTTCGTGTGGCAGCATCAGAGGTGAGATTCCGAAGCGCGCGCGTCAGACGCGCCGACCATTCGTGCCGTCAAATGATTGCGTTCCTGACGAGAGAATCTCTATATTGGCCGCGTAGAAAGGATGTGCCGCATGTTAAAGTTTATTCGTGGTCGAACCACCTGATAACTCGACGAACATAGCTTCCGAAAGCTTATCGCTCCCTACAGGCGAGGGAGTGGTGATAGACATAGGGACGGGAGACGGTCTCTTTGTATACCAGTGCGCGCGCGAGAACCCGAGGAAGTTCTACATCGGGATAGACGCGAACCCTCGCCCGTTGGAGAAAATATCCGAGAAGATTCATAGGAAACCGTCGAAGGGCGGCCTCTCGAATGTCCTCTTCATACAGGCGGCGGTCGAAGACCTCCCGCCCGAGCTGAACGCCTTAGCCGACGAAGTTCACGTTCACTTTCCCTGGGGCAGCCTGCTCGGCGCGATGGCGACAGCCGATAGAGCGGTGCTGCGTAACCTGCGACGCATCTGTTCGGACGGGGCTCTGCTTGAAGTAATCATCGGAGTCGATACCGAGCGAGACCGCTCCGAAATAGAGCGGCTGGGCCTGCCGTCTCTCTCAACCGGCTATGTGGATTCCGTTCTTCTTCCAGGATACAGGGCTGAAGGATTCGAGATTTTTGAGAGAGGCATGCTGTCTCCATCCGCCTGGCCCCGTCTTCGTACCTCCTGGGCCAGGCGTCTTCAAGGCAGCGCCAGTCGTTCGCTTGTTTACATGGTCGCGCGGGCCGTAGAGCCTGACCGAGCTTAAATCCTGTAATTCGCTTCGGTGTCAGGCTTAGAAGACGGCGCGCTTCTGCACGCTCTGCTTGGCGGCGAGCGCAAAGCGCGGCTCGATTGGCTGCGAGCTTTCGCCCGTCACTCTGGCGGCCGCATATTCGCCGACCGCCGGGCCATGTTTGAACCCGTGGCCCGAGCCGCCGCCCACCAGCCAGACGTTATCGAATCCCGGATGAAGATCAATCAGAAAATCGCCGTTCGAGCTGTTCTCGTACTGGCAGACGCGCGTTTCCAGCACGGGCGCATCCTTTAGCGCGGGCACGCGCCGGGCCAGATAGCCGCGCGCCTCCTCAAGCCCTTCCATTGAAGCGAGACGGTTCATGCTGTCGGCGTCGCAGGGTGGGCCGTGTCTATCAATCGCCATCTTGAAGCCGCGCCCTTCAAGGTCTGGAATGGCGTAGACCAGATCGTGAAAATCAATCCAGACCGGCATCAGCGGCGGAGCGAAACGAAGGTCGCCGACGGGCGCGCCGAAGAAAAAGACCTCCTGCCGCGTTACGTGAATCAGGTCACGAAGAATTTCCGGGAAGACTTTGGGCAGCCACGGGCCGCAGGCGAAGACGAAGCTCTGCGCGAAGATACGGCTTCCGCTTGAGGTCTCAATCGAGTCAAGGCGCGCCCGCTCTTTCATTAGCAAAGGCGTCGTGACCGAATCATTCAAGTAGGTCGCGCCGCGCCTCAGTGTTTCGCGCACGACGGCCCGGACTGCCCTGCGCGCCATGAGCGCTCCGCTCTGCGGCTCGAAGATGGCCCACGTCAGCGGCCCGAAATCAATCTGCGGGTATCTCTCTTCAAGCTCCGCACGCCCGAGCCTTTCAGCCGGAACGCCCGCTCTATTGAGCGTCGCCAAAGTTTCGACCGTGTAAGGATCATCGTCACGCGCCATCCAGAGGACGCCTGTGCGACGAAAGAGGTCTTCGCCCGTGCGTGCGAAGAACTCCTGCCAGAGTTCGAGCGACCGCATGGCCCAGCGCGTATATATCTCGTCCGAGCCGTAGCCCATGCGAATGACGCGCGACTCTGCGCCGGAACTGGCGCGGCTATTCGCCGCCCCGTAAGCGTCCAGCAAGGCCACGCTCCTGCCCGACCGCTGCAAATGGTGAGCAGTCCACGCGCCGAAGACCCCAGCGCCGACCACTGCCACGTCGTAACTCTTAATCGCTGTCATTCAAATCTCTATCCGCGAGTGTTGCGGCAAGCCTGCACGTCCCGGCCTCTCATCATTGAGGGCAAACGAGCCGGGCGATCAAACCGTCTTCATTATAAAGGCCCCCTCATCTGTATTATAAAGGTCGCCCCTCAGACGTAGATTCGATTAGTTCCGATCTCATTTCTTATTGGCGGCGGCTTCGACCTCGTTCAGCATCTTCCCCAACGTCTTCCTGGGCAGGTATCTGCCGTTTGCGACGACCGCCGCGATGCGTTGAGTATTGCCGATGTTTTCGAGCGGGTCGGCTTCGACCAGCAGGAGGTCTGCGATCTTGCCCGTCTCAACCGTGCCGAGCGTGTCGAGCAGGCCCAGATATTTCGCCGGATTGTAAGTCGCCGTACGCAGGGCTTCCAGGGGCGTCATCCCGGCCTGCACAAACAACGCGAGTTCGTCGTGCAGGCTGAAGCCTGGAAACACATCCCTGGTCGGCGGGTCTGTGCCCGCCATCATGGGCACACCCGCGCGATGCATCGCGCCGACGACTTCCAGAATTTTCTGGAACGCCAGCCTGCGCTCGGCCAGTTCTGCCGCCGAGAGGTTCTGTGGAACGGGATTGAATTTCTCCCAATGCAGTTTCGCCCGGCCCGCAATATAGTTGCGGCGCGAATCGGGTTTGGCGGCGAGTTCCGCGCGCAGTAGAAATGAACGGGCGAGGACCATCGTGGGGACGTGCCACGTGCCGTTTTTGACGAAGCGTTGAAAAAGGAGTTTGCCTTCGTCACCGCGATAAGCGGCCAGAGCCTCCTCGGTCAGTTCCTTTGTCGTCCGATTGCGTTTGTCCGCGAGCGCTATATAAGCCTGAATGAGAATTACTATATGTTCGATACTGCTCTGACCGGCGTCGGAGGCTTCGGCGGCGCTGACCCCGTTAGGGATGTGCCCGGCGAAGGCCATGCCCTGCTTTTTAGCCTCGTCGGCGATGGCAAAGTAAGCCTCGCGCGGTAGGAAGTGATAGACCTTTATGAAATCGACGCCGCGCCGCTTCAGCGCACTGACCGCTTGCCTGCCTTCGGCGGCGTTCGTGACCGTCAGGCGATAATGCCCCTCCTCTGTTCTGGGCCCATCGACGACAGGGCCAGCCATGACGATGCGCGGGCCCAACATTTTCCCGCTCGCGGTCTCGCTGCGCCACCGGGCGAGCTGATCCGTGTCGCCGCCCATGTCGCGCACGCCCGTAACGCCGTTGGCGATGAGCAGCGGCATGGCAAGCTCAGTCACCTCTGACAGATGCATGTGCATATCCCACAGGCCGGGGAGCATGAACTGGCCGGTCGCGTCCACCACGCGCGACCCCCTAGGCAAACGGGTGGTCGCGGTTTTGCCCATCGCGATGATGCGATTGCCCTTTATCACCACGGTCATGTCAGGTCTTGCGGAGGCGCCCGTCATGTCGATCACAGTGACGTGTGTGAAGACGATGGGCCGCGAGGGCGAGCGCGGACGGGTCTGTGCGACGATTGATGTCTGCGGCATCAGGGCGATCAGCAGTGCGATAACCGTTTTTCTCATCGGTTCTTCAAAGGCGCGAGGGGGCACGGGGTCTCAGCGGCATGATCTTGAAAGCCTCGGCAATAGGCGGCAGTTATCAGGAAACGTGCCCGCGCTCCGGACTTTTTAGCCCAACCTGCTTCCATCCGGTACGTCTCTTTCCGGCACGGCCAGGCGGGGCACGATCCCATCACCGTAGCCTATATCGAACAACATTCCTTCGGAGACTTCGCCCGCCATCTTTTTCGGAGCGAGGTTTATAACAAAGAGCGCCTGCTTACCTTCAACCTCTTTGGGATTCTCTCGCTCCTGCTTCATCCCGGCCAGAATTTTTCTCTTGTGGTCTCCGAAGTTGACCGTCAGTCTGACCAGCCTGGCGGACGCCGGGACGCTCTCGACCAACTCTATCGTGCCGACACGAACATCTATACTCTCAAGCACGTCCAGGCTAATGATGGGTTTGACGGGTGCAACTTTGATCTATTCCATACTCGTCCTGTTAGAGATAACGATAGAGGTCGGGTTGGGCCCGCGCCGCCGGAGCGAGGGGTTTATGCCGCCCCGAACTGACCCGGATAATCTTTCAGGCGGCGCGGCAGCAGAGTCATCGCGCCGCATAACGCCAGACGGTCTTTTTACCGCTGACCAGAATATCTTCGCGGCTATCATTCTCCGATGGCAGCTTGGCAATCGCATCGCAGTCTTCGGGCAGGATTTCATGATAGACGAGCTTGCCTTGCTCATCGTAGACGTACAACAGCGAGCGATCCAGCGCGGCAAAGCTCGCGATTACCGCCAGATATTTCGGTTGATCTTTCTTCAGTCTGACCCACACGCCTTCGGCTCTGAATACCTGCTCCTTATAGTCCTCCGAAGAGGCTGGGATTCCCGGCTCTATAATCCTGCGCGGCTTTTCGAGTTTAATCTCGCTAAGCGGAGCGGCGAATTGCGAAAAGTTTTTGCCGTCGAGATCGATCAGCCAGAGGCTGCCTTCGCGGACGGCCAGATTTTGCGGCGGGCCGGAGCCGTCTGGTCTGCTGCACAGCGAGAGATGCCATAAATAAACAGGCATCTGCACCTCGCGGAGCACTTTCCCCTGGGCGTCACGGATTTTAAGTTTACCGGACGATTCTTCGACAATCTCAGCCCTGTCGTCTCCGTCCACGTCAACGACTTCGCATTCTCCCGGTTTGTACTCCTCTTCGAGCCGCCATTTGCTATTCCCAAAGCGATCAAACAGCTCCATACCAGTCCAGGGCTCGTAGCCCCACGAAGCTATGAACTCCAACACGCCGTCTCCGTCAAGGTCTCCGGCCGTCACCTCATAGATTGATGAACTCCCCTCATCGTAAGCGCCGCGACTTAATAAGACGCGGCCCTGATGATTGAAGATAGCCGCACCGTCAATCCCATCGTAACCTAAAATCTCACACACTCCATCGCCTTCAATATCAACCACGCGCAACTGACTAAAGGAGTTTTTCTCTCGCTCTAATTTTACAGGGCCAAGTGCTATTGATCCCTTCTCAAACTGGTAGGTAATGCGTTCTTTGACTTTACCCTGCCCGTCGAGCAGCGTCAGCCCGAAGCGTCCTGCCAGACCTATATCCACGCCGGGCCGTCCGTCCAGTTGGCCGACGCTGACATCTGCAATCGAATCAAGCCTGCTCTTGAGCTTGTTCGGATCGAGCAGGTCACGCCACCTGCCTCCTTTGTTTGCGCGGTAGAATTCCGATCTCGACAGGAAATCAGCGCCCGTAATCACCCTGGCCTCGCGCAGCTCCGGAGGCAGCTCACGCCCATTGAAATATGGAGCGAATATGGAATTGTAAGCCCACACGCAGATTAATATGAGCAGCAGCAGCAAGCCCCCTATCAAGACTGTGATAATGGCTATCTTTCGCTTGAGGTTCATGAGTTAAATAAAGCGAGGACTCTTTTCATAAGCCTTCACCAAAGCAGTCGAGATCGCCCCACCACGTAACCAAGCCGCGCCGAACGATCAACATTCTAGCAGAAGGGACGATTCATGATGAGAGCCATGCCATCGCGGGTCGGGTTCAATGAGAAGATATACCGCAGTGGATGATTATCATTCAAGACAGATTAGGAAGCTGACAAATCCAGCTAGGTCAATAGTGATTACACAACCTTTAGATTGCTACGGAATATTCATAACCATGCCGCAACGCACTTTCTGCGAAATACTGTTGAAGTCTAATTTATTCGGAAGATATGAAAGAGAGCGGGATGTCTTTACAAGCCCGACCCGCTCTCTTGATTCTCACTATAGGCAGATATGATCCGCAGGATTTAGCCCGGCGTTGGCGGCTCCGGTTCGCTCGTCTCGGTGTGGCGGCGTGGCTGGCGTTCTATGTGCCGAGCGCTCTCCCACGCAGCCAGCGTGGGCTCGTCGCCGCGAAACTTGTTGCGTACGATGGCGTCCAGCTCACGCACTATCTCCATCCCGCGATTAATCACCGTTTGAATCGCCGCCGTCGCCGTGACGCGCTTTTCCCTGTTCATGCTCTGACTATTACAGGCGCTCTGGAAGGTCTCAATGGCGTCGTTCAGGTCTTCTATAAAGTCTTCGGGCATCTCACGCTGTATAAATTCGCTCTCAAGCGGCGTGGCTGCCACAATGAAGGCGCGCGCCGTGTTCAGCAGCGCCTGATCGCCGTTTGTATTCGGAATGCGAAAGGTCGCCGAGATTCCCGGCATGGTTATCTCCATCGCACGCGCAGTCTCGCTGATGGCCGCCATACGCCGCCGCACGCCGTCACGCGCCACCTTCTTCGCGCCCGTACTCGTCTTCGCCGCGCTACTTCCGGACGACTGCGCCGTGCCATGCTGCTCCAACTCCCCGACAATACCTTGCAGCGAGCTAAATCTCTGCCCGCCCAAACTCGATGCCGGGAACGACGCCCCGTGCGTCCCCCCAAAATCACGTACACGTACCAGCATCTCGAATCCACGAGTCTGTGAGTCGTTCATGACGATTCTCCTTTTCTGAGGTCAAAAGGAAGACAGGCTCTTCCGTTAGGTCTTAATAAGTGAGGACGTGCGACCATCAATCTCCTGCCGCACGCAATCAGTACGCTTCAACCCTCCACCGACAAACTTTTGTGCCCTGCGAATAAACTTGCACCCTCCGCAACTCTTCTCGCACCTTCAGCGAGTCTTCTCTTACCCTCCGCGCTTCGTCTCTACCACCCAGCGAGCAAACTTTCGTACTCAGCAAATAAATTTCCACGCCCGGCAGGTAATCTTCATGCTCCTCAAGCAAACTTTAACGCTCCGCAAGCCTTCTTTCGCCACCCACAAGCCTTCTCGCTAATGCCGCCGACAAATCCTTACCATACGCGAGCCGATTTACACGTTACCCGCACTCTCCCAACACGAAGCGAGACGAATTTACACGCCCCTGCTCACATCTCCGCAAACGCCCGTACAATCCAGAGCGCGTGGCACAACGGTTCCCCACCGCTCATAACCTACGATGCGGCAATGACTGACTAAAAAATGTATGGCTGAGATTGAATATCGACCGCAAGACAATTCACAGCCAGAGGATGCTCTGATGAGCTTGCTTCCATGTAATACTAATACGTGAGGCCCACGAGTGTCAGGCACTCGCCAGCAGAAACATACGTACGAGGAATCAAACCACCTGTGAAGAACGCCGAGACTTTATGCTCCTTGCTCAATCGCTGTCAAGATATTTTGCGTGCTTCAATTGATTTGATATTCCTTCCTAGCGTCCTTTCTTTTTTCTCTTCTTCTGCTGCTTCCGACTGCCACTTGAAGATTTACGTAAACCAGGGCACAGATTTCTGACAAAGAGATGCCTCTGCTCAAGCCAACTATACTGAGGATGATCTGGCGGCAGTTTACGCAAAAAATCATCTAACATATTGAACGCTTGAAGAGGCCGACCTAATTTACAAAAAACGCGGGCCAAATAATCGGCAAGTTTAAGAGTAGTAGGATGTTGGTCGCCAAGCAGTTTCTTATATAAAGCTAGAGCCTTCTCCTTATATTCGAGTTCGAGCTTACGGTTACCTAAATTGTTGTACAAGCTTCCAATATTATCAAATGAACTAGCAGTAGCAGGATGCTGTTCACCTAGTAACTTCAATCGAAGCGCCAAAGCTCTTTCTGCATATTCGAGAGCAGATTTATAATCGCCAAGTCTGTTGTAAACACTCCCAAGGCTATCGAATGAATCAGCGGTCTCAGGATGTTGCTCACCATGTAATTCCAATCTCACAGCTAAAGCCTTCTCTACATATTCGAGAGCAGATTTATAATCACCAAGTCTGTTGTAAACACCGCCAAGGCTATCGAATGAATGAGCGGTCTCAGGATGTTGCTCACCATATAACTTCAATCGAAGCGCTAAAGCTCTTTCTGCATATTCGAGAGCACGATTATAATCACCCAAATTATTGTAAACACCACCAAGGCTGGCTAATGAACCGGCGGTCTCAGGACGTTCCTCACCATATAACTTCAATCGAAGCGCTAAAGCCTTCTCCTTAAATTCGAGAGCACGATTATAATCGCCCAAATTATTGTAAACACCGCCAAGGCTAGCGAATGAATGAGCGGTCTCAGGATGTTGCTCACCATATAATTCCAACCTTATGACCAAAGCTTTTTCTGTATATTCTAAGCTAAGCATGTGATGGCCAAGAGCCCCATAGCAATAACCTAGGTCATTTAATAAATGAGCTTTTAACGCTAGATCATTCTTCTGAATCTCACCAAATAAATGTAATGCTTTTTCAACCCAGATTTTAGATTCTTGATACTGCCCACGGTGATAAGGGGGATATGCCTGCAACCATGTTAAGCGGCTTGCGTGTTCCGGGGCGAAGGTTATTGCATGATCTTGCCAAGCTTTCAGATGGTCTATTTCAGCCTCAAACGCGGGTAAGGCGGTGAAGTCTTCTCTCTGGTTTTGAAACCAATCACCCATCTGCTCACAAATACTATCTATCCAGTTAAGGCTTTCCGCCAACGGGATTTCCTCGCGTCTAACTTTACTAACCAAACGGTGGATAGCGTAACTCTCAGCATCAGGGCTTCTCTGCAACAGTCTTAGGGCCGTCCCAAGACCAAGAGCGTTAGTCAACTCCAGCGGATTTTGAATTCCAAGTAAAGCACACATTAGTGGTTTACCCATCGGCGCAGAACCGCTCCAGGTAAGTAAGTCCAGAATATTACGCAGCTTATTATTTTCTTTAAGAATCTCCTCGTTAATCTTGAGCGTGTGGTAAAGATCAGCCTCATGCTTGGTAAAGCTGCTAAGATTGCCAGGCAAAGCCTCTCTAAGATTCTGATTCAAGAAGTCGCGGTATTGCTGAAACCTCACTTCCTGGCGGTGGCGCAAATAGGCTCCGGCAAGTTCCAACGCAAGCGGCAATCCTTGAAGAGCCCTAGCAATCTCAAGAGTTGCTGCCATTTCTGCATCTCCTTCAATCTTTCGTTGCGCCTCCTGAATCAATAACTTCTGGGAAAGAGTTTCGTCTAAAAGATTGATAGAGATTGGAAAGAAATCAGGCTGCTCTATGCGACTGGTAACAAGAATGTGAGGGTTGGCCTGGGGCTCAGGTAAATAATCATCAATCTTCCTTCTGTCCTCTAAATTATCGAAAATAATCAGACAGTCGGAATAAGATCGCAGTCGTTTCTGTGCTATCTCTAACTTGTATTTGTGCTCGGATTTAGGGGCAACCCAACGCGCTTTCTCTGACAACTCGATTAATTGCGCGTCAATATCCTGATCTGCGGTAAGCCAGATCACTCCATTCGGGTATTCGTCCGCGTAACGATAAGCATATTCAACCGCGAGTTGCGTTTTACCGAGCCCGCCCAAGCCCTGAAATGCCGCTGTCTGTCCGATGGATGTCTTATAACCTTCTGTTAGCTGTTTTCGTACCGCTTGCAGTGCATCCTCACGTCCGATGACCTGTGCTCCTTTCTGGCGGTACGGTACGAAGAAAACAGAATGGTGGGGGCCGTAATCAGCCGCATGAGTGGTTACAAATATATCTTCCTTCCTATCTACTAGTTCTTCATTAGACTCTTCTCCTGTTTGAGCAATTCCACCTAGCTCTCGTACAAGATTGGGAAGGTCATCGAATTTATCGAAAGTAATCATTTCGACTGGCAAATCGATTGCTCTGACTCTATCCTGGTCGGCCTTTCTCGCTAATATGTAATGCGGCCCAGTTGCGCCTTTGAAGATTTTATTTATACCGTTTAGCTGCATGCCGAAATAGGCATCATCAAAACTAAATCCGATAAACAAAAATGTGTGAGAAGCAAGCAAGAAACGTAAAGCTGTTAAAGCTGCCTCGTACTTTGGTTTTACTGCTTCCTGTTTCGCTTCGGGATAAAGGAGGTTATACCCATCACGAGTTAGTATCAAGTTTGCGGCATTACCAATTTGTCCATGAAGATGCCATACAGTTGGGCGACGTGTCCCTTCGCGGAAAATTTCCGCTTGCTCAACCGGTGATTCAATATCCCATGTGGTGAGATCGTCTTGTTGTGGGCAGGCCCACTTTAATACTCGGTCATAGTTAGTGGTGACAATTAAGCGGCTTCCTATCTCCCAGACAGAACGAGCCAAATCCAAACTCTTATCATCGGCATGATTGCGCGGCGGGTCTAACTCTTCTTTCAATAACTCGTACCATACAGCGCCTAAATTTTTACGAGCTTGTCCGGCTGCATATAGATAATCTACTTCATCCACGCGTAATAAGGAGCGCACGATTGCAGCGTAGTCAGCCTTCTGCTCGCTTTCTAAACGTTCTGCCGCACGCATTAACAACTCTTTCCAGCTCGGGAAAAGATTGTCTCCGGTCTCCCTGCCCTTGACAGACATGGAGACTCCCGCACCTACGAAAGGTATGACTTTGTTGGCTCGTAATTGTTTCTGAAGCTTTAATGGGATGTTCATCTTCACGAGGTTCACGGTTATCAAAAGCTCCAAATAAATTTATGTCTCATAGCTTACCGTTTTATTTTGCGGCTTGACTTAAAGTTACGTTTGATCTCCTCGTGATTTGTTGGGCCGGGCAGCCTTTCCGGCAAATCCAACTCGTCGTCAACAAGCACTTCCATGTGTACACCTGCGACGCGAGCGTATTGCAAGAGAGTCATCAGCGATGGCTCGCGTATTCCCGTCTCGTATTCTGAAATTCTGGCATATTGGATAATGTCTTCGAGCCCTAAACGTCTAAGCATTTCTGGCTGAGACAGATCAAGCGCAAGCCGAATCTGTTGGAGCTTTTCAGCAAGGCGCTTTGGCTTCGGACGCGCGTTGCCCATCAGGTATTGCCTCCTGATAGGACAAAAGACGCATCTTTCGGCTTGCCTTTACTCTCTGTTGAGAGTAATGTGTGCTTGCGTTTTGTAATCGCCGAGAGCTTTGACCTTTTGTGCTCAACGGCGATGCTCATCTCTGGTCTAATTGTGAGGGTGAGCTTCGCATGGGCCGTTGCCGGTAATTAAAAGAGCGCGCCGGAAAGATAGCAGACTCTGAGGCGGGCCGTCACCTCCAAGGCGGCTGGCGCTGCGTCAGGGATTCCTCACCAGATGATTAACAGGAAGCTCGTCACGGTGAAGCTGCATACGGGCGGACGCTGCTTTTCCTGTCCTTCCTGCGGACATGTGCGGCAGCACCCGCCCGCAGACATACACTGCTACGTCATCGGTTATGGTTTTTGTTAGGTGTGTGTGCGATGGATACCGATCGAGGGAGGCGATAAGCTGGGCATCGCCAGGGAGTTAAAGGAAAAACCAGGGGCGGCGGGCGTTAAGAGTAAAAGACGGAAAAGACCGGCCTGAAGCTTTGAAGGTTCAGGCCGGTCTTTTTAGCGTGTGCCGGATGTTTACGAACATCCGGCACGGTCTAGTTTGGTCTAAGCGGCGGAGGGCTATTCGTCTACGCCTCCGGTGGCGTCGCCGTCGCCGATGGCAGCGACGGCTGTGCGGGTGGTGGTGGGCGTGGGCACGTCTACGCCGCCGACGATTTCAGGGAAATCTTCGAGGTCGCGGTCGCGGCTCGCCTGGTCTACGGTTTCGTCGCGGTCGACGCGGACGTTGCGGTAGAACTCCATGCCGGTTCCGGCTGGAATCAGTCGGCCCATGATGACGTTCTCCTTGAGGCCGCGCAGGTAATCAACGCGCCCGGAGATGGCCGCCTCCGTCAAAACGCGCGTCGTCTCCTGGAAGGAGGCGGCCGAGATGAAGGAGTCTGTCGAGAGCGACGCCTTCGTGATGCCCAGAAGCAGCGGGTCGGCCTGTGCCGGTTCGCCGTCGAGGGCGCGCACGCGCTCGTTCTCGTCCTGGAAGCGGAAACGGTCTACCTGCTCGTCCAGCAGGAAGTCCGTATCGCCGACTTCCCTGATCTTGACCCAGCGCAACATCTGACGGACGATCACCTCGATGTGCTTGTCGTTGATGTTGACGCCCTGCAAGCGATAGACCTCTTGAATCTCGTTGACGATGTACTCCTGCAAGCGATTCATACCCATGACGCGCAGGATGTCGTGCGGATTCAAGGGGCCATCCATCAGGGCCTCACCGGCACGGACGCGGTCGCCCTCCTGCACGTTGATGTGCGTGCCGCGAGGGATGTCGTACTCGCGCTCCTCGCCGTCGTTGCCGACGATGATGAGCTTGCGCTTGCCCTTGGCGATGGGCCCGAGTTTAACCGCGCCGTCGATCTCACTCATGACGGCCGTCTCGGCGGGCTTGCGCGCCTCAAAGAGTTCCACCACGCGCGGCAGACCGCCCGTGATGTCCTTGGTCTTCGTGGTCTCGCGCGGAATCTTGGCGATAATGTCGCCGGGTTCCACCGTGTCGCCGTCTCCGACCATCAGGTTGGCACGCACGGGCATCTGGTAGGTCTTCAACACCTTGTTAGAGGCGTTGCGAATCTCCAGACGCGGCTGCTTCTTCTCGTCGGGCGAGTCCTTGACGACCATGCGGGATTGGCCCGTCACCTCGTCCACCTCTTCGTCGACCGTGACGCCCTCTTTCAAGTCCTGGAACTTGATGTGACCGGCGACCTCCGTCAGGATGGCGAAGGTGTACGGATCCCAGGTCGCAAGCATCTGATCCTGACGAACGCGCGCGCCGTCTTCGACGTGTATGTGCGCGCCGTAGACGATCTGGAAGCGAGCCACCTCGCGATTACGCTCGTCGTGAATGGTGAGCGCGCCATTGCGGTTCATGGCGATGATCTCGCCCTTGCGGTTCTTGACCGTTTGCAGGTCAACGTAGTGAATAGTTCCGTCGGTGCGGGCTTCGTGCTTGGAGGATTCCTCAAGACGCGCCGTGCCGCCGATGTGGAACGTACGCATCGTAAGCTGCGTGCCGGGCTCGCCGATGCTTTGCGCGGCGATGACGCCGACGGCCTCGCCTATGTCGACGGGTTTGCCCGTCGCGAGGTTGCGCCCGTAGCACTTCACACAGCAGCCGCGACGCGATTCGCACGTCAGCACAGAACGAATGCGAACGCGCTGGACGCCCGAGCGTTGAATCTCCGCCGCCAGGTCTTCGTCAATCTCACGGTTGGTCTCGACGATGACGCGGCCCTCCACGGGGTCGATCACGTCGTCCAGGGAGGTGCGGCCCACGATACGGTCGCGCAGGGATTCGATCTCTTCGCCGCCTTCGACGATCGCCGTGGCGGAGATTCCCTTGAGCGTGCCGCAATCCGGCTCGGAGATAATCACGTCCTGGGCCACGTCCACGAGACGGCGCGTCAGGTAGCCGGAGTCTGCGGTCTTCAGGGCGGTGTCCGCCAGGCCCTTGCGCGCGCCGTGCGTCGAGATGAAGTACTGCAACACGTTCAGCCCCTCGCGGAAGTTGGCGCGGATTGGCGTCTCTATGATCTCGCCCGAAGGCTTAGCCATCAGACCGCGCATTCCGGCGAGCTGGCGAATCTGCTGCGCCGAGCCGCGCGCTCCCGAATCACTCATGACGAGGATCGGGTTCAATTCGTCGAGGTCTTTCTCGCGCTTGTCCATGGCGCGGAACATCTCCTTGGCGACCTTATCGGTCACCTCAGACCAGATGGCGACCACCTTGTTATAGCGTTCGCCGTTGGTGATGACGCCGTCCAGATATTGCTGTTCGACGTTAATCACGTCGTCGTCGGCCTTCGCCACAAGGGTCTTCTTCGCGTCGGGCGTCACCAGATCGTCAATGCCGATGGAGATGCCAGCCTTGGTCGCGTAGAGGAAGCCAAGCTGCTTGAGGTCGTCGAGCATCTTGACGGTCATCTCGTGGCCGAGGCGTATGTGGCAATAGTTGACCAGTGATTGCAGGCCCTTCTTCTTCATAGTGCCGTTGATGAAGGGCAGGCCCGCCGGAATCTGATCGTTGAAGATAACGCGGCCAACGGTGGTATTGACGACGCGGCGAATATTCTGCTGCTCGGTGGCGCGCATCACGTCCTGCGTATCGTGCTCCTGCGTTAGGTCGAGCAGGTCGCCTTCGATCCTGAGCTTGATGGGCGTCTGCGTCGTCACTTCCTTGGCGTCCAGGGCAAGCAGCACCTCTTCGAGCGAGGCGAAGACGCGGCCCTCGCCTTTGGCGCCCGGCTTGTCGCGCGTCAGGTAGTAACAGCCCAGCACGATGTCCTGCGAGGGCACGGCGATGGGCTGGCCGTTCGCGGGCGAGAGGATATTGTTTGAAGACAGCATCAGAACGGCCGCTTCGATCTGCGCTTCGGGCGAGAGCGGGATATGGACGGCCATCTGGTCGCCGTCGAAGTCCGCGTTGAAGGCCGTGCAGACCAGCGGGTGAATCTTGATCGCCTTGCCTTCGACGAGCACGGGCTCGAACGCCTGTATGCCGAGACGGTGCAGGGTCGGGGCGCGATTCAAGAGCACGGGATGCTCGCGGATCACCTCTTCGAGGATGTCCCAGACCACCGGCTCCTGTCGCTCGACCATCTCGCGCGCCTGCTTGATGGTCGCCGCGTGCTGCTGCTTCTCAAGCTGGTTGTAGATGAAGGGCTTGAACAATTCCAGCGCCATCTTCTTGGGCAGACCGCACTGGTGCAGCTTCAGCTCCGGGCCCACGACGATCACGGAGCGGCCCGAATAATCGACGCGCTTGCCGAGAAGGTTCTGGCGGAAACGTCCCTGCTTGCCTTTGAGCGTGCCGGATAGAGATTTCAACGGGCGATTATTGACGCCGCGCAGTACGCGCCCACGCCGCCCGTTATCGAAGAGCGCGTCGACGGCTTCCTGTAGCATGCGCTTCTCGTTGCGGACGATCACTTCGGGCGCGCGCAGCTCCATCAGCTTCTTCAAACGATTGTTGCGATTGATGACGCGACGATAGAGGTCGTTCAAGTCCGAGGTCGCAAAGCGCCCACCGTCCAGCGGCACCAGGGGCCGCAGCTCGGGCGGAATGACCGGAATCACGTCCAGAATCATCCATTCCGGGCGATTGCCGGATTTGAGGAAAGAGGTTGCGACCTTCAGGCGCTTCGAGTACTTGAGCTTCTTCTGCTGCGAAGTCTCTTCCTTCATGCGCGTGCGAAGCTCTGTCGCCAACTCCTCGACGTTGACGCCCGCGAGCAGCATCTTGATCGCTTCAGCACCCATCTTCGCCTCGAACTGCCCTGGAAAGTCGCGCACCAGCTCGCGGTAACGCTCGTCCGTCAAAAGCTCTCTCTCTTTGACGGGCGCATCGCCCGGATCGATCACGATGTAGGACTCGAAATAGAGAACCTTCTCAAGCTCGCGCAAAGGAATGTCGAGCAGGTGACCGATGCGCGAGGGCAGTCCCTTGAAGAACCAGACGTGCGAACACGGGCTGGCGAGGTCTATGTGGCCCAACCGCTCGCGGCGCACTTTGGCCTGGGTCACTTCCACGCCGCACTTGTCGCAGATCACCCCCCGGTGCTTCATGCGCTTGTACTTTCCGCAGAGACATTCCCAATCGGCGACGGGGCCGAAGATGCGCGCGCAGAAGAGGCCGTCGCGCTCCGGCTTGAAGGTGCGGTAATTGATCGTCTCGGGTTTGGTGACTTCGCCGTGCGACCACTGACGAATCTTCTCGGGCGACGCCAGAGAGATGCGAATCGCCTCAAAATCAGGCGCGAGTTGTGTTTTTTGCTCTTGGAATCGAAACATCTTATTCTCCTGGGGCCTGGGGCCTGGGGTTCGGGGGCCGGTTTAATCAAATCACCGGCCCCTGACCCCTGACCCCCAGCCCCTGTTTTTATCCTTCCGCTCCGCCGCCGCCGACAAGTATGGCTTCGCCCGTGCCGTCGCCCGCCGCCCCCGCCGCCCCGTCGCCGTTCTCCTTATTGATAAGCTCGACATCGAGACAGAGCGATTGCAGCTCGCGCACCAGCACGTTGAAGGACTCGGGCAGGCCCGGATCGAAATCCGCCTCGCCTTTGACTATCGCCTCGTAAATCTTCGAGCGCCCGGCCACGTCGTCCGATTTGGCCGTCAGCAGTTCCTGTAGGATGTGCGCCGCGCCGTAGGCTTCCAGCGCCCACACCTCCATCTCTCCGAAACGCTGTCCGCCGAACTGCGCCTTGCCGCCCAGGGGCTGCTGCGTAATCAGGCTGTATGGGCCAATCGAGCGCGCGTGAATCTTATCGTCCACCAGATGCGACAGCTTCAACATGTAGATGTAGCCGACCGTCACCTTCTGCTCGAAGGGGTCGCCCGTCAACCCGTCGTAGAGCACCGTCTTGCCGCTCTCGTTGACGATCTCGGGTTGGCCCAACTCGCGCAGGCGCGTGGCGGCGTCTCTGAGTCGCGTCTTGATTTCGCGCTCTGATGCCCCGTCGAAGACAGGTGTCGCGAAGTGTAGACCGAGCACGCGCGCGGCCCAGCCCAGATGCGTCTCAAGAATCTGCCCGACGTTCATACGCGAGGGCACGCCCAGAGGATTCAGAACGATCTCGACGGGCGTTCCGTCCGGCAGGTACGGCATGTCCTCTTCGGGCAGAATGCGCGCGATGACGCCCTTGTTGCCGTGGCGGCCAGCCATCTTATCGCCGACCGAGAGCTTGCGCTTCATGGCTATGAAGACCTTGACCATCTTGATGACGCCCGGCGCAAGCTCGTCGCCCTGGCGCAGTTTCGCGATCTTCTCCTCGTAGATGTCTGAGAGAATCTTGATCTGTCGCTCGGTGCGTTCCTCGTATTCCTTGATCTCGGCCCCGACATCGACGCGCGTTGAAGACAACTGCACTTTCCTGAGCGCCTTCGGCTCGATCCCGGTCAGCATCTCGCGCGTGATCGTCTGATTTTTAGGGATCAGGATCTCGCGGTTGGCCGTCAGGTCTGCCGAGAGCTTGCGGCCTTCGAGCAGCTCGTAGATACGCGCGTCGCGCTGCTCACGAAGGATGCGTATCTCGTCTTCGAGGTCGCGGCGCAGGCGATCCTCCTCTTCCTGCTCGATGGTCTGCGAGCGCTGATCCTTCTCCTGCCCCTTGCGCGTGAAGACCTGCACATCGACCACCGTGCCGTCGATGCCCGGAGGACAGACCAGGGACGCGTCCTTCACGTCTCCGGCCTTCTCGCCGAAGATGGCGCGCAGCAGCTTCTCTTCGGCCGTCAACTGCGTTTCGCCCTTGGGCGTCACCTTGCCGACGAGGATCGAGCCCGGCTTGACCTGCGCGCCGATGCGTATGATGCCGCTATCGTCCAGATCGCGCAGCATATTCTCGCCGACGTTCGGAATGTCGCGCGTAATCTCTTCGGGGCCGAGTTTCGTATCGCGCGCCTCTATCTCAAGCTCTTCGATGTGGATCGAAGTGTAGTAGTCATCCTTGACCAGCCGCTCGCTGACGAGGATCGCGTCCTCGAAGTTGTAGCCGCGCCAGGGCATGAACGCCACGAGCACGTTACGGCCCAGGGCAAGCTCGCCCCTGTCCGTGCACGGCCCGTCGGCGATGACCTGACCTTTCGAGACGCGCTCGCCGACGTGGACGATGGGCCGCTGGTTGATACAGGTGTTCTGGTTCGAGCGCTTGAACTTGATGAGCGTGTAGATGTCGGCCGTCACCTCGCGCGAGATCGTGCCGTCCACGTTATGATCGGCGCGGACGATGATGCGTTCGGAATCGACGTAGTCCACCACGCCGTCGCGCCGTGCGACGACGACCGCGCCCGAGTCCCTGGCCGTCACCTTCTCCATCCCCGTCCCGATGTACGGAGACTCGGCGCGCAAAAGCGGCACACTCTGGCGCTGCATGTTCGAGCCCATCAGGGCGCGGTTCGCGTCGTCGTTCTCCAGGAACGGAATCAGAGAGGCGGCGACCGAGACCAGTTGTTTCGGCGACACGTCCACGTATTCGATGTCTTTGCGGAGCGAGAGAATGAACTCGCCCGCCTTGCGCGCCGCGTTGCGGTCGTTGACGATATAGCCGTTCTCGTCCAGCTCGATATTAGCCTGACCGATGACGTGCTTATCCTCTTCCCAGGCCGTCTGGTAAAAGGGCCAGGGCTCGAAATCAGCCTTGCGTCCGTCGGCTCCGACTCGCTTGTTGGCCTTCTCAACGTCTTCTTGCGGGACGTGGTCATTCGGCTTGAACTTCGTATCGCCGCCGTTGATGACGCGCA
>DASZEN010000025.1:0-31238 GCA_035940775.1 Pyrinomonadaceae bacterium | reverse complement strand
TTCGAGCCCCGCGCCGGAGACGAGCGGCAAAAGCATCTCCGCGGGCGGCGGCACCGCGTAGTCGTGGCGGTTCTCGGTGCGCTTGAAGGCCCCGGGGTGGCCTACGAACGGGCGGGCGATGACGCGCCCGACCTCGTGCTCGCCGCGCAGGATGTTGCGCGCCGTCTCGCAAATCTCGTAGAGGCGCGCGACGGGGATGACCTCCTCGTGCGCCGCTATCTGGAAGACGGAGTCGGCCGAGGTGTAGACGATGGGCTTGCCCGTGCGGACGTGCTCCGCGCCCAGCTCCTTAATGATCTCCGTGCCGGAGGCTGGAATATTTCCGAGGATGCCCGGGACGCCCGTCTCGCTTATGAAGCGCTCGATTATCTCCGGCGGAAATCCGTTCGGGTAGGTCGGAAAGGCGCGCTCCAAAATTATCCCGGCCATCTCCCAGTGGCCCGTCGTCGTGTCCTTGCCGTTCGAGCGAAGCGCGCAACGACCGTAAGAGCCGCGCGGATTTTCGACCGCAGGCACGCCCGCGAGCGCGCGTATATTCCCGAGCCCGTAAGCTCGCAGGTTCGGCAGGCGCACCTCTCTGGATTCAAGTATATGGCCCAGCGTATCGGAGCCCTTATCGCCCCAGTCGGCGGCGTCCGGCATCTCGCCTATACCGGCGCTGTCCAAAACGATGAGCGTAATACGATCAAAAGCCGAGTTCCGACCCATAACACTTTAAGACCTCTCGGTTGAAAATTCGCAGAGAGAGAGAGGGCGCGCGCGCGGCGGCGGCGCAAAATCAAGCCGGGACGGCGACAGACTGCCCTCAAATCTCCACAATGATGCGCTTATCTTAGCATGCTTCAAAAGCCGGGCGGGTCGAATGTGCCTCTCAGGCGCGGGCGCGCGCGCCGCTCTTTCCCCCGGCCATGAGTGTACCGCAGAGAGAGTGTGTGTGCCCCTTCAGCCTAACGAATCCTTTATTTAATGAGAGCCGTAGCCAGTTCGTCCAACACTTCATTCATGGGGCGGGCGAAGAGCTTGTCGTCGCTCGTATTGATTTGCAGGGCGACGGCCAGACGATGATCCGGATACCAACGCACCCAGGAGACATAGCCTGGGAAGTAGCCGCCATGACCGTAGGCCGTACCGGCGCTCGTTTTATCTATGTGAATGCCGAGACCGTATTTCGAGCCAGGGCCGAGCGACGGCGCATCGACTCCGCGAACCACCTCGGGCCACAACGAGCTGTCAAACGCGCGTCCTTCACAAAAGGCGGCGATCCAACGCGCCAGATCACCCGCAGTCGTAGCATAGCCGCCGCCCGCCCATTCAAATTGCGGATTCAAGGTGAGCTGTCCCTGCTTCATCATGGCATCGCCGCCGAACGGATTGCTCGCGCCAGCGTAGCCGGGCACTAAACGCGGGAGGCGCTGCCTATCGGAAGGAATGGTGTCGCGCAGTCCCAGAGGTTTGAGCAGTCGCCGCTGAATCTCCGCGACGGCGGGCCTGCGCATTACTTCTTCGCAAACCATCGCCAGCAGCACATAGTTCAGATCGGTATACTCGAATCTCTCACCGGCCGGAAAGAGCGGCTTCTTATCGAGCAGGGATTCGATCAATTCCGTGTGGGTGCGCTCGCGGGCGGGCTCCGCGATGAGACTCCGCATAAATTTCTCGTCGTAGCCGCCCAGGCCGCTCGTGTGGTTCATCAACATCCGAAGCGTCAACTCATTCGCGTTTGGCAGCCTCGCGTACCAGGGCTTGCGCCCCAGGTACATCCTGACCGGATCATCCAGGCGCATCTTTTTCTCCGCCACCAGCTGTAGTGCGAGCGCGGCGAAGAAGGTCTTGCCCGTGCTCCCGCCCAGCATTCGCGAGCCCGGTTTCATAGGCGTCTTCCGTTCCCGGTCGGCGACCCCGACGGCGACGCTAATCAACTGGCCGTCCGGAAGAAGCGCAGCCGCGACAGCGCCCGGAAATCCGCTCTTCACGCGATACGCTTCAAGAATAGAGCGCGCCCTTTCCTGAAGCATTCTCTGTCTGGAATCAGCTTTCGACCCGAGCGGGCCGGAACCAGCGGGTGTTGAGTCGGTGGAGACGCAGCGGGCGGGTTTCTTGAGCACGCCGCTCACGTTTGAGGCAGAGCAGGTAAGTGCTATGCACAACAGCGCGAGCGGCGAGATTATCGGTTGTCTCATCAGGAAGGTTCCGTTTCGACACTATTTTCGGTGCTACCCTTTAAACCCCGCCCGCGCTCTGTTTGTGGCAAAGGAATTTCGGTCTCCGGGGTAGAGAGTGTGCGAGGCGCTTACGGTTTGAGACTTCCGGAACGAAGGCGGCGCGCTTAACTCTTAGGCGCGTAGTAGCCCTCGCGCGCTCTGATCTGTGCCGAGCCCTTCACGCCCTTGACCTCGACGCGAATCGCGCGAAAGCCGCCGTCGCGCATCTTATTAGAAGGATAATAGCCGAGGCTGTACTGCGTGCCGATCTCTCCGGCGACGCGCGCGAACGCCGCCCGCGCGTCGCGCAGATTAGCCACGGCGAAAGTCTTACCGCCGGAGGCGCGCGCCAGATCGTCCATCTCCTGCCGGGCCAGCGTGTAGAGGTCGCGGCTGATCTGCATCCGCTCGAATGGGCCCATGCCGCAAAAGTCTTCAAAGTGGGAGCCGTCGATGCGCGGCGCGAAGACTCTGCGGTAACGCTCCAACTGGCGCTGCGACAACCTGAGCGTGCCCGAACCCTCGCAATCCTGCATCAGCCGATCTTCGACGAAATCCTCCGTGTTGACCTGTATGAAGTAGCAGGCCAAACCGGCGCGCAGGATATGCGAACGCACTGCCCCGTAATCGCTGCTGCTCGCCGAATCGACGCCGTCCGTCAGGGCGACGACCGCCCGGCGACCGCGCACCTCCTCGCCCGGCGGATCGCGGAACACCTCCGAGATGATGCGTTCCAGCGAATCATAAAAGGGCGTGCCGTTGCTCGCGCCTATATCCTCAAGGGATTCGCGCAGGGCTTTTCGATTGTTCGTCAACTGCGACAGCACATCTACGGTCGCCAGCTTCTGGCGATCATACTCGGAAGTGTTGTAGGCGATGATGGCGACGCGGTCGCCTGGGCGCAGGGAATCCAGGAAGGCGTTGGCCGCGCCGCGAATCAGGGCGACATCGGCGCGCGTCGAACCCGAAGTATCGAGCAGCAGCGCCACCTCGAAGGGCGCTTCCGTGGTCGCGAAATTCGCTATCTGTTGCGGGCGTCCGTCTTCGTAGAGCACGAAGTTTTCGGGGCTCAGACCGGCGATGGGCCGCCCCGTCCCGTCCATGACCACGGCCGGAACCGAGACCAGTTGCGTCTCCACCCGGACGACATCGCCTTCGTCAACCTCTTCGCCCGGCTCCGTCTCCTGCACAGGACGAGAGCGCGGCGCGGGCGCTTCTTGTGACGCGGGCGCTTTCACCGCGCCGTCGCCGACTCTGCGCGGTCTCTGCTGCTGTTGCTGCTGTTGCGCGCGGGCGATGATAAGGATGCCGCCGAGCGCGATCAGGGCGACGCAGAGCAGTTGCCGAAAAAGGTTTTGCGGAGCATGGTTTTTATTTGGCAGTCTGTCGGGCATGGCCTTAAACTAATTGCAGCGAAATCCGGACGCCTAAATATAACTGGAAAAGGGCCCGCGACGAAAGGAGCAAACGACCAATGTCCGTGATCGGCAGGCTCGACGAACAGGTTGACGCCGTACTGATTGCGCCGCTCGAAAAACGGGCCGATCAGAGAGCTGACCCGACGACGACGACGGCGCAGAACGACAGAGCAACTGACGCGGCCCAGTCGGCCTCGCAAACCGAAACGGAGTCATCGAACGCAAACCAGACCGCGAAGGGCGAATCCAGTGGCCGTGATGAATTGCCCGTCTGGCTCTTGTAAACACTCTAGCTCCTCATGGCGGTTCAGCACATCCGCTCGTCCGATTCTGTAAGAGGTAGGCCGCGCGACCCGGCCCCAAAACTTTCATCGCCCCGCTTACCTTCAACGCTCCTTTCCCCGAATCCGTTCCCGATTAACGATTAAGCCTTTGCGTTCTCATGCCATTTTCAGCTATCCTTTTGCGTCTGAAGGAACGCCGCAGTTGTTCACTTATTCGGTCACTTAATGAATAAGCAATTGCGGAGGTTTGACAGCGCCGCGAAATTCGGTAGAATGCAAACGTCTTAAGAATTTCGTGCCTGTGATATTTGAAGGCACGTACGTCAATGGTAGACGGCTTCCCTTACAAGGAAGAGGTTGGGGGTTCGAGTCCCTCCGTGCCTACCAAAGAAATTGAAAATCAGAGAGTTTACCCGGAGTCGTAGTTCAGTTGGTTAGAACGCCGGCCTGTCACGTCGGAGGTCGCGGGTTCGAGTCCCGTCGGCTCCGCCATTTTGAGAAGCGCGCCTATCTCGTCGAGGGCGCGCTTTTCTACTTTTACCGCACGTTTGCAGCCATTCTCGAAGGGTAGAACATTTGGCCCTGTGCGCCTGACTGAAGCTATTTCGCCCTCTCTTCTCCCACGAGTCCCGTCAAAATTCCCGCACGGGAAAATTTCTTACGAGTGAGACAAACATTACCCTCTTTATTACCTCTTTTTAAGGGTACTACTCTTTTTCTCCCAGAGCGCCCCCGGTCCGCACCCGGTGATTGGACTTGCCCTGCTTCTTTAAGACTGCGCAACACACGCCCTATCATGTCGCGCGCATCACTCGCCTCGTTCTGAAAGCCTCTTTTCAAGAATGCCGCGCTTAAAAGCCTCAAGCATGGAAAGGGCATGGTCGAAGTCACTGTGGAAATTCTCGCCTACGGCGTTCATCGAAGCCCAGTGTATTCATCTCGAAATCCATCTCGGGCGGCCAGGGAATCTTCCCCTCCTCGTCCTCGATCGCGCCGAAAGGAACCAAGTCGACCTTTATCCGCTCTCGGTAGATGAGATGCTACCGCCGCCTGGGTGAATTCAGTCGTCCGGATGAGCACTTCCCCAGAAGGCATTTCTCGGGAAGGCTCAAAGTTCAAAATTTGGACTAATCCTTTGGACATCGGCGGTCAATAATTGACCGGCCCTTTTGAAACTCAAATTTGTGAACTCCTTTTTGCGTAGTCGCCTGCTCGCCCGAACTGGCTTCCAGGATAAAGGGATTTGGGCAATCACCATCCAGCCAGCTCTTCATAGTTAGGCCCCCTCAAAATCCCTCAATTTTTGTGCACGCCCCTTGCACTGTCGGCAGGCGGTTACTTGATCCTCCGCACCCTCAGGGGTCGCTTCAATAACAGATGCTGGGGGCTAACCCGAAGGAAGATTGTCGAGCAGTAACAGGCAGTAGAATCGGCTCAGAAAGTCCGGCATCGGCTGTGAGAGGTGGCAAACACCGGCGGACAATATACGGCGGCTGGATCAGATCACCCCGGAAATGATTGAAGGCTTCAAGACAATTCGTCGCAATTCGATCACAGTCCGGGGCACGCGTCTGAGTCAAACTTCTGTTAACCATGAGTTGGAAATCTTGTCTAAGATTTTCACGAAGGTGAAGGATTTCGGTAAGATTGATTGCAACCCGTGCCGCCAGGTTGAAAGATACAAGAAGCGCAAAGTAATCCCGCGCTATTTCACCCACGATGAAGAGCGCCTGATGGCCGCTATGACGGGCACGCTCGCCCATCTTCGCCCCATCGCGATTGTTGGAATCGGTACAGGGCTCCGCCCGCCTTCGGAGATTTTCAACTTGCGCCGTCCGGACATTGATTTCGAGCGATCGGCCAGATTGCAAATTCTTCTAAACCACTCGTACAACCCCTAAGCGTAACGCTTCTGGAAGTTTTCTTTGAAGCTGACCTTGGGCCTGGCCGGAAACAAATATTCTACACAGCTATATCCGTGGAGCGGCTCGATTGCGACTATCATCAATTACGAGAGCGGTATTACTATCGGATTATCCTTCTTAGTGTTCTACTTCGTGTTCGAGAAGTTCTATATCACTCAGG
Organism: Pyrinomonadaceae bacterium; assembly: GCA_035940775.1. GTDB lineage: Bacteria > Acidobacteriota > Blastocatellia > Pyrinomonadales > Pyrinomonadaceae > DASQYE01. Next base: position 25,250 of record DASZEN010000025.1, on the reverse strand, counting down.
AGTGAGACGGAAAAGTCGTATACCCGTTAATTCAATTTCGACTCTACATCATTTAACTCCCGCGTGAGGCGTTCGACCTCGTCCTTTTTCTCCGATAGGTATGGCTCCCGCTCATCAGCCACACGCGGATTTTTCAGCGGATTTCTCTTAAGCTTGAAACTGGTCTTCAACGCGTCTCCACGTTGATTCAGGGAAAGTTCCCACCATGCATCCACAGGCACCGCCTATTATTTGGGGCATAAGTTCGGATTTAATCAGTCCCGGGTCGAAGAAACTCTTGACAGAATAATCATTGGGGAATACAGTGCACTTCCGTTTTCTCTTGTTTGGATGTCTGAAGAGGCCTCAAAAGCGCGCCTTTTTACATTACAGAGCCTTTCCCGGTAAAACACTCTGGTCCTTACAACAAAGTTTTCTTTCTTTTATTTGCCAAGCTAAGTTCCTTTAACAATCCATTTCATGAAAATTTTTGAAGGGGAAGGACTGATTTAGCTAGCAATATTATCTGGTAATACACAACTCAAAGAATTTTTAAGACTCTATTGCTGCGTACTAAGATTCAAGATGCCTATCACGGAGTCCTCCGATCTAAAGGGATCGCTCGTCCTGGATATACATCATAGAACAGCTCAGGAACTCAGGTGATCTATTTATTACACGGTAAGGTTCAAAACACTCGATCCCTTTAATACTTGTGCTATTGCACAGCCTCGGTAATACAAGCGCATAGCACTGGCAACTTCAACCTTAGAATTATAAGGAGCCAATCTCCTGCTGATGTGTCCTCCCCGTTTAATATCGAGCGGCAATATCCGGGCTTGGATAGTTATTTGCCTGTTAATGTCCTCCCTTTTAGGTTGCACTGGTAGTCCAGACCCGCCTGGGTGGGAAAAGTTAATCGCAAAACAGCAGCCTGGAGAAGCGCCTCGACTATCACCAACAACCAATCATTTAATTGTCTATCTTGACACCAGCGGCAGCATGGCAGGTTATGTCTCGCCTGATGGGAAAACGGTATTCGCTGCTTCACCGGATGGACAGACGATTTTCAGTCATACTCTTCAAGAATTGCGTAACGTTGTGACATCGCTAAACCCATCGGTTGATGTCGTCTTTAGGCGAGTGGACGCCTCCGTCGGGCCGCCTCTCTTCAGCGACCTGGAGCTTAATCAGGCTTCCATTAATCGTGGCACTTATACAGGCCAAGAGACCAATCTTGCCGGTGCCATCGGCTCTTTCTCTGAGCCTCTGCAAAAGCCTAGGGATCAGATCAAAGACGGCGCGGAGGAAAACGAACCGACGCCCCCGGCTCGCTTCCATATCCTTATCACAGACGGAGTTCAATCAAGCAACACACAGCGCACAGATATTTCATGTACGGCTGGTTCGGATTATGTTTGCATCAAGAAAAAACTCTCTGCGCTGATAGAAAAGGGGTGGGCGGGGGTCGTACTTGCACTTAGGAGCGAATTCGGAGGCAAGGTTTATTCGGAGATTAACAAGGGGCGGGCCATTCCCTACGAATCGAAGAAGCGCGACGTGGGCTCATTCCGCCCTTTCTACCTCTACATCTTTTCGCCTGACCATGCGGCTCTCGACAGGTTGGTGTCCGTGCTCAAGGAAAGGCTGCGCCCGTTGATCGGGCGTGAGGATGGTCTACGCGAATATGCTCTCACCACGCCTTATGCCGAAGGGCCTGCTAAAGGTGACATAACAGTTCCGAAAGAGGCTGCGGATTTTCTGGAAAAAAGTCGAGCACGGGAAGAAGACCCTGTCAGATTTACGTTAAAAATCAGTCTCAACACAGAAAAATTAGGGGCTAAGCCTGTCACCATCTCTGTTGAGCCCGCGTGGTCTAAACATGCGCTTGATAGTGGCAGCCGCCAAGAACTGGCCAGTCTTCTGCGCTGGGAGTTGGTGCCGGTTTACCCGCCCGATTCCAAGTACGGCGCACAAGGCTCGCGTTATCCGGAGATCAAAGTTGCGAAGCAGGAAGTTGATGGCAATGGAAAGGTGTTGTTGCTGTTGAATGCTCAATGGCCGCCCGGAGCAGGCACTCCTGAATGGCGTGCCTATCGTCTAGAAGGCCGCCTTAACCTTGAGCAAGAGGTTCCCCCTTGGATACGGCAATGGTCAACGAACCTCGACACGACAGCCGAGACGGCCAACAGGACGCTCAATCTTGAAAGCGCTCTTTCCGGTCTCTGGCGCAATCCATCTCTTGAAAAGCAGGTCGTGGCCGAAGTTTATCTTCGCGTTGGGCCTCAATGACAATCTGAACATAAGCGAAGGAATAAAGTTTATGCCCATGTTATTGCTCACGATTCTAGAATCGGACTTCTTAAAGTTCTTTACCACTAACCGCGAGATAGACGATTGGCAGGACACGGCGTCAAGCTGGGTTCTCACCGCGCTTGTGATTTCCGTCCTATGCGCAGGACTGATGCTCTCCTACAAGTGGCTCCGCAAATATCTTGCTGGCAGCATCAAGGAGAAGACATGGAGCAGAGGCGAGACGGTCTTGTTAATGGTCATCGGTTTGCTTCCGGTCTTCATCGTAGTGCTGATTTTCTGGTACGCCACGAGGGATTACTTCAACATCATTGGCGTCGGCGGTCTCATCAAAGGGATCGTTTTCTCATGGGCGCTCTATCTGCTTTTTATGTTCATCGGACATTTAGTATCGCCCTGGCGGCGTGAAATATTGTGAGGAGGATTGGCCATGAAGAATATTTTCATCGCGGTCGGCGGCAGTGGAACAAAGGTGGCTGAAGCATTAGTACGTCTGCTGGCGGTCGGTTTTCCGACGCGCAAAGAGAATGGGACTTTGACGAGCGCAGGCGATAGCCTGCAAATCTGGCGCATAGATCCGGATCGCAGCTCCGGCGCAGCCGTTGCGCTTAACAACTGTCTGAAGGAATACACCGAGTTACAGAAACACCTGAACGACGACAACTCCACTCCGAATCTGGCGAGCAGCCGTTGGGCCATGGATATTGATACACGTATCCGAAACCTTGACCCGCTTCAATTGCCGCGCGCCGCCGATAATGACAACGAAGTGAGAACTCTCAGGGGCGTGCTCGATTCACGTTATGGCGGAAAGAAAAGCTCACTGCCCTTGCTTGACCCTTTCTATGAACAGAAGGACTTGGATGTCACAATTGATCGGGGCTTCTATCAAAAACCTTTTATCGGCGCAGCCGTCATGGCTATCTTTGCTGACTCGCTTGGTGATGAAAACTCTCCCGGCGGTAGAGAAGCCAGTCTCACGGCCTTCAATAACAATCAAGCCAACTTCTTCTTATGCGGGAGCCTTCACGGCGGAACGGGAGCCTGCGGAGTGCCGATCATGGGCAGATTCTTAGGCTCACGGAAAAAAGCGAATCCTCATTGGGGCTGGCGGGTCGGAGCGAGTCTGCTGGCTCCATATTGCGTCCCGCCGCAGCCGCCGTTTAAAGCGCTCAGAGACGGGGAAACCATTGACGAGCGGATGATTGACGCTCTGCTACAGAGGCATAATGACGAACCGGCTTTTTCCGCCCTGACACAGGACGAAGAGAAGCGAGACCTCATCAAGCAGATTCTCCTCGGCTTCTATGCCGAGCCGGAAGATATGGAGGCGCGCGCGCGTCAAGGGCTCTCCTATTATAAGGATCATAGCGCCGACTATTTCGACGAACTATATCTGGTTGGCAAACCCGAACCCGACAAGCTGAGCGTTTGGAGCAATGGCGGCAACAGCCAGAGTAATCCTCTGAATTCGGCGGAAGTCGTCGCCGCGCTGGCTGCCTTGAACTTCTTTGCCATGTCGAATGCGGGTAGCCCACAGGCTTACATGATCGGCGCTTCGACGGGTGATCTGGACTCCGGCAAGATGAGCTTGCACCAGTTGCCGCAGTACAAGCTCGGCTCCAATAGCGGCCGAGATGATATTGACCCGGAGAAGGTTTTTCTCACCACTTCGATTCTTCATCACCTGCTGCGACACCAGATACGTTGGGAGACGGAGGCGAAGCGCTGGTCGGGAATCGAAGGACTGCGCAGCCTCTACAAGGACAACGAAGCTAAAAAGATCACCGATCAAATCCATTACCGCGCCGCGACCGATTATCTGGCGCGATTTATGGCATCTATCGTTGACCCGCGACTGACCATTGGATGGAGCGGCACCGACGCCGCGAAACTTTACGAGTTTTGGTCGGAGGATGAGCAGATAGTCAAGGACATCAGCGCCAAGCTCGCCAAGAAGTTCGGATTCGGTAAAGAAGCCAGGGGCGCGCTGTCGCTCGGACAGTCTTCCACCAAGGTCTCGACGGTTGAATTCGGCGAGTGGTATCCGCCCGGCGGCCAGTTCAGCCGTGGCGATTATCTGCGTCACATCTGGTCGCAGCTTTTTATGAGAAGCCAGACCTTAGACGCATAGGGCATGAACCCTCAATCGCAGCCTTGATCTTCAACGATGAGAGTCTGAACTTTTGCCGGAGGTACATGATGAATAACGGAGCGCGTAAGGAATTTCTCAATGCGGGTATTTTGGGTGGCGGGGCGGGTGTCCCCGAAAAGCGCGGCTTTCGCGCCGTCGTCACCGATTACATCGGCAGTCCGGAGTATAACGCCAAGTACTTTGAGACATTCCCGACCACCTGGGCGAGCGCCTACGCCTTCCAAAAGTCGCTTGAGACTGAGAACAAGCCGGGCACGATTGATGACCAAGCGGCGGCGGTCGCGACGGAAGAATGGGTCTCACTATTTCTTCTACACTACTTTGGCCCGGTTCATTTGACCGAATACAACCAGGCTACTCTGAGAAATGAATATGACAAAGACCTCTGGCTGGCGCTAAGCGGTACATACCCGAACGCGAAAGAAAGAAGCCTCGCTTCCGTCAAATTACTTGAGACGGATGAAGGCACCGTTGTCGGCGCGTATTACCCTGAAGTGATCTTCTTTCCGAGCCGCAGCCGCGCCTCATGGGCTGCCGACAAGATGCTCCAGAAATATTTGATCGGCACCAGATTGTCATGGGAGTTGTGCAGTAAAAACCTATTAACGAACGAGCAGGAGGTCAATGATTTTCACGCGCACCTCAGGCGCATCGCCAATCTCCTGCCGAGCAAGCGATTCAAAGATCGGTTGAATGATTTCTGCGACAGGAGCTTCAACGAAGCGTTGACGGTGACTGGTACGCTCGATCTGAATCCGATCAACTGGGAGATTCCCGGCAACAAAGTCCCTAACGGGGATGAGTTTCTGGCGAAATATCCGCTCCGCCGGATGAATAAAGATGGAGGCTACAACTACTACCTGGTCTTTGGCATGCCGCAGTTATCCCCCTGGATGACGACGCCGGTTCAATCGGGCTGGCCCTCGCCTTACCAGTACCGTAAGACGGGCGGCAACGAGATAACCGTGCAGTTTAGCGGTAAAAGTATCGCCTGCCCTCTCAAGGATGGCGACCAGATTATCGCGCTCAAAGACCTGTTCCTGACAGACGCCTCCTACTGGTGCAAAGTTTCCAGGGCGAGCGACGCTTTCACGTCCAGAATCAAGTCGCTTCACAAGATCGAGCTGCGCGACCCGGTGCTCACACCAAACGATGTGGCCGTCTGCATGGCTCCGATCAAACGAGAATTCCTTGAGCATTTCCCGGATGTCTTCAAGAACTTGAAGAATGTTTTTGGCGTCCCCAACCTCCAGCGTCCGAGCGTTGAGTGGACGTTTCCCATTCTCGGTAGAGAGATCAAGTGGGGGACGAATCCGATGGGCTCGACCGAATTGCCGAATACTTCACTGGCTATCTGGCCGCCCAGAGTCTCCTCCCGTTGGAAGCTTTACGTCGCTCATGGATTCGGCAGCAAAGAGGCTGCCGGGCGCTGGCACCTGATTGATGAAAAGGGGGCCAAGGGCCTGCCGGTCGAGCTTGAAGAAGGTGAAGAATACGTCAGTATTCTGCAAAGCAGCGGTGCGCCCAATCGTCCTAAAGCTCTGCTCCTGACCGATAACAACGAGCGCGAGCGAGGCGTTCTGTTCTTCGCGGATTTCGAGGAGCAGAACATAGACAGGGAAACCTCGGCGACTCTGGCCGTTGATTTCGGGACCAGCAATACATGTCTCGCCTACAAAAAGGATGACTCCACCATTCTCAAGTTCAAGTTGAACCCGGAAATGGTGTGGGGCAAGCCACGCGGGCTGGAAAATCCTGGCTTCGTGCCGTTCTCCTGGGGCGGAGGTAAAGGATTCTTCCCGACGCTACTGCTGGCTAGAAGAAGCAATGATCGCTTGGGCGAGCTGAGGCCCGAAGATATTCAGGCCGAACATCTCTTCATGGTTGACATCGCTGGGCTACACGGCAACGAAATGGAAGAACGTTTATTCTACGGGCTGTTGGATGCGAGCTGGCAATACCACGCCAATATGAAATGGGATTTGGACTTGCGCACGCCCTGGCGTTCGCTCTTCCTCGGATTGTCGCTTCTCTACGCGCATGCGGAGGTCTTCTTCGCCAGCCCGCAGGGAGCAGACATCGGCCGATATGTCTTCACCTTCCCGCTTGCTTTTTCCGACACGGATCGCAAAGGCTTTCACGGCGTGGCCCAGGAAGTCATCAGAAAGATTCGGCAGTTCTGTTACGGTGAAGAACCCGCTCCGCACTCGGACAACTTCAAGTACGTGGATACGGTTGATGAAAGCACTGCCATCGCAAGGTCGGCGCGTGTCGGCGCGGCCTCAACCACTATGGAGGTATTTATTGATGTCGGTGGCGGCACTGCCGACATCGCTATCCGCCACGGCTCAGATTTTTTAGTCCTCGATAGCATACGCGTGGCGGGCAACACCTTCTTCCGCTTTGCCAGGAAGAACTTTGAGCAGGATATGGAAGGCGCTTCGGAGTTCAAGAAGAATCTGGCCCGCGTGCTCATCAAAAACCCGGACAATTCCAACAAGGAACTGGAGCTTAGAAATCTCAGCCTCGACCTGAGCACCTTCTATTCGCTGGCGATCAACAGCTTGGACGACGAGACATTCAAAAAGCGCGAAGCCAAGGTGATTCAGGAGGGCATGGGCAAATCTTCCTACCAGGGCTATCGGACACGGCTCTTCTTCAGGCACATCCTCGCCTACGCGCTGGTGCAGGCGTGCGCGGCGGCCGTGGATAACAGGATCGCGCCGGAGGACGGCATCAAGCTGATTCTCGGAGGCAATGCTTGGGGGCTAATGCTGTTCGGAGAATTTAAGCGCGACAGCCGGGAATTGAAAAAGGAAGCACAGCAGATTCTCCAGCTCCTGAAAAAGCAGTTGACCGAATCTCTGCCCGAAGATGAGCGGCCGTTTTTGGAGGGACTGGAAATATTCGGCGTCGAATTGCTCAACGAAACCAATTTGAGCAAGGCGAAGACGGACGTTGCCGTCGGCGCGCTCAACGCCGATCACGACCGGCGAAGCGATACAGAAGAAACGCTCCCCTATTCCGGCATCACCGTCAAGAATCTGCGAATCAACAAATTCGAGCCGACGACGATTCGCTGGCGCGACCGCTGGGGCTTTGAAGAGTTCAAGCGCAGGCTCGGCTTCATGGACCAGATCACGAGCACGCAGTTCGAGCAGCCGAAAGGCTTGCGCACGCCTCTCGATCCGATTCTCTCCGTCTTCACTTACGTGGGAAATGTCAGCAGCAACCTGGAAGATAACATGCCCGGCGAGACCTGGCGCGACATGAACGCGGAGCTTTGCGCTAACATCTCGCAGCTCAAAGGGAACAGGCTGAAAGCGACGCCCATTAATCACTTCCTCTCCGCCGTGCTCTATCCCGAAGACGAACAGCGCGACTTTCTGGACACGCTGGCAGAAGCAAACGGCAGTTACAAGACTGAACGCAAATGAGGTGTAAAAATGAAGGATAGAAAAATCCCGGCGGCCGTTCTGTTCGCTTTCTGCTCTTTATTGCTTATCAACACCTGTGCTTGCTCGTTGATCTCGGATAACACTGCGCCTCAAGATTCAGGAGATAAAGCGGAGGCTATCAAGAAGGCCGGTGCTAATCAACTGAAGGCAGAGGAGGAGCTTCGTGATGCGAGGAGGGACCTTGAGAAGGCTAAAAAGGATGCTGAGACGGCCAAGCAAAAGCTCGCTGATGCTCAACAGACTGTCGAGCAACCAAAACCCGACACGTCTAAAGGCAAAAAGGGTAAGAATACCGCGAAGCAATCATCCAGAACATCAACTGTCATCAAAGATACAGCAGACCTACAAAGGGATTCTACAGAGGCAGATCGGAGAGTTAATGAGGCAACAGCTAAAGTTACAGAGGCGGAAAAAAAAGTTGCCGAAGCTCAACTACAAGTCGAAGAGGCCAGGGGCGGTGGCTCGCGTTGGCTTCCGGACTGGCTCCTTTACCTGCTGATAGCCCTGAGCGCATTAATTCTTCTGGCTCTCGTTGTCTATTTCATCCTACGAGAGGTGAATAGAACGCGCGCAATGATTACCGGTCATTTTGGAGGAGTGAAAAGAAGGCAGGATGAGCTATCTAACAAGCTCGACACCTCTGGAATCGCGCTCAGAAAAGAGTTCAATGAGCGTCTCGGCGAGCTGAAAGACCAGCTCAGAATACTGAGCTTGAATTTGAAGGATGACCGTCGTGAAATCCTTGACGGGGTTCGTCGGTCGGGCGCTGCCGCAGCGGCGTCTGCCTATCCAGGCTACTCTGACCAAATCAGCGTTCCGAAGGAGAACGTCCATACGTTCCCCGCCGCAGCCGATGAGTATTTGAGCAAGGTGCGGCAGAGCGCGAGGATCGTCAAGCCCGATTTTCAGAACGGGATTCTGGTGCAAGACCCGGATGGCAAAGGCGAGCTGGTGTTGGTCGAGGATAGCATGACGCCGGGCGGCTTGCTCTACGTTGTACCGAAGGTCGGTTACTTCCAGACGAAACAGGACTTTCATAACTACTACGAGAAATACTACGAGTGCTACCGCCCCTCTTCGGGAGAAGTGTGGATCGTTGAGCCTGCCGTCGTTGACAGGGTTCCCGGCGGCTGGGAGCTACGGGACAAGGGTGAGCTGGAGATCAAGTAAGACGGGCATGTCAGCAAAATTGGACGAGCGTTATCTGAGAGTCTATTGCCCCACGCACAAGGTCAGCTTTAGCGTGCTGGAGGCGAGCGCGATTGTGTGTGCGGGCGGGGGCGAAGCCCTGGCCGAAAACTATCCTTATGATGCGGTCTGGGAATATTGCTGCGATTGTCAGAGTCTCTGGCTTTCCAATCTCTCCAAAGGTGAGAAGACCGGTGGACAGTGTCTCGTGTGCAGTCGCGAAATTAAGCGGCGATACCTTTGCGATCAGTGCAAAATCATCAGCCTTGAGTCGGACGAACCGGTAAAACGCAAGTCGTTCACAATCGCCAGAGGAGTTGTTGCACCAAGTTGCCCCGGATGCTCGAAGCTGAGCGCGGGGAGTGTCGTTAGAGAGCACGACTGTGAGGAAGCGGGAATAGAATTCACTACCGCCCATGCCCTCTGCCCTTTTTGTGATGAGCAGATCGCCGACCGGCCTTCATTTCCCATCCTCGCCGCCGAGTACCTGAATAAGATCATAGCGAGAAAGATATCGTGTAAAGCCAATGAACAGAGTAAGCTTCTAGTGGAAGATGCCGGAGGCGCTTTTGTGCTCATAGGGGGCGGCAACGGGACGGACCGCTCGATTGTGCTGCCCGGATTAACCGCCTTCTCAAGCAAGCAGGATTATTACAACTATAAAGATTATTACGATTGTGAAGACCCGGCGGCCGGTGATGTGTTCATTGTCTATCCCGCCATCGTTGAGAAGATCGAGCAGGGATGGAAACTCACAGAGGTCGGAAGACTTAGAGTTAAGACGAATGCTGTCGGGGATGAGCCATTAAGCTTAGGGGATGAGGCAGCCCGGCGTGACGAAAGCGAGGAGGCTTGCCCAAGCTGCGGTACTGAGACCAAACCCGAGTATACTTTCTGTAAAGAATGCGGCTATGCCCTGAAGTCTGAAGAGGCCGCGCCGGACTGGCCGGAACAGGCATTCCCGCCAATCGGCGGACAGGGATTCCCGGCTCCCGTTGCTGCACCTCAACAGTCAAAGGTATTCCTTCATTTCGTCCTGCCCCTGGCCACGTGCGCCGCTCTTGTTTTGCTCATCGTTGTTTTAGCCAACCGCTCAGGCGGCAATACCGCCGAAGGCAAACTTGAAAGGGCGATTGCCAATCGTAATCTAATCACCCCGTCAGGTGAGAGCGCTTACGACTACTACCAGCAGCTCAAGCGTGAAGGGGCAAGCCGAAGCACTCTCAGTAAGTTCGACGACAAATTGCTTCCGCTGCTGACATCGAGCCCGCAAGAGATGATCGCCAGTGTGGCCAGACCGGAGGGCAGAGACGCGACGCTGGCCGAATGGGAAGAGGCGTCCAGGTTGTTATCATGGGCGACGGAGATCAGCCCGCAGGATAGTGGCCTCATGGCACATGCAGATTATTGCAAAGGACGTGTCGCCTACCTTAACAAGCGCATGGATGAAGCGCTAACTCTCTGGAAGAGCGCTGCCGACCGTAACCGTTCGTGGGGGCTTCCGCTCAGCGATTCGGGCTACATCTACTTGAAAGATAGAACCTATAAAAATCTCTCGAACGATAAAAATCTCTTGACGGCGCTTGATCTGTTTAGAGAAGCCATCAGCCGCGAGAAGAATTGGGCCATCCCGTACGTGTATGCAGGCGATTCTTACTATGTCCAGAAGCATTACTGGGACGCCCAGCCATTCTATGAGGAGGCCGCACGACTCGCACCTCAGTGGGCACGCCCGCGCGCTGCGCTAGGCAATCTGGCGAAGATACGCGGGGATCAGGCATGGGCCCAGTCTAATTACGATCTAGCGCGTGAAGAATATCAGACGGCACAGCGGGAGCTGGAGCAGGCTTTAGAGCTTTCGTCAAAGAGCGGCGGTAATTTCAATCGTAAAGGGGTTGACGACGACCTGCATGATATACGCCAGCGGTTGGAACAACTAAGCGGCGATGAAGAATAAGGAAGAAGACTGGCGACCCCCAGGCTCAAGTATCAAAAACCGGGAAACCTAAATGCCAGGCCATGACGAGCGTTATCTTAAGATTTATTGTCCCACACACAAGACCAGATTCGGGAGCGTGGGCGCTAATCGTATTACGTGTGAAAGCGGGGGAGAATCGCTGGCCGAAAACTTCCCCTTTGAGTCGTCCTGGGAATATTGCTGCGATTGCCAGACCTACTGGTCAGTAGACCTCTTAAGGAGCAATAAAGGCAGAGAAGAATGCCCCGTTTGTAATCGCTCGATAAAAAAACGCTATGTGTGTAATCAGTGTAAGGTCTTAAGCTTTGAATCCGGACAACCCGCCGGTCGTAGGCCGTTCTCACTTGCGGCCACGGGCGTGCCGCAGCCCGCCTGTCCAGGCTGCTTGAATCCTGCGCAGACGCCTCTGCACCAGCACCTTTGCGCTGATGCCGGAGTGGAGTTCCTCACCCCACATCATACCTGTCCCTTCTGCGACGAGTTGATTAGACGGGATGATTTACAGGCAATAGTGAACTCTGCCCTCGTGTGCCCTAACTGCCGGACGATTGCGAAACCATCAGAGAGGTTCTGCAAACAATGCGGGCGGCCCGTGATAGAGGAGAAGGAATTACAGACCGGGGAGGTGTTAAGAACAGCCCCTTCAACATCTTCGTCACGCCAACATGAGGTGCTGTCCCGGTCTCACTCCTCCCCTTTGCCGGGGTCTTCACCACTACCTCCGAAAGAGCGAAGCGTCGTTAATCGAAATAACGGACGAAGAGCTTCGGCTTATGATGCAACTGCATCTCAGATAACCATTCCTCCCGTCACGGAGGCTTCAACTCGATCGAAGAGTAAATATGTTCCGTACGTCATTGGCGGCAGTCTGGCTGTTGCTCTAGCCATAGTGTATTTCGTCGCAGCCATCTGGCAGCAAAAAAGCCCGCCCACGGGAAACTCCGAAATTAAGACGGAGCCTCCGCTACACATGGCTTATGTGCCTGGAGGGGAATTCATTATGGGAGCAGATGACGGAGATGAATACGAACGCCCCGCGCATAAGGTCGCAGTCAAGCCTTTTTATATAGACATATATGAGGTCACCTGCGAAGAGTATGAAAAGTTTATCAAAGCAACCGGTTACTCGCCGCCGCCTAAATGGAACAATGGACGCTATCCGAAGGGCGCAGCGCATCAGCCAGTAACAGGAGTCAACTGGGATGATGCCGTGGCTTACGCCAAGTGGGCCAGCAAGCGGCTTCCGACAGAAGAGGAATGGGAGTTTGCTGCACGCAGCAAAGATGGTCGTCGCTACCCCTGGGGCAATGAATGGAAACCTATGGTCGCCAATGCAGACGCTGATTCTCGCGGACACGTGGTTGACGGGGGCGCGTATCCGTCCGGCAAATCACCGTTCGGCGCATTCGATATGGTCGGCAATGCCTGGGAGTGGACGGCAAGCAACCTGACTGCATATCCGGGCGGCCAAATCAGAGAGAAATCAAACGGCGACTTGAAAATAATTCGCGGCGGCTCTTATCAGAGCAAAAGGAAATCTGCAACGACGACATATCGCTGGGGGTATCCCGCACGCAATGCTGGTGACTACAACAACACCGGCTTTCGCTGTGTGAAGGATACGCCAGCGTCCTCCGCTCCCAGATAGAGCAATCGCAGTTGCTACTGCTGCTGCTCTGCCAAAAAGTGCCGGGGTGAGAAGTGAAATGTACAAATTCCTGATCGGGGCAATTTTATTAGGGTGTCTCTGCTCGCAGGAGATTTACGCTTTGCAGGCCGGGGAACGACCTGATCCACCAGCCCCGCCATCCAAAGCCGGGCCTTCAAAGGTCTCAACGAGCAGCACGCCTAGAAAGCAGAACAATGCGAACAGAAAGACTACGACTATGGCTAATAGCGTCAGAGTCACCAAAAGAGGGCCGACCAGAGAATCGCGCCCTCGGGCTGTTCCGACTGCAACTCTGAATGTGAGCGTCAATCCACCTGATAGCACAATTCTGCTCGATGGTGAAGACCTGCGCAGCAAGGTAGATGCAACTGGCGCGGTCAACCTCAAGCCCGGAACCTACATCATTAGGGCTCGCAAAGAAGGCTATCGCGAAGAACAACGTAATGTAATCCTATATCCCGGCCAGAATGCGATTTTCGAGTTACGCCTCACCCAACTGCTCGGCAGGATCAGCGTCATGGCAGATGTCCCTGAAGCGGAAATCAACATCAGCGGCGTCGGAAGCTACGCCGGGAGTGTTACCGAGATAGAGCTTAAGCCGGGCGCATACGAGGTCACTGTGACCAAGCCCGGATACCAGACGGCAGAGCGCAGGGCGTTGGTAACTCCTGAGCATCTGACCTTCGTTGATGTGAAGTTGGAGCCCATTAAGAAGCCAGCGAGGCCAACCCTCACGGCAATGTCTCTCTCTACCTCGAACGATGGAAAATACACCATCATCACCCTGACCGGAAGTTCCGACACGGCGACAGCCCAATCCGGTTCGATAGAAGTTACGCTGGACGGTCAAGAGACTTTCAGCGGCTCAAGAAACGTCCGGGGCCTTCTGACCGGATACCCCAGCCGAATCGACTTTGTGCCGCTGGACAATGTGGCTGAATACTCCTTCAAAGAAGCCCCCGGTATCGCCAATCAGTGGGGGAGAATCGTATTGCGGATACGACCAAAAAAAACGAATCGGACGATTCGTTTCCTTATTAACTGGCAAGTCATCGGCACTACCTCGCGTTGACGGAAGAAGAATGGAGAATGAAGATGCGATGCAAACAAACGATCAGCCTCATCCTGGTGATTGGATGCTTAACTCTCTTGACGCCTCAACGCATGTATGCGCAGGAAGGACAGGATGAAATTAAGGTTGAACAGGGCACTACCTTAATCTTAGAGCTTTTGTCGCCGATCAGTACGGCGACAAATCAGAAAGGCGATTCCTTTAGTTGCAGGGTCTCGAATGAGGGGAATTACGCTGGCGCAACCATCGGCGGTTATATCAAAAGCCTTAAGCGCTCTGGCAAAGCGAACAAGAAATCGGAGATGAACCTAGCCTTTGATAGCATCACAATGCCGGACGGCCGCTCCGGAGGCTTTAATGCGCAGATCGTAGAAGTCTATGAAGTAGCTGTGGCGGGTAACGACGGGCGAGCAGATACGGAAGGGACGGTGAAGGCGAAATCCAGAGTCAGAGTTAGCGTCAAGAGGGCCATCGCCGGGGCGCTCATCGGTGCGGTGATCGGCGGGATCATCGCCGGAGGACAGGGTGCGGCCGCTGGCGCAGCAATCGGTGCCAGCGTCGGTGTGACTAGTGCCCTCGCCACAGATGGGCCTGATCTGGAATTCAAACAGGGGACACAATTCAAGGTTCTCACTAACGCCCCGGCTCGTCGAAATAAGAGTTCGCGCCCCGCTGCGCGGACGGAAGCCGCAAGAGCACCTGTCCTTGAATCCCCTCAAGCACCAGCTGTAGAGGCGACCACTGACACGTCGCATCAAACGGCGGCGACGCCAGTTCCGGCGCCCGGCGTCGAAATCGTGGAGCCGCTGAGTATTCAGCCTTCACGCCCTCCGACGCCGAAGGCTCCTTCAACCAATCTCCGAACCTACGCGGGTGGCGGCCTCTTCCGCTTGAGCATCCCTGCGAATTGGCGCGAATCATCCGATAAAAATCCTGTCACTCTCGCCCCTGATGGCGGATACATCTTCTATCAAGGGCAATTAGCTCTCACACATGGCATAAGAATCGGGGTTCAATCATCACAAAACCAGAACCTCCAACAGGCATCAGAACTCCTCGTCAATTCTCTCATTCAAGCAAGGGCATATCTACACCAGCAAAGCGGGTCTCAAAAAAGCCTCGTTGCAGGACGTGATGCGCTAATGATGATTTTTTCCGGAGAGTCGCCTGTGTCGAAAGGCTCGGAGGTCATGACCCTTTATACGACATTGCTACGTAATGGTGATCTGTTTTATGTGCTTACTGTTGCGCCGCAGGATCAATATCGGGACTACGAAGGCCCATTCCAGAACGTTATCCGTACTATTCAAATCAATGAATAAAGAATGGTCGCTGCAACACGGTGGAACCCACGTATAGAGTAAACTTATTCTCTAAAGTGTATCTTCTTCGTTGTCGGGTTCGTTTTTCTGCCGCTTCGCCCGGCAGGTATCACGATACGCTCTGCGGTGAAGTTATCTACAGGTGGAGGATCGATATTGTTATAGACATACCTTAGGATTTTTTGTATCCATCATGTCTCTCACCAAGATAGACGCACATCTGTAGGGTTCACTCCGGCCAGGAGGATCCGGATCAACATCATAGCAACTCTCCCGCTGGCCGAGCCAAACGTCGTCTATGGGTAGTTCATGCGGACTCCGGAGCTTGGATAATAACCTCATACCTCTACCGGTCTATCTACGTTGTTGTTGTGGTGCGCATAGAAGATCCGATCACGTGAGGCTGCCTGAAGAACCCTTAGGGGAGGCTGTGCCGTAGCGTCACGCTTTGGGAGGAGCGCGACAAGTGTGATCGCTACCTGGGAGGGTGATTGCACTGGGGGTTGGCGCGTATTTCCATCATGCGCGCCACTGTTAACAGAATTTGTCGCGGTCTCGGAAGTTGATTAGCCGGGACAAAAGGGCGAAGGCTCGCGGGAATTAAAAAGGCGCGCTCTCCTGTACGATTGCAGGAGCGCGCCTTTTAATTTGAGCGCTTCAAGTGAAAGCATTTCAAATTTTACATGCAACGGCACGGCTTCAGCTTCATTTCGCCGACCTGCATAAAGCCCGTCCCGTCCCAGCGGTATTGCGTAATCTCATTGTGGTCGCAGCGTGCTCCGTTTCCCAAGATACGCTCGACCCTGATCATGCCGTCGTCTATGTCTATGTAATGATCCAACTCGCATTCGACCGCATTAGCGACGACCAGAGTTGCGAGCAAGGCGGGTCTTCCGTTTCGCAGCGTGTAGACGCGCGCCTCGGCCATGTTCGGGCTACCGACGGGGCCGTAGCGGAAGATGAAAGCGGCCTCCTCTTTCCTGTCTCCGGTCAGGTCGCCGTAATAGGGGCCGTCGGCGAGCATCAATTCCCACTGGCCGTCGGGGGCGACCGATTCGGCATAGTATCCGTCGATGAGCTTGTAAGACCTGCCGTTAAGCGGAAAAGTGTAGTTCTTAAAATCAACCTGGATCAGATTAATCACCGTCGCTTCGGACGAAGCGGTAGCAGCGCCCTGCCTTCTTCTTGATTGAGTGAATCCGGCTCCCGCGCATAGGATCAAGACGAGCACGGCTATCTGAAATCGTTTGAGCACTCCCTGGTTCCCCTTCCGGATTGTTCTGTCAAAACACGCATAGCAGCTATCGCATCGTCTCGTCCTTCTCGTCCCCGGCGTTCCCCTCCCGACCTCCTGAACTTTTAAGAAAAGGCGCGGCCTCTTTGGCCGATTCTTCGGTCTCGGCTACGAGCCGCCACTTAACCCTGCTATGCATATCAATCTGCTCCAGGAGCGCGCCGCGATCATCATAAAAGTCATACATGCCTTCATGGAAGTTCTGCTCATCCACCCTGGTAGCTTCGGGGATAAGCCTGGTCGAGCCGTCCGGATATGTAATCAGCATCGCCATAGCTTACTCCGCGCTTCGCGCAGGCGAGCGTCGCAGGCCCGTTTTTTAGCCCATGCCGGGCCTCATTATTTATATTCGAGGCGCTTCTCTCGCTTTGATTGCGGAAAACAGATTGCACACCCTGCTTATTCAAGCCGGATTATAGCAGTTGGGCGGACGCGTCGGCTTTATATTCGAGGCGTTCTCGTTTGCCAATCCGAAATCCAAAACCTAAAATCCGAAATCGAAATGCTTTCCGTTCAAGAAGCGATCCGCATCGTCGAAGAACAGACGCAGCCGCTGCCCGTCGAGACAGTAGAGCTGGCGGATGCGTGGGGACGCGTCCTGGCCCAGGACGTGGTCGCCGATAGCGACCTGCCGCCCTTCGATCGCGCGCAGATGGACGGGTACGCCGTGCGCGCCGATGACCTTGCGAGCGCGCCCGTCACCCTGCGCGTGGTCGGCGAATCGGCTGCCGGACGCGGCTGGCACAGGACTCTGGGCACAGGCCAGGCCGTGCGGATAATGACGGGTGCGCCCGTGCCAGAGGGCGCGGACAGCGTGCAGAAGGTCGAGGTGACGCGCGAGCGGGGGGACGAAAACTCGACCCTGGTTCTGATCGAAGAGGCGACGCGGCCCGGACAATTCATAGTCGAGAGGGCGAGCGAGATTCGTTCGGGCGAGACGGTGCTCAGGGCTGGCGACTGCGTCAACGCGGCGCGGATGGCGGCGCTCGCCTCCTTCGGATATGCGCGGGTCGCGGTCGGCGCGCGTCCGCGCGTCGCCGTGCTGGCGACGGGGACGGAACTGGTCGCGGTCGCGGATCGGCCGGGCCGGGATCAGATACGCGATTCCAACAGCTATTCGCTCGGCGCTTATGCGGAAGCGGCGGGCGCTCTGGTCGAGCGATTGCCGCTCGTGGGCGATGATCCGGAGTCGTTGAAGCGCGAGATAGAGGCGGCCGCCGCGCGCAGTGATGTACTGGTTCTTTCGGGCGGCGTTTCGATGGGCGTTTACGATTTTACGAAGGCGGCGCTCAGGGCACTGGGGGCCGAGTTTTTTTTCGAGCGCGTCGCTTTGCGTCCGGGCAAGCCGACGGTCTTTGCGCGGCTGGGCCGGACGCTCGTCTTCGGTCTTCCGGGCAATCCCGTCTCGGTCTCCGTGACCTTTAATCTGTTTGCGCGAACGGCCCTGCGCGCGATGCAGGGCGCGCGCTCTGCGGCGCTTGCCGAAGAGCGCGCCGTGCTCGTGCGCGCCGTCAGGGGCGCGGTCGAGCGCGAGAGCTATCTGCCCGCCCGCCTGCACACGGACGAGCGGGGCCGTCTGCTGGCCGAGCCCTTGAAGTGGGGCGGCTCGTCCGACTTCGTAGCCTTCGCGCAGGCCACAGCACTCATCATCGTTGCGCGCGGCGTGCCCGCAATCGAGGCCGAACAGGTCGTGCGCGTCGTGCGCCTGCCATGAAAAAAGAGGGGGCGAGTTTAAGCCCGAACCGGAAAGCCTGGATTCTGAATTTACGGATTAAGCCTTGTGCGCCCCGGCGAGGTATCCGTATGAAACCATGACGTGGGTGCGAAGAACTCTTTCCCGATCTTCGGAGATCGTGCCCCGGAAGAAGTTGCTTTCTGCCCGCAGCTTTCTTCATACTGAGCTTCGATTTATGGAACGTCTCTCGCACATCGACGAAGAGGGCCGCGTGGCGATGGTCGATACGAGCGCCAAAGAGCTGACGGCGCGGCGCGCTGTGGCCTCCGTGCGCGTCCTAATGTCTTCGGAGACGGTCGCCGCCGTGCGCGGCGCGCGCACGCCCAAGGGCGACGCCATCGAGACGGCGCGACTGGCCGGAATCATGGCCGCCAAACGCACCGCAGACCTCATCCCGCTCTGCCACCCGCTCGCGCTCACGCACGTAGATGTTCGCGCCGAAATTCTGGACGAGGGCATCTACCTTGAGGCTGAGGCCGCGACTAGCGCCCGGACGGGCGTCGAGATGGAGGCGCTGACGGCCGCAAGCGTCGCCGCCCTGACCGTCTACGATATGTGCAAGGCCCTGGACAAGGGGATGACGATCACAGACCTGCGGCTGGAACGGAAGAGCGGCGGAAAGTCGGGCGATTACAGGCGGACGGAACAAAGGCGCGCCAAAAGGCGTTGATATTCCTGCCAGGCGAAAACATTGTTGGAGCGGTCAGGCCGATGGTACAATACGCGGGCAGACGAAGCGCCCATTCGACAGAACCCTAGAAGCTTTTCGAGAGCGGAGATTTTTAAAGATGAAGCTTAATATTTCCAGAGACGCGCGACCGCAGGTTCGCACCCTTCTCGTCGCAACCGCCATCACCCTGGCGCTGTGGTTCATCCCCTACGCAGAGTTTCTGACCTACCCGTTTCGCATCTTCGTCACCTTCATACATGAAGGCGGACACGCCATCGCCGCGCTCCTGACGGGCAATTCGGTCGCCAGCCTGAGCGTCGCGATGAACACGAGCGGCGAGACCTATACGAGCAATGGAGGTCTGCTCTCGCAGATTTTCGTGTCGAGCGCGGGCTACCTGGGCGCGATGGCCTACGGCGCGCTTCTGCTGGTGCTGATCCGCCGGGCGGTGGCGGCGCGCATCGTGCTGCTGGCTTCGGCCGCGTTCATCCTCCTGCTGACGACCATCTACGGATTATGGAAGCCCCTCACGTACGGGCTCTGGGGACGGCTCAGCCTGTTCACGCTTCTGGCGGGCGTTTTGATCTCGCTCGGGCTGGTGGCCGTCGCGAGGTACGCGAGCGCGCGCACGGCAAGCTTTTTCGTGAGCTTCCTGGCCGTGCAGTGCGTCCTCAACGCGCTCTCGGATTTGAAGACCGTTTTCTTTCTCTCGTCGCCGTTCGGCGCGAGCGTGCCGACCGATGCCGTGAACATGGCGAACGCGACGGGCGTTCCGGCCATCTTCTGGGCCATCATCTGGATCGGCATCGCGTTGCTGATTCTATCGACGGCGATGCGTATGTACGCCGTCAGCAAACACGGCTCTGCCAGTCAGCAAGACCTTCCTTTTGAAGAGCCTCTGGAGGTTTAATAAGGACACGGGGAACGTGAGCGTTTCATTCGAGAGGCCGTCGAGCGCAGGAGGTGATGATGATGATGATGACCTCGCTGCTCTGCCCGACGGCCTCAAGCCTTCTCAGGCCGCGCCGCAGTCGTTGCTGTCACTTGCAGGTCTACCCGTCGGCGCGCGTCTGATCCTGCGTTGCCGCAAAGACTGGCGCGATGCCACCATCGTTGCCGTCACGCTCGAACAGGTGACGCTCTCGGTGGGCACGCCAAAGGGGCGCACCTACCGCGTCAGGCGTCCGGGCTCAACGCCGGTCATTCAGGACGGCCCCGTCATGGTCGTCGGCGGCGAGGGCTCATGGCGCACGGGTCTGGTGCGCTACGATGCGCGCTGGTGAAAGCCGTTCAGGCAGGCACGCCTTTCGAGAGGGAGCGCGAGGTCGGAGCCTTCTCGCCTCCGGGCTTCGTGCCTCGGCCCTTGATTCGCCGTCGGCGCGCATTTCCGCTCCTCATAGCATTCTTGTAATCCCGCCTCAAAAGGCGTATTTTCCATCCACCCTCGCCAAGACCTTAATCCTACTCCCACCGGCGAAAACCCCGGCCGTGGAGCCCAACCGGAAAGGATAACTCACATGCCAACCAGAAAAAGCAGCTCGAAGAAAAGCAATTACCCCAAGCAGACCATGAATGTTAGCCAAAAGGGCGGGGGCAAGAAGGGCGCAGGCGGAGGCGGTGGAGGAGGCGGCGGTGACGGCAACAGTGCAAAGAGGATTCTCAATGTCCTGCCGTCGCAGAAACGGGAGAAGGATTGGAGCTTTGAGAACGCCACGGACGCCGGTTTGCTGGCCGCAGCCGGAGCCCTGCCTCAGTCCAGGGACTTGCGCGCCCAATGGTGGAAGATCAACGATCAGGGAACCACAGGGTCATGCGTCGGCTGGGCCACGGCCGACGGTCTGCTCCGCTGGCATTTCGTGCAGGTGGGCCGCATACCAAAGGACAAACTGCTGTCCCCGCGTTTTATCTGGATGGCGGCCAAAGAGACGGACGAGTTCGTCACCCAGCCCACCACCTTCATCGAAGACGACGGCACGAGTCTCAAGGCGGCCCTCGACATCGCTCGCAAATACGGAGCCGTGTTCGACACTCTTCTGCCCTTCAAGACGGGCAAGCTCTATCCGAACCCCGCCAAGACCTTTTACGCCATCGCCTCCCAGCTCAAGGTCAGCAGCTACTTCAACCTCAGCGTGGACGTGAACAAATGGCGCACCTGGCTCGCGACACAGGGGCCGATCATGACCCGCCTGAGCGTCGATTCGACCTGGGATCAGGCGACCTCGACCAACGGGAATCTGGATGTTTACCATCCGCCCGGACGCGGCGGCCACGCCGTCTGTATCGTCGGCTACACGCCGGATCGTTTCATCGTCCGCAATAGCTGGGGCAAGGGATGGGGAGACGACGGCTTCGGTTACGCCTCAATCAGCTATGCGATGAACGCCTTCACGGAATCCTACGGGATAATCGTCTGACCGGGGCACGCGCCGGGTGGCGCAAAGGAGCGCAAACAGCGTGAAAGAGCGCCGCCCGGCGCAAAGGGGTTTAAGCCCCTTCCGACCCGAAGGCAGTAAAGATGATCCATACTATCCCGCCACGGATTTTATTCCCGATCCGTATTCGCCTGCGCTCATGGGGCCGATGCGTGCTAACCATTGAGAGAGCGAGAGAGCGCGCGCGTCGGCCCTAATATCTTCA
Organism: Pyrinomonadaceae bacterium; assembly: GCA_035940775.1. GTDB lineage: Bacteria > Acidobacteriota > Blastocatellia > Pyrinomonadales > Pyrinomonadaceae > DASQYE01. Next base: position 3,780 of record DASZEN010000025.1, on the reverse strand, counting down.
GCTCAAAAATTGACGTACGGTCTTGATTTTCGGTGCCTGGGCGCTTCGCCCTGGCGGCGAATCGAGTTATCATGTGTGGTTTGCGACAGCCGTAAGATTCTCTCCCGTGCGCGGCGGCACCCATTTTAAGACATGACAGAAGAAGCCATCGAAGTGCGCGGAGCGCGCGTCAACAATCTCAAGAACATCTCTTTTTCCGTGCCCGTCGGGCAACTGACGGTCGTCACGGGCGTCAGCGGCAGCGGAAAATCCTCGCTCGCCTTCGACACCCTCTATGCCGAGGGGCAGCGCCGTTATGTTGAATCCCTTTCGGCTTACGCGCGCCAGTTCCTTGAGCGCATGGATAAGCCGGATGTCGATGAAGTGCGCGGCATCGCGCCCGCCATCGCGATTCGTCAGAAGAACTCGACGCGCAATCCGCGCTCGACCGTCGGCACGCAGACGGAAGTGTACGATTACCTGCGCCTGCTCTACGCGCGCGTCGGCACAACCTATTGCCGCGTTTGCGGTCGAGTGGTTTACCGCGACTCGCCCGAATCCGCCGCCAGTGAAACCCTCCAAACGCTTCCCGAAGGCACGCGCTTTTACGTGCTCTTCCCGGCGGAGGCGGGCCTGCGCGTTGAAGAGGGCACTGCCAACGCGAAGAAGAACGGGGCCGGGGCGGCGGCCAAGCGACGGGCCCAGACAAAGCTGACCGACAGGCAAATGATAACGGCGCACGTCATGAGCCTCATGCAGCGCGGCTTCACACGTCTCTATAGTGAGGGCGAAACCATAGAGCTGCGCTCGCCGGACGACTACACGCGCGAGGACTTTCGCGGGGTCTACGTGCTGATCGACCGTTTGACGGCGCGCCCCGATATTCGCGAGCGTCTGGTCGATTCGCTGGAAACCTGTTTTAGCGAGGGCCACGGCGCGGCCCTGATTGAAACGGCCGGGGCCGAATCGAGTCGGCTGCGCTTCTCCGAGCGCTTCGAGTGCAAGTATGACGGCACGGTTTACGCTCAACCGGAGCCGCGACTCTTCAGTTTCAATAATCCGTTCGGCGCGTGCCCGACCTGCCAGGGATTCGGCAATACCATCGGCCTCGACCTCGATCTGGTCATCCCGAATCCGGCTCTATCCTTGAGCGAGGGCGCGATTGAGCCCTGGACTAAGCCGCAGCACGACTGGGCGCGCACGGAGCTTCGCCGCTTCTGTAAGTCGGAAGGCATTCCATTGGACGTGCCGTGGGCCGAGCTTTCGCGTTCCGATCAGCGCGCCGTCATCGAGGGCAAGGGCAAGTGGAGCGGCGTGCGCGGATTCTTCGCCTGGCTCGAAACCAAAAAATACAAGCTGCACGTGCGCGTCTTCCTCTCGAAGTATCGCGGCTATACGCTCTGTCCGGATTGCAACGGGGGGCGCTTGCGTCACGAGGCGCGAGACGTGCGCGTTGGCGCGCGGACGCTGCCACAGGTCTGCGCGCTCTCGATCAGGGAGGCCGCCGCCTTCTTCGACACTCTGGAACTCTCGACCGAGCAGGCGGCCATCGCCGATCGCGTCCTCCATGAAGTCCGCCGACGGCTGCGCTTTCTGGTCGATGTCGGTCTGGATTATCTGACGCTCGACCGTCTCGCCTCCACACTCTCGGGCGGCGAGGCGCAGCGCATCCAACTGGCGACCAACCTCGGCTCGTCGCTGGTCGGCGCGCTCTACGTGCTGGACGAACCTTCCATAGGTCTTCACCCGCGCGACAGCGAGCGACTGATACGGCTGCTACACAATCTGCGCGACATCGGAAATACGGTGCTCGTCGTCGAGCACGACCCGGAGATGATGCGCGCTGCCGATCATATCCTGGACATCGGCCCGGCGGCGGGCGAGCTTGGCGGGCAGGTTATCTACGAAGGCGATTTCAAGAATCTGCTGGCCGACAAATTTTCGCTGACGGCCCGCTATCTTCGCGGCGAGGCCGAGATCAAAGAGCCACGGCAGCGACGCGCGCCGCAGAAACGCAGGCTCGCTTTGCGCGGCGCTTCGGAGCACAACCTCAAGGATATAGATTTGGACGTGCCGCTCGACATGCTCTGTTGCGTGACGGGCGTCTCGGGCTCCGGCAAGTCGACGCTCATACACGATTGCATCTACGCCGGGCTCAAGAAACAGCGCGGCGACTGGCAGGGACACGTCGGCGCTTTTCACAAACTCGACGGCGGACAATATATAGACGACGTGATACTGGTCGACCAGTCGCCCATAGGCCGCACGCCGCGCTCCAATCCGGTCACCTACATCAAAGTCTACGACGCGATCCGCGAGGCTTTCTCGCAGACGCGCGAGGCACAGTCGCACGGCTTCGACCCTTCGTTCTTCTCTTTCAACGTGCCGGGCGGGCGTTGCGAGGTCTGCCAGGGCGACGGGACGGTGACGGTCGAGATGCAGTTTCTGGCCGATGTCGAGCTGGTCTGCGAAGAATGCAAGGGGACGCGCTTCAAGCCGCAAATCCTCGACGTACGTTATCGCGGCAAGAATATCAACGACGTGCTTAATATGACCGTGCGCGAGGCGATCACTTTCTTTCGCGACATAGCGAAGATCACGAACCGCCTGCGCGTGCTCGATGACGTGGGGTTAGGGTATCTGCGGCTGGGCCAATCGGCGACCACTCTTTCGGGCGGCGAAGCGCAGCGCGTCAAGTTGGCCGCGCATCTCTCGAAACGGACTGGCGCTAAAACGCTCTACATCTTCGACGAGCCGACCACGGGCCTGCACTTTGACGACATCAATAAACTGCTGGCGGCCTTTCGCGCTCTTCTTGAGGCGGGCGGCTCGCTGCTCGTCATCGAACATAATCTGGACGTGATTAAAACCGCTGACTATATTATAGACCTCGGCCCGGAGGGCGGCGATGCGGGCGGCCATGTCGTTGCGACCGGCACGCCCGAAGAGATCATGCGCGCCAGTGATTCGCACACGGGACGATACCTGCGCGAGCATCTGGCCCATTCAAACGGCCATCATAAGCAGTAGGATTAAAGGGATATTCTGTCGTCGCGCGAGGCTGTCCGGGAGTTGACGGATTCCTATAAGCGGGCTGTTCAAATCACCTTGAAAACTTCCCCGATGGCCCCTGATCGTCGGCCCGGGCCGTCGGCGAGCGTGCGCCAAGCGTCTTTGCAATCTTCACTTAAGCGGCGCAGACCGTCAATATAGCATTGACAGCCTGATGTCGGGTTGCGTATAAGCTTTAACGCCGGTTCTGTTTTTCTAACCTGGCCCTCTTGCTGCTCCGTCTATAAAAGGTTCGTTCGAGGGGTAGCACTTAACTTTACTGTACTTTTTGTTTTGCAGGAGGAATGCGATGAGACTCGCGAGAAGAGCGCTTTATGTGGCGTTCATTTTGCTGGTGCTGTGTGCCGCCGCACTAGCTCAAACACAGAGGTCGGAGACCGATCCGCGGAACCAGGCCCCGACTGTCGGCACGGGTGGCCCTCCCGGAGGCCCCACCGGACTTTTCACCATCTATGACGGGTCGACCTTGCGCCGCGGCGAGTTCACCTTCTCCATAGCCTACTCCAACTTTGATCGTGACCCCGGAGATGTCGATATAGTGGAAGTCCCGGTCTCATTTCAGATCGGCGTGAACGATCATTTGGAGTTGTTCTTCAACACGGATGCGTACCGAGGCATCAAGGTCAACTCTCCATTGAACCTGTCGTCGTTTTACCTGCCCAATTCGCAGGTATATTTCACGTCGACGGCGAGGGGCAGTGGGCCAGCCATTATTCTGGCCCCGCAGGG
>DASZEN010000024.1:0-110143 GCA_035940775.1 Pyrinomonadaceae bacterium | reverse complement strand
GAGCGCGAATCACGGATGCCGTTGCCGTTGCCGGAGCGGAATCCGACTATCGAGCAGTTATCAATGCTGACCGTCCTTCCGGCGCTGATGTTGACGCCGACAAGCCCTGTGGTCGCGCCGTTGATGGAGAGATTCCTCAAGCTGACGACAGCCGTGTTGGGAGTGGCAGAGCCCGAGTCGTTGACGTTGACGCCGTTCGTACCGGCGGCGAGAATGCCCGCCAGAGCGGCACCGCCGTCAATCGTAATGGATTTGGTGATCGTGATGGCGCCGAAGCCGCCCGGATCGAGGGCGTCGATCTCGCCGCCGGTGGCAGTCTTTGAGATAGCACCGGCAAAGGTCTTGCAGGGGGCTGTGCGGCTGCACGGGTTGACATCATCGCCAACACCCGACACCCAGGTGCGGGTCGCCTGTGCATGAGCAAACGAACTAACCGTCAAGGTGAATACGACAACGGCTAAAACGTTCAGAGTGAAGCGAACCTTCTTCATGATGAGTTCTCCTTTATAGGGGGTGGATGTAATTGCCGTTATGGGCTGCATCATTGTTTAGAATCTCAAGGCTCCTCGGCCTTTAGTTCCATAGTTTGGTCGAGCGGCTGATGTCACTCGGTGAAATGTGTCGTCGGTGTCCGTATGCGACGGCCCGTCTTTGCGTAGAGCGCCCGGCTTCAACGGACGCTCTACGCACGGATCAGACCCTCGCCTTACTTGAACTTGAAGTTTGCGCGATGGGTGGTTCCGTCATTCAACTGGATAAGCAGTTGACGACAAGTACCCGCCCACGAGCTTTCTGTCTTCCAGATGTAACTGTACTGGTCGCTGGAAGCCGTGTAGCCGAGACTGCTACTGCCAGCCGTGACAGTCTCTTCGATGTCAACCACCGGATCATTGGCGCCGCACGGAATGACGCCGGATGACGGGCTGTTGGGAGCGAAGATAGCCAGGCCCTTATTACCGCTCAGGCTGAACTTCACCGGAATCGCCCGGCCCGCGTTGACCTGATTCAATGTCGGCAGGTTGTCAACGGGCTGGAAGAAGCCTGTGAAGTTATAAAGCACCGTCACAGTAAAGCTGCACGAGCTGGAGTTGCCAGCCGGATCGGTCGCCGTCGCGTTGACCACGGTCGTGCCGACCGAGAAGACCGAGCCGGAAGCCTTGCTCGTTGTCACCGTCACGCTCGACGAGCAGCTATCGGTCGCCGTCACCGCCGGATAACTCACAGCCATGGAAGTGGCCGAAGTATTGAGCGGCAACGTGACTGTGATGTTCGCCGGACAACTGATGACGGGCGCGGTCGTATCCACAACGTTCACCGTCCGGGTGGCCGAAGCGGGATGCGAACCGTCGGTCGCCGAGTAGGTGATCGTATAGCTGCCCGGCACGTTGACGTTAACGCTGCCCGATACGGTTACCGGGACGGGGCCGTTGCAGGCATCGTTAGCCGTTGCTCCGGGTTCGCTATAGCTGGTGTGACACTCGACCGTCATCGGATTCGCCCCGTTCAGAGTAATCACCGGCGCGAGCGTATCCACTACGTTGACGGTGCGTGTGACCGGGGTCGCAGCATTGCCCGACGGGTCACTGGCCGAGTAGGTGATCGTATAGCTGCCCGGCACGTTGGCATTGACAGAGCCGGAAGCGGTGGCCGCAAAACTGCCAGCGCAACCGTCCTCGGCCGTCGCACCCGGATCGGTAAAGCTCGAATGGCATTCGACCGTCATCGGGTTCGAGCCGTTGAGCGAAATGACCGGCGCGGTCGTATCAACCACGTGGACTGTCCGCGTGCCCGTGCCCGTGTTGGTGCCGTCCGTGGCCGAGTAGACCAGGGTGTAAGTCCCCGGCGTATGCGTGTCTATGGTGTTGGTCGTTACATCGACGGGGCCGATGCAGCTATCTTCAGCCGTCGCGCCCGGATCAACCAGGGTTCCGCCGCACTCTACAGTTACGTCGGGCGCTTCGTTGAAGTCAGGCGTCAGCGGATTGTCTCCGTTGACATGAACCACGGGCGGCGTGTTGTCCGAGACCGTGATTGTCTGTGTGTCGGTCGCCGTATTGCCCGCCGGGTCGGTCGCCGTATAGGTGATCGTGGTCGTTCCGAGCGGGAAGAAGTTGCCCGCAGGAACGCCCGTGCGCGAGACGCTTACGGAGCAGTTGTCATCGGCATCCGCCGTGATGCTGCTCTCTCCGACGATCACTCCGCATGACGACTCTTCACTTGCGCCCGTGGTCAGAGTCAGATCCGGCGGCGCGGTAATGGTCGGCGGCGTCGTATCGTCGGTGCTGACCGTGATGGTCTGAGCACAGCTAGCCCTACGCCCGTCGTCATCTACCGCCGTCCAGGTGATCGTCGTGACGCCGCCGGGATATGGAGCGTCCAGAGCCTGACCGTCGTTGCGTGTGCCTGTTACAGACACGTTGTTGCCGGTCGCCGTCGGCGTGCCGGGATCAACCGTCGCTGAACACTCGCCACCGGCGGCTGCGACCGTTTGATTGCTCGGGCAAGCGATGGTCGGCGGAGCGGAATCAAGCACCGTGATCGTAAAGCTGCAACTGCCATCACCGACAGACGATGAAGCGGTCACGACGGTCGAGCCGACCGGGAAGAACGAGCCTGAAGAATGCGAAGTGGTGATGGTTCCGCAAGTTCCAAAGTGATTCGGTGAAGAGAAATTAACCTGCGCCTGGGTTTCTCCCGCCGGTGCTGTGACCGTGATATTGTTCGGGCATTCGAGGACGCACTGCGCTGGCGCAGCACCCGAATTAATAAGCAGAGGCTGAGCCGATGACGTGTTGTCCCCCGCATTGAGTTCAGTCGTGTCGCTTGAGACCGACACGCTGTTGTCAATCGTCGATCCCGCCGCACCGGCTGTAAAGGTGAGCGTGAATTGGGCCGAAGCGCCGTTGGGGAGGTTTGCTATCGAGCAATCGACAGTGCCGCTATCGGTACACGTGAATGCGTTCTCAGTGCCGCCGGTTTGCGTCGCCCCGTTCAACGTCATATTGACGAAATTGCTGTCTACGAAGCGGACGTTGGTGGCATCGTTGGGGCCAGCATTTTTGACATCGACCAGGAACTGAACCAGGCTTGTGGAAGGCGGGGAATCATCGCCGATGGCGCTGACGCTGATCGCAAGGTCGGAAGTCGCCTGAGCCGGGTCTGTGACCGTGTAGAAGGCGCTCGCGATGACCGACCCTCTGGCGTTGAGGATGTTCACTCGCCATGTTCCACGGTTCTGAACGGTAATATCTTCGATCAGCCCGGTGGTGGTCGCCGGATTCGTCCAGAGGTCTGTCTGTCCGTCGGCCAGGATCGGGGTGGCGCGTTCTACGTAACGATCCGGGTTGTGCCATGTCAAACGCCTGAAAGCCCCGAGCGGAATACCCGTCGCCTTGGCGCAAACGATGTCCCCAAGCTCGAAAGTCGTCTTGGGCGTCGTGCAGTCCGCGGCGTAAAGCGTAACGGTTTCCGGGCCCGCCGGGCTTTGCGGCATGGCTGCCAGAGCGAGAAATTGCTCGATGGCGGAAAATCTGGATGCGCCCTCTCCTAAGAACAGATCGTCCGCCGTGGCGATGTTGGCTTTGCGGGCGTCCGACTTAATGAAGGGATTAGTTAATGAAGCGGAGCGTGCGAGGCTGCCGCGTGAAAATAGATGAAATGACGAGGCCGCCGTGGAGGAATAGAAGACGGCTATTGCCAGAGCGAGAAAAGTAAGAATCGCAGCGGGGCGTGCGAATCTGGGGGGCAGGCTCATAGCTGATTTGGCGCTGTTTGAGATTTGGAGCGAGGCTCTTTTCGTCAGGTCAACAAGATTAAGACGCGCGAAGGCAAGCGGGGGCTTCATAAGACTTTTCTCCTTACTGGTTTCTATGCAACGCTGTTTTGGGAACTCACCAATGGATTGCCTGGAATTTTCCTGGGCTATTACCACACCCAGAATTAGCGGGCCTACTTCGGAGTAAACTGGAAATGTATGAATCTAGGGTAGACGAACACAATGTTCATCAAAAACCGTGTCGAGCCGAACTATTGCCTGGTCACTAATTCGTCTGATTGCGAGAAGCGCTGATTGATAAGCTCTCTGGGAACTCGTCGGCTTGATTTGCGAAGCTCGGGGAACTCGTCAGCCAGAAGCAGGGTGGCTTATAAACTAGTTTTCTTTTTCTGTCAAGACTTTTTTGTATATTTTTTTGTATTTCTCGGAAAGAAAAATTCTTAGTGCAGATTTTACGCAGCAAAGTCGGCTTTTCCGGTTTTCATCTGATTTGGCGCGCGGCGGACTTTTCCTCTAAAGGGGCGGTCAGCCCCTCCAGCGCCCCGAAAACATCGAGCGCGTATCGCACATTGCCAAACGGGGCTGAGACCTGTACGCCCTGAATCAGCTCGCGCACCTCCAAAAGCGATTCGCGCGCGATTTTCAATCCCTCGTCACGCGCCACCTCTTTACTGCGCGCCGAAGCGACGCGCATGCGCTCCATGATGGATGGCGTGACGCGTACGCCCGGCACTTCGTTGTGCAGAAACTCGGCGTTGCGATAGGAGACGAGCGGCCAGATACCGGCGACGATTGGTATTCGTACATGCTCGATACGCTTGAGGAAATCGCGCAGTTGATCCGTATCGAAGACCGGCTGCGTAATGGCGTACTGCGCTCCGGCCTCCACCTTGTACTCGAAGCGCTTGATCTCTTCGTCCAGGTTGATCGCGCCCGGATTGACCCCGACGCCGATGCAAAAGGCCGTGGGCCGTCCGATAGGGTTATTGCCGAGGTCGAGCCCGTGATTGAGCTTGTTGACCATGTTGGTCAGGCCGATGGCGTCTATGTCGAAGACGGCTGTGGCGTCCGGGTATGGGCCCATCTTCGGCGGGTCGCCCGTTATCAATAACAGATTGCGAATCCCGAGAGCGGCTGCGCCCAGCAGATCGCTCATCATGCCGAGCAGGTTGCGGTCGCGGCAGCAATAGTGCAGGACGGCTTCGATGCCTATGTCGCGCTCGACGAGAATGGCCGTCGCCTGCGCACTCATGCGTGTTTGCGCTCTTGGCCCATCCGGAATATTGACGCCGTCAACGCCCGCGTCCTTCAAGAGACGGATCGAATCCAGCGTTTTCTGAGCGTCGCACCCTTTCGGCGGGAGGACTTCGACGGAGGTGACGAACTCGCCGTTGGTGATCTTGCGCGACCAGTGCGAGCGTTCCTCGGGCGGGACGACCTTAATATCGACGGGCGTTAGCTGTTCGACGCGCAAGGGGGTGGCCGCCGCACCCAGGCTGACGCGCTGCTTGCGCGGAGAGGCCGCCCTGACCGCATCCGAGATCAATTTGATATGAGCGGGAGTGGTGCCGCAGCACCCGCCTATGTATTTCGCCCCGGCCTGAATAATGCGCTTGGCGTATTTGGCCATGTACTCGGGCGAGCACATGTAGAATTGGCGTCCCTGCACGTCGCGCGGGAGTCCCGCGTTGGGCTGCGCCGACAGCTTCTTAGCCGTCACGGTGCGCATCTTCTCAATCGCCGTGAGCACGATGGCGGGGCCGACGCCGCAGTTAAGGCCGATTATATCCGCGCCCCATTCATCGAGCCGCGCCGTGAAAATCTCGGGCGTCGTGCCAAAGGTCGTATTGCCGTCGGTCATGATCGTCATCTGGGCGACCACGGGCAGATCACATAACTCGCGCACGGCGCGAATGGCCTGCCGCATCTCCGAAACGTCCGAGAAGGTTTCCAGCACGAAGAGATCGACGCCGCCTTCGAGAAGCGCCGCGGCCTGTTCCCGGAACAGGTCTTTGGCCTCGTCGAAGGACGTTGGCCCGTAAGGCTCTATGCGCAGTCCGAGTGGGCCAATCGCGCCCGCCACGTAACATCTATCACAGGCGGCCTCGCGCGCCAACCGGGCCGCCGCGATATTTATCTCGCGCATACTCGCTTCGAGCCCGTACTGTTGGAGCTTCGGGGCCGAAGCGCCGAACGTATTGGTCTCGAGCACGTCGGCCCCGGCGCGCACGTACTCCTCGTGCACCTCGCGCACCAGATCGGGGTTCGTCAGGTTCAGCTCGTCATAGGAGCGATTGATGTATACGCCCTTGTTATAGAGCATCGTGCCCATCGCTCCGTCAAAGACGTGGACGCCGTCGCCCTCTAGAATGGTTCGGAAATTTTCCATAGCGAGAGTAGCTGGTAATCAGCCGTCGGCGCGAGCGGGTCAAAGCTTTTAGCTCACGGACTCTGAGCTGCCGATTGCTGATACCTTTAGATAACAAAAATCCCGCGCCAAACAACGCGGGACTTCACTTAGAACTTAAAGCTTGCTGAACTCACCGATGCTGTTTAGCGGGTTATTTTACGTGGCCGCAAGTCGCCTTAACTCACCACGTTTTTCAATCCTGCTTATACGCCGCTCTTCGCGTGGCTGTCAAGCGCCGAAGATTGGGCCCTGTGGCTTTGGGCATGGGCGATCAGCGGCGCTGGCAGCGCGGGCAGAAATAGGTCGAGCGCCCGCGCTGAGAGATACGACGGATCGAAGCCTTGCAAGCCGGGCAGGGCTCGCCCTCGCGATCATAGACGCGCCAGCGTCCCCCTGCGTCGCCGCCGCCGCTGTAGTAGCTGCCGTCTATATTTTCAGGATCGATTTCGAGCGCTGCGCCGTGCGCGAGCGATTCCGTGAAGATGTCCAGGATGGCGCGGTGCAGCCTCGGCACGCGCCTCTTCGAGAACTCCGAGGCAGTGATGAAAGGGTTGACGCGCGCCAGAAACAGAGCCTCGGCGGCGTAGATGTTGCCGAGCCCGGTGACGCGCCGCTGGTCGATCAGCGTCTCCTTCAAGGTGCGCCGCGAACGCGACAGGGCGGCGTGTAAATAGTCTGGCGTGAAGGATTCCGAGAACGGTTCGGGAGCAAGTTGACGCAGCTCTTTAGTCTCGTAAAGGCGGGAGCGCGCGACGAGCTTCATCATCCCGAAATGGCGCTGGTCGGCGAATACCAGCCGCTGGCCGTCTTCCAGATAAAAGACGGCGTGCGTGAATTTCGGCAGACTGGCTTCGGGCGGAAGATATAGAAAGCGCCCGCTCATACGCAGGTGCACCATCAGCACCAGGCCCTCGTCCAGCTCTATCAGGAGGTGCTTGCCGCGCCGTCCGACCCGCTCGATCCGGGCTTGCCTGAGCAGTCGTCCGAACTCCGCCGGAGCCGTCTCGGGCGCGAGTCGCGGGCGCAGCAGCTCGGCGGCGAGAATGCGGCGGCCCGTGGTGAGTTTATCGAGCGCGCGTGCGACGAGTTCGACTTCCGGTAATTCGGGCATACTTGAAAAGACGCTCTGGCGCGGCCGAGGCGTCCGTAAGAGCACTCGCAGCAGAGCACTCGCAGCCAAAGCGGGCGCGCGCCTTCTCCCTCGCGCCCGCCCCGGATGGCGACCCTTTTAAGGCTTCGGCCTACTACTTCTTTGGAATCGTGGCCGTGTGGGCCCGCTGCCTCAGATGTACTTGAGCAGCACCAGGATCAGCACGATCAGGAGCAGCAGGCCGAGGCCGCCGCTCGGGTAATAACCCCATCCACGGCTATAGGGCCAGGCCGGGAAAGCGCCCAGAAGCAACAGAATCAAAATAATAATTAAGATCAATCCCATAGCAGCCTCCTTACGAACGAAGCAGAGAGAGTGCGTGTGTGAGTCTCACGGTCGGCCTGTCAAGCAGGCGTGTAGAGTCAAACGCAATTTCGGGGGCTAAAGGCGCAGGGGGTTTTCGACGGGAAAAGGTTATGCCCTGAGAGGACACTGAGTCAACTGAAATTTTTTAAGCTTCGAGCCGCGACGATGAAGCGACGGCCGCAAGCCGGGCTCAAGCTTTCGGCTCAGGAAAAGTTTGCGGCGAGCCGTTCGCCCTCTCCGAGGAGCGCGCTTGTTTTGGCTTTCGAGGTCGCTTCGGCGTAGATACGCAGGACGGGCTCGGTTCCTGATTGGCGAAACAGGAGCCACGATTCATCCTCGAAAAGGAGTTTCGTGCCGTCAAGGGTTTCGACGCCGCTCACACGGCAGCCCGCAGCACTCATTGGAGCGTTTGCGGCGAGGGCGGCGACCATATCCCTGCCGCGCTCGACCTCCTGATGAATGTCGCGCCGCCCGAAATAGAATGCGCCGAACTCCCTATGCATCTCCGAGACCATCTCGGAGGGCGGCTTTCCCGCGACGACCACGGCTTCGAGCAGCAGCAGGCAATTCAGTATCCCGTCGCGTTCGGGAATGTGGCCGCGCACGCCTATGCCGCCCGACTCTTCAGCGCCTATGAGTATGTCCTCGCGTAGCATCAGGTCGGCGATATACTTGAAGCCGATGGGCGTCTCGTAGAGTTTGAGACCATGCGCGGCGGCGATGCGTTTCGTCAGAACGGATTGCGAGAAGGTACGCACCACGCCGCCAGTCATCCCGCGCCGCCTTGCCAGATGAAGCAGCATCAGCGGGACAACCTCGTGCATGGTCATCGTCTCGCCGCGCTCGTTGACAGCGCCGACGCGGTCTGCGTCGCCGTCGGTCGCCAACCCCAGATGGGCGTGCCTATCCGTGACGCGCTCGCATAGTGGGCCCAGGTTGCGTTCGATGGGCTCAGGATTGACGCCGCCAAAAAGCGGATCGCGCTCGGCGCGTATCGTCTCGGCCTCGATTGCGCCGCCTCGTAGAAAGCCTTCTACCCAGCGAGCGCCGGAGCCGTGCATCGGGTCGATGACGACGCGCAGACTCGCCCGGCGAAGGCGTTCCAGGTCTACGTAGGAGGCGAGCTGCGCGCGATAGCTTTCGATGGAAGCGTCGAGCGCGGCGCTCTTTCCGGCGTCCGTAAAACCATCGGCGCGGCGCGGCGCGTGTGCATCGACAAGGGATTCGACCGCCGCAGTGATTTCGGGCGGCGCGCTCCCGCCGAAATCCGCCTTGATCTTAAAGCCGTTGAAGTCCGCCGGGTTGTGCGAGGCTGTGATGACTACGCCGCCCGCCGCACCTTGCTCGCGCACGGCCCACGAGACCAGAGGTGTGGGAACCGCTTCGTCAAATAAACGGACGCGGAGTTTATTGCCGGACAGAACCAGGGCCGCGCGCCGCGCGAACTGTTCCGATAGAAACCGCCTGTCATAGCCGACGATGACAAGCGGCGATGCGTCCACAGACTGCTGTTGAAGATAATCCGCGTAGGCCTGGGCGACGCGCTCAAGGTTGGCGAAGGTGAAATCCTCTGCGATACGCGCGCGCCAGCCATCGGTTCCGAAGCGTATCGGCGCGTGTGCCGCCGCCTGGCTCACGAGATTGCCCCTCCGGTCTGCGTGTAATCCGTCAGAGAGGTCTTATCGCCGAGCACCGAGCCCGCGCCGACGGTGGCGGAGCGCCCGACGTGACAGCCGCGGCCCGTGATGGCGTTTAAAACCTGCGCGCCCGCGCCGATACGCGTGTGGGCCCAGATGACGGAATTTTCGACGCGCGCTTTCTCTTCGACATAGCAGCCGGGCCCGAGCACCGAATTGACTATCTGCGCGCCGGGCTTAACCGTACAGTCGTCGCCGATCATCGAGAGGTCGTCGATCTCCGAGATGGTCGCCGCATCAAAGTTGCCGCGCCGCTCCTTCAGATGAATCCGTCCGACTCGATTCGCCAGCAGATCATGGTGGGCTTGCAGGTAGCGCGCTGGCGTCCCTATGTCCATCCAGTAGGTGCGCTGCGGGATATGAGCGTAGAAGCTTTCGCCTCGTTCGAGCAGGTGCGGAAAGAGCCCGTACTCGAAGGAATGGTTCTCGCCCTCCGGAATCAGGTCGAGCACGCGCGGCTCAAGAATGTAGGTTCCGGCGTTGATCGTATTGACGGTTATCTCGTCGGCCTTCGGCTTCTCAAGGAAACGCCGTATCCGGCCGTCCGGTTCCGTCTCGACCAGACCGTAAGCCGAAGGATTCTCCACCGGAGAGAGGAAGATACTGGCAAGCGCTTCGCGTTCGTTGTGCTCGCGTATCATGATTTTCAGGTCGAGGTCTGTCAGCACGTCGCCGTTGAAGACGACCGTGCGCTCGCGGATCAGACCCTCGGCGAACTTGTATGCCCCGGCCGTGCCCATCGGCTGCGGCTCGACCGTGTACTTGAGATTAACGCCGAAGTCCGAGCCGTCGCCGAGCTGCTGCTCGATCTTCTGCGGCTGGTAGGAGAGCGAGAGCGTGATGTCCGTGATTCCCGCGCGACGTAGAGTGTCGATCTGGTAGAGCAGGAAGGGGCGATTGCAGATGGGCACGACGGGCTTCGGGGTGTAGACGGTCAGGGGACGCAACCGTGTCCCTTTACCGCCCGCGAGTATCAGTGCTTGCATTGTGTTTTCAGTTATGGATGACAGGTAATGTGCGAACCGGAAGAAGTCGCAACAAATCACTTCGAGTTATTATGAACAGCGTCGGCCTCAGAGTCTAACACTCGCCCGCGAGCATTTCCAATCGGCGCATCCCTTTACAAAGGCGCTTGCTTGACACCCCCATGTGCCAACGTATAATCGAAGTGAGGGAAAATACTCAACAGTTGATAATCGAGCGTGTGACGGCAGCCGAAAGCTTTAAGGCAGCGCGCCTCTCGCTCATCACTTTATGGTTTCGAGGTGCGAGCAATGCCAGATAAAAGAGAAGCCGTCATCATCAGCGCCGTCCGAACGCCGACCGGCAAATTCCAGGGCGCATTAAAGGATTTCAGCGCTACGGAGCTGGGCGCGCTGGTAGTGCGCGAGAGCGTCCGGCGCGCACAGGTTAAGCCCGAGGAAGTTGACGAAGTGATTATGGGCTGCGTCATACAGGCGGGGGTGGGCCAGAATCCGGCGCGACAGGCGGCGCTGCGCGGCGGCATTCCGTTCGGCGTCTCGGCCGTCACCATCAACAAGGTCTGCGGCTCGGGTCTCAAGGCGGTGATGATGGCGGCGCAGGGCATTCAACTGGGTGACGCCGAAGTGGTGGTCGCGGGCGGCATGGAGTCGATGACCAATGCGCCTTACCTGCTCCCGAAGGCGAGGCAGGGCTACCGGCTCGGCAACGGCGAGCTGGTGGACGCGATGATTCACGACGGGCTCTGGTGTGCCTTTGAGAATTATCACATGGGCAATACCGGAGAGGTCGTCGCCGAGCGTTACAAGGTGACGCGCGCCGAGCAGGATGAGTATGCCCTGAACTCGCATCGAAAGGCGGCGGCCGCCATCAGGGCCGGAAAATTCAAGGACGAGATTCTGGCCGTCGAGATTCCTCAAAGGAAGGGCGACCCCCTCGTCTTCGACACGGACGAGACGGTGCGCGAAGACACCTCGCTCGAAGTGCTCGCCAAACTCAAGCCCGCTTTCAAAAAGGAGGGAGGCACGGTGACGGCCGGTAATGCGCCCGGCGTCAACGACGGCGCATCGGCGCTCGTCGTCACCTCGCTCGAACGCGCGCGCTCTCTGGGCGTCGAGCCGATGGCGCGCATCGCAGCGCAGGCGACCTCCGGGATAGAGCCGGAGCTGGTGATGATGGCTCCGGTCGAGGCGATCCGCAAAGTCCTGAAGAAGGCCGGATGGTCGCTCGAAGAGGTTGACCTGATCGAGCTGAACGAGGCTTTCTCGGTTCAGGCGGTGGCGATCATCAGGGAGCTTGGGCTCGACCCGAAGCGCGTCAATGTCAACGGCGGCGCGGTCGCCCTCGGCCATGCCATAGGCCAATCGGGCTCGCGGCTGCTGACGACTATGCTCTACGAGATGAAGCGCAGGGATGTCCATCGCGGTCTTGCGGCGCTGTGTCTCGGCGGCGGCAACGCCGTGGCGATGGCCGTCGAGCGCTAGGAGCGACGGCGCTCTCAAGCGAAGAATCGTCGCAAACGGTTTGGCGTGGGCCAATAAGGCACAGGCGACAGGAGAGACGGCTTTGAGTGAGATGATAGGCGTCGTCGGCGCGGGTACGATGGGCAACGGTATTGCTCAGGTGGCGGCGCGCGCCGGTTACGATGTCGTTGTGCGCGATGTCAGCCAGGAGTTTCTTGAGCGCGGGATGAAGGCCGTGGACAAAAGCCTTCAGCGCGACGTGGATAAGGAGCGCTTGAGCGAGGAAGAGAAGCGCTCCGTGCTCGCACGTATCCGGACGACGACCGAGTGGGATGCGCTGGCCGACGCAACGCTCGTGGTCGAAGCGGTGACGGAAAACGTGGGCGTCAAAGCGGAGGTCTTTCGCGCGCTCGACGAAATCACGCGGCCCGAAGCCATCCTCGCCTCGAACACCTCATCCATCTCAATCACAAAACTCGGCGCGGCTACCCGAAGAGCGGACAAAGTGATCGGCATGCATTTTATGAATCCGGTTCCGGTGATGAAGCTGGTCGAGATAATTCGCGGCATGGCGACCTCCGAAGAGACCTTTGAGGCGGTGCGCGACCTGACCTTGAAGCTCGGGAAAACCCCGCTCGAATGTAACGACATGCCCGGCTTCGTCTCCAATCGCGTCTTGATGCCGATGATTAATGAAGCCATCTTCGCCCTGCATGAGGGGGTTGCGACGCGCGAAAGCATCGACGGCATTATGAAGCTCGGGATGAATCATCCGATGGGCCCGCTCACGCTCGCAGACTTCATAGGGCTGGATGTTTGCCTGGCGATCCTCAACGTCCTGCACGAAGGTCTGGGCGATCCGAAGTACAGGGCGTGCCCGCTCCTGAAGAGATACGTCGATGCCGGATGGCTCGGCCGCAAAAGCGGGCGCGGGTTCTATGAATATTAAGGCGGGGGCCGCGAAAGACAGGGGCCGGGTAAAACCAAAAGCCGCACAAGTCCCTTCTTCCACGACCCCTGCCCGCTGAGTTTTATGAGCAGCATCGCACATTACTGTCAGAAGTGTTTGGCGGCCAACCCGCTGGGGCAACAGTTGTGCGGGCGCTGCGGTACGCGACTGATGCTGGTGGTGGATTCGCCCGCCGCGCGCTACGAGACGCAGAACTGGACGGCATCCTACGAGGAGCACCTCCTGGAGCGCGTCTCGGCGTTGGAGAATCGCCTCGCGCGTCTCACGGACAAGCTGGAACAGGGGCTCGGGCTGCTCCTGCGTCAGGCCAAAAACTCCTATTTCGATCACGCGCTGATTGAAACCCTGATCGGTTTGCTGACCGAAGCGGGCACGATCCAGGCCGGGGAACTCGAAGAGTTGTGGCGCGAGCGTTGCCGCATAGACGCCAGCGCGCAGGACGAGAAGGAGCGCCGCGAACAGTTGCGCGACGAGATCATAGCCAATTATCGCGGGCCTGATTATGCCGTTTTTGAGCAGCACGTGCGGCAGGCGATGACGCTCCTGGAAGAGGACGAAACGGTGCGCGGCATGCGACTGCTCGAGCGCGCCTCGGCACTCGCGCCGACAAACGCGCCGCTGCTCTATTTGATCGGCGAATATTTCTTCGGCGCGGGCAAGATGGCGCTGGCGCGCGATTACCTGTCGCGCGCCTTCGAGGCAGCTCCCGTTAATTACTCGGTCTGTTTGCTGCTCGGGTTGGCCTGCGGAGACGAGGGCGAGCTGGAACGCGCCAGAGAACTGCTGAACGAGGCGGCGCGGCGCGATGAAACCTCATTCGCCGCGCACTACGGCCTCGGAAGGCTGCTCGCGGCCGAGCGGCGTTGGAAGGATGCGCTCGCCGAGTTCAAGCTGGCGCTCGCCGCGCACCCGTCGCCCGAGACTCATTATGTTATAGGCTGCGTTTATTACCAGTTGGGACGCGACCGCATGAGCCTCAAACACCTGCGCAAAGCGGTCGAGCTGGACGGCGAGTACGCCGCCGCCTTCTACATGCTCGGGCTCGTTTTCGCGCGCCGGGGCGAGTCCCTTCAGGCCGCAGACGCCTTTAACGCCGCGCGCTCCGTCGGCGGCAACGACCCGCGCTATCGAACCACCAGGCGGCGTCCTATCGGCCCCGATGACGCGCCGCCGCTTTCCCCTCCCTTCAGCGCGTCGGGCCAGGCGAAAAAGCGGCTGGTGACGGGAGGCGACCGGCGGCTCGCCGAAGTTCTCCAACGCGAGGCGCTCAATGCCGTCCGGGCCGTCGGCGCTCAGCGCTAAAGCGTGCGCCGGGCGTTGACACTCGCGTAGTGGCGGCTATAATAAAGCCTTTTGCGCGCTCATGGTCGGAAAGCGCGGCTTTTCTCATAGGGTGGGCAATGCGAATCGAACTGGACAAGCTTGAGGGGAAGTCGAACGCCTTTGCCCACACGTACGAGCCGGGAGAGATCGTCCTCGATGAAGAGAATGCGCGCCTTACAGAAGCTCCGCAGATCAACGGGCGTATCACGCGCAGCGGGCAGGAGGTTCGCTTGCAGGGCACTGTGACGGCGCGCGCCGAGGTGGATTGCGACCGCTGCCTGAAGGCCGTCTCCTTCCCCGTCGAGACCGAGTTCGATGTCACCTACGTCCCGGCGTCTGAATATTACTCCGACGCGACGGCCGAGCTACAGGAAGAAGATTTGAGCCTCTCGGTCTTCGACGGCGAGGCCATCGATGTCGATGATCTGGTCCGCGAGCAGGTGCTGCTGGCGATGCCCCCTCGCTTATTATGCGGGGAGCAGTGCAAGGGATTGTGTCCCGTTTGCGGCGTGGACAAGAATGCGACCGAGTGCGCCTGTCAATCAAGCGAGATAGACCCGCGCTGGGCAGCGCTCGCCCTATTGAAACAGGAACAGAAAGATGGTAAGTGAGCGGCGGGCCGCTTGAATGGTTTCAGATAGAGAGAAAGATAGAGAGGGGCCGCGCCTCGACCTTGAGAGCTTATCAGATAATTTTATAAGGAGTCTTAATCATGCCAAATCCGAAACGTCGTCACTCGAAAGCTCGCACGCGCAAGCGCCGGGCGCACGACGCGCTGCGCGCTCCGCAGACCAGCCTGTGCCCGAATTGCCAGGAGCCGCGCATGCCGCATCGCGTGTGTCCCAAGTGCGGCCATTACAAGGGCCGCGAAGTAGTCTCTGTAGAACAGTCAAGCTGACAAAAGGCCGCTACTGCTGGCCGAGAAGACGCGCGCCCCCTTTTCCGGCGCATTTTAATGAAGCACGGGCATCAACTGACCGGCAAAGTCGTGGTCGACGCGATGGGCTCGGATCACGCTCCGCAGTCTGAGATAGACGGTGCGTTGGCGGCGGCGCGCGACCTCGGCATCGGCGTCATACTGGTGGGCCAGCCCGAAAAAGTAGAACCGGAATTGCGTCGCTGCGGCTGGCGCGGGCAGGGTGATCGCGGCATCGAGTTTGTCGAGGCGGCCGAAGTAATAGGCATGGACGAAGCGGTCGCCACCTCCGTCCGGCGTAAGAAGAAAAGCTCTTTGAGGGTCGGCACAAAGCTCGTCACCGAAGGGCGGGCCGACGGGTTCGTCTCGGCGGGCAATACGGGCGCGGCGATGGCGACCGCCAAGATGGTCATAGGGATGCTGCCGGGTGTTGACCGCCCCGCCCTGGCCGCGATGATTCCGACGCGCTCCGGCAAGCCGACGCTGCTCCTGGATGTCGGCGCGAACGCCGAATGCAAGGCTCATCATCTGGCGCAGTTTGCCGTCATGGGCGACGCCTATTCGCGCGCCGTGCTCGGCGTCACGCGCCCGACCGTCGGATTGATGAGCATCGGCGAAGAGGAGGCCAAGGGCAACGACCTGACGAAAGAGGCGTTCCCGCTGCTGCGCGATCTGAGCAGCCTGAACTTCGTCGGCAACGTAGAGGGGCGCGATGTCTTTACGGGAGCCGTCGACGTGATCGTGACCGACGGCTTTACGGGAAACGTCATGCTCAAGCTCTCGGAAGGTTTGACGGACGCGATGCTCTCGATGATTAAGCGCGAGTTGACCGCATCGCTTCAGACCAAGGCGGGAGCGATGCTGGCACGTCCGGCCTTTCGTAATATAAAGAAGCGTTTGGATTACTCGGAGTACGGGGGAGCGCCGCTTTTGGGCGTGCGTCAGATCGTACTGATCGGCCACGGCAGCTCGAACGCGCGCGCCATACGCAACGCTATTCGCAGCGCCAAAGAATTTTCCGAACACAGGGCGAGCGAAAGGATCGAGCGCGGCATTGCAGAGACGCGCGCGCATGAATATGCCGAATTGGTGAGTAGCAAATAGGGCTGCCAGCAATGGTGAACGGGCAAATACGGTTTTGTCTTTTCACCATTTAGCATTTACCATGCGCTATTCACGAGGGGAAGAAGATGGCAAATCCAAAAGCAGTGATCCTGGGGACGGGGCACGCCTACCCGGAAGGCATTCTGACCAATGCCGATCTGGAAAAGATGGTCGATACCTCGGACGAGTGGATCACCACGCGCACCGGCATTAAGCAGCGGCGCAAGGCTGCGCCCGGCGAATACACTTCGCTCTTTGCCGTGCGTGCCGCCCGTCAGGCCATCGAGCGCGCGCGCATCGATCCTTCGGAAATAGACCTCCTGCTTTGCGCCACCGTCACGCCCGACCAGCTATTGCCCTCGACCGGCTGCCTGATACAGGCGGAGCTGGGCGCGAATCGCGCCGCCGCCTTCGATCTGGCGGCGGCCTGCTCCGGTTTTCTCTACGGCCTGACGCTCGCCGACTCCATGATTCGCACGGGCCAGTCGCGCTATGCGCTCGTCATAGGTGCAGAAGTCCTGACGCAGTACGTCGATTATACGGATCGCTCGACGTGCGTTATCTTTGGCGACGGAGCGGGGGCGGCTATTCTGGGGCCGATAGAGGGCGGCGCGGAGCGCGGAATACTGGCCGCGCGCATACGCTCGGACGGGCGATTCGCAGAGCATCTTTATGCGCCGGGCGGCGGCACGCGCCTCGGCTCGACGGCCGAGACCATCGCTGCGGGCCAGCACTTTTATAAGATGAAGGGCAACGAGCTGTTCAAGGTTGCCGTGCGCTCGATGACGGAGATTTCGCGCGAAGTGCTGGAGGAAGCGGGCGAGCGGCCCGAGAACGTCAAGCTGTTTATCCCGCATCAGGCAAACCAGCGCATCACGGACGCCGTGGCGAGCAAGCTGGAAGTAGACGAGTCGCGCATCTACTCGAACATCTCTATGCACGGTAATACCTCTTCGGCCTCGATTCCGATAGCGCTCGACGAATGCATCGAGTCCGGAAAAATCAAAGAGGGTGATCTGATCTTGATGGCATCTTTTGGCGGCGGCGTCACCTGGGGCGGAGTCCTCGTGCGTTGGTAAATGCGCGTCGGTAAATATGAGAACGAAGCTCTTAACCACAACCGCTTTCGCGCTGCTGCTCGTCCTGATCGGCGCGCAGACGCTCGCGCAGCAGCAGGGCACTGACCCTTCCTTATGGATAGAGGTCAGGGACGAGCAGGGAATGCCCCTGAAGGACGCCTGCATTACTCTTGTGCCCAGGGAGGGCGACATCCTGTTTCGTAAGGCGGACGGCAAAGGGCGCGTGCGAATCAAAAAATTGACGGCGGGCCATTACCGCGTGACGGCCAAGGTGGACGGCTACGAGGCGCAGAAGAAAGAGATCGAGCTGAACACTACTGCCGAAACAGTCTCTTTCAAGTTGCAGCCGCGCCATTACTGATGAGCACTACTTCTCTGGCATACATTTTCCCCGGCCAGGCTTCGCAATATTCGGGCATGGGGCGCGACCTGGCTGATAATTTCGAGGCGGCGCGAAGGGTCTTTGAAGAAGCGGACGATGCGCTCGGGTTCTCCATTTCGTCAGTATGCTTTGAGGGAAGCGCCGAAGAGCTGCAACTGACGGAGAATACGCAACCGGCGATTTTGACCGTCTCGGTCGCGGCCCTGCGCGCTCTTCATGGCGAGGCCGCTTTTGTGCCCGACTTCGTGGCGGGTCATAGCCTGGGCGAGTATTCGGCGCTGGTCGCCGCCGGAGCCTTGAACTTCTCCGACGCCGTGCGGACGGTGCGCGCGCGCGGGCGCTATATGCAGGAAGCAGTGCCGGTCGGCGCGGGCGCGATGGCTGCCATCCTGGGCGCGGACTTGAAGACCGTAATGGAAGCCTGTGTCGAGGCGCAGCAAACGGACGTGTGCATGCCCGCCAACATCAACGCGCCCGGTCAGATCGTCATCGCCGGGAATGCCGGGGCCGTGGATCGGGCCATCGCGCTCCTGAAAGAGCGCGGCGCAAAGAGGGCTATCAAGCTGAACGTCAGCGCGCCCTTTCATTGTCCGCTGATGATGCCCGCGCAGGAGAGACTGGCGGCCGATTTGGAAGCTATAGTGTTTGAGGATTTAGGGCGGCCGCTCGTGACCAACGTCGACGCCTCGATCATAAAGGCGGGCGAGGGTGCGGGCGAAAAAGCGCGGGATGCTCTTGTGAGGCAGGTCTCTTCACCTGTACGCTGGCAGGAATCAATGGAGCTGTTGATTCAAAAGGGGGTCGAGACTTTTATAGAGGTCGGCCCCGGCAAGGTTCTTTCCGGACTTCTCAGGCAGATAAAACGCGACGCGCGCAGTTTGAACGTCGAGGACGCAGCCAGCCTTAGTGCGACGCGCGGGGCGCTGGCTGCCGCTTAAAAATTTTTTCAGGTATTTTATTTATTCACAGAGGAGCAAAAAAGATGCCCGATCAAGAGATCGAGAATAAGGTAAAACAGATCATCGTTGACGAACTGGGCGTGGACGAGAATGAGGTCACGCCGAACGCTCGCTTCATAGATGATTTAGGCGCGGACTCGCTTGACACGGTCGAGTTGGTGATGCGTTTCGAGGAGGAGTTCGGCATCGAAATCCCGGACGAGGATGCCGAAAAAATTCAGAGCGTGCGCGACGCTTACACCTATATCGACCAGCATAAGAAGTAAACGCACGGTGAGGAATCGAAGGTGACGAGCGGCGACGAGCGTGCGGATTCGTCTCTACTCGTCGCTCGTTTTAGAGGAAGGAGCATTCGTCTTGAAACGTCGCGTCGTGGTTACGGGCCTCGGCCTTATCACTCCTGTCGGAAATTCCGTCCGGGACACCTGGGCTGCGCTGATGGCGGGCCGCAGCGGCGTGGATTTCATCAAGAAGTTCGACACGGAAAAGTTTCCCGTGCGCTTTGCCGCCGAGATCAAGGATTTCGATCCGCTCAATTACGTGGAGAAGAAGGAGGCGCGCAAGATGGGCGCCTTTATTCACTACGCCATCGCCGCCGCCGACGAGGCCATTAAGGACAGCGGCCTCGAGATTACGGATGAGAATGCCGAGCAGGTGGGCACATACATCAGCAGCGGGATAGGCGATTTCTGGGCCATCGAGCGCGAGCACACCAAGCTCTTGAACGATGGGCCGGGCCGCGTCTCGCCCTTCTTTATCCCGTCGGCCATCGTGAATCTGGCGGCCGGGCAGGTTTCGATCCGTCACGGCGCGAAGGGGCCGAACTCGGCGACCGCGACGGCCTGTTCGGCGGGCGCGCACGCCATCGGCGACAGCTTTAAGATCATCCAGCGCGGCGATGCCGACGTGATGATCTGCGGCGGGGCCGAATCTGCGATCACGCCGATGTCGGTCGCAGGGTTTGCAGCCATGCGCGCGCTCTCGACGCGCAACGACGACCCCCTGCGAGCCTCGCGTCCTTTCGAGCGCGACCGCGACGGCTTCGTTATCGGCGAGGGCGCAGGGCTTTTGATACTGGAAGAACTGGAAACGGCGCGGCGGCGCGGCGCGCGCATTTACGCGGAGCTTGTCGGTTACGGAATGACCGCCGATGCTTTTCACATCACGATGCCGGACGAGACCGGCTCGGGCGCGATTCGCGTCATGCAGAAGGCTTTGAAGGACGCGGGCGTCGAGCCCGGTGTGGTCGGGTATATCAACGCGCACGGGACTTCGACTCCATACAACGACAAGTTCGAGACGATGGCGATCAAGAAGACCTTTGGCGAGCACGCCGACGCTTTGGCCGTCAGCTCTACGAAATCCATGACGGGTCATCTGCTCGGCGCGGCGGGCGGCATCGAAGGCGTCTTTTCCGTGCTCGCCATTCATCGCCGCATGTTGCCGCCGACCATCAATTACGTCAACCCGGACCCGGATTGCGATCTCGATTACGTGCCGAATGAGCCGCGCGAGACAACGGTCGGCTACGCGCTCTCGAACAGCTTCGGTTTCGGCGGCACAAACGCCGCACTGCTTTTCAAGAGATACGAGGAATAGGGGTCTGAAGTCAGGACTCAGAACTCAGAACTCATGACTCAGAATGAAAGCATCTGCTTCGTTCTTATTCTGAGTCCTGAGTTCTGACTCCTTAGTAAAAAGTTCTTTTATGAAAACAATCGTCTTAATGAAACAGGTCGCCAATAAGGACGCGATCCTGCGTATTAACAGGGACGCGTCGTGGATCGAAGAGGGCGACCTTTCCTATGAGGTCAACGAATCGGACGGCTACGCGCTCGAAGAGGCTCTGCGTCTGAAAGAGAAGCACGGCGGCGAAGTCGTCATCTGTTCGATGGGCCCACAGCGAGTCAAGAGCGTGATTAAGGACGGGCTGGCGCGCGGCGCTGATCGCGCCATACACGTACTGCTCGAAGACCTGACGAACCTCTCGCCGTTCGCCATCGCGAGCACGCTCGCTGAGGCCGTCCGCGCCGAGCAGGCCGATCTGATCCTGACCGGCTTGCAGTCGGACGATTACGGGTACGCGCAAACGGGCGTCATCATGGCGGAGCTGCTCGGCCTGCCGCACGCGACCATCGTCATAGAGGTCGATGCCTCCGGCGAGCAGTTGAGAGTCAAGCGCGAGTTGGAGAACGGCTGGTATCAATGGTACTCGATGCCGCGCCCGGCGCTGCTCACCATTCAGTCCGGCATCAGCCAGATTCGCTACGCGACCCTCAAGGGCATCATGGCCGCCAAGAAGAAGGAGATCAGGGAGGTCACCCCGGCAGGCGACGACGCTGCCGCCACGGCGCGCGCCCCTCATCAACGCATCGAAAAGATTTACTTCCCGCAGAAAACAAAGCAGACGCAGTTTCTGGGCGACGGCGACGCAAAGGCAGGGGCGGTGGCCCTGGCCGAAAAGCTGCGAACGGAAGCAAGGGTGATTTAGAGTTTATCGGCGGCCCGACGCGCGGTCAATTGAGCCGAAGGCTTTAACCGCCGATGCGCTGTCGATTGGTTTACTATCGGGGAAACGTAATGAGCAACGGTATCTTGGTATTCGCGGAACATCGCGCGGGCGTCCTTAATAAGACCTCTTTCGAGGCCATCGCG
Source organism: Pyrinomonadaceae bacterium (assembly GCA_035940775.1). Taxonomy (GTDB): domain Bacteria; phylum Acidobacteriota; class Blastocatellia; order Pyrinomonadales; family Pyrinomonadaceae; genus DASQYE01. Next base: position 88,973 of record DASZEN010000024.1, on the reverse strand, counting down.
GCGGCGCAGGCGCTCGGCGCGGAGCTTGGGCAGCAGTTGACGGCCGTGGTTCTGGGCTCAGGCGCGAGCGGGTTGGCCCAGGAGGTCGCGGCCTACGACGTGAGCAAGGTCGTCTATGCGGACAACGAGCAGCTCGCGGAGTACACGCCGGACGGCTACACGGACGCGATGGAGGGCGTCATACGCCAGCTCGACCCGCAATACATAGTAATGCCGCACACCTACCTCGTACGCGATTACGCGCCGAAGCTCGCCGCGCGTTTCGGCAAGGGACTGATTAGCGATTGCATTCGCCTGAGCGTCAATGAGGGGAGGGTCACTTTCTCGCGCCGTATGTTTTTGGGCAAGATTGATGCCGACATAGTTTCAGACGGCGAGCCGCCCGTCTTCGCCACTTTCCAGTCGGGCGCGTATCGCTCCGATCAGGCGAGGAAGGGAAGCGGCGCTCCGGTCGAAACGCTCGCCGTAGAAGTGGGCGAGGTGCGTATGAAGCCCGAGCCAGCGTTTCAGGAGGTGAAGCAGGCCGTCGATCTGACGAAGGCGGAGGTCATCGTCGCCATCGGGCGCGGCATCAAGAGCAGGGAGAATATAGCGCTCGCCGAAAAACTGGCCGAGGTGCTCGGCGGCGACCTGGCCGCTTCGCGCCCGATCTGCGACGCGGAGTGGCTCCCCATTGATCGCCAGATAGGTTCGTCGGGCCAGACGGTCGCGCCCAAGCTCTACATAGCCCTCGGCATCTCGGGCGCGATTCAACACCTCGTCGGCATGAAGAACTCCGGAACCATCGTCGCCGTCAACAAAGACCCGGAAGCCCCCATCTTCGACATCGCCGATTACGGCATCGTCGGCGATCTCTTTGAAGTCCTGCCCGTGCTGACCGAAGAGGTTAGAAAGCTGAAAGCCTGAGCGGCGCGCGCGCCCCCGCAGACGATGGGGGCAAAAAAGCGGGTCGGGCCCTGATCGCAAAACTCATCGCAAGACAGAACTCACTGCATGTGCAAGGCGCTCCGGCGCTGCCCGCATGCATAATCGAAATCAATCGCTTCGGATGCTCGGTCGGAGCGCCTCCTCCTGCTTCTCCTGCTGCGCCGCTGCGGCTACTGTCCAGCCTTTCTCTTCCTCTTATTATTTGCGCTCGCTCACCGCATGCCGAACGAATAGGCGGCCCAGAAACTCTCCCAGTCTATATCTGCTTCGCAGCCCTGGCAGCGACGCATGTGGACGAGACGCACGAGCCATTGGCCCGGCCGATCAAGGTTAAAAAAGACCGTCCCGGCCCCGGAGGATATGGCCTTCTGCGCGCTCATCGCTCCAGCATGCCGGTTGTACGCGAAAACGCTCGCGCCCGCGAGCGGCTGGCCGTCAAACTGGACGCGCACCTTGAGCTTGCCGCCCGTCTTCAGCCTGTAAGGATTGTTCAGAGGAATGATCTCAAGACGGTGGCCGACCACCCTTTTGAAAGTATCGTCGCGGCGCGTGCCCGCTTGCAGCAGCGATTTCAAGTATCGCGTGTAACGCTCGCGCCCCTCCGTTTCGCCCTCGCCCGACTCGCGGCGCTGCTCTCGGATTGAATCCAATCCTTCTTCCAAGAGATAGTCCTCGAACTCCTTCGCGCCGAGTTTGATCGTTGCCGCATTCCTCTCCATCGCTATCAGGTAGTTGCCGGGCCGCTTGAGCGTCACCTGCGCGAGCGGCGTCTGGCCGTCCAGGGCGGATGCCAGCAAATCCTCCGTCTCTTCGGTTGAGAATAGGCGGAAGCTGCGTGTCCGCTCTTTCTGTAAGGGGCGCTCGCTTTCGCTCTTCAGGCTCTCGCCCAGATAGAGGCGCACGTCGTAGGGTTGGCCCACCTCCACGAAGTAGGCTTCGGGCTCGATCCAGTAATCGTGCGAAAGGGCATTGACGGATAACAGGAGCAGGATCGAGAAGGGGACGGCGAGCAGCAATCGTTTGTTCATAATCGTTCTTCTCTCCGGTGACGAAATATGCGGAGCACGCGGGGCACTCGCGCGCCGCGCGTCAGGTTCAGGCCAGGGACGTGAGCGCCCGCTGCGTGGCTCTCTCGCATCGCAAGTGCTCGAAGAGGGTCTAATTCCTGTCGAATAAACTTTCAAGATCGCGCAGCACGTCGGCGGGCTGCCAATCGTTGGCCCTGTAAATTTTATAGACGCGGCCTTCGGGCGTTATCACGGCCGTCCGCAGCGAATGCACAATCTGATCCGTCTCCTGTTTATAAGTGAGGCCGAAAAAAGCGGCTATCTCTTTAACCTGGGCGGGCGCGCCGGTCGCAAATTCCCAGTGGTCGAATTTCTCTGCGGTGTAATTGCCGGTGTGCGCCGCGCCGTAGCTTCGCAGCACCTTCGGCGTATCGTAGCCCGGATCGAAGCTGACGCTGAGCAGGTGCGTTTTCTCGAAGAGCGAGGGATTCTTACGAAGCTCTTTATCAATGGCCGCGAAGTTGGTGCTCATCAGCGTGCAATATTCCGGCAGCGGGCAGCGAGTATAAATGAAGGTCAGCAGCAGCGCCTTGCCGCGATACTCTCTGAGGCGTATGGCCTTTGCGTCCTGATTGACGAGCGAGAAATCCGGAACCGCGTCGCCGGGGCTCGGCTCGGGCCGCGCTTCCGCTTTAGCAGGCAGGGAATCGTCGGGCGCGGCGCGCGAGAACGTGACATCTTCGAGCCACGACGAATTGGCATCGACGACGACCGTCGCCTTTAAGAGATCGCCCGCCGCAAGCTCATTAAGTATCTGCTCGTCCTTGAGCGTGTAGGGCATTATCATCGCATCCATATAGCCCGGAATCTCCTCGTGATCGAGCGTGACCTGATGCCTCTGTTTATCAACGGAGACGACCTTGCCCCTCAACTCGTAACGACGGCCGGGCTTCGTTTCAGTCGTCGTCCGGGGCGCATGGCACGCCGCTGCTCCGACGACGCAGAGAAGAAGTATGATGAAGCCCCACGGCGGAAGCGGGCCGGAGGACGCGCGCCTCGCGCCTATCCGCAAATCGTGATTGAAATTTATCGTCTTCAAATTCGACACTTTTCCGGTTCTGCGCGCGCTCTCGCTTCGAGACTTATCTTCGCTCAAGCCGTTCCGTGTAGAGCGACTGGTAGACCCAATAATTGGGCATGATCTTAAAGACGTAATCCTTGGCCTGCGTAAATCCGATCTCAAGCACGTAGCGATCAGGGTCGTTGGTGCGCGCGCGCGCGAGCCAGCGCGCGACGTTGTCTTCGCCGCCGTTGTAGGAGGCGGCGACGGCCTGCGGCTGACCGGGAAACAGCTTGAAGAGATTTCCCATGTACTGCGAGCCGAAGAGAACTGCCGTGCGCGGATTGTATAGATCGTCCTGCGAAAAGTCTTTCAGGCCCAACTGCGCCGCCATCTCGTCAGCCGTCGAGGGTATGAATTGCAGCAACCCCCTCGCCGCCGAAACCGATTTGGCTTCGGGGCGAAAGCGCGATTCCTGGCGCATGATGGCGAGCACGAAGCGCGGATCGACGCCGCGCGGCGGAGCCGATTCGAGCAGCGCCGAGCGATACGGCGCAGGATACAGCAGCTCGACCATCTCGCGCGGCGCTAACTCGATCAGAAAATCCGACGGAACCTGTTTCCAGAGCGGTTCGGCGAAGGCTACGGCGTGATTGGCCAGCTCGCCACGGTTGTAATAGACGGCGAGCGTATAGGCCGCATCGCGCGAGAGTGCAGGCGCGCGCGTCGGGGTCGCACTATTGCCGGAAGATTTCGCCGCCGCCACCACGCCGCTCGCTTGATCCGCAGCGTCGCCCGCGCCGCCCGTCTGTGGCGCGCTCCTTTCGACGCTCCCCGTATCTGAAAACTTCTCGGCGACGGCCAGCTCGGGCGCGCCCTCGTCGTAGAGCCCCAGAAACAAAAGCTCGTCCGCCAACGCCTGATGAGTAGGAGACGGCGTGTTCTCTTGTTGCGACTCATTGGTGATAAGGGCCTGGCGACCGGCGGGGAGAAATCGCGGCGCGGGGAATTTGCTGTAGGCCGGAAGCGACCCGTAAGCGCGCCGCGCCATCTCAAGCAGCTCGCCCCTGATGGCAGTATCCTCCGTCAATCTGAGCGCCCTCTGAAGAGAGAGCCGCGCGCGCTCGGCCTGCCCGCCGGAGAGCGCCCCCTGCGCGTCGGCGCGCAGAGCTTTCAAACGCGTGTCGAGCAGAGCTTGAGCGCGCGCGTCGCCAGCGAGGGCTCGCAATCGCCTCGTCGCGCGTCCTCCGTAATATTCATTACGGCCGTCGGGTATCTCCAGGTAAGCGCTGATCGCTTCATCCATGCGCCCCAGTTGTTCGAGCGTGTAGGCGCGCATGAAAGCTACCTCCGCTTGATTAGTGCCGCCGGGAACGCGCATGCCGCCGAGGTCTGCTTCCGTCCGCAGAGCATCTATGTCCGAGAGCGCACGGGCCCAATCGCCCTGCGTCAGATGAATCTTGGCCTGCGAGAACAGAGCGAGCGCTGCGCCGACCTGACCCTTGAACCGGGCGCGCGTCTGTTGAATCCAGTCGAGCGCTTCGGCGTCGCGCCCGACCTCTCTGAGCGCGTCTATGATATTCAGATATGGCCGCTCGGGGTTCGGCGCGTCCGGGTGCTTTTCTATGAAACGACGGAAGGCGGCGACCGCATCATCCGTCCGCTTCATACGGACGTAAGCTGAGGCGATGAAGCTCAGCGCATCGCGCGCGCCTGGGCTCGCCGGGTACTCGTTCGTGACCCGCTGGAAGTAGTTGATCGCCTCTTCAAAGCGGCGTTCCTGGTAGAAGCCGCGTGCGATTTGATATAGAGCGTCGGCGAGATTGGCGGTTTGCGCGTAACGCTCGACGAGCGCGAGGTAGTGGCGGCGCGCCCCCTCGAAATCGCGGTTGAAGCTGTAAATCCCGGCGCGACGCAGGTGCTCGGTCTCAGGCAGTTGCGGAGCCTTTTCCCGCGCCGCCTCCGCGCTCCCGCTGTCGAGCAGGTCGAGCCCGCGCACGGCCGCCAACGCGAAATCGTCGGGCCGAGCCGGGTCGGGCAGTTTCGCGATCAGGCTGTCAAAGATTTCGCGCGCCGCCTGCGCCTGCCCGCTGCGAAGCTTTGCCTGACCGACGAGCAACAGGGCCTCGCGGGCCGTGGCTGGGCCGTCGGCCCTGGCGCGCGGGCCGAGCGCAACGGTCGCCGCCGTGTAGTCTCCGCTCTCAAGAAAGCTTTCGCCGAGCCGCGCCAGCGCCGCCTCGCGCAGGAGCGTCGTGGGCGTAGTGGCAATCAGTTGTCGCAAGTGCTCGCGCTCAAGAAGGAGGTTTCCGGTCGAGCGCGCGAACCGTGCCAGATGCCAGAGGGCATACTGTGTGAGCAGCGAATTGCGCGCTCGTACCTGTTGGTAGGCGGCGGCGGCCGTCGCCATGTCGCCCCGTTTTTCGGCGAGACGGGCGAGCAGGTAATCATAGTTGTTGAGCGTGAAGACGGAAGGCTCACGGCTACGAAGTTGGTTCAGCTCCTCTATCGCCGTCGCGTAATCGCCGCCCTCGACCGCCGCGCGAATCTTCTCGTGACGCTCGCGCGGCGTCTGCGCCTGTAGCGGCAGGCTCAGGAGAAAACATAGGAGGAGCGCGAATCGCAAACGATTCTGTTTTGATTTGGCTGGTGACATGGAATGTTCCGATGCGTTAATCTTCGTCTCAATCTATAGAATCGAAAACTCTTTTTGACGGCCACGGCCTTTCTTATAAACCGTGCCGCTATTAATTTCGGCGCGAGTCAGTGTAAGCTATCGACGTATTCAAACGTACTGCGAAGCGCCTCGCTCATCCCGTGAACGTGGATTGCTTTAAGTTGACGACCCTTATGATGCCAGAAAGCAGCCTGCAAGCAAAAGAAGAGGAACAGCGTGCGGCCGTTTTGGACGGCGCGGTGCTGGCCGAAGAGATCAAACGCGATGCGGCCGACGTGATCGCGCACCTACGCCGCGAGCATAATGTGCGTCCCGGCCTCGCCGTAGTGCGCGTTGGCGAAGACCCTGCCTCGGCCATTTACGTGCGCAACAAGGTACAGACCTCCGAACAGCTCGGGCTGCTCTCGGAGCATCATGCGCTTCCGGCCGAGACGACTACGGAAGAGTTGCTGGAACTGGTCGCCCGTTTGAACGCGCGCGAAGAGATCGACGGTATTCTCGTGCAGTTGCCGCTGCCGCGCGGCGTTGACGAAACTCGCGTCCTCGAAGCCATCGATCCGGCGAAGGATGTCGATGGATTTCATCCCGTCAATGTCGGACGCCTGGCGATGGGCCAGCCCGTCATCGCGCCCTGCACGCCAGCCGGGATTATAGAGATGCTGGTTCGGAACCGGATTGCAATCAGCGGCGCGCAGGCTTGCGTCGTCGGGCGCAGCCAGATAGTCGGTCGCCCGGTCGCTCAGCTTCTCTTGCAGCGCGACGCGACCGTAACCATCTGTCATTCGCGTACGCGCGACCTGGCTTCGGTCACGCGCCGCGCAGACATACTTGTTGCCGCCATCGGTCGCCCGGCCTTTATCAGGGCCGAGCACATCAAGCCGGGCGCGACCGTCATAGATGTCGGCATCAATAAGGTGAGCGACGAGGCGCAGGCGCGCGATTTCTTTGGGGCCGACGCGGCGAAACGGTTGGAGGTGATTGCACGGCGCGGCTATACGATTGTCGGCGACGTGCACCCGGCCGAGGCACAGCGCGTCGCCGGTCATCTGACGCCCGTGCCGGGCGGCGTCGGCCTCTTAACGGTCGCCATGCTGATGCAGAACACTGTGACGGCGGCGCGACAAAGGCGCGGCCTCTAAAGATGTTGTTTGATAAAAGTCTGGGGTCTCGCTCTAAGGCGACTCCTGCGGTGAGCGTACGGACGGAGCGCGCCTGACGATTTTTCAAAGCGCCCTTTAATAAAAGCGAGCGCCTGAACTCCTTTCCTGCGTCCTGCGGTCGGGGCGCTTTCCGATTCAGTAAGGTCGGTTTCAAAACGGATGTTGCGCGTCGGATTGACTGGCTCGATAGCCGTCGGCAAGTCTTTCGTCTCTGCTGTGCTGGCGGAGCTGGGCTGTCATGTGCTGGATGCAGACAGGACGGCGCGGGAGGTGGTTGAGGCCGACGCTCCGGGCCTCAACGCCGTCGTAGAGGCTTTCGGAGCGGAAATCCTCAGGCCCGACGGGTCGCTTGACCGCGCGCGACTGGGCGCGATAATTTTCGCAGACGCACCGAAGCGCGCGCTCTTAAATTCGATCCTTCATCCGTATATAATCGCCGCGCAGGACGAGCAGTTGCGCGCCTGGGAGGCGGCAGACCCGCGCGGGATCGCCCTGGTGGATGCCGCGCTGATGATCGAATCGGGCGGCTATCGCCGCTTTGATAAGCTAATCGTGGTACATTGTCGCCCGGAAGTTCAGGTCGAGCGGTTGATGAGGCGCGACCGCCTGGCGCGTGAGGATGCCGAGCGCCGCATCCGTGCCCAGATGCCGCAGGAAGAGAAAAAGCGCTACGCGGATTTTTTAATTGATACGTCCGAGGGGTTCGAGCCGACCCGAAGGCAGACCGTAGAAGTCTACGGCACTCTGCGTGAGCTGGCCGATTCGGGGGCCGCGCAAAGTTAAGGGGGGTTGAGGGGTCGGCTTCAAAACTATTTTCAGATGACGGGCAGGAAGCGAAAGATCAACAGGAGACGGCTCGAACGCTGGCGCACGGGAATCAGCGTGGCGCTCCTGGTCGTTTTGTCCGTGACAGGCGGCGGCTGCTTTCTGGATCAGGAGGTAGAGCCCTACTACGGGCGGGTGGTCGTCCCGCGCTCACAGGAGTTTCGCTGGATTGACGGAGGGCTGCCGCAAACCTTCGATCCGGCGCTGGCCGCCGCCCCGCCGGATACGGATGCCGTACGCGCCATCTTCGAGGGCCTGACCGAATACGACCCGCGCACGCTCGCCCCTCTGCCGGGCGTGGCGACGCGCTGGGAATCCTCGCCCGATAACCGCGTATGGACGTTTTATCTTCGCCAGGATGCGCGATGGTCAAACGGCGAGCCGGTGACGGCGAGCGATTTCGTCAACTCCTGGCAGCGTATCCTGCAAATGGGCGAGCGCGCGCCGCACGCTCGTCTTTTGGAGAACATAGCGGGCGCTATGCCCAGAGGAGCCGCCGTCGAAGCACCAGCGGCGGCAGCAGCAGCGTCGGCTGTCAGTCCCGCCACCGTAGCGCCGCCCGCTGCCGAATCCGCATCGCCCGCACAGCACCGCGCCGAAGAGGGAAACAGCGCGAAGCGCGTCGCCAAAAAAGAGGAGAAGACCGAGCCGCCGCCGCCGCCGCCGCCTTTCGGCGCTGAGGCCATTGAGAGTCACGTCCTGCGCGTGCGCTTACAGGAGCCGGACAAAAATTTCCCGTCCCTGGTCGCTCATCCTGTTTTTCGTCCCGTGCATAATTTGAATGCGACGGAGGCCAACCCGGCCGAAGCCTCCCGGCTCGTCTCGAACGGCGCATTCCAGCTCGTCAGGGCCGGGCGCGACGGCGTCGTTCTGGAGCGCGCCGCAAACTACTGGGACGCGCGGGGCGTCAATCTACAGCGCGTGCAGTTCATCGAGACGCGTGATACGGAGTCGGCCCTCGGGGCTTATCATGCGGGCGAAGTCGATGCCGTGACCAACGCCGGATTCGAGCCGCTGGCCCTGAAACTGCTCGCTCCCTACAAGGATTTTCGCCGCGCGACCTACGGCGCGCTCACCTATTACAGCTTCAATACGGAGCACGCTCCCTTCGACGACGTGAGAGTGCGCGAGGCGCTCGCCATCTCTATCGACCGCGAGCGCATCAGTGAAGATAAGATGGAGGGCGCGACCGAACCGGCCAAAAAGTTTCTCCCCGTGCAGTTGAGCGCCGATGCGTCGTCGCCCGCAGGAGGCACGGATCAAACCCCCTCAATCGAGCATAACGTGGCGCGCGCGCGAAGCCTGATGGCGAAGGCTGGGTTTCCCGACGGCGAAAACTTTCCGCGCATTCGACTGCTGATAAATCGAAACGACCAGCAGCGCACGGTGGCGCAGGCGGTCGCCGCGATGTGGAAGAATACCCTGGGCGTCGAGACCGACTTGATTATCAAGAGCTGGGATGAATACGAGGCGGCCGTGCGCGCCGGAGATTTCGATGTCGTGCGGCGCGGCGTCGTCATGCAAACCCTGGACGAAGTGACCAATATGCGTATCATCTTCGACCCGGAATCCTCGCCCGTCGCGGGTGTGGCCGAGCCCGGTAAAAATGGTCAGGCGACGGAACCCTCAGCCGAAGCCGAGAGGTCGGGCGGCGGCGATAAGCAGCACGCCGACGCGAGGCCGCCCGCACAGGAGCGTTCGCCGCTTCTTACAGCGCCGCGCGTCATGACGGAGGAGCAGGCGCTCAGGGAATTACCGGCCTTCCCCATCTACTTTGCGTCCTCCTACTCGCTCGTCAAACCCTACGTCGCGGGTTTCGATGCGAACCTGCTGGATGCGCCCTCTCTGAAAAACGTAAGGATAGATACCTCCTGGCAGCCCCCCAAATCCAAGCCCGTCGCCTGGCTCAGATAATCGTACGCTCGCCCAGGGCGGCGAGGAAAACCGCAAGCAACGCTCGGGGCCGTTTCCGGCATCGTTTAAATTGTCGTCCACAAACAGGATACAGCTTGAAATAAACGATGCGCGCGTGATAAGTTCACGCCTATCAAACAAAGCTCCGGTCAGTAAAAGTTCTCCCCTCGTACGTCCGAGATACTTGAAGCAGTTGGCCGTCCCCCGGCTCAATTGACGGGCTCATGTCCCGCGCGGGTGATCTTCGTGCAGGACGAGAACGGGGCGCGCCCGCAGGGATTTCGAGCGCCGCGCGGGCCCATTTGCAGCCCTTAGCCGTAAAGGAGAAGTCTTTCCATGTCGATCTTTCGTTCCGGCCGCTTCCCGTTAAGCCTTGCGCTCGTCGCGCTGACGCTCCTGAGCGCAGCCTGTGCTTCCTCAACTCAGGACTCGAAATACTTCGGTAAGAACAAGCCGCCACAGGGACAGGTGCTGCGATACATTACAGGGGCCGAGCCTGAGACGCTCGACCCGCAGCCGATGACGGGGCAGCCCGAATCGCGCATCGCCGCCGCTTTGTTCGATGGTCTTGTCGAATACGACGAGAAGACGGTGATGCCGCGACCGTCGCTGGCGACCAGTTGGGACACCAACGCCAACGGCACGGTCTGGACTTTTCACCTGCGCGACGATGCGAAGTGGACTGACGGAAAACCGCTCACGGCGCATGATTTCGTCTATTCCTGGCGGCGCGCCGTCTCGCCAGAGCTGGCCGCTCCCTACGCCAGCATGATGTACGAGTCGATCAAGATCGATAACGCCAAGGCGTACAGCGCGCAGATGGCGTTCGTACGCGACCCGTCGACCGGGCGCTACATGACCGAAGGCGACTTGGAGCGCGCGGGCGAACATGGGCCATTGAATTGCACTGGCGCAGCCCCGGTCAATTACGATTTACCGCCGACACCGACGACCCTCCCAACGACAGCGAGCGCTTCGACTCCGCCCGCAACGCCACAGGCGACGACCCTCCCAGCAACCCCGTCATCAACCGCGAGCGGCGGCGGGCAGGCGAGCGAAGCGAAGCTTGCGCTCAAAGACCCGTATTACCTTTTGCCCGCCGATCCGGAGGCGCGCGGCAAGATCCTCAACCCGGCGAAGAAGACCGAGGCTAATCAAAGGCTGGCGCAGTTTATGGAGGGCAAAGAGTTCGTCCCCGCTACGAAAGAGAATATGGGCGTGCGCGCTCTCGACGATTATACTTTCCAGGTAACGCTCGAAGCGCCGACGGCCTTCTTCCATAAGATCATCCTGCATCAATTCTTCCGCCCCGTGCCGCGTCAGGCCATTGAGAAGTACGGCGACGCGCTCTGGGTCAAGCAGGGCAACATCATCACCTCCGGAGCATTCAAGCTCGTGGAATGGTCGCCCTACGAGAAGATCGTCGTCGAGCGAAACCCGCTCTTCTGGGACAACGCCAACACGAAGCTGGACAGGATTATCTTCCCGTCCATCGAAGAGTTGACGACCGGGATGAACATGTACAAGGCGGGCGAGGTTGACGCCACACAATCGAACGAAGTACCGCCGCCCTGGCGCAACCAGATCAAGGAGACCAAGAAGGACTACGTCTTCGGCCCGTATCTACAGATCGAATACGTCTCCATGAAGACCACCATGAAGCCTTTCGATGATCTGCGCGTGCGTAAGGCTTTCAACATGGCTATCAATCGCCAGATCATCGCAGACCAGGCTCCGGGCCGCCTGCCACTGACGGGATTCACGCCCCGCATGGAAGGGTACGAGAACGCCGAAGGGACGGGCTATAACCCGGACGAGGCGCGGCGTCTGCTGGCCGAAGCGGGCTATCCGGGCGGAAAGGGCTTCCCCGAAATCGAGATCGTATATAACACGGCGGAGTCAACCAAGCAGACGATGGAGTTCGTCCAGTCGATGCTCAAGCGCGAGCTTGGCATCAAGGTGGAGATGACCAATCAGGAATGGCGCGTCTATCTGGATAACACTCGCTCCGACAAGATGAACTATAAAGGGTTGGCGCGCCGCGCCTGGATCGGCGACTACGTTGACCCGAATACGTTCCTCGACCTGATGACATCGGCCTCGGCCAACAACGGCACGGGCTGGCTGGACAAGAAGTATGACGCGATGCTTCTGGCCGCCAATGCCGAGACCGATACGGCCAAGCGCATGAAGATGCTCAAAGAGGCCGAAGCTTACATGCTCAGCCAGCAGCCAGTGATTCCACTCTTCATAGGGCCAAGCTCACTTATGAGAAAACCCTACGTCAGAAACCTTGAGGCGAATCTGCTGGATCAGCACGACTGGCGTCAGGTCTGGATCGACCATAACTGGCGTGATGAAGAGAGTGCGCCCGTGGCGCTGGCGCTGCCCTTCGACGTGCGCTCGTTCCCGGCCATCGCGCGGCTCCTTAATCCGGTCGGTCGTTAGACCTTCAAAGAATATTTTTTGCGAGGGATTATGAAATGATCCGCTTCATCATTCGCCGCCTGCTCATCATCGTCCCGATGGTGCTTCTGGTAATCACCATCGCGTGGGTGTTGATTCGGCTTGCGCCCGGCAACTTTTACCAGACGGAGAAGGGCTTGCCGCCCGCCGTCGAGAAGAATATACGGGCCAAGTACGGGCTGGATCGTCCGTGGTACGTGCAGTACGGCAAGACCATGTGGCAGATCTTTCGTCACAGGGATTTCGGGTTCTCGCGCAAGTACCAGGAACAGACCGTCAACGAGATTCTGTGGCGCTCGGTTCCGGTCTCGGCCACGCTGGGTCTTTCCGCCTACCTGATCGCGCTCATCGTCGGCACGATCTTGGGCACGCTGGCCGCGCTCAAGCAGAACTCGGCGCTTGATTACAGTACGATGGCGGCGGCGATGCTCGGCATCAGCCTGCCCAACTTCGTCCTCGGGCCGCTGCTCATACTCGTCTTTTCGCTGACGCTCTACTGGCTGCCGCCCGCGCGCTGGGAGTGGGCCGTACGCATCGGGACGGGCGGCATTCCAGACCTGCGTTACATGCTGCTGCCCGCGATCACGCTGTCGGCGCTCTACATGGCCTACATTGCGCGGCTGACGCGCTCCGGCATGCTTGAGGTCTTGAGGCGCGACTACATTCGCACGGCGCGCGCCAAGGGCCTGAGCGAAAAGGCCGTAGTGCTTCGCCACGCCTTGCGCGGAGGAATGCTGCCGGTCGTCAGCTTTACGGGCCCGGCCCTGGCCTTCCTGGTCGCCGGTACGGTCGTCGTCGAGCGCGTCTACGCTATTCCCGGACTCGGCAACTACTTTATCAACGCCGCCCTGAACCGCGACGAGCCGCTTCTGCTGGGCATCACGGCCTTCGTCGCCATCCTCGTGCTACTTTTCAATCTTCTAGTGGACATCGCTTACGCCTACATTGATCCACGCATCAGGTATTAGCCGAAGGGGAGAGATAAGCCCATGTCGCGATCACCGGAAGTTGAAAGAATACCGACAGCCGAGCCGAACGAGCCGATTGATAAGGCCGTGGGCCCGGCCCCGCCCGGCATCGTCGCCGCGCAGCAGAAGATAAATACGCCGGAGGCGATGGCCGCCGACCAGCTCTACGGCACGGCGCCTCCGGACGACGATACGTGGCAGGAAGCGGCGGGCGGTTACGTTAAAGGCACGAGCCTCTGGAAGGACGCCTGGAAGCGTTTGCGCAAGAACAAGCTGGCGGTGATGGGTATCTTCGTCGTCCTCTTTATCCTGCTCGCGACCATGATCGGGCCGATGATTCTCAAGGCCGCGACCGGCTATACCTACGACTTGATTCCGGGCGACCGCGCGCTCGTCAAAGCCATGCCGCCGAGCTGGAAGCATCCCATGGGCACAGACCCGCAGGGGCGCGACATCCTGGCCAGAGTATTGATCGGCGGGCGCATCTCTCTCATGGTTGGCATAGTCTCGACCGCCGTATCCCTGGTGATCGGCGTCACCTACGGGGCATTCGCGGGCTACGTCGGCGGCAAGCTCGATAACCTGATGATGCGCATCGTGGACATACTCTTCGCCATTCCCTACATGATGCTCGTCATCGTGCTGCTGGCGCTTTTCGAGAAGAGCTTGTTCCTGCTTTTCGCGGCGCTCGGGGCCGTCTCCTGGCTGACGATGGCGCGCATCGTGCGCGGGCAGGTGCTCTCCTTAAAGAATCAGGAGTTTGTGGAGGCGGCGCGCTCCATCGGCGTCTCGACCTGGAAGATAATCTTTCGCCATCTGGTTCCGAACACGCTCGGGCCCGTGATCGTCTACGCGACGCTGACCATCCCTTCGGTGATGTTGCAGGAAGCATTCCTGAGCTACCTGGGCCTCGGCGTGCAGGCGCCGCTCTCATCCTGGGGCACGCTCGCCGCCGAGGGCGCGCAGAACATGGCGATCTTCCCCTGGATGATTATTTTCCCCGGCGTGACGATGGCCCTGACGCTCTTCAGCCTCAATTTTGTGGGCGATGGTTTGCGCGACGCGCTCGACCCGCAGATGCGAAAAGTCTAGGAAGCGCGCTCCGTGAGGTCGGATCGACGAACGAGATTAATGATGATGATGATAGCGCGGTCTTCAAGTCCACATTTCGTAACCCTCTTTCCGCGTTCTGAAAAACGATATGAGTAGCCGAGACGGAAACATTTTAGAGGTCAGAGACCTCAGAACCTACTTCGGGACGGAGGACGGGCTGGTGAAGGCCGTCGACGGCATCGAGTTCGAGTTGAAACGCGGCGAGACCCTAGGCATCGTGGGCGAGTCCGGCTCCGGAAAGTCCGTCACCAATCTCTCCATCATTCGACTGATTCCGGACCCGCCCGGAAAGATCGTTTCGGGCGAGATCATCTTCGACGGCATGGATATTCTCTCGCTGCCGCCGGACGAGATACGCAAGATTCGCGGCAAACGAATCGCGATGATCTTTCAAGACCCGATGACCTCGCTCAATCCGTTCATGCGTATCTCAAAGCAGTTGATGGAATTGACACGACTGCATCTGGGCTACACGAAAGATCAGGCTTACGAGCACGCCATCAAGATGCTCGAAATGGTCGGCATCCCCGAAGCGCGCGCGCGCGTCGATAGCTACCCGCACGAGTTCTCGGGCGGCATGCGCCAGCGTGTCATGATCGCTATGGCCTTGTCCTGCGAGCCGGAGCTGCTGATCGCGGACGAGCCGACGACGGCGCTCGACGTGACCATACAGGCGCAGATACTTGAGCTGATAAAGAATCTCAAGCAGGAGACGGGGACGAGCGTAATTCTGATTACGCACGATCTTGGGGTGGTCGCCGGAATGACCGATCACATTCTTGTGATGTACGCCGGGAAGGTCTTTGAGCAGGCGCGCACCTCGGAGCTTTTCAGTTGTCCCGGCAACCCTTACACGAAGGGGTTGTTGCGCTCCGTGCCCGACCCGACCTCGGAGCAGGGCGCTCTCTACCAGATTCCGGGGTTGCCGCCCGACGTGGCGCACCTGCCGCCGGGCTGTCCCTTCGCCCCGCGCTGCGAGCGTGCCGAAGAGATTTGCCGCAACGAGTTTCCCCCCTTCGTCGCCCTGACACGCGACCATCATTCGCTCTGCCATTTTGCGGAAGAGGTCTACGGCGCTTCCTGCAAGGAGCGCGACGAGCGCGCGGCGGGTCGTAAACCATCCGCCGCCTCCGCCTCCACACCTTCCGCCTCCGGGGAACAGCCAACGGGAAACGTATGAGCACACAACCGACATCCGTCTCGATGACCGAGATGCCGCCGCCCATTGAGCGCGGGCATGATGAAGGGCCTTTGATCGCCATCCGCGACCTCAAGGTTCATTTCAAGCTCGGCGGCGGAACCGTCTGGGACAAGATGATGGGCGGAAGCCCCGTCAAGCGCGTCGTCAAGGCCGTGGACGGCGTGACCATAGACATCTATCCGGGCGAGACGCTCGGGCTCGTGGGCGAATCCGGCTGTGGCAAGTCGACGCTCGGGCGTGCCCTGCTTCGTTTGACCGAGCCCACGGGCGGGCAGGTGCTCTTTCGCGGGCACGACCTGGCGCACCTCTCGCACAGAGAGATGCGCGAGCAGCGGCGTCATCTACAGATGATCTTTCAAGACCCCTATGCCTCGCTGAACCCGCGCATGACGGTCGGGCAGATCATAAGCGAGCCGATAGAGACGTTCCGACTGGCGGGCCGCAAGGAGACAGACCGCCTCGTGCAGGAATTGATGGAAACCGTTGGCCTCAACAAGCGTTTCATCAAGCGCTTCCCGCACGAATTTTCAGGCGGGCAGCGCCAGCGCATAGGCATCGCCCGCGCCCTGGCCGTCAACCCCGACTTTATCGTGGCGGACGAGCCCATTTCGGCCCTGGATGTCTCCATACAGGCGCAGATCATGAACCTGATGGAGCGTCTACAGCGCAGCAAGAATCTGACCTATCTCTTTATCTCACACGACTTAAGAGCGATCCGCCACGTCTCCGACCGGGTCGCCGTGATGTACCTCGGCAAGCTCGTCGAGATAGCGAACGCCAAAACCATTTATGACGATCCCCTGATGCCCTATACCAGGGCATTGATCTCAGCCGTCCCCGTCCCTGACCCCGCAGTTGAAGCGACGCGCCAGCGCATCGTGCTCGAAGGCGACGTGCCCTCGCCGATCAACCCCCCGCAAGGATGCCGTTTTCATACCCGCTGTCCTTATGCAATTCAAGCATGTAAAGAGGTTGTGCCGCCGCTCGCGGAGATCAAGCCCAATCATTTTGCGGCCTGTATTCGTATCAGCCCGGAACAGCCCGACATAGAGCAGGTCGCGCCGGGCGACGCGCCCGGCCTGCGTGACGCGCAGCGTGTCATAGCAACTTGAAACCATTCGGCTATTGAGCGTTTTATTAGAGTTGAGAAGGTTCCGGCCAATCCTTCGTAAGCCTGCATCTGCTTGTGTTTTAAGTAGAAAACACTTGTTTGTTTGCCCGCAGGCCCTTATACTGGACGACAGGTCGGTGGCCGCCACCACCCTCATCCGGCTATATGCGGACAAGCGTCGAAGCGCTGGCTCCTGCTTCTTTACCCGGTTCAGACCTTCCAACAGTATTTTCGAGCGCGACATAAGTGGTCTATCAGATGCTGGATAAGTCATCCGTGCCAGAGCGCGAAACTACACAATCGTCGTCTCAGCAGCCGAAGCACCAGCAGCAGCAGTGCCCGCCCGGCTGGGCCGAGTTACAGGAATCCCTCGCATCGGCGGCGGGCCTATCCATCCTGCTCGTAGAAGGCCATCAACCCCCTGCCGTCCACGTCTCGAACAACAATTCGATCTGCCGCGCCTTTCAATCCTCCGACACACGCAGGCGATTGTGCGACCCCTACTGCGGCGTCGCCTACGAGCGCGCGATGAGCGCCGGGGCTGCGTCGTATTATCGCTGCCATGCCGGTCTGCATTGCTTTGCGATGCCGGTCGAACTCGGCGAGGGGCGCAGGCTTGCGGTCATCGGCGGACGCGCCTTTCTGACGACGGCCGATTATCGCCTGCTGGCCGAGCGCCTGCGCACGGGCGACCTACAGGATTTGTTATCGAGCGACCTCTTTAAGAACGTCATCTTCGCCGCGCGTCAAGACCTGGATGATCTGGCGAAAAAGATCGCGCAGGCGGCGGGCGAATATCTTACGCAAGAGCGGTCAATCGCGGATACGCAAACGGCGCTCGATACCGGGAGCACCGCGACGACGACGGAGACGACGACGCAGGATGTTCCCGAGAGGGCCACAGATGTTGTCGCGGAAGCTAAGGAAGAGCGCCCGCAGGCTACCGGCGAAGAGAGCCATATCCCGACCGACAGCGCCTTCCATGAGGCATGCGGAAATGCCCTGCGAGCGTTCTCGGAAAAGCACGGGCTGACTTCGATTGCGCTTCTGCTGCGCGACCGCAATACGCTCACGTCATCGTTTGCGACGGGTCTCTTCAAAGGGGAAGCGATTCGCGTCGAGCTTGGGCCAAAGGACTCGCGGCTCGCGCTCGCGGCCCGCGCGGGCACGTCCATCGTGCTGGGCGAGACGGCCAGTGGCTTCAAGCCCGTGCGCGCCTCCGCGAAACAGGAAAAAGCGGACTCGAAGAAGACCGTGGAGCTTTTCCCCCTGGTCGTCGGCGAAGAGTTAAAGGGCGCTCTGCTCGTTCGCGATTCCGCACTGGACGAGGCGACGCGACGAGAGATTATTAAGTTTTGCCGGGACATCGCGCTGCCGATTGAGGTCTCGCGGCTTCGCAGCGAGCTGGAGCAGCGCGCGCGCTTCGCCGATCAGTTGGTTCGTTTCACGGAACAGGTCAACGCGCTCACTCCGGCCGAGAGCTATCTCTCCATCCTCAGACATTCGGCGGAGCTTCTGCATGCCGAGCGCGGCTCCCTCCTGCTCTTCGATGCGGACTCGAACGAGCTGGCGATGAAGGCCACGATGGGATTCATCGCGGGCCAGCCCGACGATGTGCGCCTTCGCCTCGGCGACGGCATCTCGGGCACCGTGCTACAGAACGGTCAACCTCTGGTGGTGCGCGATCTGGAGCAATCGGGCCACACGCCAGCGCCCGCCGAGCGCCGCTACAAAACCAAGTCGTTCATCAGCTATCCGATCACGATTGGCGGGCGAAAGGTCGGCGTCCTCAACGTCACGGACAAGGCGGGCGGAGGCTCCTACGACGAGATTGATCTGAGCCTGCTGGAAACCATCGCGCCGCAGATGGCCCTCGCCCTGGATCGCGCCGAGTGGCACGAGAAGGCGGAGCAGTTTCAGTTGATGTCGATCACCGATCCGCTGACGGGTCTGCTCAATCGTCGTTACATGGAAGAGCGCCTCGACGAGGAATTGAAACGCTCATCGCGCCACGGCTACGCGATGAGCTTTATGATGATTGACATCGACGACTTCAAGATTTACAACGACAAAAATCTGCATCAGGCCGGTGATCTGGCGCTCGAAATGACGGCACAATGCCTCAAGAGCGCGCTGCGTTCGGCCGATGTCGCCTCGCGCTACGGCGGCGAAGAGTTCTCGATCCTGCTGCCGCAAACGACCCTCGACGAAGCGTGCGCAATCGCCGAGCGCATCCGTCGAAGAGTTCAGCGCACGCGCTTCCCGCACGGCAAGACGCAACCGCTCGGCGCCGTCACCATCAGCATCGGAGTCTCCACCTTCACTCCTACGCTCCATACGCCCGCCGCCATCATCGGCGCGGCCGACCGCGCGCTCTATAGCGCCAAAAGCCTGGGCAAAAATCAGGTCTTCGCCTATCAGGAACCAGCCGCCTGAAAGATACCGGAGCAGCGATGTCTCGAAAGACGCAAAACAAAAATAGAGTCGAACGGCGCATCACGGGTCGCGTCGAGCCGGAAGACTTTATAGGCCGCGCCGTCGAGTTGGAGCGCGTCCTATCGCTCGCGTCGCCGGGCCGGAAGGCGCGCGGGCTACTGGTGCTTGCCGCTCCCGCCGTCGGCGTCTCGGAATTGTTGCGCCAGGCTTACGACGAACTCTTTCGTCGTCACACGGGCGATATACCCATCTACTTCCAGTTCTCCACAGACGACCAGACAGCGATCACGGCCGCGCGCCGTTTCCTTCACACCTTTCTCCAGCAACTCGCCGCGTGGCGGCATAACGACGCGTCGCAGTTGGAGGCGTTGCAGCCCCTCGCGGAGTTGGTCGAAGAGGCCGTTCCCGCTGATTACGAATGGGTCGAGCAGTTGACGGGGGCAATCGAGCGTGCGCGCGATGACGAACGCGCGCTGGTGCGTCTGTGCCTGAGCGCCCCGCAGCGAGCCGCCGCCCACGGCGCACGCACGCTCGTCATGCTCGACGGCCTTCACCTCACCGAGAGGTTAAAAGGAGAGACGCGACTGGGCACAGAGTTCGCGCAGCTCTTCATGCGCTCCGATCAAGCGTTCGTGCTGGCGGGCCTGCGCCGACGCCTGCTCGATCTGGTGCGCTACGAGAGCGACGGCTCAGATGCGACGCGCACGCTTCGACTCGAAAAACTGCCCGACGCGGAGGCGCGCACACTGGTTGAACGCCTGGCCGAGCGCGCCGCCATCGCTTTGAACGACGAGACGCGCGATCTGATCGTTCAACAATTGGGCGGCAAGCCCGCCTTCATGACGCTGGTTCTACAGTCGGCGCGCGAACGAGAGATTCCGCTCACCACTTTTCTCAACTGCCAACAGCTTTACGTTGACGAGCTGATGGGCGGCCGTCTCTATCGCCATTTCGATTCCGTGATGGAAACCATCACTGGTGCTGTTGCGCCGCGCCGCGCTCTGATTCGCGTCCTTTATGAGTCGAAGGCGAGCGACGGCAGCCGCGCGCAGGTCGAGACCTGGCGCAAGAGGCTCGGGGTCGAGCCCGCTCAACTGCAACAGATCATACGCGAGCTGCACGTCAACGAACTGGCGAGCCTGAACGCGAACTTCATAGAGGTCGGCAACGGCTCTTACGCCTGGAGCGATTATCTTTCGACGCGCTATCGCATGGAGGTCGCCGCCGAGCCGCGCGCACTCGTCGTCGCCGAAACCCTGCTCGAGACCTTAAAACGCGCGCCGCACACTATGGCGCGTCATTATCGTCGCGCCGCAGCGCTCGGCCTGCGCGAACTCCTGGCGCGATTCAACGGTCAGCGCGTGCCCGCCAGTCTTCTCCATTACGACCGTTTCAGCCGCGCCTACAAGGGGCTTGAGACGGAGGCTGTGGCCGCCGGGCTCGACGCCGAAACAGACCTGGTGCGATTGCCGCAGGTCGTACATGCTGCGAGCTGCGCGGCCTTTTATCCGCCGATCCAGTCGGTCTGCGACGAAGAGCGCTGCGCCGTTGCGCCCGGCTTCGACGCCGGAACCTACACGGACGCAAACGAAGTTGTGTGGATCGCCGCCGAGTTGGAATCCAAGCTCGAAGCGGGCCGTGGGATTACCGAGGTGTGGTGCGACCGGCTGATGAGCGTCGCACGCGCATGCGGGTTCAGCCGTGTCCGGCTGTGGCTGGTCGCGCCCGAAGGTTTTTCGGCTGAAGCCATGGAGCTGCTGCAAGAGCGCGAAGCCTACGGGTCGAGCCGCCAGCAGCTTGAGCTTTTGACCGCGCGTATCAGCCCCGACGCCGCGCTCGTGGGCGCAGAGAGCAGCGGCACGGACGAGTTCGAGCTGGTGATGCCGATGGGCGAAGACACGGAGCTGATCGCGGCCACGACCGTCGACCAGATCGCTCGCCGTATCGACTTTCAACCCGAAGCCATCAATCAGATCAAGACGGCGCTCGTAGAGGCCTGCATCAACGCCGCCGAGCATAGCTTGAGCCCGGATCGAAAAATATATCAACGCTTTCGCCTGGAAAGTGATAAATTAGTGGTCACGGTTTCCAGCCGCGGGGTCGTCCCCGTAACTTTTAGCGAACAGAACGGCGAAAAGGGGCGTGCGCGCCAGAACGGTAATGAGGAGCACGCGGCGCGCGGCAGCAATAGTAGTACTGGCGGCGAGCGGCGCGGATGGGGACTGACGCTCATTCGAACCCTTATGGACGAGGTCGAGTTCGAGCGTGTGGATGATGGCACGCGCCTGCGTATGACGAAGTATTTGCGCCGGTCATAGATGGATTGCAACCAAAACACAACCATTTTCTCTTGCCATCGCGCGGGATTTAACATTTAATTGGTACTGTCTATTAAGTAAGAGGGGAGCTTACTGTAATGGCGGAATCTATTAACAGCGCTCCGGTGCGCTCGCGCAGCATCGGGGAGATGGCCGTCGTCTATGCGACGGATTACCTTAATAAGCTGAGCGGCGAGCGTATCGAGCGCGAGTGCCGCCGACAATTTGAGCAGGGCTGCCGCGCTCTCGTCATAAATTTCCGGGACACCGAGCTGGTCAACAGCATCGGCGTCTCGATTCTTTTGGGCGTTATAGATGCCGCCGAGGGCGTCGGCGCACATCTCGTCTTTTCCGACGTTAATCTACAAACGGTCGAGCTTTTTGAAATGTTGGGCCTGACCAAATACGTGGCCCTGGCCGAGGACGAGCAAGAGGCGCTGGCGACGCTGACCGAGTTCACCTCAGAAACCACGACCGTCGGTCACTAAGAGTTCGCGGCTTATGCAGGATAAGGTGCAAAGGCTCATCCATACTTTCGCCGCGCTGGCGGATTTGGGACAGGAGATCGCCGACCCTCATGATTTCCTCGAAATGGTTCGCACCTCGCTCCACCTTTTACTGGGCACGCTGGCGATCAGGCGCGGAGCGGTCGCCGAATACCACAAACAGGATCAGGTCTTACATTTTGTCGCGGCGCGCGGACTCGGCGACGAGCCGCCGGGGGATTTGACGCTCGACGCGGAGGATGTCGAGGGGCTCCTCAGCCTCGGCTTGTGCGGGCTCGCGATGGACGATGAAACGCCAGCGTTCGCTCATTTCGCCGCCCGGCATCAAGCCTTCTTTGCGGAATCCCGCATCGAATTGGTCGTGCCCCTGGTCGTTCGCAGCGATCTGACGGGAATAGTCCTGCTCGGCGGCAAAGCGAGCAACGAGCCTTTCACGACGGATGATCGCGAGGTGGTCTGCTCGATGGCCCGCCACATAGGCGTAGGCATCCACACGCACCGCCTGCTCGAAGAGCTTGAACGCAGGGCTGAAGAGAATCGCCAACTCTACGAGGGGCTGCGCGCCATCTACAAAGATACGGTGCGCGCCTTTGCTGCCGCCATCGACATCAAGGATAAATATACGCAGGGGCATTCCGAGCGCGTCGGCAAATACAGCGAGATCATCGCGCGCGAAATGGGTTGGAGCGATGAGGAGGTCGAAGGCATAGCCATCGCAGGCTACCTGCATGATATCGGTAAGCTCGTCGTCGAGCGCGACATCATTAACGCGCCATACAAGATCGACGCAAAGAAATCGAGCGAGCTTAATCGTCATCCCGCCGCCGGTTACGAAATCCTCGCCCCGATCCAGCATCCTTACGCCAATATTCCGTTGATGGCGCGGCATCACCACGAGCGCATAGACGGGCGCGGATACCCGGACGGCTTGACCGGCGACCAGATTCCCATCGGAACAAAGATCATCACCCTCGCCGATTCCTTCGACGCGATGACGACCAATCGTCCTTACAAGACCCGCCGCTCGCTCGAAGAGGTGGTCGAAGATTTTCGCCGCAACACAGGCAAGCAGTTCGAGGCAGAGGTCGTCATCTCATTATGTCGCGCTCTCTTGAGAGAGCTTAAAGGAGAAACGAAAAACCGCGCCATCACGAAAATACTCGGGAAGGATTACGTGGAGCCGACGCGAATCGTGCCACTGCTTGAAGAATTGATAGCCGAGCTTGAATCAGGATCAAGCCCACAGGAAATCGCAAGCGCCGTCAGCTCGGAATCATAAGGGCTGTTGTAAAGCAAATGTCTACCGAACAAAGAGTGATAAGGCTCGAAGAAGCATTTGTCACCCTCACCAGATTGGCTGAGAACATGGACGCTCGTATGGACACGCACGAGCGGTGGTTTGCCGAATTGAGGGAGGCGCAAACCAATACGGAAGCCAAAATCTCGGCCCTCGCTGATTCTCAAATTCATCTTGAACAGGCGCAAGCCAATAGCGAAGCCAAAATCTCGGCCCTTGCCGATTCGCAGATGCGCCTGGAACAGGCGCAAGCTAATAGCGAGGCTAAAATCGCAGCCCTTGCCGATTCGCAGATGCGCCTGGAACAGGCGCAAACCAGTACGGAAGCCAAAATCTCGGCCCTCGCCGATTCCCAAATTCATCTTGAACAGGCGCAAGCCAATAGCGAGGCTAAAATCTCGAACCTCGCTGATTTTCAAATTCACTTGGAACAGGCGCAAGCCAATAGCGAAGCTAAAATCTCGGCCCTCGCTGATTCCCAAATTCGCCTGGAGCAGGCGCAGGCCAATAGCGAGACTAAAATCGCAGCCCTCGCCGATTCGCAAATGCGCACCCAGGAAGCTATAAAAAATCTGACTGCGGCGCAGACGCGTACTGACAAGAGCCTTGAGAGGCTGACTGAGCGGCTCGATAGGTTGGCTGAAACGGTTGATCGCTATATCAGCGAAAGACGGAACGGGAACCCTTAAAGGGAAATACGGCGCGGCGCGGCAAAACAGGGAAGGGGCAAAGATGTTGCTTTGCCCCTTCTTATGTTTTTCTTACTTCGGTGGAATCCTCAAACTATAACTACAAATCTCTATCTTCTCATCGGGCGCGATGGGCGAGCGTTCCTCGCGCGTAACTTCACGCCCGGCGACGATGGTTGGATTTCTACCTTTCGGTGTGAGCCAGTATTGGCCGTTTTCGTCGCGCATGAGCGTCGCATGAACGCGGCTGATTTCCGGATCGCCTTTGAGCGGCAGATCGACTGTGACAGACCTGGAGCCGCGCCCGATGGTGATTTCCGGCTTGATGATGGGGACGACGGCCTGGCGCACGCCCTCGCGCCAGATTTCAATAGAGTAGAGTTCTTCGACGCGTGGACGGACGATCGTTTGCTCGCCCTCGGCGGGCTCGTTCGGATTCGTCACGCCGCCCATCTCATCTGGCGTCATGCCCGGCAGCGAAGTCTTCATCATCTGGCTATCGCCGCTCGGGCGCGCCGTTACCATAGTGTGACCGGCCTCGGTTTCGTCCCAAACCGGCTGCACACGGAACTCGCCCTTGTTCAGAGTGCCGTCCACGCGCAGTTCGACGGCGAAGGATTTCGTGGCGAGCTGAGTTTGACCGGCCAGCTCGCGCGCCCTCTCCGAAAGCACATGAAAGAGCCCCTGCTCAAGACCGCGTCGTTTATCTCCCTGCCATTCCTTATCATCATCATTGCTCAGATAGACGACGTACTCGCGCGGGATGTAGGTCGGGCCGCCGGGCGGTGTGAACATCTCGCGCTGCATGACGGCTTCGACCTCGCGCGCCACCTTGACGAGAAATTCCTCCCAGACGCGTCGCGGGCGCGACTGTTCGTCGGCCGCACTCAAAGGGTCTTCAGCGCCCTCGCCGTCAATCCATCGTCTTATGGATTCAATTAAACCCACTGTTCCTGCATCTCCTCTCGGTTAAAAAGCGGTCGGTTTTAAAACTCTATAAATTTTCGATTCATCCACCCACGGTCGGCCGATTCCGGGTCATCCTTATCGCGGCCATGCTTGATAACCTGAACCTCGTACCAGTTGTCCGTCTCACTGACGCTTAAGACTTGCACAGTTGAACCCTTTTCAGCAATACCCACAGGGGGATATTTCCTGCCCGGATTGGAGCGCAGGTAGGCATCCTGACTGACCAAACCCTGACGGCCGATGTCGTTTGAGCTGCTGGCCGCGGTCGGCTGCGAGCCGGTTCTGGCGGCCCAGCGCGAGCGAAAGTAACGGTGCGTCGCAAGGAGCATCCCGGCAAAGGCGACGATCAACAGGACGGCGACCAGCGCGCGCAGGCCGCGACTGGCCGAAAGCTGCCTGCCCTGCTTCGGCGTCTGCCTGAGAGCGCCGGAACGACTCACGTCCGGCATCGCCGTAATAAGCTCTCGGGCCCGCTGTGCGTTTTTTTGCGTCGCAATCGGGGCCGCAGGCTGGTGCGCCCCGGCGACCGGAACCACGATCCTCGGGCGAGGGTGTCCATTGTCTCGGCGCTCGAACTGCTCAATGACGCGCGTCACGTTAAAGCGCGGACGCGGCGGTGCTTTCGATGCAAGCTCGCGTGTAACATTCAGTTTTCCGGTCGAACGCGGCCGGGACTCTTCGCCTCCGGTCGGAGGAACGAGTGGACGTGTCGGAGGAAGACAAGCATCCGAGAGATCATCCCAGAACTCCTGCACTGTCTGGTAACGATCACGCGGGAGCGTCTGCGTCGCACGCTCAAGCACGCGCAGGACTCCGGCCGACCAGGGCTTATCGGCAAACGCTTCGGGCAGTGCCGTAATCGGTCGATGCGTAAATCGGCGCGGCGATTCTCCTGTAATGAGTGCGTAGGTGGTCTTGGCGAGCGAGTAGATGTCGGCGGCTGGCAGCAGGTGTTCGCGCGGCGCATTCAGGCTCGCCGTATCGAGCGGCCCCGTCTGGACGACCGGATTATGCTCTGGCGCGGCGTAAATGTTTGTGCCGACGCGCGTGATGGCTCCCTCGCTCGCCTCTATCTTGGCAACGCCGAAGTCCGCTATCTTCACCGTTTGCTGGTCAGCCGTGAGGAGAAGATTTTGCAGCTTGATGTCGCGATGAATGACCCCGCACTCGTGCGCGTAGGCGAGACCGGCGCAGACTTGTTCCAGGTAGTAGAGCGAGCGTTCGAGCGTGTAGGGCTCTTTGCGAATGCGCGTCGCCATGTCACCGCCCGACAAATATTCGAGCACAAGGTAGTGAAACGTCGTCCCCGACAGGTCGATGGCCGTGCCGTGGCCGAGGCGATTGATGATGTTGGGGTGGCGGACGCGATCCAGCGCTATCGCCTCGTTCTGAAAGTTTTCGATGAGCGTATGCTCAAGCTCGGCGTCGAGCACGCCCTGCAAGAGCACATTGAGGGCTTTGACGACGACCAGTTGCGGCTCGCCGTCGGTGGCGGCGATGTCACGCGCAACGTAAATCTCGGCGTAGCTGCCGCGCCCCAGGCATTCCAATATGTCGTAACGACCATCGAGCCTGCATTGCTGTAGTTTGAGTTCGCTCATCCCTCATCCGCCCGCGCTTTCATTTAGAGCAACTGGCGCGCCCTGGAGATGCCTTGAATAAAAGCTTGTTGAAAAAAGCATGGGCCAGTGTCGGCGAACCTTATTCCAGGCCAGCTACGGCGACGGTTTTACGCCTTCCTTCTTCTCTACGACTTCGTTCAGGGAGTTGATTGCCGGTTGCACCACCAGGGAATTAGCGGGTCGCATCAGTGCGGCGGCGGCGCGCGCCAACCGCGCATCAACCTTCTGTGGAGTGCGGACTCCGGGGCTGCGCTCCTCAGCCTTTGTGATCGCCAGCTCAAACGCGCCGAGCGCCCTATCATACTCGCCCGTCAAAAGCAGCGCGCGCCCGTACAGGTACAGGAAATCGGGGTCGGCGGAATCCTCCGGTCGGATTATATTCTGTTTCGTCAGCTCGGCTGGCAACCCGCTCAGGAGCCATTGCGAGGGAGCGCTATCGACCTCTCTGCGTTTCCTGTCGAAACTGATGGCGGGGTCTTCCGGCGCGGGGGCGGCGGCCGCAGCAGGCGTGGGGCTGGCGGCGGCTGACGGTTGATTCTGCCCGGCCAGCCGTCGCTCGTAAAAGGCTTTTCCATAATAAGCGACCGCCGCTCCGGCGACCACGCCGATCAGGAGCAGCACGAGCGCGCGCGCAAGCCTGCCGGACGCGCTCGGCCCTGATTTGGTCTCGGTCGAAGTGTGGCTCGCTGCGGATATCTCCTCGGCGGCAGCGGCGGCGCGGCCTGTGTTATTAGCGTCCGTGACCGGGACGGGCTCTGCCGTGGGGATTGGAAAAGCGACGCGCGATGCCGGTTGCAGGGTTCCCTGTGCGGGCGCTGTCTCGACCGTCGCCTCCATACTTGCGGCGTTCGTATTGCCGGGCATGGTGCGGGCCAGAGAGGGGTTGGCGAGGGTGTCGATCGTGCGATCAATGTCATCCGTGGTGGTTGGCGCGCGGGCCGGAGCGCCGACGCGCACGATGACGGCCGTCAGGTTATCCTCAGCGCCGCGCTCATAGCAGCGTTTCTTCATCTCGTCGCAGACCTCTTCGAGCGACATCCGGCTGCTGAGAAGCTCGCGTATCTCCTTGTCGGGGATATGGCGCGTGATGCCGTCCGAGCAGAGCAGAAAAGCCGTGCCGTTCTCGACCTCGATGGTATTCATGTCGACTTCGACGCCGTCCTCAGCGCCGAGGGCGCGGCTGATGACATTGCGGCTCGGATGATTGGCGGCCTGTTCCTGCGTCATCCGACCGGCGCGCACCTCTTCCTCGACGACGGAATGATCGCGGGTTTCGCGATGAAGCTCGCCGTCGGGCGTGAGACGGTAGAGACGCGAATCGCCGACGTGGCCGATGGTCGCCGTGTGACCGTCAAGATGAAGCGCGACGACTGTGGTGGCCATCGTCGAAAGCTTCGGATGCTCCTGCGCCATGCGATGAATCGAGGCGTTGGCGCGTTGAATGGCGATCTCCATCAGGTCTTCTATATCAGAGCCGTCGACCTGATGACGAAACGCTTCGTCGAGGACTTCCATCGCCGTTCGCGACGCGACCTCACCGGCCTGCGCGCCGCCAACACCGTCGGCGACGGCGAAGATGCGACGCTTCTCGTCGGCTAGAAAAGAGTCTTCGTTGAGCGGGCGCTTCTCGCTCAGGCCCCGATCCGTGACCACGGCTGCCTCAACTTCGACTGAGTTCGTAGGCTCTTTCATTGGACTGCCTCCGGAATAGAGGGATCGCTGGCGGCCGTCTCTCGAACCGTGCGCGAGGCTACGGCCGCGTCGCGCGCGTTGCGATGAGAGAAGGCCATCAGCATTCCGAGCATAGCGAAACTGGTAATCAAACTGAAACCGCCGTGGCTGACGAACGGGAGCGTGATGCCCGTCATCGGCAGGGCGCGCGTCACGCCGCCGATATTAACCAGCGCCTGAAAACCGATGAAGGCCGTCAAACCGGCGGAGCACAGCTTGGTAAACATATCACGCGCCTCAATCGAAGTGCGAACGCCAGCCGAGACGAATACGATCAACGCCAGGATAATGATCGCTCCTCCGGCGAGCCCCAGCTCTTCGCCGATGGCGGCGTAGATATAGTCTGAGTCGGCGACCGGAATCACTTCCGCGAAACCGAGGCCGAGCCCGCGACCCGTCGTGCCGCCCGAAGCGATGCCGAAGACGGCCTGCGCCGGTTGAAAAGCAGCGCGGTCGAACCACACATCGACGTTGACCGTCCTCTGCATGGCAGGGCTCTCGGCCGCCAGCTCTCTCATCTTCTGATCTTTGGCGAGCGCCTCTTGATAATCCTTCTTCCACCAGGAGATTTCGGGCGAAGGGGGATTGAAGCCGTCGAGCCAGAGATGAAAGCGCTGTTGAATACGGTCGGGCAGCACGGCGACGACCGGGCGCGCGATGGTCGGCAGGTAGGGGACGTTCTCCTGAATGTCTCGGGGCAGCGCGCCGACGACCAGGATACTGGCGACGAGCGCGACCGAGCCGACGAACAGAAGAAGCTGCGGCCAGCGCCGCACCGCCACAAGGTAGAGCGTCGCGTAGGCTCCGCTAAAGACGAGCATCTGTCCGAAGTCCTTGAGCGCAAAGAACGGCACGAAGGGCATGACGGCCATCGCCAGAAGCGGCACGACATCACGCGCGCGCGGCATTCCCCAGTAGGTGCGCGCCAAATCCTTGTAGCGCGCCGTGAGTATTCCGGCGAAGCCCAGAAGGAAGGGAATCTTCGACGGCTCCCAGGGCGTCATGTTGCCCGCAGTCTTTCCGGCGCTTGACGTGATGACGGCCGCCGAGAGCGGGATCAGCGTGAGCGCCACGATGATAAAGCTGTGCCGCTGTAGCCAGAGCAGAAAACCGTCTCGCACACAGAACCAGTAAGCGGCGGCAAAGAAGATGAAGCTCGTGATGGGAATCCACGTATAGCTCGAAACGAGAGCATCCCCTACGGAATAGTTGGATTGGCGGTGCGGCTCGCGGTCGAGATCGGCTGGCTGCGGAGCGGTCGCGGGCAAACCGAGCCGCTTCTTCTTCTCGGCGTCGTAGAACTCGTTTATGTAGCGCGTACGCAGTGTCGTCGTCTTCTGCGCGCGCGCCTCCGCCTTGTTCCGCGCATTGTATTCGGGATCGCTGTAGAGCCTGTACTGGACGAGCATGCCGATGGAGAAGAGCAGTATGGCCGTCGTATAGAGCGTCCAGTTTCCGGCGAAACGCATCGCCCGCGTCAGCCAGAAGACCAGAAAGATGATCGGAACATACATCAACAGGTCACGGATGCCGCCCACCCAGGAAGTCTCGTAGCCGCGAATCAGCCCGGCACGGTAGGTGGCGTAATAACCGGCGACCTCGAAGCCGACGATCAGAAACAGTGCGATGAGATGAGACGATGCGCGATTCTTCATAATTGCATTAGCCGAAGCGGAGCGACCAAACCGCTCCTCGCTTCAGGCGGCCAGAGACCCTTTGTTTTATCTTACCTCTGACGCGCGCCGCGACTAGCGGCGTCGCGTCGTGGAATCCGAAGGGGTTTCCCGGCGACCCCTATTATTATTGTTGTTACCGCTATCTCGTTTATTGCTGTTACCGCTTTCGGCGGGAGCCGTGCGCGGGCCGCCCAGCAGTCCAAGCTCCTTCGCCTTCAAGACAAGCTTGGCCGCGACCGGGGCCGCCGAGCGCGAGCCGTAGCCGCCTCCCTCTATGATGACGGCCATGGCGATCTGCGGATTCTCAAGCGGCGCGATGCAGAGAAACCATCCGTCTATGCGCGGGTGCTCTTCGTCGGTCACGATCACGTCATACTCGCGTATGATGTTCCCCTTCGGGTCTTTCTCGATCTTGTGACGGGTTTTGATCTCGCCCGTTCGCGGATCGTAAACCGGCATCACCTTCTGCGCCGTTCCGGTCTTGCCGCCGCTGGTAATGCCAGCCGCCTTGACGGGGCCGAAGACGCCGCGAGCCGTTCCGCGCGAGCCCTGTGTGACGAGCGACATAATGCCGCGCATCTGGGCGGCCATCTGCGGCGAGACCACCTGATTGTAGGGCTCCGGCGGGCGATCATACTCGATCTTCGGCTTCATCAACTGGCCTTTCAGGTTGCCGATGGTCGAGGCCAGCAGCGCCATCTGAAAGGGCGTCATCTGTCCGGCATACCCCTGCCCGTAGCCTTCGAGCGCGAGGTCGAACTTATTGAAAAGCCTGCCGAGCGGCCCGGCCACCATCGTCGCCTCGCGCGGAGCCAGAGCGCGCTTGATGGCGTCCGTACTGGCGTTCCAAATCTCGGGCTGCATTCGTCCCCGGAGCGTTTCGGGCGGCGTATCGTAGGCGCCAATGCCGACAAGGCGGGCCGCCTCCTTGATACGCTCGGGCCCGAGCTTGACAGCCATCTGCGCGTAGTACTGGTTACACGAAACCTCGTAGGCCGTATCAATTCCGATTGTGCCGTGAACCTCGCCAGGGCCGCCGTCGTCAAAGATAGGCTTTGCGCCGGGCATGGCGACGTAGCCGCCGCCGCTACAGTTGAACTTTGAATCCTCAAGCCCGTAGTGATGCGCGGCGATCATCATAAATGTTTTGAAGGTCGAGCCCGGTATGTAATAGGCGCGGAACGCGCGGCTCACCAGCGGGCTATCGCGCTTGTTGGCCTCCATGCGAACCCAGGTCTCCTCATCCTGCGCCTCTTTCAGGCTGTAAGAGGGCTCGCTGTAGGCGGCCAATAATTCGCCCGTCTGTGGATTGAGAATGACGACCGCGCCGTGCTTGCCTTTGAGTTCTTCGACCGCAGCCTTTTGCAGGTCGCGGTCAATGGTTAAACGGACATCCTGATTGGCCTTCTGCCTCACATTCTCGCCGACGATTATCTGCCACGCTTCGGGCACAGCGCCGCTCTGCACGCCGAACATCGAGCGCTCCAATCCGGGGTCGCCCCTGTCGGAGCCGAAGAGGTGGGCCATCTCCTTGTCGAGCGGGTAAAAGCGCGCGATCTCGTTGTCGCCCTCGCGCTGGTAGGTCGCCAAAGCCTTGTCCAGCTCGCCCGAGCGATCAAGCACCCATCCGCGCAACGTGGATTCCGACAGACGGCGATTGCGCAGGTCTTTATAGCTCAGTTCCTGAAAGCGCTGGTTCTGATCGGCGGCATAGCGCGCCCAGTAGATGTGCGCGCCGAAGACGGCGAGCGCCAGTATTACGTAGAGCCAGCGCAGCGCGCGCAATCCGCGATTGGTCGTCGTCGAGCCCAGGCGCTGGCGCACCTCTTCGGGCAGGTCGGCTGGCGCAATCGCCGCCAGCGCAGAGCGTGCGCGGCGATTGCGTACGAGCGAGAACAGCAAAAGCAGGATCATCAAAGCCAGCCCGGCCATGTAGATCACCGAGAGCAACGCCGGTTGCTTTTCGAGCGGGACGGCATTGGCTGCCGCCGCCGTCGTAGTCGTCGGCGCGGCTGTGTTCTGTATCAGCAGTAATAAATATGACATGCCTGTGTAGCTATCTCTTCTGAAAACGTACCTCGATGTCGCCGAAGCCGACGACATCCCCCTCTTCGATTGCGCGCGCCTCGCCGTAGGCAAGACGACGCCCGTTTATATATGTCCCGTTGGTCGAGCCCGTGTCGGCGACCAGCAGCGTGCCTTCGCGGTTCATCACAAGCGAGGCGTGAATCTTCGAGACGCTGCCGTGATCCAGGAAAAGATCGTTGTCAGAGCCGCGCCCGACGTTCAAACGCCTGCCGCCGGGTTTTAGCGTGAGCTGCATTTCGCGCGTCCCGCGCGGCAGCGTAACGCGCGCCGTGTAATTGACATCCGCAGGGCCCTTGCCGCCCTTCGGGATAAGAGGATTGCCGAGTTCCGAGAGGCGTCGTTTCTCTTCGTCCTGCTGTTTTAATTCTTCCTCGAACTCGCCGAAGGTCGGATCGACCGAGATGCCCGTGGTGAAGATGTCGACCTCTGTTTCTATCTTGAGCGGCGCGAGCGTGCGATAGCGATGATCGTTGATATGGTCTATGGCCGCCGCCAGCACCTCATGCTCAAGCTCCTGTATGATCTCGGGCGGGGCTTCCGAATGCGTGCCCCATTCCACCTTGAGCTTCAGCAGGTGCGGGGCGATGCGCCCCTTTCGGCCCTCGTCGCGCGCCCGCTCGTCAATCAGGCGCTTCATACGCTCGATCAACTGTGTCGTCGTTAGCCCGCTCTTGTTCGGAGCGCGCCCGAGGCCACGGTCGACGACCTCGCCCATGCCTTCGAGCACGCGTCGGAAAAGGCGCTCCGGCAGCGCCTCCTCCCGCTTCTTCTGCTCTTTCTTCTCGGGCTCTTTTTTCATAACAGTATCAAACCGTCTTTTCCGTAAATGGCCGATGATCGCGGGGTCGCGCTTCCGAGCGCGGTTCAGCGCTTCAAGGTGGCCGCCCGGGACGCTCGCGCAGGGTCGGTCACCGGCAAAGAACCGGCGCGCGTTCCATCTGTGGGGCGGTCGCCGGGCCGGGCGAAGGCTTTAAGCATCGTCTCGTCCTCGAAGAAAGTCTCTTTGAGAGCGACGGTATTGCCGGGCCTCCGGTCGCGGGCCAGTGTAGACAGCACCCATGCCTTCCTCGCCAACGGGGCGCACGATGAGATAGCGATATTGCAAAAGGGCGTCTGGTGCAAGCATCGGATTCTCTCCTTTTACCACATCGCGCGGCCATCCGCTCAGAAGACTGTAGCGCGCCCCCTCGTCCACCTGTCGTTGATACGGATGATTAATAGCCAATGAGTCCTTCGCCAAAACCCTGTCCACCCGAGAGTGAAGCGACCCCCACGGCGCTCGTAAGCTCATCGACGGGGGAAGCACCTGCAAATCGCTCACATAGAAATTCCGATGCGGCTGGATAGAGAGCGGCCCGACGGGGGCGTGCCGTATGTCAAGGGGAGTGATTTCGGAAATCTCTATCAGCGCGGGGATTATTCTAGCCGAAACCGGCCGCCAGTGAGAAGAGGCGAAAAGCGGCAAGACGCAGCGGACGGGCGCGAATCGTCCCGTCGGGCTGCTTAGCGTACCGCTCGCTCGAACCTTTGGCGCGCCGCCTCGTAGAGCAGAATCGCGCTGGCGACGGCGACGTTGAGGCTCTCGACCGGAGGGCGCATCGGAATCCTCACGGCCTCGTCCGCCTCGGCCACCTCGTCCGAATCGAGCCCGCTCGCCTCCGCGCCGACGATCAGGGCGCGCGGCGTAGTCCAATCAATCTCAGTATGAACGCGCGCGGCACGTAGATCAGCGCAAACCGTACGCATGCCGCGCGCGGCGCACCAACCCGTCACTTCACGAAACTCAACTCCCGTCCAAAGCGGCAACCGAAAGGCGGAGCCCATCGCGCCCCTGAGCGCTCTGGGCGAAAAGAGATCGGTCGCGCCCGCCGTGGCGATTGCCCCGGTTGCGCCCGCCGCTTCGGCCGCGCGCAGTATCGCCCCGGCGTTCGACGGATTGTTGATGCGATGCATGACTACGATCAGGGGAACTCGCGCCGCGTCGCCGACGAGAGCTTCGGGGCCCGTATCTGGCCTCGAAGCGATCAAGGCGATGCCCTGCGGCGTCTTCGTATCGGAGACCGAGGCGAAGACCTGCTCGCTCATGAAAGTGATGCGCGCGCCCGCGCTCGCCGCCGCGTGAAGCAGGCGCTCGCCGCGCTCATCCTGCGCGAGACGCTCCGTACAGAGCACGTCTTCAACGAGAAGGGAAGCCTCAAGGGCCTCTTCGCACAGGCGCAGGCCCTCTATAAAGATCGACGGGGCGAGCTTGCGGTCGCGCACCGCGCGCGCGCGCTTCGCCAGCGCATTGTCACGGCTCGTAATCACACTCTCTCTCATGCACAGATGCTTTCCGGCCCCGTTCACCCGAGAGCCAGCTCAACCCACACGGGCCAATGATCCGAGACGCCCAGGCGCCGGGCGACGCCCCACCTGCGAACCTGCGCGCCGCGCACGAAAATCCAATCCGTGTGCAGGCGAATCAAACCCGCGCGCCACGTCGCCAGCCGGGTCGGCATCGGCGTCCGGTAGCCGTGTGCTTCGACTGCCGCGCGCATGCGCGCGCAGGACACGCGCGTGAGCGTGTTGAAATCGCCGAGCAGGATTGTCGGGCCGCGCTTTTCGTCTGCGCTCCGGAGCACCGCTTCGTGTTGGGCCAGTTGTTCGTCGATGGAGGCGTGCGGGTCTATGTGAGTGTTGTAGATATAGACGGCGGTCGTGCCGACCGCAACGACCGTTTCGAGCGCGAGGCGGGGCCTCCAGGCGCAGTTTGTCCAGGGCAGCTCGACGCGCGCGGCCCGCGACACGGGGAAACGGCTGAGCAGCGCGACGCCTGTATCGCCTGTGTCGTGGCGCGCGATGTGTTCCTCGAAATCCAGATACCATTGTTTGGCCCTCGGTTCCTCGTCTCGGGGCAGGCAGGCCGGAGCGTGCGCATAGCTCATCCGAAGAGCCCGGGCCAACTCGCGCGCCACATGATGACCTCCGGCACGCGCCGTCCCCTTGTCCGCTTCCTGCAATGCTACAATGTCGGGCGCGGGAAGCCGCTTGCCGTCCGAGAGCGCGCGCGCCGCCCGTCGTAGATGACGGGCCACCAACCCTTTGCGACGCGCGGGCATGGAGAGACCGGCGCGGCGCAGGATGCTGCCGGTGATTAAGTAGGAGCCGACCGCGTAGCGTATGTTGTAAGAGGCGATCACCAGTCGCGGACGCTCGGCCGTCGGGCCAGGCGGCGACGCAAAGCTGTCCATTTCTATAGAGGCGTCCGTGCCCGGCGTGACCTGCTCTTCGGATAGCTCGATCATGGCTTGCTAAAAAAAAGCGCGGGCGCTGCTCCTGCTCCGGATTGTCGCAAAGAGTTCATGGATTGAATATACGGGTAAATCGGGGATGAGCCAACACGTCATAGCCGCCGTCGATGATATGTTCTTCGCCAGCAAGATCAGGGCGAGTGCGGAGCACCTGGGGCGGGACGTTCGTTTCGCGCGAAGCGCGAACGCCCTCATCACATGGGCGCGCGAAGACGCGCCCGCGCTCATCCTCGTCGATCTACACGCGCAGCGCTTCGATCCCATTGCGCTGGCCAAAACGCTGAAGGCGGACGAGGACTTACGCTGCCTCCCGCTCGTAGGCTTCTTCTCGCACGTTCAGACAGCCTTAAAGCTGCGGGCCGAAGAGGCTGGCTTTGATCGAGTAATGCCGCGCTCAGCCTTCACCAAACATCTTGCAGAGATTCTACAGTCGAAATTCTAAGCGCATTTAAGGACGACCGGCGGCGAAAAGCACACGAAGCGACGACCCCATCCATGCATCGCGCTTTTCGCTCCGGCGTTAATTCTTTGCTCGCTACTCGCCGCACTGGAAGTTGATTAGCCTTGTCATCGTCGCCGGTTTTCTTTGTCCAAGAATGCGCGCCGTAAGCTTTACGGGTTCGCAGCCCGTGCCGTGCACTATGAAGGCGGCGTGATAGCGTGCATCGTCAAAAAAGTTGTAGATCGGGACGCTCCCGTTCAGAAGAACGCGACGCCCGCTCGTCGCCGTCAAGGCGAGCCTGCGGTAGGGTTCGCGCTCGTCCGGCGGGCCCGCAATCTCTACGATGACGAGTACGGAGTCCGAGCTGTAATGGACGCCTATGTTCCAGAGGATGCGCGCCTCATCGCTTGCGAATAAATCCTCGCCCAGAGAGCCGTCGCGGCTCATAAAGAGCCGGGCCTGCATAGACTTGATCTCGAACGGTTCTCGGCGACCCGACTGAGCGGCCGCGGTCGTTTCCATGAGCGCCGCAGTAAGCAGCATGAGCAGCAGCAGAAGCGAGCCCCTTTTGAAGCTTCGTCGCGGGATTCTCATAATCGACAAGCCCTTCTCCCTTTCGGATTGGATAATGCCTTTCTCAAAGCGCCGGGCGCGCCGCAAACTCGTTGCCGCGCCGCAAGGCTAATCAGCGCGGGGCGACGACCAGTTTGCCGCGCATCATATTCATGCCGCAGGTAAAGGTAAACTCGCCCGCCTTGTCCGGCGTAAATTCGATGGATGTAGTCTGGAAGGGCGGAAGGTGACGCGCGATGCCGAAATCACCGAATACCACCTCTTCGCTGCAAGACTCCGTTTCGTCCCTGTAAAAGTCGAGCCGCACGGGCACGCCTTCGCGCACAACTATGCGGTCGGGCGAGTAACCGCCCCTGACCGTGACCTTGATCTCCTGCACGCCGCTTTCGTTGGTCTCGGCCGCCACGCTCTCGCGCTCGCCGAAAAAGTACCAGAGCACCAGCGCTATGCTCGCGAGCCCACCCGTCAAGACCGCTATCTCGGTTGAATCCATCTCGCTTATCCTTCTTCAAATTTTTTCGGGCGAAAGCGTCGCAGCCGCAGACTGTTGGTGACGACCGAGACGCTTGAGAGCGACATCGCTGCGCTCGCGATGATCGGCGAGAGCAGCCAGCCCGTCAGCGGATAGAGCAGGCCCGCCGCGACCGGAATGCCGACGATGTTATAGATAAAGGCCCAGAATAGGTTCTGCCTGATGGTGCGCATCGTCGCGCGCGAGAGCGCGATTGCCGTCACGACGCCGCTTAGATCACCCTTTATCAAAGTGATATCGGAAGCTTCAATCGCCACGTCCGTCCCCGTTCCAATCGCTATGCCGACATCGGCCTGCGCGAGCGCGGGCGCATCGTTGATGCCGTCGCCGACCATCCCGACCACCTTCCGTTCCTCCTGCTGAAGCCGCTTGATCTCCAACGCTTTTCCCTCCGGCAGGACTTCCGAGAGCACGCGTGTGACGCCGACCTGCTGCGCCACGGCTTCGGCCGTCCGGCGGTTGTCGCCCGTCATCATCACGACCTCAAGGCCGAGCCGCCGCATCGCCTCAATCGCCGCTTTGGATTCCGGCTTGATTTGGTCTGCGACCGCGAGCAGCCCCGCAACTCTACCGTCCACGGCCGCGTACATCGGAGTTTTCCCCTCGGCCGCCAGCGCCTCTGCGCGGCCCTCTAATCCGTCCCGTGAGATTCCGCGCTCGTCCATCAATCTCATATTGCCGAGCAGGACGCGACGGCCCTCGACTACTGCCTCGATGCCGTGCCCGGCGAGCGCGTTGAAGCCGGATACCTCCTGGGCCGGGTTGAGCCCACGCTCATGGGCCGCACGCACTATGGCTTCGCCGAGTGGATGCTCGCTGCCACGCTCAGCCGAAGCGGCGAGCCGCAGCAACTCGGCTTCGGAGACTCCGCCTCCTTCATTCACACTCAAGACATCGGTCAGGGCCGGAAGCCCGCGCGTGATCGTCCCCGTCTTGTCGAGCACGACCGTATCCAGCCTGTGGGCCAGCTCAAGGGATTCGCCCCCCTTGATAAGCACGCCGTTCTCTGCGCCCTTGCCCGTGCCGACCATGATCGCGGTCGGCGTGGCGAGCCCGAGCGCGCACGGGCACGCGATAATCAGTACGGAGACGAAGTTGACCAGGGCCATAGTGAAGCGCTCGGTTTCGGGCGCGGCGATAAACCAGACGACGAAGGTTGCGATTGCGATGCAGATGACTACGGGTGTGAAGATGCCGCTGACAATATCTGCGAGCCGCGCGATGGGCGCTTTCGAGCCCTGCGCGTCCTGTACCATCCTGACGATCTGTTGAAGCGCAGTCTCCTTGCCGACCCTGGTAGCGCGGAACTTGAACGAGCCCGTCTTATTGATTGTCGCGCCGAAGACCACAGCGCCCACGCCCTTTTCGACCGGCATGCTTTCGCCCGTCAGCATCGATTCGTCAACGGCTGACGCGCCGTCCTCAATCATCCCA
Source organism: Pyrinomonadaceae bacterium (assembly GCA_035940775.1). Classification (GTDB taxonomy): domain Bacteria; phylum Acidobacteriota; class Blastocatellia; order Pyrinomonadales; family Pyrinomonadaceae; genus DASQYE01. Next base: position 50,944 of record DASZEN010000024.1, on the reverse strand, counting down.
TCAACGGGAATCTTTTCGCCCGGACGAACCACAACGAGGTCACCGGGGACGACCTCCTCGACCGGAATATCAAGCTCCGAGCGGCCGCGAACGACGCGCGCCGTCTTCGCTTGCAGACTCATCAAGCGACGAATCGCCTCGCTCGTCCGCCCCTTGGCGCGCGACTCAAGCAGGCGCCCGAGTAGTATGAGCGCGATGATGACCCCGGCCGCTTCAAAGTAGACGGGCGGAGCCGTCTCCCTGTCCACCATCGCGCGCATCCCTGTCATGGCGTCGCTGGCGACCCCTGCGAAAAAGCCCGGCGCAATCGTCGCCGCCACCGAATAGAGATAGGCCGTGCCCGTGCCGACGGCGATCAAAGTATTCATATCGGCGGCGCGATGACGAAAGGCCGCCCAAGCCCCTTTGTAGAACTGTAGGCCGGAATAGAAGACCACGGGTGTAGTCAGTGCGAGCTGAAGCCAGTTGACGCCCGTGAAGTCGAGCGCAGGCACGCGCCCGTGCGACATCGCGATCAGGAGCACAGGGGCCGACAGCGCGACGGCGAACCAGAACTTGCGCTTAAGCTGCCTGTATTCCTCCTCGCGCGCGGCCTGTTCCGCATCGACGGCGTCCGCGTCGCTCCCCTCCAATTCGCGCACATGATAGCCGAACTCCTTGACCGCCCGGCCAATCGTTTCGACATCGGTCGCGCCCTGCAAATATTCGACGCGCACTTCCATCGTTGCTAGATTGAATGAAGCGCTTATGACGCCGGGGATAGCTTGCAGGTGTTTCTCCAACTGCTGGCTCGATCCGGCGGGACGAGCCGAATCGTCCACTATGAAACTCGCGCGCGCCGCTCCGGTCGTTCCGTATCCCGTCTCCTTCACCGTCTCGATCAAACGGCTTGTATCGGTCCCGCGCGGGTCATATTCGACGGTGGCGCGCGCGGTGGCAAAGTTGACGCCCGCGCGCCGCACGCCCGAAGCCTTCGAGAGCTTGCGCTCGATGCGACGCGCGCAGGCGGCGCACGTCATGCCCGTTACGGGCAGCTCGATTCGCTCGGTCGCGCCGTCACGCCGGGACTTCGCCGCAGGTTGTGTGCCCGCTGCCTGAACGAGGTGCGACGCCTCCGATGAAGCCTCGGTGGTGGCGTCGGTCGCCGCTTCATTACGGGCGTACCGCGCGGGGTCTGCCTCGAATCTCTCTTTACAGGCGGCGGAACAGAAATACAGGGTCTCGCCCCTGTATTCGACCTGTGCTGCTGCCTTTGCGGGATCAATGCTCATGCCGCAGACCGGGTCGACGGCTTTGGTTTCGGTAATCATCGCTTCACTTTCTCTTCCCGTCGGTGTTCCTCTTCACCTTGCGCGAGGCCGTCACGGGATGCTTTATGTTCGTGCTCTCGATCAGCCCGCAGATGTGGCCTTCGGAATCGCCCGCCTCTTCCCATTCGCTTAGCGCCCCGGCCAACTCCCTGCGATAGCGTCGCATCTGGGCCATGCGCTCGTCCAACTCGTCCAATCGCCGCCGCACAATCTCGCGCACTCCGGCGCATGGGCTCTGTCCGGCGCGCTTCTCCGCGATCACGCGCTTGATCTCGTCCAGAGAGAACCCGAGCACCTGCGCCCGCTTGATAAAGGCGAGACGCTCAAGCACCTCCGCCTCATAGAGGCGATAACCGCCCTCCGTGCGCGCGGGCCGCTCCAGCAGGCCGCTCTTCTCGTAGAATCGCAATGCCTCGATGCCGATGCCGCTCTGCTTCGACACCTCGCCGATCCTGAGCCTTGAGACCCCTTCATTTTCAGCCGGGCGCAGAGCCTTATTCGCAAATCTCATATCCCTGACGATGACGCTCCCTTCGAGTTCCTCAATATCATAAACCCTGTAGTCGCCTACAGAGTCAAGCGGGATTTTACAGCCGACGGAAACGGAAAGGAAATCGTTACGGAAGGGAAATCGCTCAAGCCGGGGTATGAAAAGGGAAGGCCATCGAGCGTTTGATGGCCTTCCCTTTTCATCAACGGCTTCGGCCCGGAATTACATCGGTGCGAGGCTGTAACAAGCAGTTCGGTCTCAGGCGCTTCTTGCCGTCGCCGCGCTTTCTCCTGCAAGCGGGCTTCCGAGCCTCCCTATTTAACTGACGGGCGCGGGCGAGATGACTTCATGAATGGCGCGCACCTCGTCTACGAGCTGTTCGTATTGTTCGAGCGTGAGCGCCTGCGCGCCGTCGGAAAGCGCGCGCTCGGGTTGATCGTGTACTTCTACGATGAGGCCGTCGGCCCCGACGGCGACTCCGGCGCGCGCCAGCGGGATGACCATGTAGTTCTTGCCCGTGCCGTGCGAAGGATCGACGATCACCGGCAGATGAGAGACGCGACGGACTGCCGGTATCGCCGCCAGGTCGAGCGTATTGCGTGTGTGCTGTGTAAAGGTTCGCACGCCGCGCTCGCACAGGACGACGTTATAGTTGCCCTCTGCCATAATGTACTCGGCGGCGAGCAACCACTCGTCGAGCGTCGCTGCCAGTCCGCGCTTGAGCAGGACGGGCAGCGACGAGCGACCCGCCCGACGTAGCAGAGAGAAGTTCTGCATACTACGCGCGCCGATCTGTATCACGTCGCCGTAGCGCTCGACCAGATCGACGCTCGCCTCGTCCAGCGCCTCCGTGACGATCTTCAAGCCGTAAACCTCGCGCACCTCGGCCAGAATCTTCAACCCCTCCTCGCCGAGTCCCTGAAAAGCATAGGGCGAAGTGCGCGGCTTGAAAGCGCCGCCGCGAAAGAAACGCGCACCGCTGCGGCGTACGGCCTCGGCGATGGCGAACGCCTGCGCGCGGCTTTCGATGGCGCAGGGCCCGGCTATAAGCGCCAGCTCGTCGCCGCCTATACTGGCATCGCCGACGCGCACGACAGTCTTTTCCGGACGCAGATCAATCGAGATCAATTTGTAGGGCTTGCTGACGCGGATGGCTTCGGCCACGCCCGGCAGATTCTCGAAACGGGAGGGATCGACCGCGCCCTGATTGCCCGTCACGCCTATGGCGGTGCGCGTCGCTCCCGGCATCGGGTGCGCGCGAAAGCCCAGCTCGTTAATGACGGCGACGACCGCCTCTATATCGCGCTCGGTCGCGTCCGTCTTCATCACTATTAGCATATTTCCCTCAAACCGCCTCGGTCTCTCTTAATACTACTTTCGCCGTTGACGAAAGTACAACGAAACCTTGTTTAAATGGCGCGGCCCCTTTGGGCTTCGTCGGCGCTACATTCTTTCCGGGACACTGATGCCGAGCGTCTCAAGCGCAGCCCCCAATTGTCTGCGGGCGATGTCGGCGACCCGGACAAGCACGGCGCGACGGCGCGCGTCCTCTTCACTGATAATACGATGGCGATGATAGAAAAGATTGAAGGCGCGCGCCAGGTTGAAACTATATTTAGCCAGGTGGGCGGGCTCATTCATGCTGGCAGAGGTGGCGACGGCCTCTTCAAATCGCGCCGCGAGCATTACGAGCGACCAGATTTCATCGCCGCCTTCGCCCTCGAAGATTCGCGCGACCTCCTCCTCCTCCTCCTCGCCCCGAGCCTCTTTTGCTCGATCCCGCACGCCCTCGCGCAATACCGGTTCAGCCTCGACGAGCGCGTTCTTCTCGTCCAGTTTGCGAAAGATAGAGTTGGCGCGCACGGCCGAATACTGGCAGTAGGGCCCGGTCTCGCCCTCGAACGAAAGGGCCTCCTTGAAATCGAAGGCGATGACGGAGTTGCGTGTCCATTTCAATAGAAAGTAGCGCAGCGCGCCGACGGCGATCAGGTGTGCCGTCGTGCGCTTCTCCTCGTCACCTAAATCAGGATGACGCGCTTCGACCTCGCTGAGCGCGCTTCTTTCAAGACGATCAATCAGATCATCGGCCTTGACGCCCAGGCCCTTGCGCCCGCTCATCTCTATGTAGGGGCGCGCGCGGTCTTCCTCGCTCAGCGCGATGCCAAGCTCTTCACAGGCGGCGGGCGAGAGCGCGACCATCTCGTAGGCCAGATGCACGCTGGCCTCTTCACCGATCTCAGGCACAACGGCCGCCACCCCGCGTCGGACTATCTCCTGCGTGTATGACTGGCGCGAATCGATGACGTTATAGACGGTTGCGCCGCCGCCGAAATGCGGCCGGGCATTAATACCAAGCATCTCGCGCGTGATGGAGGTGTCGGGCACGCGCTCGGTCGTCGTCATCCATGCCGTGTGGTTGTCCGCGTAAGTGCGAAACGGCCTGTAATTGAAATCCAGACCGAGTTGGCCCAGCTTCCAGAGCTGGTAGGCGATGTCCTTGCCCGTGTAGGTGACCGTGCCGTTCGAGCGGACGATGATCTTGTCCGCCTCGTGCTCGTCCGTGCCCGTATGGGATTCAAAGGGCATCACCCAGCAGCCGCGATTACGCCCTTCGGTCTCGAAGCGGATCGCGCCCGCCTGCTTCATACGCTTGAAGGCGTAGTCCCAGAAATGCAGGCGCAGAATCTCGGATTCGCGCGGCAGGACATCGTAACGAATCCCGAGCCGCTCCATCGTGTCCAGAATACATTCGACGTTGCGCGTCGCCACATACTCGGCCAGCTCGGCCGTAGGATTATCGCCCTCCTCTATGGCGTGGAGCGTTTCCGTGCGGAGCTTGAGCCGCTCCGGGTCTGACTCCTGCCGGGCCGGATCGTCGCCGCGATAGAAGAGCCCGACGCGCGTGTATAAATCCCAGCAGTAATAATCGAAGGAGCGATCAGGTGGAAGCGAAGCGTCCAACTTCTTGATGTCTTCGAGAGTCATGCCCTCAAGGTACATAAAGCCGACGACCACATCGGCGACCTGTACGCCCGTATTGTCGATGTAGTTCTGTACCTCTACGCGCTCGCCCGCCGCGCGCAGCACGCGTACGAAGGTGTCCCCGAGCACGGCGTTGCGGACGTGACCGATGTGCGCTGCCTTGTTCGGATTGATGCTCGTATGCTCGACCATGCGCTTGGGCCGGGCGTCCGATAACGTCCCCGACTCTTCCTCTCCAACCCGCGCGAAAGAGAAGCCTTTGAGGAAAGCGGCGCGATCATAAAAGATGTTTAGATAGCCTGCGCCCGCCACCTCTACGCGCGCCACGCCCGCCATCGTCTCCAGAGCGCTCTTGAGCTGTTCGGCGATGGCGCGCGGCGGGCGCTTCTCTCCCGTCAACTGCTTGATGCGCTTCGCCAGCTCGAAAGCGACGGGAAAAGCCAGGTCGCCAAGCTCCGTGCGCGGCGGGACTTCGGCGTTGAGCTGTTCAATCGACACGTCGAACAGCTCAAGGGCCAGCGCGCGCACGCGCTCCTTCAAATTCTCTTGCAGTCGCAGCAGGCTCACTCTCTTCTCATCGCTTTCCTTATTGACGACAATGCTTCGGCAAAGCAGGCAGTATAGCCCAGCGCCCCGGCGCGATGCTAATTGCCCGAACGAGAACTCGCGTCCTGATTTCAAAAGGAATCGTTACCCGACCAACTGCCGGTGGGCGCTCGCAAAAGATGGAACCGCATGAACGCCAGTATTCGCCTGACGAGTTCGCGAGAGGTCTCGCTATCATGAAAAAGCTCAAACGCGTGCGGGGCCTCCGGGTGATTCATGAAGGTGAGAGGCAGGTTGCGAGCCAGGGCACGGGCTATGAAGCGGTCGATAGTTTCGTTCAGGTGGGGCATTTGATCCTGGCCCGCTCGCGCAATGAACAAAGGCAAATCTTGCGGAAGGTCAGCGACCGATTTTCCCTCGCAAGGATTGGCGAAGCCCCACATCCTCGCAGCATCGGCGACATGCGTAGACCCGTCCATGTCCAGCATGAGCCCGTAGCACAGGACGGCGCACTTCAGATAAGCGCTCTCTTCCTGCATCAGAACCGACAGCGCCAGCGGAACATTACCGGAGCAGGCCCAGAGGCCGATTCTGTTCCGGTCGATTCCGAGCCGCTCGGCATTCCGCCGAATATATTGAAGCAATGCTTGAACATCTTCTGCCGGTTCCCGGTTCGTGTAGGTGATGGCGGCCACGCCTGACGCGGCCATCAATCGCCCCCAGGAGATGGATGAGCCCATCTCTTTGAGCTTACAGCCGACGCTGGCCTCGAATCCGGGGTCTGGGTATCCGGCCACGACGACGACCGCCGGTATCCGCGCCCCGCTCTCCGAGTCGGGCGGATAATAGATGTCCATTGTTAAAGCACACGCATCGCCTCGGCTATATTCAACATCGCGTTGAACCTTCACGTCCTCCATGCCGTGGATTCGGTAGACGACCACTTTCTTAGAGATGTGCTCCGTCCCTGTGTCTTCGCTCATATGCTGTCCTCCGCAGAAAAAACCCATAGAAATACAAAACCCGCCGGGCATGGCTTGCCGCGACGGATTTCCTGTTGATGCTGACCCGAAAGAGAGAGAGCGCGCCCTTACGGGGTACATCTGCTCTTTGCGCCTTACGTATTTGCCGGATTACTTCCCAGGCTTTGAGCCCCTTATACACCTCGCGCCCCGAGGTTGCAATAGCGGCTCGTTCAAATCAGGGAGGAGTTGAAGGAGGCTTTTGCGGCGGCGCGCTTCCCTGGACGCTTTTTGAGCCCCCACGGCCCGGACAAATGGCTTTGCTTGACACTGTTCCAGTGGGCTCTGTTACCATCCATCCTCATACACATGCCATCGAACGCGCTGATCTCAATCTCGGCCGACCTGCGCGAGCGTTTTGCAGCGGCACAACGAGTGCTCGTGCTGACGGGGGCGGGCGTTTCGGCTGAATCCGGCGTGCCGACTTTTCGCGGCGGCGGCGGAGCGGCCGTCTGGAAGGGCATGCCGTTTGACGTGATTTCTTCGGCAAGAGTGCTTGAGCGCGATCTTCCGGCCGTCTGGGAATGGTTCGACTACCGCCGCGAGGAATTGAAAAAACTGAGCCCGAACGCGGCGCACTTCGCGCTGGCACGCTGGCAGGATCGCTTCGGAGATTTCCTGCTCGTCACGCAGAACATAGACGGCTTGCACCAACTGGCGGGCTCGCGCAAGGTCGTAGAGCTGCACGGCAATATCTGGCGCGCTCGCTGCGCCGAGTGCGAAGCGCGTTACGATCTACGGAGCGGCGGCGAAGGAGCCCCACGCCCGCTCATTTGTAACGAGTGCGGCGGCGCTCTGCGGCCTGATGTCGTGTTGTTCGGCGAGATGCTGCCTATGGGCGCGTTCGAGCGCGCGGACGCAAGCGCGCGCGAGTGCGAGCTATGTTTCGTCGTCGGCACTTCGGCGGCCGTTTATCCGGCGGCCGCATTGCCGGAGGTGGCGCGGAGCGCAGGCGCTTACGTGGTCGAAGTCAATCCGGAGCGGACGCCGCTCTCCGACCTCTGCCATGAAGTCATACGGGGAAGAGCGGGCGACGTTCTCCCACGGTTCGAGGCCCTATGAGAACCCTGTACTTCGATTGCTTTGCGGGCGCGAGCGGCGACATGATCCTCGGCGCTCTGGTCGGCGTCGGCTTAGACCCACGGCGATTAATCGAAGAGCTTGCGCTGCTGGGCGTCGAAGGATACGAGCTTGCTTTCGAGCGCGCGGATCGCTCCGGGATCAGCGCGACGCGGGCCCATGTGCGCGCCCGCGAGGAGCACGCACATCGACACCTCGGCGACATCCTGAACATCATCTACGATTCGCTTTTAAGCGACGCGGTGAAGGAGCGCTCGGCGACTATCTTTTCGAGGCTCGCCGAGGCCGAGGCGCGCGTTCATAATCTGCCCGTCGAGCGCATACATTTTCATGAGGTGGGCGCGCTCGATGCCATCGTGGACGTGACGGGAGCATGCATCGGGTTCGAGCAGCTGGGCATTGAGCGCTTCGTCTCATCGGCGCTGCACGTCGGCAGCGGGACTGTGGAGATGGCCCACGGCCGCTTTCCGGTGCCGCCGCCCGCGGTCGTGGAGCTTTTGAGGGACGCGCCCGTTTATGCTACGGACATAGTGGGCGAGCTGGTGACGCCGACGGGCGCTGCCATCATCAGCACGGTTGCAGAGCAGTATGGCGCGCTGCCCCTTATGAAGATCAGTGGCACTGGCTACGGGGCCGGGGCGCGCCAGTACTTGAACTTTCCGAACGTATTGCGGGTGATCATCGGCGAGGATGGGCAGGGCGGCGACGCGGCGACCCCCGAGCGACTGTTGATGATAGAGTCCAATATTGATGATATGTCGCCGCAGCTTTTCGGCTACGTCATGGAGAAGGCCCTGGCGAGCGGCGCGCTCGATTGCTTTTTCACGGCGGCACAGATGAAGAAGAATCGGCCCGGCGTGCTGTTACAGATTCTCTGCCGCCCGGCCGACCTGGACGCGATGTGCGAGCTGCTGTTCACGGAGACGACGACGCTCGGCGTGCGAAGCTACGAGGTCGAGCGGCGTGCGTTGGAGCGCGAAACCGTGCGCGTCGAAACGCCCTACGGCCCGATTGATGTTAAAGTGGCACGCATCAACGGGCGCGTCGCCAAAGAGATGCCGGAATATGAGCAATGCCGCGCGGCGGCTCAAAACGCGGGCGTAGCGCTGCATCGGGTCGAAGCGGCGGCACTCGCGGCTTACAATCAATCGAGACGGGACTAAAAGGGCGAACCCTGTAGCCATGAGGTGATCGAAACATGAGTAAAAATTCTCCTTCAACGGAGGGGGACAAGACAAAGGAGACGGGCGCACGACGCAGTGGCGTCGATCCTGAAAAGATCGCGCGCGGGGTGCGCCTGATCCTTGAGGGCATCGGCGAAGACCCTTCGCGCCCCGGCCTGCAACGCACGCCCGAGCGCGTCGCCGATATGTACACGGAGCTGACGGCCGGGATGCGCGAAGACCCGCAGGAGCACGTCACGCCTTTGCCCGGAGATACACATGAAGAGATGGTCATCCTGCGCGACATCAGCATCGCTTCGATTTGCGAGCATCACCTCGCGCCGTTCGTCGGCAAATGCCACATCGCTTACATCCCCAAGAACGGGCGCATCCTCGGACTCTCGAAACTGGCGCGGCTGGCCGAAACCTTCGCGCGTCGCCTACAGGTTCAGGAACGCCTGACGCAACAGATCGCCGATACGCTTTACGAGGGATTGAAGCCGCTCGGCGTGATGGTCGTCATCGAGGCCGAGCATACCTGCATGACGCTCAGGGGCGTGAAGAAGCCGGGCGCGATCACGGTTACTTCCGCCGTGCTCGGAGGCTTTCGCAAAGACCCGCGCACGCGCGCCGAAGCGATGGCGCTGATTACCAGAAATCATTAGAGGGGGGAACGGGAATCGCCATGAACAGGAGACATCTACGGGGGCGACGTATCACAGGGAAGGTGATCGGAAGGGGTCATCTCTTCATCGCGGCATTAATCATCCTGAGTGTGGTCTCAAGCGCTCTGCCGCAGCGTCGCAATAGGGCAGCGGCGGCGAGACGCGCACCGACGAACACGACACAGCGCGGCGGGTCGAACAGTAGCCCGATCAGCGTCGATACCCTGCGCGCCCACATCAAGTATCTTTCCGATGACCTGCTCGAAGGACGCGGAACGGGCGCGCGCGGAGGTCTACTGGCCGCGAAATATCTGGCCGCGCAGTTCGAGGCGCTGGGCCTGCGCGGCGGCGCGCCCGGCGGCAGTTTCTTTCAACCCGTCTCGCTCGTCGGCGTCAACGCCAACCCGAAGCCGACTCTTACGGTCTCGGCGGGCGACAAAAAAGAGAGCTTCAAGTTCGCGGACGATTTCGTAGCCTTTACGGGAGCGCAGACCGAGAACGTATCCGTGGACGCAGCAGACCTCGTCTTCGTAGGCTACGGCATAGAAGCGCCGGAGCAGCGCTGGAACGATTACAAGGGCGAAGCCTCGGATTATCGCAATAAGATTCTCGTGATGCTGGTGAACGACCCGCCCGCGACCGCCGCTGAGCCCGACCTTTTCGGCGCGCGCGCCCTGACCTATTACGGGCGCTGGACGTACAAGTACGAAGAGGCGGCGCGGCGCGGCGCGCTCGGCGCAATCCTTCTGCACACGAACGAATCCGCAGGGTATCCGTGGAGCGTCGTGCGTACCTCCAACGGCTCGTGGCGCTATGACATTGCGCGCGCGAAGGATGACCGGACGCCTTTCCTCAAGCTGCGCTCGTGGATGACGGACGATGCGGCGCATCGCCTGATGCGACTTGCCGGACAGGATTTGGACGCGCTCCGGCGAGCCGCCGCGACGCGCGATTTTCAGCCCGTCAAGCTCAACCTGAAAGCCACCATAGATATTAAGAGCGACGTTAATCGCGTCGAAGCCCCGAACGTGGTGGCGGTCATTCCGGGCCGCGACCCGAAACTGCGCGACGAGTACGTAGTCTTCTCGGCGCATTGGGATCACTTGGGCGTCGGCGCTCCGAATCAGAAGGGCGATACGATCTACAACGGCGCGCAGGACAACGCGACCGGGTGCGCCGTCCTGATCGCCATAGCCGAAGCGATTATGAAGCTGCCTGCGACGGAGAGGCCGCGGCGCTCGATCATGTTTCTGCTCCCGACCGCCGAGGAGCAGGGCCTGCTCGGCGCGGAGTGGTACGCGTCGCACCCGCTCGTCCCGCTCGCGAAGACGGCAGCCGACATCAACCTCGATTCTATGAACATCCTCGGGCCGACGGACGACTTCGTGCCGCTCGGCGCCGAGCGCTCGTCGCTTGACGCAATCGTTCAGGCGGTCGCGCGCGAGCGCGGGATGCGAGTCTCTCCGAATCCGCGTCCCGAACAGGGCTCTTTTTACCGCTCGGATCATTTCCCGTTTGCGAAGGCCGGTGTGCCCTCGATCAGCCTGAAGGAGGGCGCTGATTACACAGGAAGGCCGAAGGGGTGGGGCGAAGAGAAGTTCAACGCCTACAATACGGCGAACTATCATCAGCCCTCGGACGAGTACAGCGACGACTGGGACTTTCGCGGGGTCGTGCAGGAGGCTGAGATTGCGCTCGACATAGGCCGCCGCGTGGCCGACCAGGCGGAGCTGCCGCGCTTCAAGCCGGACGACGAGTTTGCCAAGGCGCAGCCCAACAGAGGTAAATAGCAAACTATATGCTTTTGAAGGATGACGGCGGGCCCGCGCCCCTTCATCTGTGCCGCCGCCGTCATCTATTCGACGCCGCGCCATCGACAGTTGACGAATAATGAAGACCTTCTACGTCACCACTCCGATCTATTACGCCAACAGTCTGCCGCATCTTGGCAGCCTGTACACGACGCTCGTCGCCGACGCGCTGACGCGCTACAAACGGCAGCGCGGCTTCGAGACCTATTTCCTGACGGGCACGGACGAGCACGGCATCAATATCCAGCGGGCCGCAGAGCGCACGGGCCGCACGTCCAAAGAGCACACAGACCACATCGCCGGTGAATTTCAGAAAGTATTCTCCATGTTCGGCCTCGACACGGAGCACGGCGGCTATGACATATTCATGCGGACGACCGAGCCGTTTCACTACGCGGGCGTGAGCGAATTGTGGCGGCGCGTCGCGGCGGCGCGCACTCCCAAGGGTCGAGAGCCGATTTACAAGGGACATTACGAGGGCTGGTTCTGCGCCTCTTGTGCGACCTTCAAGACAGAGGACGAGTACATCAAGCCGGAGCGAGAGGGCGACCCGCCGCGCTGCCTGGAACACTTGATCCCGCTCGACCGCGTCTCGGAGGAGAGCTATTTCTTCCGGCTTTCGGATTATGCGGAGGCGCTGATTGATCTATATGAATCGCGCCCCGATTTCATACGCCCCGAGACGCGACGCAACGAGGTCTTGAGCTTCGTGCGCGGCGGCCTGCAAGACCTCGCCGTGAGCCGCTTGAAATCTTCCGTGAGCTGGGCCATACCGGTTCCGGACGACCCTTCGCATACGATCTGGGTCTGGTTCGACGCGCTGCCCAACTACATCACGGCCATCGGCTTCGGTAGCCCGGAGCGCGAGCGCATCGTCGGTTTTGAAAAATTCTGGCCCGCCCTGCATCTGGTCGGCAAAGACATACTGCGGCAGCATGCCATTTACTGGCCCGCCTTTCTATTGGCCGCCGGGCTTGAGCCGCCGCGCATGGTCTTCGCGCATGGCATGTGGCAGGACGCGACGGGGCGCAGAATGTCAAAGACCCTGGGCAACGTGATCGACCTGGACGTGCTGCACCGTTATTTCTCGAACGACATGGTGCGTTATTACTGCCTGCGCGAGATGAACTTCGGCCAGGACGGAAAGTTCGGCTATGAGACCCTGATCGAGCGCGTCAATAGCGATCTGGCGGGCGGGCTCGGCAATCTGCTGGCCCGTACGCAGAAGATGATACAGCTCTACTCGGACGGACGGATTCCTTCGCCCGGCATCAGCGAAGATAAGTATCTGTCGGCCAAGCGGGCGGGCATCGACCCGGATCCGATGGCGCTCGTCTCAGTCCTTGAGCACGCCCGCGAACAGTTCATCACGCAGTTCGACGAGCTGGCGTTCAGTCGCGCGCTGGAATCCGCCTGGGCCATCATCGCGCGCGTCGATAAGATGATCTCAGACGCGAAGCCCTGGGAACTGGCTAAAGACGAGGGCCAGCGACAAACCTTGAACGCGATCCTGTATCGCGCGGCAGAGTCGCTCAGGTGGCTCGCCGTGATCTTGCAGCCGGTCATGCCGGAGACGGCCGCGAAAATCTACGCGCAGCTCGGCCTCGCTGATAGCGTAGAGCGCGCCGATCCGTCACAGCTTGAATGGGGAACACTACCGGCGGGAACCGTGATCGGCGAAGGCAAGCCGCTCTTCCCGCGCATAGATAAGGCGAAAATCATGGCAGAGATAGAGAAGACGATCGAACAGGCAGAAGTGGGCGCACATGCGACCGAAGCGGACGCGGTGGCCGGTGCTCCCGGCCGCGAACAGACTAAACCGTTGCCTCCGATGAGGGGCGCGACCGAGGCCGATGCGGTCGCGGTGGGCGCGCAAGCGGAGCAGACCGAGGGCATCGCCACCTATATAGAGATCGGCGATTTCGCAAGGGTGGAGCTACGCGCAGGCGAAATCCTGACGGCCGAGCGCGTCCCCAAATCGGATAAGCTCCTGCGCTTTACGATCGACCTCGGCGAGCCCGAGCCCAGACAGGTGCTCGCCGGAATCGCCGAGTATTACGAGCCGGAAAAGATGATCGGGCGCAAAGTGGTCGTCGTGGCGAATCTCAAGCCGCGCAAGCTTCGCGGCTATGAATCGCAGGGCATGATTCTGGCCGCCTCGATAGGCGAAGAGGGGCGGCCCGTCATCGCTACTTTTACCGAAGACGTACCGAACGGTGCGCGCCTCAAGTGAAATTAAATCAGCCGCCAGCCGTCGTCACCTGACTCTGCGGCCGCGTTCTACAGGCTGCTGCTAATAACTGATCGAACGCCGATGGATTGATTGATTGCTTGCTCATGTTCGTAGACTCGCATGCACACATCGACGGCGAAGAGTACGACGCGGATCGCGCCGAAGTGATCGAGCGGGCGCGGGACGCCGGAGTGCGTGCCATCCTGAACGTCGGGACGGGCGATCCGCATAGCGGCTCGCTTGAGCGCGCCGTCGAGGTGGCCGAGCAGTTTGAATCCGTTTATGCTGTGGTCGGCGTGCATCCGCACGACGCTCGTTTGTTTGACGAGGCGGCACGCCAGCGTCTCGCGCGGCTCCTCGGCCAAAGCTCGCGCGTCATAGCTCTCGGCGAGATCGGTCTTGATTATCATTACGATCATTCGCCGCGCGAGGTGCAGCGCCGCGTTTTTTGTGAACAGTTACGAATGGCGCGCTCGATGGCGTTGCCGGTCATCATCCATTCGCGCTCTGCCGATGATGATACTGTGAGCATTTTGCGCGACGAGTGGCGGGACGCTCCGCGCGGCGGAATAATGCATTGCTTCGGCGGCTCCGCCTCTATGGCCCAAAGCGTTCTCGCGCTCGGCTTCATGGTCTCGTTCGCCGGTAACCTGACCTTCAGGAAGGCCGACAGTTTGCGCGAGGTCGCGCGTCTCGTCCCCCTGGACAGGTTGCTCGTAGAGACGGACTGCCCCTTTCTCGCGCCCGTGCCCTTTCGAGGGCGGCGCAACGAACCGGCCCGCGTCGTCGAGACGGCGCGTTGCCTTGCGGAGCTTCACGATACGGACGCGGCAGAGATGGGCTGTATCACGACTGGGAATTTCCATCGCTTTTTCAACCTTGAGGCGCCCGAAGGCGCTCCGGGCGAGCCCTTTTCGGGGAGCGCTCGCGGTTGAGGCGGCGCACATTAAACTTTCATCGCCGACGTATTTGATGTTATGCTCGCGCGCTGGATACGCAGCGGCACAATAGATTCAGTTTTCTTGCACGTTATGGCTCAACAGAACTCATTCGACATCGTCTCGCAAGTAGACCGCGCCGAGATCGGCAACGCCATCAACCAAACCTTGAAGGAGGTCAGACAGCGTTTCGATTTCAAGGGAAGCTCGGCCTCGGTCGCGCTCGAAGAAAAGGAACTGGTGCTCACGGCTGAAGACGAGACGCGGCTGCGCAATATGAACGACATTCTTCAGCAAAAACTGGTGCGGCGCGGCGTGCCGCTCAAGGCATTCAGCTACGGGAAAGTGGAACCGGCGGCGGGCGGAACCGTGCGCCAGCGCGTCGAGATTCAACAGGGCATCCCGCAGGATAAGGCCAAAGAGATCGTCAAGTTTATCAAGGACACGAAGGCCAAGGTACAGAGCGCGATTCAAGGCGACGTGGTGCGAATCACAGGACGTGATCGGGATACTTTGCAGGACGTGATCGCCAGCCTGAAGAACCGCGACTTCGGCATAGATATGCAGTTCACTAATTATCGCTCGAACTGAAAAACCGCAGGCCAGACCCGAGAGCCGACATCCGGCGTCTGACCCTTTGACCTCTAAATTATGTTTACTTCGGGTAACACCGCCGCCATCGAAGACCCGCAAACCTCTGCACGGCGTATTTTCAATCTCATCGCTCCGGAGCTGGTGCTGGTCGAAGCCGAGTTCGAGCGGCAGGCGCGCTCGAACATACAGGTCATCGCGTATCTGGGCGATTACCTGCGCGGCTCCGGGGGTAAGCGGGTGCGCCCGGCGCTGACCATCCTCTCGAACTACGCGGTCGGCGGCGACGCTTCGCAGTTCAACTCGATACGAATGGCCGCCGTGATGGAGTTTCTGCATACGGCGACGCTGGTTCACGACGACATCATCGATAATGCCGAGACGCGTCGCAATCGCCCGTCGATCAACTCTCGCTTCGGGAATCAGACGGCCGTGTTGATGGGCGACTGGCTCTACATGTCCGCCTTCGAGACCAGTCTACAGGAGCGCTCGCTGCCGATACTGGATATTCTGACGGCCGTCACGCGCAAGATGACCGAGGGCGAACTGCTGCAACTGACTTTGCTCGGCCGCACGGATGTCAACGAAGAGCAGTACCTTGACATACTGCAACGCAAGACGGCCTATCTCTTCAGCGCCTGTTGCGAGATCGGGGCCATACTGGGCGGTGCTGACGAGCAACAGCGAAGCGCGCTCAGAGAATACGGGATGAACCTGGGCACGGCTTTTCAGCTCGTAGACGATCTGCTGGATTTCACTACGACCAATGAAGCGCTCGGAAAACCGGCGGGCGTCGACCTGCTCGAAGGCAAGCTGACCCTGCCGTTGATCTATCTGCTTGAGGGCCACGCGTCATGGCGCACGGCCTTGCAGGCGATCATGCACGAAGGGAATTACCAGAAGGTCGAGCGAGCTGCGCTGCTCGCCGCTGTGGAACGAACCGGCGCGCTTGAGCGGGCCAGGGAGCGTGCCTACGAGTATGCGGAGGCGGCGCGTGCGGCGCTCGAATCCCTCCCCGGCTCAAAATACTGGGATGCTCTCTATTCGATACCGACTTATATTATCGAAAGAGACAGGTGAGGCTGTTGTTGGTTTTTAGATTCCGGATTCAGGGGATTCAGCCGCACACGGGCGGTTGAAGGTTTAAGCGCCCGAGTCCGAATCAAAGGAAAGCGAACGCGGAAGCCGAAGTCAAAAATCAAATTATGGCTAACGAAAATTTGATCTCAACGCTCGAACAGAGCCTGCGTCAATCGCGCGCGGCGCGAGCCCGTCTGGCCGGTCGGCTGGCGGAACTTGAGGCCGAGGCCGAGACCGTGCGCGCCGAGTTGGCCGAGATGGATACGCTCGCCAGCCAGACCGAAGCGGCCATCTTTCGTCTGCTCTCCAACGTCCTGAGCGCCAGCACCGCGCCCGTCAACACTCCTTCGGACGCGGAGATAGAAGCGGCCATGCGGCGCGATGCGGCCAAACCCGGCTTTACGCCCAGAACCGTCACGCCGCGCCATCACATTCCCCCGGTCAAGTCCGAGATAGAAGTGAAGAGCGATAGATTTATAGATCGAACAATCCCGCAGGCGACGACGATGCTCTTGAGGGAGGCGAGCGAGCCGCTTCACGTCAACGAAATCTATAATCGACTGCTCGAAGGCGGATTCAACTTCACGGGCCATAACCCGACCATCAGCATCGCCGTCTCGCTTAATCGCAACGGACGTTTTCGCAAGGTCGCCCCCGGCACATTCGACCTTGTAATGCGCGACGCCTCGCAAGCCTCCTGAGCGCCCCCTTTTTGAAGATTCTATTTATAGTCCGGCGCGAAAGTTAAGAGTCCTAGTCTCTGCTTGCCCTGCGCCTTCTGCGGCGCAGGGCAGCACCGATCCCTGCCAATCCAGTCCCGAGCATCAGAAGCGTCGCCGGTTCGGGTGTCGCTACGGGTGCGAAATCATACCTGACTCCCTGCAAAAAATAGAGACGACCCGCCGAGCCTGTGACGATACTGGTAAAGGTCGCGGTGGCCGTGCCATGCCCGATCAGCGAAGAATCGAAAACAAGATTGCCGGGCAGGCAGCCGCTGATCTGGTCGCTCGTGCAGCCGAGCAGTAAGCCGTGCAATTCAAACGGCGTGGTGATGGTAAAGAGAGTTGAGGGATCGTCCGGAACGATGATGTTATTAGTCTCGAAGTGCAGGTTCCCGGCATAGAAGAGTCTGTTGTAGGAGACGCCGCCGACCTCCGCCGGGCCGACGCGTATATCCGTGCCCGCGTTGACGGTGGTCAGACTGATCGCCTGACCCGCGACGCAGATGCCGCACGCGTTTGGGCCTTGATTGAGCCCGCCGCTCAATACAAATCCGTCACCGGCGAAAGTGAAAGTCCCGCCGCCGCTGCCTCCGACCGAAGCGGAACCGCCCGTGATCTGGATGGGATCGGCGCGAACCTCCGCCGCCAACTGTAGACAGACAAAGCACAATAGTATCGGAAGAGCCCTGATAAGATTTCCCATCCGTCCCCTCTGTGTCACGTATTACGACCCGAAGGCATGAGTGCCGACACGCCTGAAAAATTTGTCGCTTGAGGTTGTATTGAAGCCTTCAAAGCAAAGGCTGCGCAAGAAGCGCGCTAGCGCGGTTAAAAGTATGTCAAAGACAGGGCGGAGTCAAGAATCCTTTTTTTGGGATTCCCGAACGTACCAAACATCTAAAGGCTCAATAGAGGGACGGTTTCCAGATAATACGCTCTATTTGTAGTATTATCATCATTCGCTTAATCACACGCAGCCGCCTACGGGAACGCAATGTGTTTGATTAACCGCGCTTTCGATCAGTAGTGAAACACAGCCGATTTTAAAGCCGATTTAGGGGACAAATGATGCGCGCGATGATCCTGGCCGCCGGTTATGGAACGCGGCTCTGGCCTTTGACGGAAGACCGCACCAAACCGGCGATCCCTTTTCTGGGGCGGCCGCTCGTGGGCTATGTTGCAGAATATTTGGGCCGCTACGGGTTTCGCGAGGTGGTCGTCAATCTGCATCACAGGCCCGAGTCGGTGCGCGCCTCTCTGGGCGACGGGAGCCGCTTCGGCGTTCACCTCGAATATATCGAAGAGCCCGTCATACTGGGCACAAGCGGGGCTCTGGATAACGCTCGACACTTGCTCTATGGCGATCCCTTCGTCGTCATCAACGGAAAGATCATCACGGACATAGACCTCTCCGAGGCATTAGAGACGCACCGCAAAATGAATGCGCTGGCGACGCTCGTGCTGCGCCCGAACCCGGCGCGCGAACGCTTCAGCATAGTCGAAACTGACGACGGATTAATCAAAGGCTTCGGCGGGATGCCGACGCCACCCGCAGCGTCCGATAACGTCCCCGATCAGAGAAACGTCTCCGAGGCGGGAGAAGCGCCGCTCATGTTCACGGGCATACAAATCCTGGACTCGCGAATCTTCGACTACATTCCGCGCGGCGTCTTCTCTCATTCGACGACGGACGTGTATCCACAGGCGATTGAGGCGGGCGAACTTGTGGTCGCGCACGTCGCAAACGGAAGCTGGTACGAGCTATCGACCATCCCGCGTTATCTGGAGATCAGTTTGGCGCTTCTGGCAGAGCAGGGAAGAGACCTGGACGCGGGCAGTGGATGCAGGATTTCAGACGAGGCGGATGTCCACGAAGCTCTTCTCTGGAACGAGGTCACGGTCGATGCGGGCGCGCGGGTGCGGCGCTCTATCCTGGGCGACGGGGTGCGCGTTGGGGCCGGAGAGGTTATAGAGGATGCGGCG
Source organism: Pyrinomonadaceae bacterium (assembly GCA_035940775.1). Lineage (GTDB taxonomy): Bacteria > Acidobacteriota > Blastocatellia > Pyrinomonadales > Pyrinomonadaceae > DASQYE01. Next base: position 32,328 of record DASZEN010000024.1, on the reverse strand, counting down.
GTCGTCCGCGCCGCGCTGGTCTGTGAAAAGGAGCCGCCGCCTAAAGCTCTAAAGGGCGAGGTGCGTGGAGATAACTTTGTCGTGCCGCTGCGGCAGTGATACAATTCCTGGCTTCTAAGTGACATGAATAGGGCGGGAGTTGAGCAAAAGGGGGTCGCGCCTCCTCCCGCCGCTCGTTGGAAAGCGCACATCTTAGCTTGCGCGCCGCACATCGCATGAGTCTAGCTTCCCAGATCACCTCCAACGCATTCGATTCGTCAGCCCGCGAACGGCTCGCGGGCTACCTTGAGCGTGTCGGTCTGGGCCGCCCCGACAGTATGTTCGCCCTGACGCCGGACGCCTCCACGCGAGAGTATTTTCGTATCCCCTGGAAACGCTCTCAAACGGCCATCGCCGCCGTTTACCCTGAGCCGTTCGACCCCGACTTTCATCCTTTCCTTGATGTCACGCGCCTCTTCGCGGCCGCCGAGCTGCCCGTCCCCGAAATCCTTGACATAGACGCCGCGAGCGGAATCATCGTGCAGGAAGACCTGGGCGACCGCCAGCTTCGGCTCGTCTACGAATCCGTCCCGGAGGAAGAGGCGGAAGGGTACAAGGAACAGGCCATCAGCCTGATCGCGCAGATACAGGCGGCCACCCCAAAGGCTTACGAGCTTAATTCAATCGCCAGTCGTCTCGCCTTCGACGAGGCGAAGCTCGCCTGGGAGCTTGGCTTCTTCCTCGAACACTATTTCGGAAGCCTGCGCGGCGAGCGGCTGTCTCACGGCATCACGGCCGAGTTGAAGACGGAGATGAACGACATCGCCGCAGAGCTTTCGGCGCGCCCGCGTTTCCTCTGTCATCGCGATTACCATGCGTCGAATCTGATCGTGGATCAACGCGAACAGATACGCATAGTCGATCATCAGGACGCGCGCATGGGGCCCGCGAGCTACGATCTGGTGTCGCTTCTCTTAGACCGCCAGCCTGAACCCCCTTCGCTCGCAGAAGTGCGCGCGCACCGCCTCTTTTTTCTCGACGAGCGGCGGCGGCGAGGTCTCGATGCGCTCGACCCGGACGAGTTCGCGCGCGAGTTCCGTTTGATGACCGTTCAGCGCGGGTTGAAGGCCATCGGAACGTTCTCATATCAAACGGCCGTGTGCGGGCGCGGGGCCACCTACGCGCAGTTTATCAGGCCGACGTTTCTGATCGTGCAGCAGGCGGCCGAATGGCTCGGACGTTTCCCGGCCCTGCGGCGCGAAACGGCCGCCCGACTCGATGACGAGATAAGGTTAGATAATTTATAGAAGGATTGAACAGATCATCCGAAGACTTTATGCAGCAAATCTACATCAACCAGCTCGCTCGCCACGTGGGCGAAGAGGTTACGCTCAGGGGCTGGCTCTACAACTTACGTTCAAGCGGTAAAATCCTCTTTCCACAATTACGGGATGGGACAGGGATAGTGCAGTGCGTCGTCCTGAAAAAGGCCGTCGAGGCGGAGGTCTGGGAGCAGCTCAAGAGCCTCGGCCAGGAGTCGGCGCTCGTCGTGCGCGGCGTCGTGCGTGCCGACGAGCGCGCGCCCGGCGGCTACGAGCTGGATGTGACCGGCGCAGAGGTCGTGCAGGAAGCGCACGAGTACCCGATCACGCCGAAAGAGCACGGTACGGAATTTCTGATGGATCATCGTCACCTGTGGCTGCGCTCGCGTCGCCAGCACGCGATTCTGAAAGTACGCCATACTGTGGTCAAAGCGGTGCGGGATTTTCTGGACGCGGACGGCTTCACGCTGACGGATGCACCGATCTTTACGCCCGCCGCCTGCGAAGGAACGACGACGCTTTTCGAGGTGGACTACTTCGGCGACGAGAAAGCCTTTCTCACACAGTCGGGCCAGCTCTACATGGAGGCGACGGCCGCCGCCTTCGGTAAAGTCTATTGCTTCGGGCCGACGTTTCGCGCCGAAAAGTCCAAGACGCGCCGCCACCTGACGGAGTTCTGGATGGTCGAGCCCGAGATGGCCTACGCCACTCTGGACGACGTGATGAATCTGGCCGAGCGTTTTTTATCCGCAATCGCCACGCGCGTCATGGATGAACGCCGCGAGGAGCTGAAAATCCTTGAGCGCGATACGGCCAGGCTGGAAGCTATCGTGCCGCCTTTCCCGCGTCTTCATTACGACGAGGCCGTGAGAATGCTTCACGAGGGGCACGCGAGCGGCGAGCTGGAAACGCGCTTCGAATGGGGCGGCGATTTCGGCGCGCCCGACGAGACCTATCTCTCCGGCAAATATGACAAGCCGCTGATGGTTCATCATTACCCGGCGGCCGTCAAGGCTTTCTACATGGAGCGCGACCCCTCGCGGCCCGAACTCGCGCTCGGCGTTGACGTGCTCGCGCCCGAAGGGTACGGCGAAGTGATCGGCGGGGGCGAGCGCGCAACCTCGCTCGATTTCCTGCGCGAGCAGATCGCCATTCACGAATTGCCCGAAGAGGCTTTCAACTGGTATCTGGACTTGCGCCGCTACGGCAGCGTCCCGCACGCCGGATTCGGGATGGGAATAGAGCGTTGTACCGCATGGATGTGCGGCATCGAGCACGTCCGCGAGACGATACCGTTCCCGCGCATGCTCTATCGCCTCAACCCCTGAGAGCTTTTTTGAGAAGTATTGTTCGCTGGTCAGCAGCTACGGGTTGGAAGCCGGATTATGGAAGAGCGATTGAGATTGGAGTTCAACGATTGGGCACGCGCCGGTCGCTGCGAGAGTATGGAGCGCGCCCACAGGCCCACGGGCGAGCAGGCGATTGCCCGCATGAATGTTGGCAAAGGGTCGCGCGTGCTCGACCTCGGCTGCGGTTCGGGATGGGCCACGCGCCTCCTGGCCGGGCAGGCCGTAGATGGAATCGTAATCGGCATTGATATTTCCGATGAGATGATCGAGAGGGCCCGGAAACTTTCCGCCGATTACGGGAATGTTGAGTTTCGCCTCGCGAGCGCCGAGCGGCTTCCTTTCGAGGACGACTATTTTTCACACGCTTTCTCCATGGAGTCGCTTTATTACTACGCCGACATCGCGGCCGCGCTCCGTGAGGTTCATAGAGTGCTTGAGCCGGGCGGGCTGTTCGTCACGGTCGTCGACCTCTACGAGGAAAACGAGCCGTCGCACCAGTGGATCGAGCAACTGAACGTCCCCATCAGCTTCCTCAGTATCGCGCAGTACAGAGCGCTCTTTGAGGAAGCCGGGTTCTCAAACGTGCTCGATGAGCGGCTCATAGACCCGACGCCCGTGCCCGAAGGGTACACGGGCGGTTCCTTTAAAACGCGCGACGATTATCTGCTATATAAAGAGAGCGGCTCGTTGATGCTGAGCGGCCGCAGGTGAAACCATGAGCGAGACGCAAGAGAGAATCGTGACGATCTTCGGGGGCTCGAAATGCGACCGAACCTGTAGCGAGTACGAGCAGGCGCATCGCGTCGGAGAGTTGTTGGCCGAGGCCGGATACACCATCTGCACGGGCGGTTACCTGGGCGTAATGGAGGCGGCCAGTCGCGGCGCGAGGGAGCGTGGAGGCCGCGTGCTCGGCATCGTGATGAACCAGTTCCAGGCCGAGCCCAATCGCTATCTGACCGATAAGGTCGCAACTCCGCACTTCTACGAGCGCCTGCAACGCCTCATCACGCGCTCGGTCGGCTTCATAGCGCTGCGCGGCGGCATGGGAACCGTCACCGAAGTCTCGCTCGTCTGGAACAAGATTCAAACGCGCGTCATAGAGCCGCGCCCGCTCGTGCTGCTCGGAGAATGCTGGCCGCCGCTGGTCGAGGCGTGGCGCAGACATCTGGTCGTCAGCGAGAAGGATGTCAGCTATCTGGATTTCGCACAGACGCCGGAAGAGGCCGTCCAGATCATTTTCGAGAAAGTCAAAGGAGTCTCAATATGACCTGTCCACAGTGCGGGGCGTCGCTGCTCCCGAACGCGCAATTCTGCGGCGCTTGCGGCTTTCGCCTGAACGCCGGAGCGCAGCCGCAGCAGCAGCCTTCGGCCGCTCCCCCGCCGCAAACGCCTTATGCTGGCCCCGGTGTCGGCGGCGGCGGTATTCATATAGACGAGGATTCGCGCGGGCAGGGACGCGGCTACAGCTACGAGGTGTTGCACCAGCCCGCGTTCTCGCTGGCGATAGTGCGTTTGCAGCCCGAGCAATCAATCCTCGCCGAAGCCGGGGCGATGGTCTCCATGTCGGCCAACGTCGAGTTGCAGTCGCAGATGAAGGGCGGGCTCTTTGGCGCGATCAAGCGGGCGGCGGGCGGCGAATCCGCCTTCGTCTCGACTTTTACGGCGCGCGGCGGTGCGGGCGAAGTGACGTTTGCGCCGGGCGCGCCGGGCGACATCGCAGCCCTTGAGCTTGGCAATCAAATGTTCTTCGTCCAATCAAGCTCGTATCTGGCGGGCGACGCGAGCCTGACGGTCGATACCAAGTGGGGCGGCGCGAAAACCTTCTTCGGCGGCGAGGGCCTCTTCGTTTTACAGGTCTCGGGGACGGGACTGCTGCTGGTCTCATCCTTCGGCGCGATTCATCGCAAGCGGCTACAGCCGGGCGAGCGCTACGTAGTCGACACGGGCCACCTGGTCGCCTGGGAGGGAACTACCCAGTATACTTTGCGTAAGGCCGCCGCCGGATTCTTTCGGAGCATGATGAGCGGCGAGGGCATCGTCGCCGAGTTCGCGGGCCCCGGCGAGCTACTGATCCAGACGCGCAACCTACAGGCTTTCGCCTCGCTCCTGAAGCCCTTCTTCCCGTCGCAGGGCGGCGGCAGCGGCAGCGGCTTCAACATCAACCTTGGAGGCTGACCGCGCGCTCGCTCTCAAGTGAGGATTGAATGAACGAAGCATTAATAGAGCAGCAGATGCCTACGCCGCTGCCGAACCGGCCCGGAAACGGTCGGCGCGTCAGTATCCTGGGCGTGCCTCTGGGTTTCGGCGCGAGCATCGCCGGGGTTGACATCGGCCCGGCGGCGATGCGCGTCGCGCGTCTCAACCACCGAATCGCCCAGCTCGGCTACGAAGTGCGCGATCTTGGCGACATGCGCGTTGCCCGGCCACAGGGGATGGCCGACCCGAACGAAAAGCTGAAATACTTATCCGAGATCACCCTCGCCTGCGAAGAGCTGGCGACCGAAGTGCGGAACATCCTGATGAGTGCAGGCGAGCTTCCGGTCATACTCGGCGGCGATCATTCCATCGCCATCGGCTCAATCTCCGGCGTGGCCTCCTTTTACAGGGAGCGCTCGCAAGCCGTTGGGTTGATCTGGTTCGACGCGCACGCGGATATGAACACGCCCGAGACGACGCCTTCGGGCAATATTCATGGGATGCCGCTGGCATCGCTGCTCGGCTACGGAGCGCCGGAGCTGACCAATGTGGCGGGGTTTGCGCCCAAGCTCGACCCGCGTTATTGCGCACACATCGGAGCGCGCGACGTAGACCAGGGCGAGCGCGAGCTGATACGCCAGCTCGATATGCGTTTCTTCACCATGCGCGAGATAGACGAGCGCGGCATGAGCGCCTGTATCGACGACGCCATCAGTATCGCGTCGCGCGCGCCGGGCGGCTATTGCGTCACCCTCGACGTGGATGCGCTCGACCCTGGCGACGCCCCAGGCTCCGGAACGGTCGTGCGCGGCGGCCTCTCCTACCGCGAGTCTCATCTGGCGATGGAGAAAATAGCCGAGGCCGGAGGGATGCGATCGCTCGAAGTGGTCGAAATCAACACGGCGCTCGATTACAACAATCGCACGGCCGAGCTTGGCGTCGAATTGATCCTCTCGGCACTGGGTAAAACCATTCTTTAAAGGAAAGTCTGGGGTTTGGGGTCTAAGCTGTTGTGCGGTGGGGCGTTCCAGCCTTCGGCTTAGTGCTCCGGGCTTGGGGATTGCAGATTGACGTTTATGGCGAAGAAACTGCGCGTGGGTGTGATCTTTGGCGGGCGTTCGGGCGAGCATGAAATCTCTTTGAGGTCGGCGCGCTCCGTCATCGAAGCGATGGACAAGGATAAGTACGAGGTCGTCCCCGTAGCGATCAACAAGGAAGGGAAATGGTTAGCGCCCGCCGAGGCGATCCGTCTTTTGCCTGAAACGACGACCGAGCAACTGTCGCGCGCGATCAGGGAGGGCGCGTCCTCCGGCGTCGCGATCATCGGCGACCCGTCGCGGCGCGGGCTCGTTACGCTCGACGCCGCCTCGGGCGATGAGCGGCCCGCTCAACCCCTGGACGTAGTTTTTCCGGTTCTACATGGAACGTACGGCGAAGACGGGACGATTCAGGGCCTGCTTGAGATGGCGGGCGTCGCCTATGTCGGCTGCGGGGTGCTGGCTTCCTCCTGCGGCATGGACAAGGTGACGATGAAGGCGCTGTTTCGCGACGCGGGGCTGCCCATGTGTCAGTATACGTGGCTCGTTCGCTCCGAGTGGGAGCGCGAGCCGGAAAAGGTCTTGCGCCGCATCAGCAGGCAATTGGGTTTCCCCTGCTTCGTCAAACCGGCCAATCTGGGCTCGTCCGTAGGAATCTCAAGGGCGGTCGATAAAAGCTCGCTTGAGCGGGCCATCAATCTGGCGGCCCGCTATGATCGTAAGATCATCGTGGAGGAAGCGGTCGATGCGCGCGAGATAGAATGCGCCGTGATCGGCAACGACGAGCCGGAGGCGAGCCTTCCGGGCGAATATGTCGTCCATGACGAGGCGGCGCGTTTTCTCGATTACACCGAAAAATATTCGAGCACGGGCCACGTAGAGTTTGTCGTTCCCGCGCCTCTCTCGAAATCCCTGACGGCCCGCTTGCGTCGCATGGCGACGAAGGCTTTTAAGGCGGTTGACGGCGCGGGCTTTGCGCGCGTCGATTTCTTCCTGCGCCGCGATACGGGCGAACTCATCATCAACGAGCTGAACACGATTCCGGGACTGACGGATGTCTCCGGTTACCCGAAGATGTGGGCAGCCTCCGGCCTTCCATTCCCGCAGGTGATCGACCGCCTGATCGAACTCGCCATCGAACGCCACACCGAAAAGGCGCGCAACGAGACGAGCCTCTAGCCGCTCCGGTCTAAGGAATCGAACGTCGATGCGCGGCAAAACCCTCTTTGGAAGCAAAGCTTTCAAGCTGCGCCTGTTATTTATTGCCGCCGCCACCGGCGGGTGCGCGGTAGCCTTTGCGTGTGCGCGCCGTGAGGTTCGGGGTTGCGAGCTTAAGCTCTATGGCCCGCCAGCGACCATCGCGCGCTCTGTTGGATGGCTTGTAAGTTATAGTGTACTGATTGCCAAGTTCTTCAACGACGCTTGAGAAAGCCTCGCGCAAGGCGACTCCTCCGGGAGAGGCGATGTAGCGCCCGCCGCTCTTGTTCGCCATAGTGCGTAAGGCCGCCGCTCCCTTCAACCGCTCGACGGGTGAGGCCGCGGGCGAAGACATATCCACAGTATAAATGGTCGCGTTGGCCGCGAGCGCAGCCGCGAGCGCCGTCTCCATTGAAACGCTGCTCCTGGTGTCGCCTCCGTCCGAGAGCACGACGATGGCGCGGCGCTTCTCCGGGCGGCGCGAGATGTCCGCAGCCGCGCGCATGATGGCATCGTAGAGCACCGTCAGCCCCTTGGCGCGGAGCCCGAATGCCGTGTCGGCCAGATCGCGGCTCATATTGAACTCCTGCACCTGTTCCACCTTCGAGTCGAAATGATAGACGGCCGCCACGTCCTCCGCGCGCAACCCGTTGAGAAACCGGATCGCGGCGGCGCGCGCCATCGCAACACGCCTCTCCATGCTGCCGGAAGTATCGAGCAGAATCGCTGCGGCGAAAGGCGTCTCTTCATCGCCGAAGTAAGAGATGCTCCGCTGCTCCTCCCCATCCTCCAGGAGTTTGAAGTCCGACTTGCTGAGGCCGTGCACGTACCTGCCTGCGGCATCGACCACTGTGATGTTGACCACCACAAGCTCCGTATCGATGCGCACAACTTCATCGTCGTCGTCATCAACTTGTGGCTGCTGCTGCTCTCGTCGTGCGCTGGACGGCAGAGCGAGGAACGTCAGACCTATTAGGATGAGAAATGATAAGGAGAGGAGACGCGGCGTGGATTCAGGAAGAGGGCGCAATCGTGCCATGCTGTTTTAACTTAACGGGCCTTGTTTCGCACAAAATTAATAAGCTCAAGAATCTGGTTGGCACGATCTATGACGGTGGCAGAGATGACCAGGCGGGGAGTCTTCTCGACGCCTTTGCTCAATTCTTCGGAAAGGTCTGCGATGCGTGACAGAGCGGCCTCCAAATCGCTGGGCATCTCGACCTGCATCTCTTCGTCGTCATTGCCTCCGGCCTCGTTCCTGATTTTTCGCGTAAGTTTCTCAAGCCGCTCAAGCTTTTTAAGCTCCATGCCGTCAAAGGTCTTATGACGGGTATAGGCATCGTGCAACCATGTGCCCAACTGCGCGACCTCGCGGGCCCGTTCCAGATTCTCGCGCCGCTCTTTCTCGGCCTGCCGGATGACCAGACGCGCGCGCATCTCCTTCTCAGGCGAGCCCAGGATAGTATCCTCATATTCGGATTCATTGCGTCTCATCTGGCCCTGGGCGGTCGCGGCACTGGCGAGGGCCGTGAGCGTGACGATGGCGAAGAAGACAAGCGCGCGATGCAGCATATTTCCCCCGGAAAGGAATTTTCTATCGTTTCAGATGCCCGAAGACGTTCTCGACGGCGAACAGATATTAGCCTTAATGGCTGGCGCGTTTCAAGAGCGACGTTTTCAGGTAGTCCTGTGACGAGCGAAGGGCCCAAAATGGTTGTCCGCAGGTCGGCCTAAAGGTTCCGCCGAACGCTTTCGCAGCGACTTGGCCGCTGTGGTCAAGACAAAATATTTCACCAGATAGGAACTCCGAGCAAAGATAGAGTCTCAACATGGTCGTCGTGCCGACCTCTGAGGTATCGCATTAAGGTTTGCGAGGGCCAATCAACCCGTAAAAGATTCTTCGGTTCGCAAGAGAGAGCGCACGCAAAGAGAGTGAGCGCACAAAGACCCGCGGAGCCTGCGCATCATGGAACGCGCGCCGGATTATCCGGAGTATTGATGAACTCTTCCTTGCCCTTGCGCGGTGACGGTCTCGGAACGATGACGGTTTTATTCGACTGTGGCGGGGGTTCGGGCGGGCGCTGAGCGCCGGGCGCAGATTTGAAGATGATCTCATCGGCGTGCTCTTTGCTCTTGATGCGCAGCAGGCGCGCGTGCCTGTAATCGCGTGACAGGAGCGTGAGGGTGTAACGACCCTGCTGGTTGGGCGCGAGGTCTTTGGGCACGAGCGGCAGTGAACGGGTCTCTACACCTGCGTCTTTGCGCCGCCGCAGCTCAACGTCGACCAAGATATCCGTCAAATTCTCCGAGGAGATGTTGACCACAGTTCCGCCGACGGTCGCCTGCGCCCCCTTGAGCATAGCATCATCCTCATAGACCTGAATCAGGGGTGGGCCCGTCGGCCTGGACGTAGCCCCGGCCTGCGTCTGTTGCATCGCGCGCTGGCTCTCGGCGTGACGACGACGTAGAAAATAGTAACCTGCGAACAAGGCGCCCGTGACGGCCAGCGCGCAACAGAGCGCGATGACGAGTGTGATGGGCGAGCGTTTCGCTTCGGCTTCGAGGTGAATTGATTCCATTGATACGCGTTTTCAAAAAAGGTCGGCTAAAGATGGCCGGGCGGCCGCGCCGCACGCTTAATTATTATCTTTAAGTAAATGGGGCTAATTCGTTGATAAATAGGCCGCTTACGCCGAGGGTGGCGTAGCCCGTCGCGCGCTTTACCGTCGTCGCGGTAGCGCGGTAATGCTTTACCGGCCCGGAGGAGGCCCGCCGGTGACGGCTTCGATCAGGGCGTTCAAAAATTCCTGTTCGGCTACGCCCAGGCTGCGCAGCGTGACCCACTCGGCGCCGGAAGCGCCGTCGGTTCGACCTTCGACCTTGGCGCTGACGGAGACGTTCGTGCTCTGCCCGTCGACGGGCTGAATCTCCACGATCATGGTATAGCGGCCGCGCGTCCAGCCGCGCGAGCTAGCCGTCGGGACATCCGCATACTGAACCAACTCCGATTCAGTGACGACGGCTCCTTTGATGAACGTATAAGGCTGACTGATGATAACGCCCTCGTCGGGCTTGGAGGCCGAGTCGTCAAGGATAAGCTTGCGGTCGCGCATGACCTCGCCGACGGCTTTGATGATCTCGTCACGACGGACTGAGAATTTGTAGGGGTTTGGCGTGGGCGGAGGCGTCACGGTTTTGCCCCGACCGAAATCTATGCCGCGACCGGCCCCCGTATCCTGCTTGGTTCCGTTGTTGCCCGGCGCACGATTGTTGCCGGAGTCTCGTATCCGGTCGTTCTGCGTATCAACGCCCTTCTCCTGCGCGTATCCGGCTGTGGCCGCGAGGGCCAGAACAAAAGTGATGGCGATTAATTTCTTCACAGCGATTACCCTTTTATTCTTTCAATACGAGAGGCAAACGTCACGGAAACCGTGTAACGCCTGCGAGCATAAAGCAACGGCACTCTAATTTCAAGCAAAGGGTAAAAGAAGTAAGCGCCTGAGCCCTGGCAGAGTGGCCTATGCGTAGGACACGCATACGGCGCGGGTTCGAGGAGACGGTTTTAGATACACAGTGATGAAAGGGATAATAAGCAGGCAAATAAAGAGGATTAATAAAGGGAGGCGTGAAGATTTCGGCTTCCATTTCGTGGTGAGGTCTCCTTGTGATACGTTAGAGCCAGTATCAAAAGTATCGTAAGCTGTCAGCAGTCCAGGCTCTATTAACTCACGCCGTCAAACTTTATCTTCGGATTACAACGGAGCGCCGAACGCGCCTGCGGTGCGTCGGATGCGGGCGCAAAGGCTCAAGGGGCGGACGTATTACCGTTGTCGGCGGTACTATTATCAACGTTTCTATTGGCGGCCGCCGCGTTGGCATTTCGCTCGCGCTCCCAGTTGCGGAGCGCCTGCACGCCGCGCTGAAAATCCGCCTCGTTCGCATAGAAGTTGTGCGCGCCGTCGTTGCGCAAGGGATCGCGCACGTAATATAGGAAATCGGTCGTGGCCGGATAGAGCGCGGCTTCGAGCGAGGAGGCGCTGGGGGAAGCGATGGGGCCGGGCGGAAGGCCCGTTTGCAGCCGTGTGTTATAGGGCGAGCGCCGGTCGATGTCGCTCTTGTAAACCTTGCCGTCGTTCTTCCATTTCCCGGCCAGCTTGGAGGCGTAGATCACGGAAGAGTCTATGCCGAGGGCGATGCCTTTCCGAAGTCGATTGTAGATGACGGAGGCGACGACGGGGCGCTCTTCCTTGAGCTTGGCCTCAGTCTCTATGAGCGAGGCGATGGTCACCACCTGTCTCGGCGTGAGATTGAGCGCGCGCGCGCGGTCGGCCCAATCCGGCTTCCACTCCTGACGAAAACGCCTGACCATGACGGCGATCATCTCTGCGGGCGTGACGTCGGGCGGGAAATTGTATGTGTCCGGATAGAGGTAGCCTTCCAGATTCTCGGCCTGCGCGTCGAGGTCGCGTATGCCCGTAGTATCGTTCATCAGGGCGAGCGCCTGCTCGCTCGTCTCCAACTTCAATTCGGGAAGCCGCATCATGGAGGCGGCGATGTCCCAGCGCGTCCATCCTTCTATGACTGTGAAACGGCTCAGGCGCTGCCCGCCCTCCTCCAGCTTTCTGAGCGCGCCGAGCGGCGAGATGGGCGACGGGAAGCGATACTCGCCCGCTTTGAGCCGCGTGCCCGCGCCCGTCAGTTTCAAGTAAAGCATCAGCGGCCATTCGCGTCCGATAATCCCTGCGGTGTGCAGCCTGCCGACGACCTGCGCGGGCGTTGAGCCGCGCGGAATCTCTATATATTCGGAGCTTCGGGAATGATTGACGGGCGTGCGAAGCTCCCTGTATGTCCAGAAGGCGAAGCCGCAGACGCACAGCACGAGTATCAGTAATAGAAGGATGGCGATTTTTCTGAGTCTCATTAAAAGGGGATCATAATAGACAAGAGACGCGCGGATTCAAATCCGGCCCGTGCTTCCGGCGTCAGGGTTAATGGGTCGCCGTCCGGCGATAAAGTCTTGCAGGATGATCGCAGCCGACCGGCTGTCAACGAGCCCGCGTCTCTCCTCATAGTCGTAGCCCTCGGCACGCAACGCCTCTTCGGCGGCCCGCGTCGTCAATCTCTCATCCTGCAAATAGACGGGAAGGCCGAGCGATAGCCGAAAGTTACGCGCGATGCGCCGGGCCTCTTCGGCGGCCTCGCCTTCCGTGCCGTCAAGCCTGAGCGGCAAACCAATCACCAGTGCTCGCGCGTCAAAGCTTTCGAGCGTGGCTTCGACCGTCCGCAGCAGATGTTTCCAATTCGTCCGGCTCAAGGGCTCAATCGGTCGCACGGTTATTTGCATTTCGTCTGAGACGGCCATCCCGACCCGCTTCGCGCCGAGGTCGAGCGCCAGAAGGCGTCCGGCGGGCACATCCGGCTCGACGGGGCTCGGGCTCGATTCTTTATTAACTTGTTCTGGCAAAATGTTTCAAAAGGGGCGGGCGGAGTATAGGAAGGCAACTGAAACGGTGTCAAGCGAAGGAGCCGTTATTGCTTGCGCGCTCCCTTGAGCCGCATGTATGATACCGAACGAGCGTGAAAAGCGAAGTCGTCGGCGCGCCGCTCCCTTTCGTAAATCCTGACGACGGCCCGTTACTTTTTTAGAGGTTATTAGATGTCATTTCGCAGCAAATTTGCTCTCGTAGTCTTATCGGCCAGCCTGGCTCTGTACGCCGTCGTCGGCGGCTGGATTTCCACGCGCGCGCAGCAGCCCTCGAACGATCCGGGCGTCCAGTTGCGAATCTTCGAGAGCGTGCTTCAGCATATTCAAAACGATTATGTGGACGAGCCGAATATGGAGAAGGTGCGCGCCGGGGCGCTGCGCGGCCTCGCTTACGGGCTTGACCCGTATTCGACCTACCTGACTCCGGATCAGGTGCGGGGCTATCGCGCCGGGCTCAACTCCAATCAGGTCGGCATCGGCGCCGAGCTTTCGCAGTTGTCCTCCTATCTATACGTGATCGCGCCCGTCAAGGGCTCGCCCGCCGACCAAGCGGGAGTGCGAGCGGGCGACATCATCGAATACATAGACGGCAAGGCGACGCGCGACATCTCTCTCTACGATGCCAAGCAGTTATTGAACGGCGCTTCGGGTACGGAGGTCAAGCTCAGAATCCTGCGCGCCAACGCGCGTCCGCTGACGCTGGCCGTCAAGCGCGGAGCATTCAAAGCACCCGCCGCCGAAGGCCATATGGAGGCCGGGAAGATCGGCGTCCTTCGCATCAACAGCCTTGCCGAAGGCGAAGCCGCCGATGTCAAAGCGCGCCTCAAGGAGTTGCAGAAACAGGGCGCACAGAAGATCGTCGTCGACCTCAGAGGCGTGGCGGGCGGCTCTCTGTCGGAGGCCGTGAGCGTCGCCAACCTCTTCATCAAAGAGGGAACGCTGGCGCAAACCATCGGCCGCGAGAACAAGACGCTCAAGACCTTTACGGCCGACGCAAAGGAAACTATGTTCGGCGGGCCCATAGTCGCCCTGATCGACACGGGCACGGCGGACGCCGCAGAGGTCATCGCCTCGGCGCTCATAGAGCATAAACGCGGCGATGTCGTCGGCGAGAAGAGTTTCGGTGCGGGAGCCGAGCAACAGCTCTTTACTTTAAGGGATGGCGACGGGCTGCTGCTGACGACGATTAAATGGGCCTCGGCCAGCGGCAAGCCCTTCCTCGGCGCAGATCGTACAAGCTCCGGAGTCGTCCCTTCGGTCGAAGTCAAACGACCCGAACAACTCGACGCCATTGACCCGGATGAGCTAACGGGCAACGACGACGATGCGATCAACAGGCCGAACCCGCAGAACGAGCGACGCGAGACGGCGCCCGAGCCCAATCAGCCCAAGCCGCAGCCGGAAGATATTCAACTGAAGAAAGCCCTTGAGCTGTTGCGCGACAAGACGGCGAGTTCACAGCGCGCGGCTGCTTAAGGTTTTTCGCATCGACACGGAGAAAAAAAGCCTGACGGCGAACCCACAAGTTCGCCGTCAGGCTTTTTTCTCTGTCTCCCAGGTTCTCTACTTTTAGGGCGTCGCCTTTAAAGCTTTATCGGCGGTCGCGAGTCCGGCCCCTGTGGCATCCGCACCCCAGCAGAATTGCTGAGTGCTGCCGTCCGGCTGCCGCACGTTTCGGCATCCGGGAGCAAGGTAAATGGCCGAGCCGGTCAGGATGCTCTCGGCTTGAGCAGCCGTCAGGCCGTGGTTCTTCTGGGCCATCAGCGCGACGATGCCCGCCACGTGCGGACTCGCCATAGAGGTGCCGCCCAGGAAGAAATAGCTGAGCTGCCCGCTGTTGACCTGATATGGGCCCACCGTCCAGGAGCCTGGGGCGGCAACATCAAGGTCTTGACCGCTCTTCTGGCGGCTCGAAAAATCCGTGATGTAGAAATTGGCGGGGTTGGTCGGGTCGGCGACGTTGTCCTTCCACCACCAGTTATTAACGATGCCGTCGGAGCCCGCAAGCCACTCGCCCGTCCAGCCCGAGGCCGCAACGGAGATGACCGGCTGATATGCGCCGGGATAACCCATGCCGTCGTTGCCCTCGTTACCGGCAGAGGCGACGATGACGACGCCCTTGCTGATGGCATAATCGATGGCCGCCTTTTCCACAGCATCCAGCGACCCGCCGCCCAAACTCATGTTAATCACGACGGGGTAATTGGCCAGTTGACCGGCTTTCAGATCGGCCACATAGACGATGCCGTGCGCGATGACGGACGACCAACCGAATCCGGACTGGTTTAGAACCTTGACGGGGATGACCGTCGCCTTGGGGGCGACGCCGTTGACAGGTGTGCCGAAAAAGCTGTAGCCCAGGATAGTGCTGGTCACGTGCGTGCCGTGCGAGTCCTGGTCGTGCTCCCACTGGTTGGTGGTCTCGGAGACGGTGCCCGCGCCGCCGCCGCCGCTAAAGGATTTGGCCAAATCCGTGGCGATGCGCTGCTGCGGGAAATATTGACGCCAGGAATCGAGCAGGCCCGTGTCGAGCACGGCCACATAGACGCCCGTCCCGTCATAGCTCACCTGCCGCCTGGTGGAACCCGCATCCGTAATGTTGACGGCATCCATATCCCATGTGCTGATCCCGTTTGCGAAATCTGTCGCCGCGAGAGTATCAACGGGGCTGCCGTTGCGTTCGGCGTCCGGGTTGGCGGCCGCTACGTAGGGGAGCGCGCGGATCGCATTCAACTCGCTTGAGGGAGCCTGCACCGTGACCACTTTTATCTCGTACATCACGTCGCGCACTCTCCCGTGCGTGCCGAGGTCTGCGAGGATGGCATCAGTGATCGCCGTCTTCAACAAAACATTAATGCCGATCATACTGCCTTGAGCTTTGGCTGCCGCATGCGCTCTGGAGTTGAGGAGGGGAAACGCGAGCGCAATAAATAGGGTTGCGCAGAAAAGGGTTCGCAGGGTAAATCTGAACTTCATATCTTTCTCCTTTTCGAGCAGGTTAAAGACGGATAGTGGTGATGCACAATAACATTCCCGCTATATGTCTGAGGTCTATACATATCTAATCGAGAGCGGTTTTTGAGTTTCACGTCGATCAAAAACTGTCGCGCGCTGGATTAAAAGCTAATTTTTCAGGAGAGCCGCCCGAGGACGGATGCGGCGGCCGTCTCTCGCGCCGCCTGGATTTTGAGCACTGGCAAGATATGCAATATCCGTGGATGAGTCAAGCGCGAGCAGAGCATCCAGGAGCGCCCTCTGACATACGGAAGGGGCCAAAACCTTTGTTCTGCTCGATACGGATGAGCAATCGCCGCAGCGCCCGTCCGCCCGCGCAATGCGTTTAGCGCCCGTCTGAAATAGAGAATCGGGGCTGGCACATAACGCGCCAGCCCCGAAAAGCCCTTTTGAACAGCCTACTGCTTATGGCTTTGCTGTTCGATTAGGGGATACTCGCACCCGCAGCACAGCTTTGAATTGCGCTCTTCTGGCTGGCAGAGATGAGCCCGCTCTTCTTCAGCTCGTTGGTGAGATTGGCTACGCCGCTCACGAACTGGCCGTGATTGCTTGAGGAAGCGGCGAGCTTCTGAACAAGATCGGCGATCGTGCAGCCGCCAAGGAACATGGTGTTCGGAACGCCCGTATCACAGCCGCCGATGACGACCGTCGCCGTCTGAATGGAATTGGGACTGCAATCGGTGTCGTCGGCCACGCCGTCCAGGTCTGCATCGGCGAACCAGCCGATGTCTCTGAGCAGATTCAGGGTCAAGTCCTCGGGCGGCTTGACGCTGTGCGTGAGATCGGCGTTGATGGCGGGCTCCATCAACAGATTGCGTGAAGCAACCGTGTCATAGTGCGAGATGGAGGAGCCGAGCGCCACCGGAAAGACTGCGTACAGGCGCGCGTGGTCGAGCACGTCCGCACCGGCGCGGATGGCCGGGTTGAGGCCAAGAGAACCGGTGACTCCGCCGCCGAGCTGCCCGACGATGGTGAGACCGTCTGAGCGTACCAGACTCGCTGCCGGAATAGTGATGGTCGGCCCGAAGACCGGCTCAGTCGCCATTATCGGAGGCGCAGCGCCCACGTTGGCCACGTTATTGTAGATGATGGCCGCTACCGCCCCGGCATTCTGCGCGTTCTTAACCTTCTGGGTGAATCCGCAGGTTCCACGCTCGATCAAGGCGATGTTGCCTGCTATTGCTGCGGCGTTGGTAAAGGCCGAGCAACCGTCGGTTGTGGCGGGCCCGGCGCCGTCCGCCGGGTCAACAGCCGCGACGATCGCCCCGCTAACATTCGGCGTACCGATGGGCGGGCCGAAGGCGGCTGTTCCGAACTGATATGGGCCAGCGATGGAGGACGGCGACAGAACTCTCACTTCGGGGCTGCCGAGGGAGAGCACGCCCGGCACTGCTGCCGTCACGCTCGCGCCATTCCACACGACACGACCGAATCTAACGGCCGAAGCTTGGCGCTGAGCATTGGTCATATCGCTCCAGAGCATGTTGTTGGTGATGTCCAGAGTATGGTGCGAGTAAACGTCCGTCTGGAAGGGATAGCGAACCAGATCGGAGGGATCGCCGAAATTCGATCCGCTCGCTTCGTTGACGAAATTCTGGAAGCCGAGACCGTGGGCCAACTCGTGCAGGAGCACCGCGACCAGATCATTGGCAGCCCCGTGGTTGGCATCGAGCCCGAGGTAGAAATTGAAGTTGGAGCTGAACTGCGCGTTGATGTCGGGCGAGGTCGGATCCTGGTCGATGCCTGAGCGTTTGTCGGCTAAGGCCGAGCTATACCATGTCTGCGGGAACTCGGCTCCGGGATAATTGGCGTTGAGCACGGGGAAGTCCGAGAAGACATCCCATGCGCCCGCGCTCCCGAGTACGTTCGGTGCGAGGGGATTGAAGGCCGCCACGACCCAAACATCCTGATTGCTGTCGAGGGTTGCGCCCCAGATGTCTGCGGCGTACTGGAAGGCTATCAATCTCTGTTGGCCCAGTGTCGTGCCGGTATTGCCGCCAACTGGCGCAGCCGGGGTCGGATCGTTAAAGCCTTCGCCCGGGCCATCATTGTTGATGACGTGGACGGTGACGGAAGCAAAAGTATTGTTCGCACTGGCGAAGAGAGCCACGACCAAAGCGAACACGGCGACTGAGAGTTTTGTAATCATCTTTTTTCGCATTAGGTGTGGTCTCCTTACTGATTCTGTGCTGCTGCTGAGTTTGATTCGACAAGGCCGAGGAACTCCGTGGCCTCTTCCATCGTCGTCACGCATCTGACTTCCATAGTGCCGTCGGCGGCGGGCCTGGCGAGCGCGACCGTCCCAAGTCGACCGCCCAGGGTCACCTGGCGACTGCCGTCGGCGCGCGTCACTACTGGAAGGTCTGCGGTCGAGCGATTGGTCGCCGACTTCAGATAATCAACCAGCTCTTTGGTCTCTTCGGCTGTAGGTTTTCTGATCTGGCCTGTCTGGCGGTCGACCGTAATCTCCCGCGTCGGGATATAGGTTTTGTTATCGGCCTGGGGCGCTGTCTTGGGGGCTTTGGCGCGGTTGTTTTTGGCGGATTGAGAGAAAACCACTGTTCCAAGACCGATGGCGCACAGGACGCCAATGACCAGGAAGCCTATACGAGAGAGGCGGGGGGTTCTCTTCTTGCGTTTATCACCTCGAAGTGATTTGTCGGGTACCGAGGATTTTCTCATCTATCTTATTCTCCTTCAGGGTAATCGTAATGGGGGACACGATTGGTGAATGATTAAGCTCTGCACAAAAAAAAGCAGGGGACGCCCCCAACGGGCAGAGCTATGCCATGAGCACGCAGCCTTAACTGTAAAGCAATGCTCGGACGCGCAACTGATTTCAGAAATCCTTCACAGAAGAACCAAGTGGTAGGTATTAGCAACTCTGATCCGCGCCCGGTTGGCGCGCGTTTTGATTGCCGCTGACTCATACGCCCGCAAGGGACGTAAACCCCAACGCTCGTTAACTGCGAAGTGCAAGGAAATGCTTCGCAGTGGAAACTCTTCTAATCAATTCATGCTCTTTATTGAATAAAGGAAGTGCGCAGTAGTAGTAGTAGTAGTAGCAGTCTGCTGCACATAGCACGAGCGATCATTAAGAGAGTTGAACGGAAAAATTGGATCGAGGCTACATGGATGAGCTAGCCGCCCTAGTGATCGAGCGCCGAAACAATATGTCAAGATCGGCAAACAGTCAAGCACAACTTTTCCGACAACGAAAAAATAAGTGCGATTATCACCGTAACGAAACTATGAATACGCGCACCGTTCCACAAATAAGGGGCCGGGTCGAGTTTGAACTCGACTCGGCCCCTCGCGTGAATGCGAAGCCATCGGTCACAGCCTGGAAAAAGCGCCTGACCTTAAGCTTTACGCCTGCTTCTATTGACCGGGGCCTTCGGTGACTGCCTTGAACGCGTCAACGATTCCCTTGCCGTAGAAGTTGTTGTAACCGGCATTTCCCTGACACGTCTGGGTGGGCGTGTATACGGGAGGGCACGGCTGATTATTGGCCGTCTGTTGCAGTATGGACTCCACCTCCTGCGGAGACATGTGTAACTTCTGAGAGTTATCGGGCGTGAAGTCGCCGTACTGCGAGATGATCAGAGCGCAGACGCCCGCCGCCTGAGGACAAGCCATAGAGGTTCCGGCGGCCAAGGCGTAGTTGGCACCGGGTAACGTGGTACTGTCGGGAGCCCAAGCGCCGAGCACCAAGCCAAAGTGAGGCGTTTGGGTGGCAGCGAAGTCGCCGCCCGGCCCGCTGACATCCGTCTTGCCCACGCCGTAGTTGCTGTACACGGCCTTCAGATTGGTAAAGCCGGTCGCCGAGACGCCGATGACGCCGTCTACTTCGGCCGGCACGGTCAGGAAGTCACGGAAGAAGTCGCCGTCGCTGACATTGAAGCCATCATTGCCAAGCGCCGCAACGGGCGTGACGCCGTTCGAACGAGCGAAATTAACCGCTCGCTGGACGAGCTTGAGGAGAACGTGCGCGCCTTGATTGGAGCGGGGGATGTAGCCGCTAAGGCTCATCGAGGCGACGTCAAACTTATTGACGCCGGCATAGACTAAAGCCTGCGCGAGTGAGACGAAGCTGCCGCTGCCGTTATCGCCCAGCACCTTCAAGGCGACCAGCCTCACTCTAGGTGCGACGCCGACCATACCGATGCCATTAATGGGTGCGCCGACGTTGCTCATGCAGTGTGAGCCGTGCCCGTTCCTATCGTCCCAAGCGACCGGATTGGGGTCACCATTGGGACTGGGTTGTACGGGGAAGAATGAGCGGCTGCGCGCTGTATCCAGATTCGCCTGGAGGTCAGGATGCGGGTTGGGAAGAACCTGCGCGCCCGTATCAAGGACGGCGACGACCACATCAGGACGGCCCTGCTGCACCGGGTAAGACCCCTGATTGGATGCTCTAATTCGCTTCTTGTCCCACTGAAAGGGGTTATAGAAGGGGTCTGGCCCGGTCTGAGTGTCGTCACCGGCTGGCTCAACTGGGCCGTCGCCAGCGGGGTTCGCGGTTATGGCTTGGAGATTCATTGTTTCCGGGGAAGGGATCATCTGCACTTCCATGTCTTCGGCAATGTCGGCGATTTTTTGGTCTGCGTTTGCCAGTTCATCTGCAAACTTGGGATTGCTTGATGTGGCGACCAAGACGCCTATTTCAGGCAAACGGGCCAACACTGTTCCGCCCATACTCGCCACCTTGCTTTCGGCAGTTAGGGGGATAGCATTCTGCTGGTGGTAAATGATCACATAACGTTTCGTTACACTTTGCGCTGAAACTTGAGTGCCGCTGAAATTAGCGGTCGGGATGGTGGACAAACCAAGCGCCAAAATCAAGAGCGTTAGATAGATCGAACGAGGTAAGCTTTTCATCTACGATACTCCTTCAGTTGAGGTTAGAGAGAGCGCTGAGATAGAGCCACAGCGCGAGGGGTTTTCCGGAGCCGCGCCGTGGAGATGCATAACTATCTCCGAGCGCGCGACCCGGCGCTGAGTTTTACGGAATTTACCGGAGGGCAACGCAGGCGGGCAGGAAAATGCCGGTGCGGGCCAGCCGATAAGTTTTTAGAATGGCGACACGAAATGCCAGAAAATATTGGCGGCTAGATTAAGGCGTAACGTCTGACAATCAATGCACGGACAAATAATCTGACGTGTCGGGTCGCAGATAATTAACGCTCTCGCCTGAGCTTGTAAACCTTCAGAAGAAGCGCTACACCCGCAAGGGGCTAAAGCCACTCATCGCAAAACGGCTCCCAAGCGCAGGCACATTGATGTGGATCAAATTTGCTTCCGAAATTCCTGAAAATACCTTGCAGCGTAATTTCTCGAGAGAATGAGAATTAGCCAAAAGCAGTGTGACCCTGTACGAACTCCCACTAAAGCGCCGCCACAATAATAGTATTCTCAGCCGTTGTCAAACTGAAAAAATGGATGACCGTCCACGGGGCCGGACTTTTTTGTGCGCGGGGAGGCGCGCTCCTTAAGGATAGTTACAGCCCGCCAGAGTAAGGTGAGCGGGATGCGTAAGCTATTTTTTGCAGCATCCCGCATGCGCGCGACAGGGTAAAGACTACGGGTCAGCGTGAAGCCAGGGGCGGCCCGTCATCCTGCAAAATTCAGAGCGGAATATTGCCGTGTTTTTTAGGCGGGTTGGTATCACGCTTGTTCTCAAGAAGCGAGAGCGCGCGAATCAGCTTTGATCGTGTCAGCGCTGGCTCTATCACCTCGTCTATGAATCCGCGCTGGGCTGCGACGTAAGGGTTGGCGAATTTCTCTTCAAATTCCCGGACGCGTGCGCGGCGCGCCTCCTCCTGGTCATCGGCATCCGCAAGCTCGCGGCGATAGAGAATGCCCACGGCTCCCTCTGCGCCCATGACGGCGATCTCGGCGGTGGGCCAGGCAAAGTTTATGTCCGTGCGTATATGTTTCGAGGCCATGACGCAGTAGGCTCCGCCGTAAGCTTTGCGCGTGATGACGGTCACTTTCGGCACGGTCGCTTCGGCGAAGGCATAGAGCAGTTTGGCCCCGTGTCTGATAATGCCGCCGTGCTCCTGCGCGACACCGGGCAGAAAGCCCGGCACGTCTTCAAAGGTAATGAGCGGGATATTAAAGCAATCACAGAAGCGGACGAAGCGCGCCCCCTTCACGGACGCATCTATGTCGAGCACGCCCGCCAGGTAGGCGGGCTGGTTGGCGACGATTCCAACGGAGCGCCCGCCGAGGCGCGCAAACCCGACCACTATGTTCGGGGCGTAATGCTGATGCACCTCAAAGAAGTAGCGCTCGTCGACGACCCCGTGAATGACATCGCGTATATCGTAAGGCTGGTTTGAAGCCTCCGGCACGAGAGAGTTCAAAGAGGCGTCGATGCGCTCCGAGGGGTCTGTAGTAGGAACGAAGGGGGGATCATCCATATTGTTCGAGGGGATGAAGGATAAAAGCTCGCGCACCATTCTGAGGGCGTGTTTGTCGGAGTCGGCCGCAAAATGTGCGACGCCCGAGCGCGCGTTGTGCGTCGCCGCCCCGCCCAGTTCCTCCTTCGTCACATCCTCGTGCGTCACGGTCTTAATCACGTCCGGCCCCGTGATGAACATGTAGGACGTATCACTGACCATGATGTTGAAGTCGGTGATTGCCGGGCTGTAGACGGCCCCGCCCGCGCATGGGCCCATGATGCAACTGATCTGCGGGATGACGCCGGAAGCCAGCGTGTTGCGCAGGAATATGTCCGCGTAGCCGCCCAGACTGACGACGCCCTCCTGTATGCGCGCTCCGCCGGAATCGTTGAGGCCGATGAGTGGCGCGCCGACCTTAAGGGCCAGATCCATCAGCTTGCAAATCTTCTCGGCGTGGGTTTCGGAGAGCGAGCCGCCGAAGACCGTAAAATCCTGTGCGAAGAGAAAGACGCGGCGGCCGTCCACGAGGCCGTGGCCCGTAACGACTCCGTCGCCCGGAAAGAGCTGCTTGTCCAGCTCGAAGTCGCGCGAGCGATGGACGACCAGCTTATCGAACTCCTCGAACGTCCCCTCGTCCAGAAAAAATTCTATGCGCTCGCGCGCCGTCATCTTTCCGGCGGCGTGCTGCTTCTCTATGCGCGCGGCGCCGCCGCCCGCTTCGGCGCTTTCGGTTCGTTCCTTTAAGATATCAAGTTTGGTGGGAACGGCCTTCTGTTGTTTTTGTGATGTCATAAAATATGTTCCTAACGAACGCGCTCAAGGGCCTTCGGGGCGCCAGGGACGGCTTCAAAAGATAACAAACAATCGGTATTCCATCACGCGACCATACGGCGACGCAAGCTCCTCAGCGCCCATTCGGAGCAGAGGAGGGCGGCGACCATCAAGTAAAGCGCCTCGAAGAGATGGCGCGCCAGAAACCTCCCGGTCAAAAAGGCGCGCGTCAGATCGACCGCACTGGTCAGGGGGATGGCCCACGCCAGCCAGCGCAGAGGCGCGGGCAGGACTTCGAGCGGGAACCAGGCCCCGCAGAGAAAGATCGAAGAAAAGAAGACGGCCAGGTAGACGTTGAAAGAGTCTATGTCGTGAGTATGGGCGGTAATCCCGAGCGAGAGCGCGGCGATAAAGAGGCTGCCCACCATCAGGGGCAGCGGAACCAGCGCCGCGTAGGGCGAGGTCGCCGCGCCAAACAAAACGAGCACCAGTAGAATGATGATCGAATCGAAGGAGGCTTTGGTGACGGCCCAGGAGATTTCGGCACAGGCAAGGGATTCGACCTCGACGGGAGTGGCGAGGATGGAATCATAGGTCGATTGATAGACCATGCGAAAGTAGGAGCCGTAGGTGGTCTCGAAAAGGGCGCGCATGATGACCGTGAAGGCGAGCAGCCCCGCGCCGACGAAAGAGAGATAGGGAATCCCCTCCACTTTGGCGAGAATCAGGGAGCCGACCCCCCAGCCGAAGGCGAAGATGGAGAAGACGGGCTCGACCAGCGGCGGAATCAGAAGTATCTTCCAGAGCCGCAGGTAGACCTCCAGGTTGCGCTGCCAGACGCTCAGAGCGTCGCGCACGTTGACGCGCCTGAGCGCCAGCCCCGCATCATAGCGCAGGAGGGCGCGCAACGGCTTTGGACTTTGCTCTGTCAGTCGGACGCTCATACAAACTATTTCAGAGCCCGTGGTTGAAAGGGAAACGGCGCGCTTCGATCATCGAGACCAGCTCGGCCAGAGCATTTTGCGCACGCTCGCGTACGTGCAAAGGGTAATCGAAGAGCGCGGCGTTGGCCTCGAACTCGTCTTCATCGACTATGCTGTAGGAGAGATCGGGCGCGACCAGTATATCCATGTCAAGGTCTACGTAGCTCAGAACGCGACCGTCAAAAGTCGGCGGGACGTTGACATTGCAGTAGTAGTTTCGCAACTCGCCCGTCGGCTCGTGAAAGCGGAAAACGTTGTACCAACGATCAAGCCAGTAATACTCGACGCTCAGGGTTCCGCGCCGCAGCGTGCCGAGCAGGGCGTGGCGTATCTCGTCTTCAAATCTGGCGTCGAGCACGAGCAGGGAGGCGTCGCGGCTCAGCAGCCGGGCGCGCCAGCGTCTATGCTCCGCGCCGTCAAACTTACAGGCGCGGACGATGACCTCCTGTTGATCCTCAGCCACCGTCGCCTCGGCCTCGTTCAATCCGCTCACTAAAGGGGCGCTCCTTCCTGCTCCTCGCCGCCTCCGTCCCGGCCCACGAGCTGTAGAAAGACATCCTCGAGGTTCGACGGGCGAATGAGCATACGCCGTCCCTCGTAGCGTTTCATGAGCGGGGTCAGGTGTTCGGGTGTGGCCGCGAAGTAGAAATGCGCGCCGCCTCTTTCGACGGCGCTGACGCCGGGCGCGTTTAGAAGAAGCGCGCCCGTCGAAGGGTCTACGTCGCGCACTTCGAGCGCGTAGCGGGAGACGCGCGAGCGTACAAGCTGGCGCGGCTCGCCCGTCGCCAGGATACGTCCGCGATCAATGACCAGCAGCCGCTCGCACAGCTTCTCGGCCTCTTCCATGTAATGTGTCGAGAGCAGAATGGTGACGCCGCTCTGTCGTCTGAGTTCTTCAAGGCGCTGCCAAATCTCCTGTCGAACCTGCGGGTCGAGCCCCGTGGTCGGCTCGTCCAGTACGAGCAGGCGCGGCTGGTGTATGAGCGCGCGCGCGATCATGAGGCGTCGCTTCATGCCCCCGGAAAGCTCATCGATACGCGCCCGGCTGCGATTGACGAGCCCGGAGAAACGCAGCAACTCGTCGCAGCGCTTTTGGGCTAGGGGGCGGGGCAGGCCGTAGTAACGCGCATAGACCAGCAGGTTCTGGCGGACGTTCAAATCCGGGTCGAGGTTATTGTCCTGCGGGACGACGCCGATCAGAGAGCGCACGCGGCGGGGATTTTCACGGACATCTATGCCCTCTACGAAGAGTTGACCGGAAGAGGGCGGCGTGCGACAGGCGATCATGCGCATGGTCGTGGATTTGCCCGCGCCGTTGGGCCCCAGCAGCCCGAAGGTCTCGCCGCGCCGCACGCTGAAATCTATATCGTCCACGGCGCGCACGCCCGCCGCGTAAAGTTTCGAGAGCGAGCGCGCCGAGATTACGTCTTCGGCCGCCTGCGACGAGTGAGCGTAGATTTGCGATTCCTGGTTCAAAAGGATTTCGGCCGGTCAAGAAAAATCGCACGCTCTCCACGGTTCGCCCGCACGAAGAAGAAAGTTATCGCCCGCTCTTGCGCCAGTCGGCCAGAAATTGATCCAGGCCCTTGTCCGTGAGCGGATGCTTCATAAGCTGGTCGATGACCTTGAAAGGCATCGTCGCCACATCCGCGCCCATGCGCGCCGCTTCGACGACGTGGATCGGATGGCGAATGCTCGCGGCCAAGACCTGCGTCTTCCAATCGTAGTTGTCATAGATTTCCACTATCTCGGCCAGAAGCTCAAGACCGTTTTGGCCCACGTCGTCGAGGCGGCCTATGAAGGGGCTGATGTAGGCGGCCCCCGCTTTGGCTGCGAGAATGGCCTGCGCGGCCGAGAAGCAGAGCGTCACGTTGACCTTCGTGCCCTCGTCCGTCAACTTTCGAGTGGCTTTCAATCCGTCGCGTGTCAGCGGGCACTTGACGACGACGTTGGGCGCGATACGCGCATATTCGCGGCCCTCGCGCAGCATCCCTTCCAGGTCCAGGCTGGTGACTTCGGCAGAGACATCGCCCTCGACTATCTCGCAGATGGCGGCGATGTGCTGCTTGAAATCAACATTGCCCTCCTTGGCGACGAGCGAGGGGTTGGTCGTCACGCCGTCGATCAGGCCCAGCTCCGCGCCCTCGCGTATCTCATTTAAATTGGCCGTATCCAGAAAAAACTTCATGCTTGCTGTCTCCTTCCTTTGCCGAAAACCACAAAACCGGAAAGAGAGCGCAGCCGTCGAGGCACGCTCCTCTTTCTTAAAGCCTATGCTGAGTCAGGCGCGCACACGGCCGAGCTGACCTCGTTACGCAGCACACCTACGCCGTCGATCTCAACCTCTACGACATCGCCCGGCTTCATGGTCGAGACTCCGGCTGGAGTGCCGGTCGCGATGAGGTCTCCGGGATAGAGCGTCATCGCATGGGAGATGTAGCGCAGGAGCATAGATACATTGAAGGCCATGGCGCTTGTGCGCGCCTGTTGTTTGACCTGCCCGTTGAGGCGCGTCGTCACTTCCGCATCCAGAGGGTCGATATCCGTTGAGATGATTGGGCCCACGGGGCAGAAGGTGTCGAAAGATTTGGCGCGCGTGAACTGCACATCCTTGCGTTGGAGGTCGCGCGCCGTGACATCGTTGACGCAGGTGTAGCCCAGTGCATAGGACAACGGATCGTCAGTTTGAGGGATACGGCACGCCGTGCGTCCGATAACGACCCCGAGTTCTCCTTCGTGCTCTACCTGAGAGGATTCAGGCGGCAGGTGTATCTTCTCGCCGGAGGCGATGATGGCCGAGGGGGCCTTTAGAAAGAGCAGCGGCTCTTTCGGCAGGGGGTTGCCAAGCTCTGCGGCGTGCTCTCTGTAGTTGCGCCCGACGCAGACGATCTTCGAGGGAGCGACGGGCGCGATGATTGTGACTTGGCTAAGGGGAATCTTATCGGCGCGGGCGCGCGGGCGACTGCCGAAGGCGTCTGCGTCGAGCAGCGCCCGCACATAATCGCCCTCGATCATGCCGTAGTGCGGTGCGAAAAAATCCTTGTGCTGGAAGCGGCAGAGTTTCATAAAAAAAGCGTTACGGGACGGTTTCCGAGACGACCTCGGAGGGTAAGCTCACGTTGCCGGAGGCATCCACTGCCGTCAGGTAATAATAGTATTTTTTCCCGGATTCAACATTCTCGTCCTGAAAAGTCGTGCGCGCAAGGGGCGCGTCCGTCAGCTTCGTCCACTGTCCAGGCGGCAGGTTCGGGTCTGTCGAACGATAAATATTATAGCCCGCGACATCGCGCTCAGGGTTGGCCGGGAAGAACAGGGAGACGCGACCGGGCGCGGCGTTGGCGGTGATGTTGGCAGGAGCAGAGGGCGGATAGACATCCCTTGGGGAGACGGCGACGACGTTCGAGTTCAGGCTCTCGACCTGCGAGCCGCCCGTGCCCAGGGAGACGGAGCGTGCTATGTAGTTGTAGTGCTCGCCGAACTGAAAGCTCTTATCGACATACTCGGTCGAGGTGATGAGCGAGGAGTTAATGGGCGTCTGTCCGATCTCGGTCTGCGACTGCGAGACGCGATAGACGTTGTAGCCCAGAAGATTGACGGGCGTCGAGCCGTCTATATTGGCGACGGGCGGCCGCCAACTGATGGTGATGGCGTTTTCGGTCTCGGCCGCAGGGGAAAGAATTGTCGGGGGCTCGGCGATGCGCGCCGCCGGTTCGATCAGCAGAAAATTCGAGAAGGAGGCGCGCTGGCCCGAAGCGTTGACGTATCGCAGGGCGTAGCGCAGCCGGGTGGGTTGCCCGGCCAACTCCAGCGTGTCTATGTAGGTCAGGGTATCGCCGCCATTCTGAATGGTCTCGAAGGTGACGGAGCCAATGAGTGTGGAGCGCGCCGAGAACTCGTCTTCGGTCAGGGGCAGAGGGGCGTCGGGCGTTTCGGCGAGGCGATAGATGTCTATGCGGCGAATGCTCTGGACGCTCCCGGCGGGCGCGTTACGCTGCGGCGCGGGCCAGCTTAGGATGACCTGATTGCCGCGCTGCGCGCCCGAGAGTAACTCTGTGCGCTGCGGAATACGCTCTACGGGAGGGAGCGGCTGGCGACGTTTGCCGCAGGCCGCGAACGCCAGGGAAAAAGCAAAAAGGCAAAAGGTAAAAAAAAGAAAGAACCTTTTGATACTCCCTTTCTCCGTTCCGCTTTCCCCTTTTTCCTTCATAAGATATATCGGCTGAGGTCTTGATCCCTGACCGTCTCGGCCAGCATATTGTTGACGTAAACAGAATCTATGCGCTGCTGCTTGGGCTCCAGATCAGGGCCCTGAAAACTGATCTCATCGAGCAGTTTCTCCATGATCGTATGCAGGCGGCGCGCGCCTATATCTTCAGTCTGCTGGTTGACCTGGGCGGCGAAGTTGGCGACCGCGTCGATGGCGTCGTCCGTGAAAAGAAGCTCGACGCCTTCGGTCTCCATAAGGGCGCAGTACTGTTTGATGAGCGCGTTCTTGGGCTCTGTCAGGATGCGCTTGAAATCCTCTACGGTGAGCGATTCAAGCTCGACGCGAATGGGAAAGCGGCCCTGTAGCTCGGGGATCAGATCCGAGGGCTTGGAGACGTGAAAGGCGCCTGCGGCGATGAACAGGATGTGATCTGTGCGCACCATCCCGTAGCGAGTATTAACGGTGGTGCCTTCGACGATGGGGAGAATGTCGCGCTGCACGCCCTCGCGCGAAACGTCAGGGCCCGAGCCGGATTCGCGCCCGGCGATCTTATCCAGCTCGTCGAGGAAGATGATGCCGGAGGACTCGACGCGCTCAAGGGCGGCGCGGGCGACCGTGTCCATGTCTATGAGGCGTTCCTCCTCTTCCTGCATAAGGTATTCCATGGCCTCGTCGATACGCATCTTGCGCCGCTTGGTGCGTCCCTGGAAGAGATTGCCGAGCATATCCTTCATGTTGATGCCCATCTCTTCTATGCCCTGGGGCCCGGCCAGCTCTATGGTCGGAAAGCTCTTCTCGCGCACCTCTATCTCGACAAGACGGTTCTCAAGTTTTCCGGCGCGAAGGCGCTCGCGCAGCTTCTCGCGCGTGCGTTGAAAATTATCGTCGCGCGTCGCAGAAGAAGCGGGGGCGGGCGGCGCGGCTTCTTCTTCCGTCTCGCTGCTCTCAGCCTCGTCGAAGTCGAAGTAGTTGCCGGAAAAAGATGATTTGGGGGGCGGCAGGAGCAGGTCAAGGATTCTCTCTTCGACGTTGAGTTCGGCCTGATCGGCGATCTCTTCGATCTTCTCTTCGCGTGTCATCTCGACGCCGATCTCCGTGAGGTCGCGTATCATGCTCTCGACATCACGTCCGACGTAGCCGACCTCGGTGAACTTTGACGCCTCGACTTTGAGGAAGGGGGAGCTGGACATGCGTGCGAGGCGGCGCGCGATCTCCGTCTTGCCGACGCCCGTTGAGCCGATCATGATGATGTTCTTGGGCATCACGTCCGCGGCCATCTCGGGCGCGAGTTTCTGACGGCGGACGCGGTTTCGGAGCGCGATGGCGACGGCGCGCTTGGCCGCCGTTTGCCCGACGACGTGCTTATCAAGCTCGGCGACGATCTGGCGCGGCGTCATCTCGTCGAGCCGCGCCACCTCGTCCACTTCGCCTTTAAGATAAATAACCATTTCAGATGTCAGAATGTCGGTCAGGGGCCGCAATGTTGCATAGGGCCCCCTGACCTACCTGGATATGCTTTTCAAAGCTCTTCGACGATGATGTTCGTGTTCGTATAGATGCATATCTCTCCGGCGATGCGCATACTCTGGCGCGCGATCTCGCCCGCGGGCAGCTCCGTATGTTCGAGGAGGGCGCGGGCGGCGGCCAGCGCGTAGGAGCCGCCTGAGCCTATCGCGAGCACGCCGTCATCGGGCGCTATGACATCGCCGTTGCCCGAGAGCAGGAAAGAGCTTTTCTCGTCGGCGACGACGAGCAGCGCTTCCAGGTGGCGCAGGATTTTGTCCGTACGCCACTCTTTGCTAAGCTCGATGGCGGCGCGCTCAAGATTGCCGTGATACTGTTCGAGCTTTCCTTCGAAGCGCGTCAGGAGCGCGAAGGCGTCGCCCGTGGCTCCGGCGAATCCGGCCAGGATGCGATCATTATAGAGACGGCGAACCTTGCGCGCCCCCGTCTTCATGACGGTTTCCCCGAGGGTTACCTGCCCGTCGCCAGCGAGCGCGACGCGGCCGCCACGGCGCACGAGCAGTACGGTCGTACTGCGAACTTTTCCGTATTCTTCGCTCATATTCTGAACGGAGCACTATAGGAATTAGCGTGAAGGGAAGTCAAGGCGGCGCCGCCGAAAGTCGCTTGAGCGCGAGATGAGAGTGATCGCCGGTCGATGTAGGATGCCGAAGGGAGGCGAGCGGGCGGAAGCTTTTTGCGATATGATGTGAAGCTCTACGGGCGCACAATCGTAGGGTGAAGAGGATTTTCCGGAAGCGTATAGAGAGGGGTTTTGAGAGAGATGCCTGACGAGCGACCGCGCATAGGCTTGACGATGCGCCTGGAGATGGAGACGGGCCGCTTCTACCTCGGGAGGGATTATTGCGAGGCGGTCGAAGCGGCGGGCGGCGTACCCCTGCACCTCGGACTGATCCCGAAGGCCGATTACATACGGGCGGCTCTGGAAGGGCTCGACGCGATCCTTTTGCCGGGCAGCGACTCGGACGTGGACCCTATGCGCTACGGGCGCGAGCCGCAAAGGCACCTGGGCACGGTTCAGCCTTTGAAGGACGAGACGGACGCAGTGGTACTGGCCGAGGTGGAGCGGCGCGGGATGCCGCTGCTGGCGATCTGTTTCGGGATGCAAATTCTGAATGTGGCGCGGGGCGGAACCTTGATTCAGGACATAGCCTCGCAGATGCCGGAGGCGATCAAGCACCAGCAGGGGGCGCCGCGCGACCGCCGCTCGCACAGGGTGCGGCTGTTGGAGGGAAGCATGCTCGAGCGGCTGGCGGGCGCGACGCAGTCTCCCGTCAACAGCCACCATCATCAGGCGATTGAGACGGTCGGACGCGACCTGCTGGCGACGGCCTGGACGGCCGATGGGTTGGTCGAAGCCCTGGAGGATGCGCGGCCCGGTCGCTTCGCTCTGGGCGTGCAATGGCATCCGGAGATAGCCTGGGAAACGGACGCCTTCTCTCTGAATATTTTCGGCCGATTCGTGGCGGCGGCGCGAGAGTTCGCGGCGGCAGCGCCTGACGGTAGGCTCCTACATCAAGTGGCGGAGAGGGGCGACCCCCGCAGCGTCCGATAACGCCGGTCGCCGGGAGGCGCGTTTGAGATTTAGAGCGAGAGGGGCGGCATCGCCTGGAAGCTTGAAAAAAGGGATTTGAAGATCATGTTTGGGATGAATTTGAGAGGGCGAGTCGCGCTCGTGACGGGGGGCTCAAGGGGGATTGGTCGGGCGACGGTCGAGCGGTTCGCAGAGATGGGGGCGCAGGTCGTCATAAACTACGTGCGTGATGAGCGTGCGGCTGAGGAGACAAGGAGCGCGGCGGAAAGTTTTGGCGTCGAGGCGCTGGCCGTGCGCGCTGACGTGGCCGAGGCGTTGGAGGCGCAGCAACTGGTTTCAGCCTGTTTGGAGCGTTTCGGGCGTCTGGATTTCCTCATCTGCAATGCGGGCGTCTGGGAGGGTGCGCCCGTTGATTCCATGAGCGAGGAGCAATGGGAGAAGGTCATACGGGTCAATCTGAAGGGAACCTGGGCGGTATGCCGCGCGAGCGTCACGCAGATGAAGCGACAGGGCTCTGGTCGAATCGTCATCGTCAGCTCGACGGCGGGGCAGCGTGGAGAATCCAACTACTCCAATTATGCGGCGGCCAAGGGCGGGCAGATCGCTTTCGCCAAATCGCTGGCGACGGAGTTGGCGGCCTCTAACATAAACGTCAACGCGGTGGCGCCCGGATGGGTCTTGACGGAGATGACGGAGGGTGTTTTCAGGGATGCGTCGCGCCGCCGATCTATAGAACTGGAGATTCCGCTCGGGCGTGTGGCGAGCGCGGACGACGTGGCCCGCCCCATACTGTTTTTGTGCAGCGACTGGGCGCGCCATATCACTGGCGAGGTCTTAAACATCAACGGCGGATCGGTTTTATGCGGCTAGAGCCAGAGCGTACGGAAACCTTTTTCTCCCTCTCTTTTTTGCGAGAGGCAGTATCCGGGGCCAGGAGACTCTTTGAAGGGACGACCCTGAAAATGTTTGAACGCTACACGGAGAAAGCGCGGCGCGTCATCTTCTTTGCGCGCTACGAAGCGAGCCAGTTCGGCGCACCCGCCATCGAGCCCGAGCACCTGCTGCTGGGCTTAATGCGTGAGGATAAGAGCCTGACGGGCCGATTCTTCCCACGCGCACAGGTATCGATCGAAGCCATTCGCAAGGAGATCGAGGGCCGCACACTCTTGAGGGAGAAGATCTCGACCAGTGTGGAATTGCCCTTAGCGCCCGAGACCAAGCGTGTGCTGGCCTATGCGCACGAGGAAAGTGATCGTTTACAGCACCGGCACATCGGGACTGAGCATTTATTGTTGGGGTTATTGAGAGAAGACCGTTCGATG
>DASZEN010000023.1:0-141301 GCA_035940775.1 Pyrinomonadaceae bacterium | reverse complement strand
GAGCGCGAATCACGGATGCCGTTGCCGTTGCCGGAGCGGAATCCGACTATCGAGCAGTTATCAATGCTGACCGTCCTTCCGGCGCTGATGTTGACGCCGACAAGCCCTGTGGTCGCGCCGTTGATGGAGAGATTCCTCAAGTTGACGACGATCGTATTGGGTGTCGCGGTTGCGGAGTCGTTGACGTTGACGCCGTTCGTACCGGCGGCCAGGATCGAGGCGAAGGTTCCGCCGCCGTCGATGGTGAGGGATTTAGTTATCGTTACCGTGCCGAAGCCACCCGGATCGAGGGCGTCTATCTCGCCGCCGTTAGCTGTTTTCGAGATAGCACCGGCAAAGGTCTTGCAGGGGGCTGTGCGGCTACATGGGTTGACATCATCGCCGACACCCGATACCCATGTGCGCGTCGCCTGCGCCTGTGCGAAAGAGCTTGCTGCAAAAGTGAAAACTACCATAGCTATCAAGCTATAGATTGAGCGAATACTTTTCATCTACGTCCTCCTAAAGTAAAAAGTCATTTTTGTGATGGGCCTGATTTTGATGACCCGTTAAAGTAAATGTGCGACCATCAAGACAAGATGGGAAGATCCCATGCCTTCTTGCGTGCTATCCGGGTCGCTGGCCCCGGCGTTTTTGTTTCCCCGGTTCTCCTGTCGCGCAGGTTCTATGGCTGAACCTGAATATTGCCGACCCCCTCAGCTATATCTACAAAATCGTACGTCCCGAGCGGAAAACTCTGACACGTAATCTCCGTGCTCGGCCTCGACGGAATACCCTTGTCGTCTTCACGCTCGGCATCCGTCGCGATCCACGTCATCCCCCACCCGTCGTCCTTCTCCAACTCCGCATCCGCAGGTATCCATCCCATCTCGACCGGCCTGTATAGTCCCAACGTGAATCTATCGGCTCGCTCTTTGTCCTCGATCCCCTCGCCGTTGTCTTCGACCACCAGCAGCACTCTGTTCCCGATGTATTCACCAATCGTAGAGCCCGTGACAGTCCCGCTCATCACAGCACGGTTACGCTCGACGACCAGTCCATCGAACTCAACTTCGATCTGGAGGTTCTCAATCCGGCCGCTAAACTCCTTCGAGCCTGTGCCGTCCACGTCCTGGTCTGGAATCTCTTCAGCCCCGCTGAAGATCATCTTTCCGGAGGCTTTGCCCTCGCCGTTTGATATGGCTTTGAACTCAATATATTTGGTGGGGCCGTCCTCTAAGGTGTACTTAAAGCTGCCCTGAGCGGATTGCTCGCTGCTTTCTGCACTAACGAAGGCGGGGAAGGCCACGAGGAACAGGGCGAGAATCGAGGCACAAAGTATGCTTTTGATAGTGGAAGAACTCTTAAAGCTGTAGTCAGACATGTGGAAATCTCCTTTGGGCTGAGGGTTAAAGTGGTTAAGGCGCTGGCTATGTAAAATCGACACGTTTTCTGCCTCACTGAGGTTTTTCAAACATCGCAAGCGCGAACTGTTAAGCGACGCTTGAGAGTCCGAGTTTTGCTAACCGGGGAGAAGCTTACGCGCAGTGGCAGCCGAGGGTCTTTAGAGCGTGATGAATTATCTCTGAAAGAATTATGAGAATTAGATGAAGGTGGATTTAGACCTCTGGAAAGCATCTCGGCGGCCATGTTTTACACGATAATCGGCCTGACAGGCGGCGCAACGGGAAACCGGCGACCGCGCCGGAGCGCGCGATGGTTGCTCGCGCCGCTTTCGGGGCCATCAGCTTCTGTCGCTTTCGGACGCGCGGGCGCTTACGAGAGCCTGCCGCTCAACATCTGCGCGAGGCGATCAGGCAGGAAAGCTCAAGGATAGGATTATCTGGAAGGGCTATAAAATCAAAAAGGGGTGGCCTTGAATGGGATGTCAAGTGGGTTTAATCGTCCGCTTCCGGCGCCAGTCCCGGCACGCGTGCCTGGCGGTCGCGTATGATCTCCATCATACGCTCGAATACATCTTCAATCGAAAGCTCCGTGGAATCTATGACGACGGCCCCTTCGGCGATGGCGAGCGGAGAGTCTTCGCGCGTGGAATCCCGCTGGTCGCGCATGTTGATGTCGGAGAGCGTCTCCTCGAAAGTCACATCACGCTCGCGCAGGCGATCCTCCTCGTAGCGCCGAGAGGCGCGCTCTTCGGGCGCAGCCGTCAGGAAAAATTTTACGTCGGCTTCGGGGAAGACGACCGTCCCAATGTCACGACCGTCAAGCACGGCGCTGCCGCGACGGCCCATCTCGCGCTGGCGACGAACGAGCGCGCGTCGGACTTCGGGAATAACGGAGATGACCGAAGAGGTGTGACTCACCTCTTCGGTGCGAATCTCGTCTGAGATGTCGCGTCCATCGAGCGTCACCTGCAACGAATCGGGATCGCCCGCGAGGTTGATCTCGGCCTTCTCGGCCACGCGGGCGACGGCCTCGCGGTCGGCTGTGCTCACGCCGGACTCGATGACGGCGAGAGCGACGGCGCGATACATTGCGCCCGTGTCGATGTAGAGCAGATTCAGCTCGCGCGCGATCATGCGCCCGAGCGTAGACTTGCCCGCACCTGACGGGCCATCAATGGCGATAATCATTGATCCGATCATAAAAAGTAAGCGACCAAAAGTAAGCGATCAGCAGCAGTGAAAAGCGAGCGAGAAGACGTACGAGCGCGCGGGCTGTTTACCTTTCACCAAGAATTGCACGCAGCTCGCCGAGCGTCGTTTCTATATCTTCGGCCGAGACATCGTAATGCGTCACCATGCGAATGGAGGGGCCGAAGCCGGAAGCGAGCACACCCCTCTCGCCCAGACGAGCGCAAATCTCAGCGGCCGTCCGCCCGGTCGCCGATACGTCGAAGATGACGATGTTGGTCACGACCCGCTCAGGATCGATTCCGACGCCAGGAAGCTCCGTCAATCCTTCGGCGAGGCGACGCGCGTTCGACTGATCCTCGTGCAAGCGCTTGGGCGTCTCTTCGAGCGCGACGAGCGCGGCGGCGGCCAGCACGCCCGCCTGTCGCATTCCTCCGCCCAGAACTTTGCGCCAGCTTCGCGCCTCCGCGATGAACTCGCGTGGGCCAAGAAGCATTGAGCCGACGGGTGCTCCCAACCCTTTCGATAAACAGAACATCACGGAGTCCACGGGGCGCGCCAGCGCGGCGACCGTTTCACCGAGCGCGACCGCCGCGTTGAAGATGCGCGCGCCGTCGAGATGGACTGGAAGATTACGAGCGTGCGCGCGCTCGGCTATCTCTTCGGTTCTGGCGCGCGAGAGGACTGAGCCTCCGGCCAGGTTGTGCGAGTTTTCGAGCGCGATCAGGCCGGTCGGCGCAACGTAGTAAGCCCCCCCGACATGAAGCGCCGACTCGATCTCGTCCCAGGTGAGAATCCCGCTCCCGTCATGGCTGCGGACGGGGCGCGCGAGCGTGCCGCAGATGGCAGACATCGACGCCATCTCGTAATTGAAGATGTGCCCGCGCTCTTCTATGACTACTTCCATGCCGGGGCGCGTGTGCAGCTTGACGGCGATCTGGTTGCCCATCGAGCCCGTCGGCACGAAGAGCGCGGCCTCCTTCCCAAAAATTTCAGCCGCGCGCTCCTGCAAACGATTAATGGTCGGGTCTTCGCCGTAGACATCATCGCCGACCTCGGCTTCGGCCATCGCGCGGCGCATCGCGGGCGTCGGTCTGGTCACTGTGTCGCTTCTCAGATCAATCATTGTTTTTAGTCATCGGCAATCAGTAAAAGCCGCGAGGCAAAGATAACTGATTACACCCTACCGATCAGACTTTCATTCTTAGATAAAGGCCGCGAAGACCTCGTTGGAGAGCAGCGCGCCGTGGCCCGTCAATCTGAGCCGCTCATCCTCTAAAGAGATCAATCCGGCTTCGCTCAAGCGTTCGAGGTCGGCGCGGTGTTCGGCGCGCAGGTCAGCGCCGAAGCGCGCGCGGTACTCGCTCAGGCTGATGCCGCGCCGCAACAGACGCAGGCCCAGGAATACGGCCTCGGAGCGGGCATCCGACTCGTCAAGCTCCGTTATCTCAGCCACGGGCGTTTCTCCCGCTTCGACGAGCGAAGTATAGCGCGCCGCGTCGCGCTCGTTGGCCCAGCGCCTCAGCCCACCGTCGTATGAATGCGCCGAGCAGCCGAAGCCGTAGACGGGCGCGCCCAGCCAGTACTTGGTGTTATGCCGCGATTCGCGGCCCGGCAGACAAAGATTTGAAATCTCATAATGCTCGTAGCCTTCGCTACAAGCCCTGTCTATCATCAGGCGATACATCAGCGCCGCCGTATCGTCGTCCGGCCGTGGCTCAGCGCCGCGACTGATTTGCGCGGCCAGCGGCGTCCCCTCGTGGACTTCCAGCAGGTAGAGCGAAAGATGCTCGGGCCTGAGAGCCAGCGCTTCGTCCAGATTGCGCGCCCAGGCCCTCAGCGTCTGGCGCGGAAGGCCCGCGATGAGATCGAAACTCACGTTATCGAACCCCGCCCGGCGAAGGTCAGAGATGGTACGCCTGACATCGTCAGCGGTGTGCTGGCGGCCCAGGCGACGCAGTTCCCGGTCATCAAAAGTCTGTGCGCCAAAGCTCGCGCGGTTGATGCCCAGACGCCGAAACTCGCGCAGCCCTTCGAGCGTCACCGTTCCGGGATTCATCTCCATAGTGACTTCGCGCTCATCGGCGACACTGAACCGCGCATCGACCGCCGCCAGAATACGCTCGGCCTGTGCCCCGTTGAGAAGCGAGGGCGTGCCGCCGCCCAGATAGATTGTATCAATCTCCGGGGTCTCGGAGGCGGCGGGCGTGTCAAATCCCGCTATCTCCGAACAGAGCGCGTCAACATAACGCGCGACCAGAGCGCCCTCATAAGCCCCAGTGGCAAAGTCGCAGTAGGAGCAGCGTGAACGGCAGAACGGGATGTGGATGTAGATACCGGCTCGCATCTTTATTGAAGGGATGATTATAGCACGCGAGCGGGACGGCAGGCTTTTGTGCCTTCATCTGACAAAGTGTGTTTTCTATTCCGACCGGAAAATTTTATAACGACAATGTACGGTAACGTACAAGAGAATAGGGCGAACCGTTCTACAATGCGTAAACCTTAAACCAATGCACTCAGAAATTTAAGTCTCTGGCAGAGGTCTGATTTCTTCCCCCACGGCTCGTGTCTTCCGTCAGCAGCAGCAGCTCAATCGTTGACGGCAGGCATTACAGGAATATTTAAACGATCTCGTATCCCGGCCGGGGCCGACGCTGTATGTGTAGGCTTTTATCTCAGTCCCGTATGGCTTTAGGTATCGGTAAGGAGATCGACACGAAGGCTCGCTGTAATTTATTAGCCATTATCATGGCTCGACCAGTGATGTGTGAGCGGCATGCCGCTTGAGTCTGGATTGAGCCAGTCATTACTGACGCAGGAGCCTGCCGCGACTCGCGCGACGTGGTCTGCGTTTCCATTGATCTATGAAACACCTAACCTGAAGGGAGAATTTATCCGATGACACAGCACAAATTGATGGATGATGACATGCAAGGTGGTGGTGGCAGCAGCAGCGGCGGCGGCGGCTCCAGCTCCGGTGGCGGTGGCGGCTCAAGCTCCGGCGGCGGCGGTGGCGGTACGGGCGGAGGCTCGGGCAGCGGCGGCGGCAGTGGAAGCGGCGGAAGTAGCGGCGGCGGCGGTGGCTCAAGCAGCGGCGGCGGCTCCGGTAGCGGAGGCTCCAGTGGCGGTGGTGGCGGCGCTGGCGGCGGTGGTGGTCGCGGCGGCAGCGAAGATGACGAGACGGGCGGCGGCTCAAGCTCCGGCGGCGGCGGTGGCTCAAGTAGCGGTGGCGGAGGCGGCGCTGGCGGCGGCGGTGGTACGAGCGGCGGATCGAGCGGCGGCGGTGGTTCCAGCTCCGGCGGCGGCGGTTCGAGTAGTGGAGGCTCCAGCGGCGGAGGCGGCGGCGCTGGTCGATAGGAATCTCGGCGCTCGAATCCTGACGCGACGGGATAAGCCGATTAACTCCTAATCGCTTGCACAGAAAATAAACGGCGCGCCGTATTGATCTCTAAATCAATACGGCGCGCCTTCACCTTTTTTGACTCGCCGTTATTTCTTTGGAGACGTTTCAATGCGTCGCAGGCTGCCCTCACCACTGATCGTGCGGCTCGCGTCGCGGGCTACTTTTTCGGCCCTGGCAAAGACGCGCAGGAAATTTTCGCCGAGCACCTTGCGAATATCCTTTTCACTGTAGCCGCGCCGCAACAGCTCATACGTAATATTGGGAAGCTCGGAGACATCCTTCATGCCCTCGGGCAGTGTAGGGACGCCGTCGAAATCCGAGCCCAGTCCGACGTGATCTATGCCCGCGACCTTCGCTATATGATCTATGTGGTCGATCAGCACGGAGAGGGGCGTCAGGGGCAAGGGCTCAGCGTCCTCAAGCTTTTTCGTCTCCTCGGCCAGGCGCTTCGGATCATCCTTGAACTGTTGGCCCAGCGCATCGAGCTGCGGTTTGAGCCGCGCGGTGCGCGCCGCGTCGGCCTCCGCATATTTACGGTCGATGAAGCCCGGATAGAAATTGACCATCACGACGCCGCCGTTTTTCGCGATGCGGCGCAGCAGGTCGTCTGGAATATTGCGCGGCTGATTATTGAGCGCGCGCGCCGAGGAATGCGAGGCGATGACCGGTGCCGCCGACACATCCAACACGTCGCTCATAGTCTTGTCCGAGACGTGCGAGACATCCACGAGCATGCCGAGGCGATTCATCTCGCGCACGACCTCTTTGCCGAACTCGGTGAGCCCGTTATGGCGCGCCTCGTCGCGCGCACTGTCGGCCCAGTCGTTCGTGTTGTTATGCGTCAACGTCATGTAGCGTATGCCGAGACGGTAAAAGTCGCGCAGCGCCATCAGAGAGTTCTCAATGGCATGGCCGCCCTCTATGCCCATTAGGGCCGCGACCTTGTTCTCCTTACCGGCGCGGCGAATGTCGGCGACCGACGTGGCGAACAGCAGATCGTCGGGGTGGCGTTCGACGGCGCGATAGACCATATCGATCATGTCCATCGCGCGCCGCGCCGAGCCTCCCTCCGTCGCGTACAGCTTGTCCACGTAGATCGAGAAAAATTCGGCGTCGAGTCCGCCCGCTTTCATGCGCGCGATGTCCGTGTGATATTTGCCCGCCGAGGGCGTGCCGAGGTCGTAGCCCTCGTCCGTCATCGGCGAGGTGATGTCGTTATGCGTATCGACGACGAGCGCCCGGCGGTGGATGCGTTGGGCCTCGCGCCATAAACGCTCGTCACGCGCCGGGGTCGGAGACGCGGAAGGCTGCTGCTGCTGAGCCGACGCCCCGAAGGCAGCCGCGGCAGCCGAAGAATCCTCCGGATTCGCCAGCCCCGCGAGTGTCAAGAGGCACGTCAGGGCGAGCCCGAGCCCGCACAAAAGTTTTCGTCTTCTCATTGATAGCCCGTCCAGTTTCGATCAGGATGTGGTTCCGTTATCATCGACCAACACAGCCTTTATTTCAAGGGGCGATCACGGTTGCCAGACCCTGATCTTAGCGTTGAAGGCATCGAGAGATAGAGCGTGTAGCCCAGCCTGAGTTAAGAAGAGACGGCGGCGGCGGGCCGCCTGCTCGCCCACAAAGCGCCCCCCGTGTTATGCGCCGCAACATCAGGAACTTTTCAGCCCCGTGCGCGTCTAAGGAATTAATACGCCGGGTCGTTGTTTCTCTCTCTTTTGGCTTTGCTCTTGATGGAGGGGTTAAAAAATTATGCGACGCCTGATATTTCGTCCTCTCGTGCTGCTTCTGACGTTCACGACGGGGCTTTTTCTGACTTTCCTGCTGACCGCTGCCGGTGACGAACTCGCGCGGCTGATCGACGAGCCGTCCCAGACCATCCCGGCGTTATTCTGCCCGCCTGCGACGCCTGATAGCGCCGACCTATGCTTACAGTCAGACCCGCGGGAGATTGAAGAGTACGCCGTTTACGCGACCTTGATTAATCAGTTGAGCGCGACCGAACAGGGCGGCATGGTCATCATCCGAGACCGCACCATGATCGGCCTTATCACGGATGACTACGTGGAAGATACAACGGACGATTATCTGGACGACGCGCTCGTAGAGGTTAAGACGCGCATCCCCTCGGTAGAGCAGGAGACCTTTGAGGATTTTCGTGCTCGCAGCCGCGAGCCGCACGCTTTGGAGAATCTTTTCAGCGCGCCTCTCAGGATCAAGGTCATCTCCGGGCCCGAACTCAGTGATTATTTCAGCGGAGGGCCCGTCGGCTGGCGACTTCTTTACCGTAGATACCCGGACGCGCGCGGCATCCTCACGTTCTCAACGGTCGGCTTCAACCGCGAGATGAACCAGGCGTTGGTGTATCGTTCATTCACTTGCGGCGGGACGTGCGGTCATGGCTCTTTCGTCTTTCTCGTCAAGGAAGGCGGCGTGTGGAGGGTCAGGGGCGAAGCCCTGGAAACGGTTTCCTAGCCCGGCGCGGGCCATGTTACCCTGATGCGCGATGGCTCCTCGGGCTCGGCCGGATGAACCCCTGCGGTGTGGTTTCGGCAATTCAAGCCCGGGCGCTGCGTCTCTGACCTGAAATGTTGAGCGCGAGTATGCGGCGCGCGGCGAGAAGGAGCCCCCCGGAGATGGTTAGCACATTCGGCCTTTCCAAATATTACGAGACGACGCCCGCCGTCCGTGACGTAGACCTGTATGTTTCGCGCGGCGAGATTTGCGG
Source organism: Pyrinomonadaceae bacterium (assembly GCA_035940775.1). Lineage (GTDB taxonomy): Bacteria > Acidobacteriota > Blastocatellia > Pyrinomonadales > Pyrinomonadaceae > DASQYE01. Next base: position 132,594 of record DASZEN010000023.1, on the reverse strand, counting down.
CCTGATCGGCCCGAACGGCGCTGGTAAAACGACGCTTCTAAAGATGCTGGCGGGGTTGCTGCGCCCGACGAGCGGAAAAATCGAGGTCGACCGGATAGAGGTCGGAGCCGAGCCCAAGCGCCTGCACGAGATCGTCGGCTACGTGCCCGATACCTTCGGCCTCTACGACGAGCTTTCCGTCCGTCAATTCCTGGAATACTTCGCGCGCGCGCACAATGTCGCCTCGGACAAGGTGAGGAAGCGCATCGCGAGCGTGCTCGAACTGACAAATCTCTCCTCGAAGCTTGAGGCGGCGGTCGGCTCTCTCTCTCGCGGCATGCGCCAGCGATTGGTGATCGCCAAGACCCTTCTTCATGCGCCCAAAGTCCTGTTGCTGGATGAACCCGCCTCGGGCTTAGACCCGCTGGCGCGCATCGAGCTGCGAGACCTTATCCGAGAGCTAGGAAGGATGGGCACGACCCTTGTCGTCAGCTCGCATATCCTGACGGAGCTGGCGGATTTCTGTACCTCTGTGGTGATTATGGAGCAGGGCCACGTCATTCGCTCCGGTCGGGTGGATGAATTGATCGAGACGATACGGGGCGGCACGCCGCTGCGCATAGAGTTGGTGGATGAAGCGGCTGCGAGAGCGCTCGCCGCCACGCTTTCGGGTCGCGACGATCTTAAAAACCTGAGCGTCAATCGATTGACGATTGATTGCGCCTTTCAGGGAGACCGCGCGGCGTTGGCCGAGCTTCACCGCGAGGTAGTGCTGGCGAACGCGAGCGTGGTCTCTTTCTACGAGCGGCGCTTGACCATCGAGGATGTCTTCATGGCCGTCGGCAGCCACAAGGTATCTTGAGCTTTTGTAAGGAGAAGTGATGGACTCGAACTGGACAACGCGATTGAATCCGGAAATCGTCAGAAGCCTGCGCGTCACGCTGCCGCCGAGACGGCTGCTCTTCATCACGCTGCTGACGATGGCGCTGCTGCTTGTGATGGGCGGCGTCGCCTGGAACGACGCCGCGACCCGAACATATCTCTCGGCTGGGGCGCGGCTCGCATATTTCGGCCGCTCTATCTACTGGGTACTGACGCTCGTGCTCTTCGCACTGCTGTTCGTCCTCGTGCCCGCAACGGCCGCCCTCTCTTTCATACAGGAGAAGGTGCGCGGCACCTCTCTTTTTCAGCAGATGGTTCTGCTGTCGCCCTTCCGGCTGGCGGTCGGAAAATTTATCGGCAGCGGCCTCGTAGGCTATTTCATAGCCGCCCTCATCTTCCCTCTATTCCTGATCGCGGCCATCACGGGCGAGGCAGACCCGGCGCAATTTGTGCGGGTCAGTCTCTTTCTGCTGGTCGGAGGTTTATGTTGTCAGGCTGTCGGGCTCTTTATCTCGGCGGCGCTTTCGGGGCCGGGCGATAGGTTTGTGCGCGGCGGATTGCTGATCGGCCCGGCTGTCGGCGGCGCGGGCGCGCTCACGGCAATCGCGCTCTATAGATTTTTCGACCACCAATTTTATTCAGGCGGCATATTTGACCGCTGGAATTTTTACGGGGTCGAGCTGGAGCCTTATATAGTCATTCTGGACATCATGATTTTCATAGCGGTGTGGGCCTTTGCAGGGACGGTGCGGCGCATCAAGGTGAGCCAGCTTATCCCCGTGCGCCCCTGGCCCGCGTGGCTCTTTTTCGCTTCCGCCGAGGCCGTGGTCGCGGGTCTCTTATGGGGCGGTTACAGCCCGGCGGCCTACCGGCGGGATATATTCGAGAATCCGCCGGTCGCGCGTCTCATCCTTTATCTGGTGCTGAACTGGATCGCTTTGATGATTCTGGCCGGAAGCTCGGCGCTCGGTCGCGGGCGTTTGCGCGAGTGGTGGAGCGCAGGCCAGGACGAGCTTGCGCTGTTTCAGCGGCAGGAGATCAAGAACGCCATGACCACATTTCTGGTGGCCCTGGGCATCTCTCTGGCTGGCCTCGCGGCTCTATGGGCCAGCTTTCACACCTACGCGGCCCCTTACGGGCAAAGCGTACCGGCGGGTATTCAGCTTGCGGCCATCGCCGCCTGCTTTACCTTCACCGTGACGGGGATGGCCGTCTTCATACAGTATTGCGCGATGCAGCGATTTCGCATCGGAGCCTGGGCCGGAGTCGCCCTGACCGTCCTCTTTTACGTGATCGTCGGCGTCATCGGCTCATCAATCGCAAACGAAAACAATACCGCCGCGCTGCTCAACCCCCTGGTCTACACGGCTGCTATTACAAAAGACGATCCGTACATGGATAAAGTCAGATGCACGAGCAGCGTAACATCTGTAAAAGCCGATCCGTATATGGATAAAGTCAGGTGCATGCCCGACATGACATCTTTGCCGGAGCCGGGCGGGGTCTGGGGGACTTTGATTCGCGGATTGATCGCCGAGGGCGTGCTGGCTTTAGGCTGCTTCGGACTGGCCTGCGTCAAATGGAGAAAGACCGAAGAAGAGATACTTCGAGAGCGGCGTTCCTGAAGACTCAAAAAAAAGCGAGCAGTAACAGGAGAAGAGCGAGGAATCAAAAGCGGTTCTTCGCTCTTTGCCTTTTTAGTTTCGGCCTCAATTCTCTCTCTGCAAGCAAGAGGTTTCGGGGGCGGGCTCGACTCCGGCTGCGGACGAACGCCGTGGATCAGTCGTTGTCGCTTCGAGCGGTTCTGTGGTACACAGAGAAACATCCATGCACGTCCGCGCCCGTCGTCCTTATGGGAGAGGCACGCGAAAGGCGCTGGCGCGCGCCATCATTTCACCAAACGCCGAGGGGGCGATCAGAAGGTTATGTCTTCCGTCACACCAAACATCGAATCGGTGCTACACGAAAAGCGCGTCTTTGAGCCTTCGGAAGCTTTCAGGGCGAACGCCTCGATTCGCTCTATGGAGGAGTACGAGAAGCTGTCGGCCGAGGCTGCCGCTTCGCCCGAAAATTTCTGGGCGCGCATGGCCGAAGAGCTTGATTGGTTCAAAAAGTGGGATGCGGTCTTGAAATGGGATGCGCCGCACGCCGAATGGTTCGTCGGAGGCCGCATCAACGTCTCGCACAACTGTCTGGATCGCCATCTCAAGACGTGGCGGCGCAACAAGGCGGCCATCATCTGGGAGGGCGAGCCCGGCGACCAGCGCACGCTCACCTACCAGCAGCTTCACACGGAAGTCTGCCGCTTCAGTAACGTACTCAAGCGCATGGGCGCGACGCGCGGCGACCGCGTTGCGCTCTACATGCCCATGATACCGGAGCTTGCGATTGCAATGCTCGCCTGCGCGCGCATCGGCGCGCCGCACTCCATCGTCTTCGGCGGCTTTTCGGCCGACTCTCTGAGAGACAGGATCAACGATGCCGGATGCAAGCTGGTCGTCACGGCCGACGGCGGGTGGCGACGCGGCACTGAGGTCAAATTGAAGCCCGCCGTTGACGAGGCGCTCGCGCAAACGCCGACCGTAAAGGGCTGCATCGTAGTCCGCCGTACGGGCACGCCCATACACATGCAGCCGGGACGCGATCACTGGTGGCACGAGTTTATGGAGACGGTCAGCGCCGATTGCCCTGCCGAAGAGCTGGACAGCGAGCACCCGCTTTTTATCCTCTACACCTCGGGCACGACGGGCAAGCCCAAAGGCATCCTTCACACGACCGCCGGTTATCTACTTCAAACTCACCTAACGACTCGCTGGATATTCGATCTGAAGGACGAAGACCTCTACTGGTGTACGGCCGACATCGGATGGGTGACGGGCCACTCCTACGTGGTCTACGGCCCGCTCTCGGCGGGCGCGACCACTTTGATGTACGAGGGAGCGCCGAACCATCCGGAGCCGGATCGTTTCTGGCAGATCATAGAGCGTCATCGCGTTAATATTCTTTACACCGCGCCGACCGCCATTCGCGCCTTCATCAAGTGGGGCGAGCAGTGGCCGCTCAAGCACGATCTCTCGTCGCTCAGACTGCTGGGCTCGGTCGGCGAACCGATCAACCCGGAGGCGTGGATGTGGTACAGGGAGGTCATCGGCAAGGGTCTGTGTCCGATCGTGGATACTTGGTGGCAGACGGAGACCGGCGCGATCATGATTGCGCCTCTGCCGGGCGCGACGCCTACCAAACCCGGCTCGGCCACGCGTCCTCTGCCCGGCATAGAGGCGGACGTGATGACCCGTAGCGGCGCGAGCGTCGGCGCAAACGAGGGCGGCTATCTGGTAATCAAACGTCCGTGGCCCTCGATGCTGAGGACGATCTGGAATGACGACGAGAGGTACCGTCAAGCCTACTGGTCGGAGATCGAAGGCGTTTACTTTGCGGGCGACGGGGCGCGGCGTGACGCGGACGGTTATTTCTGGATTATGGGGCGCGTTGACGACGTGATTAATGTGAGCGGCCATCGCCTCGGGACGGCCGAGATAGAGAGCGCGCTCGTCTCGCACGAAGCGGTCGCCGAGGCGGCCGTGGTCGCGCGCCCCGATGACCTCAAGGGCTCGGGCATCGTCGCCTTCGTCACGCTCGAAGGAACGCACCACACTTCGGACGCGCTCAAGGAAGAGCTGCGCCGCCACGTCGCGCGCGAGATCGGCTCGCTCGCGCGGCCCGACGAGATACGCTTTACAGACATGCTGCCGAAAACCCGCTCCGGCAAGATCATGCGCCGCCTCTTGCGCGAGATTGCCTCGGGCGGCGCGGTCGCGGGCGACGTGACGACGCTCGAAGACTTCTCCGTGCTTGAGAAATTACGCGCCGAAGAGGAGTAAACCGAAGCTTCGGGCCCCGGCGCCTTCCGCGAAGCCAGGGGTTCCGCAGCCTTTTACTCTTGAAAGCCGGGCGCGCGACGCTCGTTTTAAGGTTTTGGCGGCGATTAGTTGTTTACCTTTAGTGTCAGTCGTCACGCCCGTGCGGAATTTTCGGCAGCTTTTGCTTTGCAAGGGAGAGTGATTTTATGCCCCGATATTACAGTACGGAGAACAGGACGGGCCCGCGTTATCTGGCCTCGCTGCTGGTGCAGGCCGAGTGGGACAGAGACGACGGCGCGCACGTCGTCGCCGAGGGGACGACCGAGAACGTCGGCCCGGAAGGAGCGCTCGTGCATTTGCAGCGCGAGTTGCCGGATGTCGGCAGCCGCGTCCACTTGAGCGTGCTCGGCGAGGAGGGCCGCAAGTTGAAGGTCATCACAGAGGTCTTGCGGCTCGAACGCAACGCCGCGCATCCATTGGCCGCGCTGCAACTGCTGGACGCAACCGACGAGTGGCGCGGGCTGATCTGGGAGCCCGCCGCGCCGCGCGTCAGCGAGCCCGCAGCCGCACCGGAAGAAGACGAAGAAGAAGACGAAGTGGAACACTGAAGGGTCGGCTCTCGGCCTCAGGGCTCGGCTCGGGGCTCGCGAAAGCCGTACGCGCACGGGCGAAAACTTTTTCGTCCCGCGCTGTTTCCCGGCAGGCGATACTTGTGATAGATAAAGAGGAGCAGCTATGGCCGATATTGATTACGAGCTGGCGTGGCGTGAGAAGCGCAAGTATCCGCGCTATGAGATGCCGCCGCGCATGAGTCTGGCCGTTCAAGACATGAGCCTGGACGAGTCGATCGGGTTCGGCGAGGCGAGTGATATCAGCATGGGTGGATTGCGCGTGCGGCATCTACCGGCGCACAGCAATGTGCAGCTCGGAGACCGGCTCGGACTGCTGCTCATGGGCGCTGAGCATGCTTTATCTCTCAACGGCGAGGTGGTACACCACGGCACGTCCGATAGCTTCGGCATAGAGTTTCGCGACCTGTCCCCCATCGAACAGCAGCAGGTCAAGAATTTCGTCGAGCGGCTACAATAATAATAACGGGAGCTGGTTTTGAGCCACCAAAAGGAGATGACGCAGGTCGCCGAAACGGCAGCGGTGGCCGCCGCCGAAGCATCCTGGCCGCATACGCGCGCCATCCTGCGCGTCATCTTTATCATTCTCGCGGTGTTCGCGGCGCTCTGGATTTTGCGCGCGCTGACGGGCGTCATACTTCTGATCGTGCTGGCGATCTTCTTCGCCTACCTGATCGCGCCGCTCGTGGAGTTTGTGCGTCGCCCCTTTCAATTGCGTGGACGCGAGCACATCATGCCGCGCGTCGCAGCCATCGCCATCGTCTATGTGCTCATCTTCGGCTCGGTCGGCTTCGTCGTCTATTTTCTGTTGCCGCGTCTCGGCACTCAGATCACGCAGTTCGCGCAACAGGCCCCGACCTACTTCACCTCGGCGCGAGCCCGCGCCGATAGCCTCAAGGACTTCTACGCGCGTTACCAGATACCGGTCTCGGCGCGTGAGGCGATCAATCGAAACGTGACGCACGTCATCGAGACGGTCGGAGCTTATACGACCGAGGGGATTGGAAACTTCTTCATCGCGTCGCTGAGCTACGTGCCCTGGCTTGTTTTGATTCCGATCCTCGCCTTTTTCCTTTTGAAGGATGCTGACAGCTTTCGCCGCTCGGCCTTGCAGATGTTGCCGCGCGGGCGCTGGCGCTGGCGCGGCGACGAGTTTTTTCAGGACATCAACAGTACTCTGGCCGCCTACATACGGGCGCAACTGGTGGCGTGCTTTCTGATCGGCCTGATCTGCACCATCGGCTTCCTGTTGATGGGTGTGCCCTATCCGCTGGTGCTCGGCATCCTGGCGGGCCTGCTGGAATTTATCCCGCTCGTCGGGCCGCTCACGCTGGCCTTCATCGCCACCTCGATCTCAAGCTTTTATTCGATTAATCTGGCGGTCGGGGTGCTGGTGTTTCTAGGCATCCTGCGCATCCTACAGGACTACGTCATCTATCCGAGGATCATTGGGCAGGGCATACACCTGCATCCGCTGGCGGTCATCCTGGCTATTCTGGCGGGCGCGGAGCTGGCGGGCATCACCGGAATATTTCTGGCGATTCCGGTGATCGCCATTGCGACCGTCGCCTATCGTCACTGGCTCGAACACAGGGGCAGTGAGGGCCTTGTGGCCGACCTGCTCAAACCTGCCGAGGATGCCGTCACCGCCCCGGCGACTGCCGAGCCCGAGACGCCCGCAGCCCGTCAACTCGTGGCGGAGGAGGAGGAGTACCCGACCACGGGCACGACTCCGGAACAGATGGCGCGAGCGCGTCCGGACCTTACCTCCGGCGAGCTGAAGCTGGAGAGACCCGATTGATTTCTAGCCGGGATTAAAGATGACCGAGCAGAGTCTTCAGGAAAAGTACGCGCCTCGTAATAGCTGTTTCGGCTGCGGCCCGGCCAACGAGCGCGGATTGCATATAAGGAGTTTCGTGCGCGGCGAGGATGAGGTCGTCGCAGAGTGGAAGCCGGAACCCTTTCACGAAGCATTTTCGGGCGTGCTCAACGGCGGTATCATAGGGACGCTGCTGGACTGTCATTCCAACTGGGCGGCGGCCTGGCATCTGATGCGGCACGCGGGCGCGCTGCATCCGCCCTGCACCGTGACGGCCGATTATGCCATCAAACTCCTGCGCCCGACGCCGACGGACGAGCCTGTTCAACTCGTCGCCCGCGTGGTCGAATCAACCGAACAGAGCGCGATAGTCGAAGCGCAACTGTTGGCCCACGGGAAAGTCTGCGCGACTTGTCGTGGAACCTTCGTCGCCGTCAGGCCGGGCCATCCGGCATATCACCGCTGGTAGCCAAAAGCTTTCCAAAAAAAGCGCGAGGCTCTGCGCCAGTCCGCACGCGCGCGCGCGTGTGGTCTCTGTCTCCGACCTCACAATCTTACTTTCAGGATAACGGGCTCGCGCAGCTTCTCGGCTGGCGCAAGCGCGCCCTTCTGATCGACGGCCCCCCACTGGCTGTTAGCAATGTAATAGAACGCGTCGCGTACGAGCACCCCGAGCGTCGGCTCGTCAAACAACGGATTGTTCGCTTCGAGGACTTCAAGCCGCTCGACTCCCTCCAGGCTCTTATCCAGGTGGAGACGTATGATGCGCTGCGGGTTCGTGCCGTTCTGCGTCGCGATCAGGCTGCGCTTATAGCGGTAGAGGCCGTCGATGCCGAGCAGGGTTGAGCCGGGCGCGGGATTGAGATTGAAATGTTTTCGGGTGCGAAGATCGATGATGAAAATGCCCCTCGCATAGTCTGCGACGAAAAGCCGTTTCTCGTCAGGGGAAAAATCGAGCCCCTGCGCCGCGACGAAAGGCTCGCCTTCGATCACCGCCTCAAGGTCGTCCTTACGGTGTTCAATCGTATAAAGGGCCGGAGTCAGGCTGTCGGTCGCAAAGACATCACCGCGCGAGTTTATGACCAGATCGCCGAGCAGGTGCTTTTTAGGTTGACCGGGCAGCAGATATTTTTTCAGCAGCTTTCCTGTCCTGAGGTCGAACTTGAAGATGGCGGCGCGGCCAGCGTCCGCTTCGCTGTAATTCATCATCTGCGGAATCGCGGCGCTCGTGGCCCACAGGTGACGGCGTCTCGAATCGACTTTCATCCCGAGAACGCTCCACAGCCCGTCTCGCTCGGTGGCGAAATCCTTCGCAGCGCCGTCTTTTGCGATGCTCACTATTTTTCGCTTGTGCACGCTGCTGACGTAAAAGGTCTCGCTCGCGGGATCATAAGCGATGCCTTCCGTGACGAGACCCTTTTCCCGCATGGTGAAGGCCGTCGTGCTGTGATTGACGGGAGCCCTGTTGTTTTCAAACCTCTTCAGGACGGCCTTGAACGCGTCGCTCTCTTTGATGGAATCGAAATCGCCGTCCCTGTCCGCCGCGTAGATCAGGCCCATCTCGGCCACGCGCGCAAGCAAAGCGACGGCCTCCGCCTTGTTGCCCGCCAGGGCATGAGCGCCCGCCAGGTTATACATCAGCCGTGGATGGTTGGGTCTCAATTCGAGCGCCATCTTCATGTTTTCAAGATAGGCCGCATAGTTTTTCTCTTTGTAAGCCTTGACCGCCTGATCCGAGTAATACCTGGCATCCTTCGGCCGCGCCGCTTCTTCTTCTCCTTGCGCGAATGAAACGCGCGCCAGAGGCGGCCCGGTTCCGAGGAAGGTAAAAGCGATGGCGACGAGTGACAGCAGCAGCAGCGGGAGGGATATAAAGGGTCGTTTCATAGAAGCTCTTTTCAGGTAACCGGGGTGGTGGTGGTGGCGTTGGTGCGCTCGATCAGTTCGAGGAAGCGGCCGAAAAGGTGCGCGGCATCGTGCGGGCCGGGGGCGGCCTCCGGATGATACTGGACGGAGAATATAGGGAGCGTGCGATGGCGCATCCCTTCGACGCAGTCGTCGTTGAGATTGATGTGCGTCACCTCGACTTCGGGCGGCAGGCTCGCGGCCTGGACGGCGAAGCCGTGGTTGTGCGACGTAATCTCGACCGATCCACAGGCCAGGTCTTTGACGGGCTGGTTGCCGCCGCGATGACCGAACATAAGCTTGTAGGTCGTGCCGCCGAAGGCGCGGCCCAATAGTTGATGACCGAAACAGATGCCGAACGTGGGCGTGCCCGAGCGGACGACGCGCCGCACCTCTTCGACTACTTCGGACATAGCGGCCGGATCGCCCGGCCCGTTCGATAGAAATATGCCGTCGGGACGCAGCGCCAGGACTTCCTCGGCGGGCGTGGTCGCCGGTACTACCGTGACGCGGCAATGCATACGCGCCAGCTCGCGCAGGGAGTTCATCTTCACGCCGAAGTCGTAGCAGACGACGTGGAAACGCTCCGCGCCCTCGGCCTCCACGGTGTAGGGCTCTTTGCACGTCACGACGCTCGCCAGTTCCCTGTTCTCCATCGCGGGCGCGCTCCGCGCTTTATCCACGAGTCGCGCCGCGTCCAGCTCGACGGTCGAAAGGCAGGCGCGCATCGCTCCCTTGTCGCGTATGTGACGCACCAGCGCGCGCGTGTCTATGTGATCGATGGCGACTATGTTCCACCTCTTCAGATAGGCGTCGAGCGTCTCTTCGGCGCGCCAGTTCGACATCGTACGACTCGCCTCGCGCACGACGAAGCCCTCGACCCAGGGCCTTGAGGATTCCGAGTCCTCGCTGTTGACGCCGTAATTGCCTATCAGCGGGTACGTCATGCACACGATCTGGCCCGCGTAAGAGGGATCGGTCAAGACCTCCTGGTAGCCGGACATGGAAGTGTTGAAGACCATCTCGCCACAGGATTCGCCCTCGGCGCCCCACGAGCGCCCGCGAAACGAGCGACCATCTTCAAGCGCAAGCAGCGCAGGTTTTGCTTCTTTCATTCGGTTTGCCAGCGGCCCTTTTTTGTTCGCGGTCAGGGCCCTTTCGCTAAAAGAGAGAGCGCACGGCTCTGACCCGCGCCATCCCCGTTTATACCTGCGAGCGCAGGAACTGTTGCGCCTCGTTGAGCCAGCGCTTTTCGGTTCGGTACTTGTAGGCGGGCGCGGTCTTGACGGCCTCTATGCAAGCCTGCATAGAGCTGGCGGCTTCGCGCTGGTGGCCCAATCCGGCGAGAGCGCGCCCCATCAGGTAAAGCCCTTCGGGGTCGTTCGGACGATGCGCCAGAAAGCGCTCAAGCGCGTCGCGCGCATCATTGAACTGTTCCGCGGCCAGATAGGTCGCGCCGATCTCGCGCCAGATTTCGTGCTGCGCGTGCGTCTGCTCTCGCCCGACGACCTGCTCGAAATGCTTGATCGCGTCCGCGAGCCGACCTTCGGCGCGTGCGATGCGGCCCAACTGGTAATGCGCGTCCAGCTCCTCCGGGTCTATCTCTATGGCGCGCTCGAAGCGCTTGATAGCCTGTTCAAATTCGCTGCGCTGTTGATGAATCAGGCCCAGGTTGTAATGGGCCGAAGCGTCAGCCGGATTGAGCGTCGCCGCCTCAAGGTTCTGCCTGAAAGAGGCGCGTGCGCGATGCGCGCGCGACAACTCGCCTGCGTAGCCGCGCAGCACTAGAAAGAGCAACAGGACGAGAAATGGCGACACGAATATCCAGCCGAAGAGGCGCGTCAAAAGGAGCGTCGCCGGGATCATCAGCAGTCCGCTCAACGCTATGACGGCCACGGAGCGCCACCAAGAGATACGGAATACCTGTCGGATGCCGACGACCGCCCACCCGACAAACAGCGGCAGGGGCGACATCAGAAACAGCGCGGGCAATGCCCTGAGCAGGTAGACGAGTGCCTGATTCAGGAGGCGCTGCTGCTCGTCCGGCGGCAGGCCCTCCATTGTCGCCTGCAACAGCGTGATCTGTTTTGCGGATTCGAGCGCGGCGGCCTCGAATCCGCCCGCCCGACCGATGATCGCCAGCGGAAAGGCAGCAAGACCGGCCGCCGCCCACGCATAAAAGAGGACAGAGAGAACCGTCACATACTCCTGCTGCACGACCATCCCGAAGCCTGCGCGACGCTCGAACAGGTTCGCCACGAAAATCGCAATCGGGACAAAGATGAAGGCTATGAAGAGAAGTGAAAAGCCGGAAGCGACGAGGGCGAATACACTGCGCAGGGCCAGGCCGCCCCTCAGATGAGGCCACTGCGTATAGAGCGAGTAGAGCGCCTGTACGACGAGCGCCAGAAGGACTGCGCCCATAAGCGGCGCGCGCTCGCGGACTTCATCCATACCCCGCGCGGGCGCATAGAACATCATCAATAATGGCCGCAACCACTCAATCATCTTTCGCGCCAACGATCAATGGCGAGCGTTCAATAGATAAAAGCTGTCGCCATTCACTTTTGCTGCCATTGCTCTGGCCGGGACCCTGCTACTGATCGTCATTCATGTTCGGCGGTTCCGGAGGCTGCGGGTTATCGGCGGCAGGCGTCGGCTCCGTTGATTCGTAAGCCGAGTCGTGCGTAATCATGCTCGCGCTGCCAATCGGCCAGTAGCGGAACAACGCTTTGCCGTAAATATATTTCTCGGGAACCAATCCCCAGAACCGCGAATCGCTCGAATGATCGCGGTTGTCGCCCATGACGAAATAGTAGTGATCCTTGACGAGCACGGGCTGGTGATTCATGTGCGACAGGTTGAGCTGCGGGTCAAGATAGGGCTCTTCCAGCACTTTGCCGTTAATCATGACGCGCCCTTCCCTGACCTCGACGGTTTCGCCGGGCAGGCCCACGACGCGCTTGATGTAGCTCTTCGACGGATCGTTGGGATACCAGAAGACGACGATGTCGCCGCGCTCAAGCCGGGGCATGCCGTAGTAAATGAGCTTGTTGACGAAGATCCTCTCGCCGTCGTGCAGGCGCGGGAGCATCGAAGTGCCCTCGACCTTGACGGGCTGCACGATAAAGACGACCATCAGGGCGGTCGCCATCAGGACAACTATCAGGTCGCGCAGCAACAGGCGGGATTCGGCCCAGAAGCTATGGCGCGCCGCCAGATGCGGCCTCTGCACTTCGATGTCCGGGTCGTCCTCGGCTGTGATCGAGCCAAAGCGCGGCGCGCGTCTGCTTTTCTTCAATCCAAACATAGCGATCAAACGATAAAATCGGAACGCGGAATGATGAATAAGAGAGTGACGACCGCTTTCGCGTCATCGTTCATCACTTCGGCATTCCGCTTGAGGTTAGCCGCGCGCCGCGCGCTTTGTCAACGAAGCAGAGGCGTTAGCGGCGCGTCCGTCTGCCTAAAGCTTGACAGGCACAGATTGGCGTCTCTATGATCGCATCTGGTCGCAAGCGTACTGCCTTTGGATTAATAATTCCCTTTTGCAGCCAGAGATTGACGGAGGCCCGGAAGATCGTGATTAAACTCGATATTGTAAACCGTGTGGCCGAACGCACAGGCGTTCCAAAGATGAAGGCTGAACAGGCGGTCGACGCCCTCTTCCACTCGATGAAAGAGGCGTTGACGCGCGGCGAGCGAATTGAATTGCGCGGCTTCGGCGTCTTCGTCGTCAAGCCCAGAAAGCGCGGCGTCGGACGCAATCCGCGCACAGGCGAAGAGGTCGCCATCCCTTCGGGCAAGACCATCCGTTTCAAGCCCGGCAAGGAACTACAGGCGCACGGCTTTGGCGGTGAGGATGACGCCGATCATGGCTCGGGCGAAGAGGAGAGGCCGCGCCTGCCCGATGCGGAGTATTAAATTTTTTTCAGTCGGCAGCGGCGCGGCAGCGTCAACGGACTGTTTCTTCATCTAAGAGAGGTGGCGACCGCTCGCCGGAACTATTTTTTGGGGCGCGGTCGCCAATTTTGTCTGTTCGAGAGGGTAAATAGTCGAACGTGTCAGAATCAATTCGCACCTCAACCCCGATATTCATAGACGCGCGAGCGTTGGAGCGCCGCCGCGCCGCGCTGCCGACCGCGCGCGAATGGCGACAGCACGCCGCGCTTTTTCTGCTGACGGCGATGACGGCGACGATTGCTGGCGTCATACTCGTCAGCTCAAGGCTGCCGGAGCCGAACATACCTCTGCCCGAAGCGTGGCACGGCTATCTTCGATACGTGCCCGAATACTATCTGCTACAGGTCGGCCTGATCGTTCGAGAGGCTTTCATGCACCCCGCATTGCTGGCGCAGGGAGCGACGTTCGCGGGCGCTTTGCTCGCCATCCTGACCGCTCATGAGGCAGGGCATTACATAGCCTGTCGCCGTTATGGAGTCGATGCGACGCTGCCCTTCTTTATTCCGGCGCCGCCGCTTTTCATGGCCGGAACCTTCGGCGCGTTCATCAAGATCAAATCGCCCATCCCATCGCGCCGCGCACTCTTCGACATCGGCGTAGCCGGGCCGCTCGCGGGCTTCGTAGTCGCCATCCCCATCGCGCTTGCGGGCGTGCTGACGCTGCAAACGGTGACGACACCGACGCTCGCGGACAGGGTGATAATTCTGAACGACCCGCCGCTGTTTCGCCTGATGGCAAAAGCCTTTGGCGTCGAGCTGGCGAACGCGCAGGGCGGCCCTTTTTACTTCGCCGCGTGGATCGGCCTGCTGGTGACGAGCCTCAATCTTATGCCGGTGGGCCAACTGGACGGCGGGCACGCCACCTACGCCGTTTTCGGCACGCGCGCCCACAGGTGGCTGGGCCAGTCGGCATTGGCGCTTGTGTCGACGCTCGCCATTCTGGGCTGGCTGTGGCACGCGAGCCCGAGCGGATTTCTATACGCCGTGCTGCTCGCCGTCATGCTGCGTCTGCGTCACCCTCAGCCCGAAGATGATACGCCGCTCGACGGAGCACGCATCATCGTCGCGCTTGTCACGCTCCTGGTCTTCGCCCTCTCATTTACGCCTTTCCCAATAACCATCACGTAAGACGCGGGCGAGGCATCGCCTGAAAACGTTGAGCGCCGGTGGGCCAAAACACTCTGGCCCACCGGCGCTCAACGTTTCTTTTAAATCCTGCTTATCCCTTCGCGGAAACTGCTTATTGTAAGGCGCGCGGCGAATCCTTTTTCTGTGATTTGACCTCACCCTCGTCCTCGAAAGACGGCAGCACGGGGTCGGCCCCGGGTCGATGCGATTGCGGCGCTGCGCTCGACTCAAGCTCGGGGCGATAGACCGGAAGGATGACGCGCGGAGCGGGAACCGCCTGAACATTCGGCGCAGGAACAGGGGGCGGCGGCGCTTGCCACGCGCGAGCGCCGCTGCATCGGCTGGCCTGCGGCATCGCGTGATGGCTCTCCGATGGATTGAAGCTTCGGATTATCACTACTGCAAAAACGCCGATCAGGAATGTCAGCAGCGCGACGATGAGACGGAGTATGAAGCGTCTGGTTCGGGTCTTCATGAATTGCACCTCTATCGCTAGAGATGCGCCCCGCGAGCTTTCGGTTGACTGCGCGTACCGTAAATCTTTACGCGGCCTCCCCGGCGGGCGACAGCCCCCTGATTTCGCGCACGACCCGCGCCACTTCCTCCTCGCCCGCGAGCGCCATCATGAAGAATTTGTAGCCCTGATCAGGGGGCGTCAATTTCACTTTAGATGCTTCTATGGCCCCTGGAACGAAATACTGTAACTTACGCCCGGGTTACGCCCGCGCTCAAAAATCACGCCGAATTGATGCTGCCCGCGCGTGTAATTCACCGTCGGGTGCACGCGCACGCCATCAAAGAGAATCGTTGAACTCCAACGCTCGTTAAAGTTGATGTTCAAACCTCCGATAAGTCTGGTTCTATCTTCAAACGTTCCGTAAGCTACGCCGATGTAAGGCGCAACGGGTAAGTCCGTTTGCTGCTTCAGGCTCTTGCTAAAAGTCGCATAGAAGGACTGGCCATAGGGCGTGCCTATCCGGTCAGAGCTTGTGCCTAAAATCAATGCCGGACGCTTGTGTGTTTCTGTCAGCGCAACGATGTTAGCGAGAGGCGAAACTTTCCCGGCGAGCGGGTTGTACTCGATTCCGGCAGTAATGCGTGGGTGAACTCTATACGTCAGCGTGTTGCGCCACGTCGCGCGGTCTATCTGGTTCGCTATGACGCGCACGCCATACGTCCACCTGTTTGCGTCCTGTTGTTCTGTCCCGCTCACGGCGCGACCCTCTCCCGGTCAAAGCGGTCAAGAGGGAACGGAAGATGTTCCGCCCGGCTTCTCCTTAACAGAACCGACCTGCTCCCTCTCTCGCTTCTTTGCTGTCGTAGTTTCGGCTGATGCCAGCATTGCATCAATCTGCTTTTTCAAATCGGCCTGATTGACGATGCCGGAAATGATTTTCGCAATGCGCCCGTCTTTGCCGATGATGACCGTTCCAGGCAAAGCCGCGCCTAAGCCGAAGCGCATCATGTCGGCTGTAGTTGCACCTGTCCAGATAGGAAAGTTAATGCGCGTCTCTTTAATGAACTGCAAGACCTTTGAGCGGTCTTCGGCTTCGTCCGCCGATGCCCCAACGACTTGCACGCCTAGAGCAGCGTAATCATTCTGAATAGATGCGAGGTCAGGCATCTCTTTTCGGCAAGGCACACAGTAAGTCGCCCAAAAATTCAAGACGACGATGCGACCCCTTAGAGAGCTTAGACGTTGCTCGACTCCGAACAAATCTTTGAGCGTCAGATCAACTTCCTGGCCTAAGATGTCGGCGGCTTCTCTTTCCGAGAGGCTCGCCGCAAGCACTTCGAGCGTATCGACGTGAATCGTGCTGGCGTCTTTCTTCCTTCGCACCGCACCCGTTACGGCGACGCGCTTACCGACATACTCCAGCCAATCCTTTCCGGGCAGACGAAACTTCCCTTGCTCCAATTGATAGAGCGTAAACTGGTCGCCTTCGCGGACGGCAAGTAAAGTAGGGTCGCCGCCTGCAACGCACGACTTTGCCCTTAACAAATCCTCCGCCGTGCCGTACTCAACCCTTGTGCGGTCAGCCTTCGCCCAACACTCGGCACAGCACACAACTTGCCCTTCAAGTTTAACGAGTGGACTTTGAGCCGACGAAATTCCAGCAAACGAAATCAATAGTAAGAAAGCTGTAAACAGACAATGTTTCATCTTTATCATAATGAAAGAATGCCTCAGCATCTATCCAATGAATAGTGCTTAGTAAGAAAATTTTAACTTGGTAATGAGGGATGCGGGGACGCTTTCGGTAAACGCCCCCGCTTGCGTTCAGGCGTGCGTCTTTGTACTTTTGACCCGCAAAAATGGCACTTGGACGCACCTGGCAGCTATCATGCCGCTTCACCCGCAGGCAGTAAACCCTTGATTTCCTTGACGACCCGTGCCACTTCCTCCTGGTCAGCGAGCGCCATCATGAAGAACTTGTAGCCCTGATGGAAACAGATGACGCCGTTACCGAAGAGCCAGATGCCGTCGAGCACGGGATTGCCGCCGAGCAGCCAACTGATGGGAGCGCCCGTGATTCTTCCGGGCTGAAAAATCTGCGCCCACATGGCGGCCCCGGCCGCGCAGCTAAAGGCTCCGAGAAGCGGCGCACCGACGTACCTGACTATCTTGCGCTCGAACTCGACGCGCTCGCGCTCGGCCTTTGACAACTCACCCTTAGCGATCAACTCTTCCTGCGAGCGCAGGTAGAGGTCGAACTTCTCGCTCGCTTTACGCAGGCCGTAGACGGGCAGCGCCGAGTGTGTGAACCAGTGCGGGTGCGAGCCCAGGAGCACGGCGTCGAGGCCCGGAAACGACCGCCCCAGTTGAACGCCCGTCCCGAGCGAGAACATGATGAGCGCGGCCTTGCCCGGATTCTCTTTGATCCATCCGCCCGCCTTGAAGACGCCTTTGGTGGCGGCCGTCGAAGCGCGCGTGACGCGCGCCCCACGGTCGTAAGCCTGCGAGGCCCGCTCGTAATAGTTCTTAGCGCCTTTGAATGCCTCGCCCGCTTTTTCTCCGGCAGTCCCGGCGGCGCGGCGTGCTGCTTCGGCGGCCTCGCGCGCGTGTCGCGCGGCCTCTTCGGCGGCGTGGCGCGCCCGGTCGCCCACCTCAAAACCCTCGCCGAGGCGTTCGGCCTCCGCTCGCGCGCGCTCGGCTTCGCGGGCCACCGTTTCGGCCCCGCGCCGGGCTGCGTCCTGCGCCGCGCGCGCGCCATCTTCGACGCGCCCCTTGATGTCGTACTTCTCATCCAGCTCGCGCGCTTTGCGTCTCGCCGCACGCTGCCACTCGTCCAGCTTGTCTTTGTAATCCGCCATCATTTAAGCCTCACAAAAAAGTAATCCGCCAGAAGTAATCGGTGATCGGTTTAAGCCTTTGAGCCGATTAGTGATCGCCATCCTCATCATCATACGTCGAGTGCGGGCGAAGGGTTCGGCTCCGCTGGCGCACAACTGCCGCGCTCGACGCGGTCGCGTCCCTGTCGCTTGGCCTCGTACATCGCCGCATCGGTGACCATCAGCAGTTCGCGCCCGCCTTGCGCGCAGGCCGGGAACTCGGCGACGCCGAAACTGGCCGTGATGCGTCCGACGGTCGGAATCTCCTCGGCCTTGATCGCATGGCGCAGGCGTTCGGCCACTTCAACGCCGCCATCAAAACCCGTCTCGGTCAGGATTACGGCGAACTCTTCGCCGCCGATGCGCGCCGCCAGGTCTATGCCGCGCGTTCCGGCCTGCAAGGTTTTCGCTATCTGCCTGATCGCCTCATCGCCCGCGTCGTGACCGTAGGTGTCATTGACCTGCTTGAAATGATCTATGTCGAGCAGGAGCAGGCAAAACGGCCTGCCATAACGGAGCGTGCGCGTCACCTCGCGCTCCAGTTGGCGCTCGAAGCGACGGCGATTGGCGAGGCCCGTAAGGTGATCCGTAAAGGCCGCCTCCTCGCAGGTGTCCAGATAGCCCTTGAAATCCAGCAGCGTTCGCACTCTCGCCAGCATCAGGTCAATATCCAGCGGGTCTGTGATATAGCCTAGAGCGCCGACCTCTGCGCCGCGTCGCGCGTCCTGCGCCTCGCTGCGCGCGGCCGTCTGAATGATGATCGGGATGAACCTCGTCAACGGGTTGGCGCGCACCCTTCGCGCCAGCTCGTAGCCGTCCATCTTCGGCATCATCACGTCCGTGACGATCAGGTCGGGCTGATAAGACTCGACCGCCGAGAGCCCCGCCTCGCCGTCGTTGGCCGTGCGCACCTCGTATCCGGCCATTTCCAGGGCGACCGTCAGTATCATCCGCTTGTCGGGGTCGTCATCGACGACGAGGACATGGAATTTTCCTACCATAAAATTAATTTTCCGAGACGTAAGATAGCTCTTGCGCGCTTCGGCGGCTTCATGCTAGAGTGACGGCTCATCAGTTGTTGTTCGCTTTGAAAAGCTTACCTAAATCAATTCCGTACAAGAACTGAAAGTTTGATGCCTCGCACGGGCTCAAAGACCAGAACGGTCTCCTTCACATTTTCTATTTCATTATCCAGCGCATGATCCGGGCAGCTCTCCCATTAGAAGCCGAAAGTCGGGTAGCGCAACCAGAAATGCAGAATCTTTTTTAACCCTCACGAGGAGCAAGAATTAACCCCCATGCAGCATAAACGCGCATGCGATCTCTCGTTGGAAGATCGCGCCAATATTATACGGCAACTCGACTTCGGGGCGGCACTAAGCGACGCCCTGCTGATGCGGCTCGCCGCCAGCTCGACGGCCATCGACATTCGCCGCCGCCGCTTCATCTATCGCGCGGGCGACGAGGCCAACGCGCTCTACGCAATCGCGCGGGGCCGCGTCAAGCTCTGCCGCACCGACGCGGCGACCGAGCGCGAGGCCGTCATAGACATCCTGTCGGGCGACTCTCTGTTCGGCGAATCGGCGCTCTATTCGGCGGCGGGCCTGCGCGAAAACTGCGCCGTCGCCTACGAGAATTCTCGCCTCCTGCGGATTCCTGTGGGGGAGTTCAAAAAGGGGATGCTTGAGAACCGCGAGCTTTATGATTACACCTTCCGCCTGATCGGTCAACGTCGTGCCCAGGCCGAGCGGCGCGTCGTAGACTTTGCGCTCGATGCGATTCCGGCGCGGCTCGAAAAGCTGCTCGTCGAATACTCGAACCGCTACGGCGTGCTCGAAACGGGCGGCGTACTCATAGATATTCCGCTGCCGCATCGTGAAATCGCCTCCATCGTCGGCTCGACCCGCGAGAGCGTGACCGTGCGCTTGAACGCGTTGCGCCGCGAGGGTATCATTGATTTCGTTAACAGGAAGATTCTCATCAAGCGCCCGGAATCGCTGGCAGCGGCCTGAAACGGGGCGGTTACCGGGGAGTAAAAAGGGGGTTTCAGAGGTCAAAAGGGTAAAAAAAGGCTGCCTCCGCCGCTCTCGAATCTAATTTTTCCCCTTTTCGGCATTCACCATCTGATCTTTTCTCTATGAAGTGCCCGCACTGTGGTCAGCCCGTTAAGCTGCAAGACAATCCGCACCGCCCATTCTGCTCCGAACGATGCAAGCTGATAGATTTCGGCAAGTGGGCCAACGAGGAGTATCTCATTCCCGGCCAGACCAAACCATTCGCCGAGAATCAGGAGAACAGGCCACCGCCCGCGCCCGAAGACTAATAGCGAAAACCTGCCTTTCGAGGACTTGAGGGGGTTCGACACGTCTGCCTTTTACCTTTAAAGGCGTGTGTCGTGTAGAATACCTGCGTCCGTTTCCAACCCCTAACCGGAGCCTTTTCAGGATGCACCTGGTTTTTCGCATACCTCTCAGTCCGCACAAACGCGTGCTCTTTCGACTGGCGCCGCTGGCCGCGCTTCTACTACTGTTTGCCGCGTGCAGCGACGATGCGCCCCAGCCGCAGCAGCAGCAGGTCAGTTCCGAGACCGGCACGCCCACCGGCACAGCCGCCCCGCGCACCATGTTACCCATGCCGCCCGTAAACAGCTCCGGCGGCGCGTCCACCAACGCACAGACCTTCACGCTGCTCGATTCGCGGCGCGCGCGCGTTTCGGATTACCTCGGACAGGTGGTCGTTCTGGACTTCTACGCGACGTGGTGCGGGCCGTGCCGCGTAGAGACGCCGCATCTGGTCGAGATGCAGCGGCGCTACGGGCCGCAGGGGCTTCAGGTCATCGGTCTCAACGTCGGCGGCGCGGATGACCGGGCGAAGGTTCCCGCCTACGTCGAAGAATTCAGGATACAGTACACGCTCGGCTATCCCGATCCGGCGATGACCAATCTATATCTCTCCGACGACGACAGGATTCCGCAGGCATTCGTCTTTGACCGCAAGGGCCGACTGGTCAAACGCTTCATCAGCTACGACGACACGATGCCCGTGGAGCTTGAGCGCGTCGTGCGCGAGGCGCTGGCTGCCCCGGCGACCGACTGAAAAAGAGAACCATGAGGGTGTAAATGACTGTGAGAAAAGCCAAAATTCTTGCCACTCTCGGGCCAGCATCGCGTGAGTCCGTCGTGATTGAGGCATTGCTCGCCGCTGGCATCAACGGTGTCCGCATCAACATGTCGCACGGGTCGCAGGATGAGCACGCGGAGAGCATACGCCGCGCTCGCGCGGCCGCCGAGACGATGAAGCGCCCGCTGGCCGTGCTCGTCGATCTTTCGGGGCCGAAGATTAGAACCGGCGTGCTCAAGGGTGGCCAGCCCGTACAGCTCGAAGCCAATGCGCTCTTTACGATCACGACGCGCTCGGTCGCGGGCGATACGCGCGAGGTCTCGACGAACTACGCCAGCATGGCGCGCGACGTTAAGCCGGGCGCGCGCCTGCTGCTCGACGATGGGGCGATAGAGCTAAGGGTCGAGCGGACGACCGATACGGATGTCGTCTGTCGCGTCATCAACGGCGGCACGCTCGGCGAGCGCAAAGGCATTAACCTGCCGGGCGTCACGCTGCCCATCCCGTCGCTGACGGACAAAGACCGCCGCGATTTGCAGTGGGCCGTGCGTCAGAACGCCGATTACATTGCGCTCTCCTTCGTCCGGCGCGCAGAGGATTGCACGGAGGCGAAAGCGCTCATTAAGAGCGCCGGAGGACGCGCGCCGCTGATCGCCAAGATCGAGAAGGCCGAAGCCATAGACCATCTGGACGAAATCATCGCCGCCACCGACGGCCTGATGGTCGCGCGTGGCGACCTCGGCGTAGAAACCAGCGTCGAACTGGTTCCCGTCTACCAGAAGCGGATCATCGAACAGGCTAACCTCAAGGGCAAGGTCGTCATCACAGCGACGCAGATGTTGCAATCCATGGTGACGAACCCGCGCCCGACGCGCGCCGAAGCGTCGGACGTGGCCAACGCCGTGTGGGATGGAACCGACACGCTGATGCTGTCGAACGAGACGGCGATGGGCCAGAATCCTGTCGCTTCCGTGGCGACGATGGCGCGCATCATCGAATCGGCCGAGACGGGCAGGAAGAACGAGACGATGGACATCAGCCGTTGGGCTGGCCGCCAGTCCGGCAGTTTCAGTCGCGCGCTGTGCGAGGCCGCCGCCTTCGCCGCCGAAGAGCTGAGCACGAAGACGACCGCCGTCTTTACGGAATCCGGCATTATGGCGCGCCGTCTTGCGGCGCTCCGGCCCGAACAGCGTATCGTTGCGCTGACGCCCTCGAAAGAGGTCGCCAACGAGCTGGCGCTGATCTGGGGCGTCGAGCCCGTGCTGCACCCGACGTGCGAGAAGACGGAAGAGCTGGTGCGCATCGGCGAGAGAGTTCTGATCGAATCCGGCATCGTTCAACAGGGCGAGATGGTCGTCCTGATGGCGGGCAAGCTTTCCGGCCTCGGTCTCTCGCGTTCCGTCAAGCTTCACAGCATCGGCGAGGCCGATTCTCAACAATAACGGTGAGCCACCAGTGGCAAATCTCTGCCGGTGAGTTTTTCGAGTTGATGCGCCCGGCGTCCTGGACGCTCTCGGCGCTCCTCTCAACGGGCGTGCTCGCGAGCGCGCGTCGTCAGGGCTTCAAACCTTACTGGACGTGGGCCTGGACGCTCAGCACGCTCTTTTTCCCGTTCATCATTCTGCCGCTCTACCTGCTCGCTCGCACCCGCGCAAGAAGAAGAAGAAGACGCCGCCGAGACGGAGAAGCCCTTCAAGGGCCTGGGCCCACGGAGCACGCGGCTGAGCTACCGGTCAAAGCTTCGGCCGCCGCCTACACCCTCTCCGCATCATGGACGCGCATATTGCCCGCGCTCTACCTGGTCGCCTGTTTATCCCTTATCGCCCTCTTCTTCTACAGGGATTACGGGAGCCTGGATGCGCACCTGTGGCGCGCAAATAACGCGAAGCTTCGCGGCCCGCATGCGAAAGTGATCGCGGAATACCGAGCTGCGCTACGGCTCGAAGACGACCCGCACACGCGTAAGCTGCTGGCGATAGAGTTGGCCGCCGCCGGGCGTGCGGAAGAGGCGCTCGCCGAGTTTCGCGCCGCAGAGCGAGGGGGCGAGCCCGACGAACAGATTCCATACCGCATGGGGGTTCTACTGGACACGCTCGGTCGCACGGCGGAAGCGGCGATTGAATACGATAGGTTCCTGAGCGCCCGCGCCTGCACGCAGGCTCCGCCGGATGCGCTTTGCGTGCAGGCGCGGGCGCGCGTCGCGCGTATAAGGGCTGCTGCTACTACTACTACTACTGCTCCCGCACGTTAAAACGAAAATGGGCCAGCGCCTGATAGCACCGGCCCACCGAATCTTATTCTTCCTCTCAAGCGCGATCAGTCGGCGCGCAACATCTCTCCGACCGAGTCTTTGCCTTTGTGTGCGCTGTTATGTGCGCCCTGCGTCTCGCTTGGCATCTTCTGCGGGTCGCGCCAGTTGTCGAGGATTCCGACCTGATGCACACATTGCAGCGTGCAGGTCGGGGCGCACCACTTCTGCGTGCTGTACTCACGCTTGAAATCTTCCATGGTGTAGTCTTCGAGCGCGATGCCCGGATAGCCGCGCTGCTGCGAGCACCAGTGAACCAACCCGTCTTCGCAGATATAGAGGTAGCGGGCTCCGGCACGGCAGCGCCAGTCATAGGGCTTGCCTTCGGCGATATTATCCTGAAACCAGTTGAGCCGCGCGTGGTCTTTATTGCCGAGCTTCTTGACGGCCTGGAAAATCTCTTTCTCTCTATCGGAGAGCGGCTTGAGGGTTCCGTCGCTGTCGTGTATGACGCCGACGGTCGTCGAAAAACCAAGCTCGACGGCGCGGCGCGCAACCGTCAAAGCATCTTCGGGCGTCTTGATTCCGCCGCCGATCACCGAGTTTATGTTGATGTGAAACTCCGCGTGCTCGGCCAAATCCTGCAACTTCTTATCCAGGTTCTTGAGACTCTTTTTAGAGACCTCGTCCGGCTCGACGTTGTCTATGCTGATCTGTAGGTATTCGAGCCCGGCGCGGTTCAGGCGACGGATGCGTTCCGGCGTAAAGTAGTAGCCGTTTGAGATGAGGCCCGCGATCATGCCGTGCCTGCGGATGTGATTGACGATCTCATCAAGCTCCGGATGCATCAAGGGCTCGCCGCCGGAGATGGTAATGACGGAGGTTCCGAGCGCCGCCAGCTTGTCCAGACGCCGCTTCATCACGTCGAGCGGCACGGGCGAGGAAACCTTGTCGTACTCGTTACAGTAGCCGCAGGCAAGGTTGCAGCGGCGCATCGGTATGATGTGCGCCAGCACCACATGATCGGTCGAAAGCAGACCGCGCGAGATAAAACTGGCCTCGCGCAATTTTAGCCTGAGAAAGTTGCGTCGCTTCATCTAGTCTCTGGCGAGCAGCCCCGGCTCGCTCGCGCTTCAAGTTTGAAAGCCTTTTACTTAACGTACAGGAGAGTTCAACCCGTGAAGAATATGCGAGGCGCACGTCTAAAGGCAAGGCGAGGAGGCGCGCCCCGATCCCTTGCCACTCTGTGACCGCCCAATAGCGAAAGGGCTCTGGCCTCTAAGACCGGAGCCCTTTTGCTCCTCGCATATTGTCAAGGGGCTCTGTCGCCCCCCGTCTTAGCCCTTAACTATCTTAACGCTCCCGTCGAGTTGCAGCTTGAACTGATCGAGCGAGATACCGGCGTTGCGCTGCATGTCGGTCAGGCGCACGGTGGTCGCATCGTCGTTCTTCTCGACAACCTTCGTCTGCACGGGCATGCCGCTGCCGTCAATCCAGACCTCTGCATACCTGTAGCTTGCGCCGCCCTTGGGCACGAGCTTGATATGCGTGGTCTGAACATTGCCCCACAGCGTCTCCTCGTAGATGTCCTGAAGGGGCTCGAAACGGGTGCGAATCTGCTGGCCCGACATGTTCAGGAAATCGAAGACGCCGCCCGCCTTGGCACGGCTCGATCCGGCGCTGCCTTGATAGGCCATGTTCAGGCGCGGACGAAACAGCGTGTACCGACCGTCGGCGACCGCCAAGGTCTCCTTGGCCGGATACTGCCAGTCGACCCTGACGTAGGCGTTGCGGCCCTGGCCCGGTACGTAGAGCACTACGCCGCCGCGCTTGTCTTCATCACGAAGATGCGCGTCATATTTGACCATGCTGATTCCGGCGCGCAAGGTCTTAAGATCCCGTCTATTCCGCTCCATGCGATTGATTAAGGCGCTGACCAGGCCCGCGCTCTGTGCACCAACTGTGACGGGGGAACTAACGGCTACTGCGGCCACCAAAATTGCAAGGGAGAGGCCGAGTGTCGCAAATCTCTTCATACAATCTCCTTCAAGAAAGCAAGCCTCCGACCCGGAGACGATAAATCCGGGCGATTATAAGCAATGATTATCGGATGT
This sequence comes from Pyrinomonadaceae bacterium, assembly GCA_035940775.1. Lineage (GTDB taxonomy): Bacteria > Acidobacteriota > Blastocatellia > Pyrinomonadales > Pyrinomonadaceae > DASQYE01. The sequence continues at coordinate 107,615 of DASZEN010000023.1, read as the reverse complement.
CAACCTCGTAGGCGACCCCCTGGCCCGGCGCGTCCTTCAGGGGACGAACGGCTATGACCTGAGTATCGGGGCGGCCCGTATGGGCTCGTACGCGGCGTTCGATCTCCCCCATATCTAGATTATCAGAAGGACTTACGGGTTTAATGAGCACTACGTCGAACCGGCTTTGATGCTCCGGTATGTTGCGAGGTTCGCTGGTTTCAAACCAGGAACGTGGCGTTAGGAAAATAAAGGCGAGGATGAGCGCGCACAAGACATCATATTGCCAGGTGGTGCGCCCATAAGACCAGAAGAAAATCGCCTTGATGGTGCGAAAAATAGAGCCCACGTGTAAAAGGGTTCAGGAACTCCTCAAAAGCTGAGGCGCCAGCCAATTCGCGCGCGGCTTTCAACGCTTCTCAAGCACGCCCGGAATTTTAGCCCGACCGGGCCGGTATTGTCTACCCCAAAGGAAGGGCGCGCGCGCGTAGCGCGGCGTCACATCTGGACGTTTCCGAGCGGCTGGACGATCTGACCGTCGCGCATCTGTATGATACGGCGACACATGGCGGCGGCCTCCGGATTATGCGTAATCATGATGATCGTCTGGTTCAGACGAAAGTTCAATTCCTGGAACATGTTAAGGACGATGGCCGAGTTCTCCGAATCGAGATTGCCGGTCGGCTCGTCGGCCAGGATGATGGCCGGGCGGGTGACGACGGCGCGGGCGAGGGCGACTCTCTGCTGCTCGCCGCCGGAGAGTTCCAGCGGCTTGTGATGCATCTTGTCTTCGAGACGGAGCAGGCGCAGGACTTCGCGCCGCCTTTCGGGATCGTCCGCGCCGTTGCCGCCGTGAATGCGCTCGGCAAGCCGCAGGTTGCCCTCGGCCGTGAGCGTCGGAAAGAGATTGAAGCGCTGAAAGACGAAGCCGATCTTACGCCGCCGGATGTCCGTGCGTTTGGCATCGGTGGCCGCCGTCAGGTCTTCGTCGTCGATGATGATGCGCCCGCTCGTCGGCGTCAGCAAGCCTCCCAAAAGGTGCAGCATAGTGGACTTGCCGCACCCCGATGGCCCCATGATCGCGAGGAACTCGCCCTCCTGCACGTCCAGAGAGACGCCGCGCAGGGCTGCCACGTCGACACGGCCCACGCGGTATACCTTCTCAAGATTTTCGGCTCTTAAAATCGTTCGCATCGTGAACGGTCAATAGTAAATGGTAAAGACTGATTTAGACAACCGTTGGTGTCTTCTTCTGAGCGAGAGAGAGAGTGTGTGTATGAGAGGGATTCGAGACCCACAGCCATCTACTCGTAAGAGAGAGCGCTGACGGCGTCAAGGTTGGCGGCGCGGACGGCCGGATAGAGCGCGCCGAGCGCGCCGCCCAAAAGCCCTATGGCGGCGGCCGCCGCCGCCCATGTCCAGCCATACTCGAAGATGAGTCCGTAGGTTCTGTGAATCAAAGTGCCCGCGATGAGCGCGACCGTGAATCCGACGACGAGACCGAGCGCGCTGATGAGGATCGCTTCCTTCTCGATAACGCCGATGATGTAGCCGCGCGACGCGCCCATCGCCTTGAGCATCCCGATCTCGCGCGTCCGCTCCGTGATCGTAGTGTACATCGCCAGCATGACGACCAGGGTGCTAACGACCGCCGCCAGAACGACCAGCACGCGCAGGAACAGTCCCAGGTAGGGGATGCTCTTCTCGATGCTCGTAAACAGATCGCGCGTGAACTGTATCTTGTTGCCCGGCATCATGGTGTTGATGCGCTGCGCCACCTGTGACGGATCGACGCCGTCCTTACACTTGACGAGAATCCAGGTGCATTTGCCCGGAGCTTCGAGCGCATCCTGCATAGCATTGAGCGTCATCTTGACGCGCGCACCGGATTCCGGGGCGTAGATGCCCGTCACGCGATACGGCTTATCGCCGAAGAGCTTCAGTATGCTCCCGACCTTCAAGGCGCTGTTACGTGACTTGGTCTCATCTATGATTACCTCGTCCAGGGCCTCGGGCGGTCTTCCTTCCGTGATACGCATCTCGTTCATCGTTGCGAACGGAGCCCAGTCAACGCCCTCGACCTGCTCGAAGCCGAACCCGCGCCCGCCCTGGTAGATATAACGAATCGCTGGCAAGGCTGCGGCGACGCCCTCTACGCGTTGTAGCTCCTCGACGTACTTCGTGCTGAGGTTGGCGGTCGAAGAAGTCAGGTTATCTCCCGAGCCGGGTCGCGTAAAGATGATCTCGGCGCGCACGTTCGAGGAGCGCCGCTGGAGGTCGTTCGACATCCCACGCGCCAGCCCCGTAAACAGCATCACCAGCGCCACGCCGAGCGCCACGCCCAAGATACTGACGAGCGAGCGTATGGGACGCTGTCTGATGTTGGCCGCGATCAGATTATCCATAATGTCAGAGGTCGGATGTCCGCCGGGAAGATGCGCGTTATTTTGAGCTGGCCTCTCTCTCTCCCATTCACTGTCTTCCGGTAGTGCCCGGCTGGCTCTGGCGCGCGTCCAGGTCGAGTTCCGGCAACTGCCATTTATTTTCGAGGGTGAACACATCGGGCGGGTACTCGCGGTCGATCACGACCGCCTCCGGCGATTGATAACTGACGCTCAGCTTATAGCGGTCTTGCGGGCGAGTTATCTCTATGCGGGACGGCATCGACAGGCTGCCCGATTCACCGAAGCTCTTGGGCTCCGTGTAGGTCACGTCAGTGACGAGCGCGCCCGCGCCGTCGAAGTTTTGCAGGCGCGCGAGCTTGACCGAAGAGCCGACGCGGTCAAACCAGAAGCGCCTGAGCAGACGCGCGCCGGTTGCGCCGCCCGGCGCTATCTCGTCCAGTAGGTAGTAGCCGCGCACGGCCCGCGAAGCGTCGCCGCCGCCGCCGCTCGTCGTCCGCCCGCTCCTGGACTTTGAGGAGGAGGGAGGGTTCGCCTCTTCCTGGTAAAACTCGCTCTGCGCGTAGACGAGCCCGGAATCCGTGCGCGGCAGGATGGGCCGCACGAGCAAAGCATCGGTCAGGTGTTGCGGGCGCAGGTTCGAGAGCACGCTGCGCGCGCGCTGCTCGCTCATCATTTTGGTATTGCCGCTGCGCCCGTCGTTGGTCTCCTCCATCGCCAGTTGCGGATAGGTGGCGTTGTTCGTGCCGCGCACGAATCGCCGATACTTATCATCGCCCTGCAACACGGCGACGCGGAAATGCTCGCCGTCCGAGGTCATCTCAGCGATATTAGTCCCGACAAAAGGGGCCTGTATCTTAAGGTAAATCTGTGCCGGGCGCTGAAGGAAGAGCGTCCCGTCGGCGGTGCGGTATTTTTCGGCGAGTCCCGCTTCGGCGAACGACGTATCCTGAAACTGTATATCGACCTTTCCGCGAATCGAGCGCACACGGGCCACGCGATTGACCTCGTCTATGAGCTGAGCGGTATTGGCCTCGGCCAGCGGAGTCAAAAGCGGCGGCACGCCGACCGTACGCGAAACGCCGAACAGGCTCTTGCAGCCCGTCATGCTCGCCGTGACGAGTAGTGAAAGGAGGATCAGGGCCAGGAGGGGCGCGCGTGTTCCGGCCCGCCACGCGGGCGATGAATCAGGCATCAACGGATGTGACGGACGACGTGACGGCAACACACACTTTCTCCGGGACGGATGCGATAAATAATGGAAGCTAACAAAGAGGAACGCCCGCTGTCAACGCGCGCCTCTAGTCCAATACGAGCGGCGGCTTGCCGAATTTTCTGCGCAACTGATTGATGGTTTGCAAGACCTTGGGCCGTCGGACGAGCTTCTGTTCCCAGCGGCGCTTGCCCGGCAAATCGACCAGCATCAGGCCGAGCAGAATGGTCAGAATGCCCTGGCCCGGAACCCCCGGCAGCGACATGATGATGCCGAGCACAATCAGAATCGCGCCGATCAGGTTCTTCATCACCAACCCGCCCAGGCGCACGGCCTTGTGTCGGTCTACCAGGAACTCGCGGTCGTGCGAGGAATGGAAATAGGTGTCCGGCAACTTGACCAGCAGGAATGAGACCAGCGCGAGACTGCCCACAAACGTCACTGCGAATAACACCACTCCGATGATGATGTCGCGCCAGGTGAATGAAGCAAAAAGCTGCGTTATCCAATCCGTCATACGTGCTCTGAATATTTGCGAAGGGCGGCGGCCGACTCCCGCTTTTTTAGATTCGCCCTCACGCGCCCCCCGGTTTCTATTTGAGTTCGGCGCGCGCCTCGAATAAAAGGCGCAGCGCATCGTTGAAGACCTCGCGGGCTGTGCCCTCAAGTAGAAAGTCGCGCTCGGCCACGCCGTCCCAAAATTCATCCAGGCCGCGCACGCCCGCGCGCTCGAACGCGAGCGCCTGAACGAGCAGGTCTATGATGTCGGCCGCCTTGACGAGCCGCGCCTCAAGACTCGCGCGATGCTCGTAATCCTCGTGCAGCTCGCTATAGGCAGTTTCGACGCGGCGGCCCAGCCCGCCGACGATGTCATCGAAGGCGGCGCGCTCGGCGCGGCGTCTGGCTTCTGCGCCGAAGTACTCGCCGCCCGTGCGCGGCATATCCCCGACGCGCGCTTCGGCCCAATCATGCAGCAGGGCCATCCTCAACAATCGTTCGACATCTACGCTCTCGCCGCGCGTTCGCACCTCATCGGCCAGCATCATCGCGGCGAGCGCCACTCCAAACGAATGCGCCGCGACCGACTCCGCGCCCGGCGCAAGCCCGCGCAACGTCCAGCCCGTTCTCTCCAGGCGTTTCAGGCGTTGAAGCTCTATCAGCGTCGAGATCATTTCGAGTCATCACTAATTTCGGTATTCGGCGATCAGCACGGGTTTGCAAGCCGCGCGCCCGGCTACCGGCTGCTGAATACTTTTCCCGGATTAAGAATGCCGAGCGGATCTAGGGCGTGCTTGATTCGCTTCATCGTTTCTATGGTCGTCCCCGTCACGGCCATGTCCAGGTACGGCGCTTTGACATAGCCTATGCCGTGCTCGCCGCTGATCGTGCCGCCAAGCTCGACGGCCACGGCGAAAGTATCGCGCACGGCGGCGCGGGCGCGCGCGACCGCCTCCGAGTCCTCGCGCTCGCACATGAAGTTGACGTGAATATTGCCGTCGCCCGCGTGTCCGAAATTGACGACGAAGGTATTGTGGCGGCGGCCTATCTCTTCGACGCGCTCGATCAGTTCGGGGACGCGCGAGCGCGGCACGACGACATCCTCATTCAGCTTGAGCGTCCCGAACTTCCTTATCGCGGGCGAAAGCGCGCGGCGCACGTCCCACAGGCGTTCCTCTTCCTCGCGCGTCGAAGAGCGCAGCAGGCCACGCCCGCCGCCCTCGCGCATAACCTGTTCTACCAGAAGCGACGCTCGCTCGACCTCTTCGATTGAGCCGTCAACGGAGACGATCAAAAGCGCACGGGCATCCTCTGGAAGTCCGAAGGCGAACTCAGATTCGACCGCCGCAATCGAGCTTCGATCCAGAACTTCGATGGCGACGGGCGTGACGCGGGCGCGCGTAAAGCGCGGCACGCAGGCGCAGGCTTCGCTCATCGAGTGAAAGGTCGCGCGCACGGTGCGCGTCGCTTCGGGCAGCGGCAAAAGCCTGAGCGTTGCTTCCGTAATAATCCCGAGCATCCCTTCGGAGCCGCACATCAGGCCGGTCAGATCGAACCCGACAACGTTTTTCGTGGTGCGCCCGCCCGTAACAATAATCTCGCCCGTCGGCAGGACGACCTCCAGGCCGAGAACGTAATGCTTTGTCACGCCGTACTTGGCCGAGCGCATGCCCCCGGCGTTCTCGGCGATGTTGCCGCCGATGAAAGAATTTTTATAGGAGGCCGGGTCTGGAGGATAAAAAAGCCCGTACTGCTCGACCGCCTGCTGAAGCGCATAGGTGGTCACGCCCGGTTCGGTCACCACATAAAGATCATCCGCGTTGATCTCCCTGATGCGGTTCATGCGATCCGTGCCGATGACGATGCCGCCTTCGATGGGAACAGCGCCGCCCGTATAGCCGACGCCGCCGCCGCGCGCCGTCACCGGAAACCGCTCGCGGTTGGCGAGCCGCAGAATGTCAGCGATCTGTGCGGCCGTCTGCGGCAGCACGACCGCTTCGGGCGGAAACTTCTCCTTTACGGCATCCTGCGCGTAGGGCTCGACCCGCTCGGCATCGACGAGCACGAACTCCGCGCCGACCGTCTCGCGCAGGAGTGCCAGCACCCGTTCGCTCGACGCCGCTGTGCGGGCGCGAGCCCTTTCCGCTCTCGTTTCCATTAAGCCGCTCATGACTGATCTCGTTTTAAGCTGACGCTACTTTAACGCGCCCATCGACCGGCGGGCAATGAAGAAAGGCGGCGTCCGCGAGCCCCGGAAGCTCGCAAGAGCGCCGCCAGATTTCCTTCAAACTCTTCGGCTTAACTTTTAGGAACAGCCCGCATGCTGGCAATTGCAGCCGATCTCCGTTATATCTCCCGCATCCCTACAGTATTCGCTGCAATAGTCATCGCTTCCGGAGACCCTGCAACTGCAACTCGGATGGGCGCACTTTTTATCGTTGCTATCGTCTGCCATCTTGGTGACCTTCCTTCCTGAACGAACTTTAACGAGTTTAAGGGGGCCGATCTGTTTCCGCGCTCATGCTAGGCCGCTTCGGTTGCGAAGGTCAAGGAGAGCGAAGCCACACGAAAAGAGGGCCGTCAGAGAGAGCGCCACGGTCAGGGCGCGGCGCTGACGTTGATTTTAATGCTCTTCCTGGTGACGGGGACGGCGACGGTGCTCCCGAGCGGCACGCGATAAACTATGCCGTCGATGTCCAGGTTGACGAATTGCAGCAGGGGCGACGCGGGCGGCGAAGCCGGTTCCGTAGTGGTCTCGCTCGGAGCGGGCGTCGGCTCATTCGGCTTCGCAGTGTCGCTCGTGCGCGTGAGCAGGTTGGTCGCCACGATGCGCCACGCGACGGGAGTGCAGCTAAGGCGCAAGCCCGGCGTATCCGTCTCGGCCTGCTCGCGCGGCGCGAGCACGTCGAACTTGAACAAGCCCTCGCCGCAGCGAACGCCCTGCCCGTCGTAGAAAGTCACCCGACCCGAGACGTACTCGTAGAAAAAGGGGCTGATGTTTTCGACGACCAGGCGTATGTTCGGGACGGGCGAATCGGGCGTGCCCTGTAGGACGGGCGTCAGCAGTCGCGCGCCGAGCGTTTCGCGCCCGCGCGCATCAAGCGCTACGGGACGGGCGCTGAGCGCGACGGGCTGTTCGACGACGGGGCCGCTTTCCGCCTGCTGGGCACGAACGCTCAGGGCGGTGCAGGTGATTAGTGCCGCGCACGTCGCTATGGTTTTAACTCTCAAAGCTTTGCCTCCTCTTTCAGCATGCTGTGATCTTACTTTAGAAGCGCCCGGCGATTGTAGGCCAGAGCGCGCAGGCGATCAATAGACAATCCGTGCCCTGTGCCGTGTTGTGGAACTCTTCGTCTGGTGCTGGAACAAACGGCAATTAGACAGGCGACAGCATCCGCGCTACCCGATAAACTTAATTGATTCGGTTTCATGTCTCATTTAGACAGTCCCTCCACCAATAGTATTGACTTCGCACCCATCTTCCATTAAGCTGATATCCTCTCCTGCAACCCCCTAGTCGTTATCTTATTTTTAATTCTCACGACCGTGCCTCGGGGGCTGTAAAATGAAGAAATGTCTCTTTTCGGTTGCTCTTGTTCTCCTGTTTATTCCAACCACCGCACACGCTGACGTTTCGCTTTTCATGCTTGAATCCGTCGGAGTAGCCGGAGAGTTCACCGGCTCCGGGCATACGGCTATTTACTTCTCCAACATCTGCGCCGATGGCCCTACGCGACTGAGGCTCTGTCAGCCCGGAGAGCAGGGTGCAGTGATTAGCAACTATCCTGATTTCAGTAAAAATTCGCCTCATGAATGGATGGCGATACCGGTAATACCCTATCTCTACGGCGTCGAGCGGGAGAGAGACATCCCTCTTTATGCGAACGGTAAACTGCGCAACTTCCTGCGCGAGAACTATCGCAGGAAATATCTAGCCAGCATCATTCCCGACAATCCCGACGGGACGATGCCGGAAGGGGGCTGGAGAACGATGCTCACGATGGCCTTCAATCGTGACATCTACAGCTTCAACGTCAGGACGACGGTGGAAGAAGACGCGCAGTTCCTCAAGGAGTTCAACACTTCAACCGGCAAAGGCGAATTTAATAGCTTCACTCGCAACTGTGCCGATTTCGCGCGTAAGGTTATCAACAGGTATTTCCCCGGTGCGGCCCGCCGCGATGTGATTAACGATTTCGGGATTACTACTCCGAAGGCTATCGCAAAATCCCTGACCAGTTATGCCAGCGATCAGCCGCAACGTCTTTTTAATATCACCAGGTACTCGCAGGTATCAGGCCCCATTTGGAGAAGCTACGACAATCGAAGCTTTACGGAGAAGGCGCTGACATCCAAGAAGTATTTAATCCCCTCTCTGGTTTTCTATCCGCCCTTGTATGCTGTTTTTGCCGGGGCATATTTGACCACCGGGAGATTCAGTGTTCACCAAGCGTACAGGGAATATGCCACTCCCCGGATTGCGCAGCTCAACTTGGAAGAATACCTTCTTAAGAAGGCTCAAGCGGAGCAGCACGCAACAGAAATAACATTCAAGGAGATCGCAGAGAGAAAAAAGGCTGAAAAAACAAGGCTCTTCGGAGACAGGCAATTATGGGATGGGTACAAAGCCAACTTCGCGCCTGTGCTCAAGAGCGCGATAGCTCAGGGCCTCTTTCAAGACAAGGAAGAGGTGACGACTTTTTTCAGGGATTTAGAGATTCAAAGCGAGCCAGCGTTTGACGCGGACGGGGCTCCCCTTCTTGTAGTCAGTTATTACGGCGAAAAAAGAGCACTGGGAATCACCCGTCATAACATCTTGAGCACATATTCCGATCAGGAGTTGGCCTGTAAGTTGATGCTGGCGAAAATCTCCGCCAACCTGAATGCGCTTGAGAAGGATCGCATTTCGCTCGAAGAGTTCAGGGCCGATTGGGAACTCATGCGCGGGCTTTCAGCCAGTCTCGCCGCCGCCTCTAAAAACCTTCCGGGGGTCGCGAAAAATCGGGGCCGATTCCTGAAAACTCCCATCAGAACTGATACCAAGCGGGGGCTTTTTAAGACCTTTTTAAGTATTACCCGATAAGAAATAGGTTTGTGGCTCATACTACTGGATATATCTGCCACACTACCTGCTTAATCCTTTGTGGAACTCTTCGTCTGGTGCCGGAACAAGCGGCAGTTACGCAGACAGCAGCAGACAGCAGCACTCGCGCTACCCGATAACCTTGATTGACTCTCTTTCTTCTCTGATTTAGCCACTCACTCCTTTGGGGGGCGCGCGAAGCAGAAGCAGCAGCCGCCGCATCAGGCCACGACGGGGAGCGCGACCGCGCCGCGCGGCATGATGTAGCCTTCCGCCCCTCCGTCTATTTGCGCCAGGGCTTCGTCAATCGTGCGCGCGGGCGTCATACGCATTCGCCTGACATCCTCATCGGCCAGCTCGGAGACAAGATGGACGCGAAAGCTTTCGGCTTTGACCAGTAGCGACCAGGCCGTTTGACCGTTGACCTCATACCTCATGCGCAGGCGGTCTGCGAGGGCGCGCGAGCCCTTTTCCTCGAACCATTTCAAAAAATCGGGGCGACCGAGGCCGTCCGCGCATTCGGCGACCAGAATAATCGAACCGCCCTCCGTGCAGGCGTGCGCGGCCATATCGAGCGTCTTGTGGGCCTGGATCAGGTTGATGTCCCAGGGCGCTCCGCCGCAACTGGCGATCACAACCGCGCGCCTCGCATCAATCGGCAGAGAATGCGCAAGAGCGTACTCTTCGCAGGCCGTTCGATGGGCCGCGCGCCAATCGCCGCAGTAGACGCGCAGGGCACGCCCGCGCCCGTCCGTCACCGTATTGATTAGAAAGGAGGGCGCGGCCTCGGCCGCGATGCGCTCACACTCTTCGTGAACCGCGTTGCCTTCGAGCAGGCCCGTGCCGACGCCCGCGCGCCGCCCGCCAGTCTCGAAATCGAGCGCGAGCATGTGCGTCGCTTCGATAGTCCGCACGGAAGCCAGCCCCGGACACACGGCTTTACGCCCGCCCGTAAACCCGGCGAAGTAATGAAAGCCGATTGCGCCCGTCAGGATTACGTGGTCGTGCTCCACGAGCGCGCGGTCGAGTTCTATCTGCGTGCCCCGCTCCGTTGTGCCCAAAGGGACGAGCTTCGACTCGTCTACGGCATCATGACTGAATGTCTTGATGCGCTGCACGATGAAGGGCGTCAGCAACTCGCGCTTCTCTTCCGGGGTGACGCGGCGATGAATCCCCGTCGCGAAGACGATGCGAATGTCCCTGGAAGAGACGCCGAGCGCAATCAGGCGACGCACGAGCAGGTGAATAATCTGCGCGCTGGCCGTGGCGCGCGTCGCGTCCGACGCGACGATCAGCACGCTCTCGCCGGGCGAAACGATCTCTTCGAGCAGAGGCGAGGCGAGCGGAGCATCGAAAGCCTCGCCGATCAAAACATCCGAGAGCGGCGCGTCATCGCGCTCGACGGGCGCGAGCACACGGAAGCGCGCCGCGTCGTACCGCAGTGAAAGAGAAGCGCGTCCGTAGCCCAGTTCTATATTCATCAGGGCGAGTTTTTCGGTGAAAACCTCAGACGCCGAAGCGTATCAGATTTCGTTCGATGACGTTGAGCGAGGCGAAATCGGTCGCGCCCGTCACGCGCTCGTCCGCGAGCCAGCGACGCAGCCTGCGCGCCTCCTCATGCGTCTCTATGCGAAGCGCGCCCGTCAGCGCCAGTGTGACCAGGGCTACGGGCGCGCCTCGCGTCAGGAGCGCCGCTTGCAACGCCGCCTGTTCCCGCAAATCGAGCGTGAGAAGAAGACCGATCTCCATAAGACCGACAGACTTTTTAAGGAACTGACGCCTGACATCTAACGCCCACAAGTTTAGTCTCGCGCGGAGCGAAAGCAAGCCGTGCCCGCGTGGCAGAAATGGAACGTGTCGTCCTCGAACTCGGGCGTCTCCATCTGGATCGTCAGGTGGTCTACGCCGAAGCGGTCGTGTAGTTTGGCCCGCAGCTCCTTCAGGAGTTCGGGTTGCGAGATCGTCTCGGCGTGAATGACATGCGCGCTCAGCGCCTCGCGACCCGAGGTGATAGTCCAGATGTGCAGGTCGTGAACATCCTCGACGCCGCGCGTCTCAAGTATCGCGTCTTCGACCGCCGCGAGATTGATGTGCGCGGGCGTGCCTTCGAGCAGCACGTTGGTCGATTCGCGTATCAGATTCCAGGAACTCCAGACGATGAGCAGGCTGATGATGAAGCTGAAGAGCGGATCGGCAGTGTACCATCCGTAGAGAGACATCAACGCGCCAGCGGTGATCGCGCCGACCGAGCCGAGCGCATCGCCTATGATGTGCAGCCACGCGCCGCGCACGTTCAAATCCTCTTCGTGATCGCCGTGCAGGAGCCACGCGCACGCCAGATTGACGATCAGTCCGCCCGCAGCCACCAGGGTCATCGTCGTACTCTTGACCGCGGGCGGCGCGGACAGGCGGTGATAGGCTTCGTAGAAGATCAGGAGCGAGATCAGTATGAGCGCCACGCCGTTGATGAGGGCGGCGAGAATCTCAAGCCTGTAATAGCCGAACGTCTTGCTGGAGGTCGCGGGCCGCGCGCTGAACCACATGGCGACCAGCGCCAGGGCGAGGGCCGCTACGTCCGCCAGCATGTGCCCGGCATCGGCGAGCAGCGCCAGCGAGCCCGTCCACCAGCCGCCAAACGCCTCGGCCAGCATGTAAAGCGCCGTCAGCACGAGCACCAGCCGGAGGCGGCTGCGGCTACGCGATGCGCGCCCATGCGCGTGCGTGTGCCCATCACGATGATGATGCTGATGATGCGACGTATCGTTTATCGCATGCGCCTGCTGTGCCATAGGACAAATAATAAACGCTCGCGGCCGAAGGTTGAAATAGAAGCGCGCGTCCGAATTGATGTCTCATCGAATCAACGCGGCCCGCGCCTGATCTTCCTCAAATCTGATCGAGCGCCTGCGTAATGTCGGCGATGATGTCCTCGGCCGCTTCGATACCGATGGCAAAGCGGACGGTCGCAGGCGTGACGCCAGCGGCGCGCAACTGCTCTTCGGAAAAACCGTGGTGCGACGAATAGAGCGGATAGCTCGCAAGGGTTTCCACGCCGCCGAGGCTCGGGGCGCTGCGCACCAGTCGCAGGCGGTCAAACAGCCTTTCGACCTCCGATTCGCCGCCAACCAGATCGACGGCGAGCACGCCGCCAAAGGCGGCCATCTGGCGGCGCGCGAGTTTGTGATCCGGGTCATCCTCAAGGCCGGAGTAATAGACGCGCGCGACTCTTTTATGCTCGCTCAGAGCGCGCGCCACGCGCAAAGCATTCTCGCAGGAGACGCGCACACGCACGTCCAGGGTCTTGAGCCCGCGCGCCAGAAGATAGGCGGCCGCCGGGTCGAGCGTCGCGCCGACGAGAATCGCCAGCCGCCGCACCCTGTCTATAAAGTCGCGGCTGCCGACGACCGCGCCCGCCGTCAAATCCGAATGGCCTCCGAAATATTTGGTCGCACTGTGAACGACGGCGTCCACCCCGAGCGCCAGCGGACGCTGTAGGACAGGCGTGGCGAAAGTATTATCGGTGATTGAAAAGAGACCGGCGGCGCGCGCCGCCCCGGCCGCCTGCTCTATGTCTACGAGGCGGTTGGTCGGGTTCGTCGGCGTCTCGAACCAGAAGGCGCGCGTGCGCTCCCCTACCATACGCGGCAGATTTGGGATGTCGCCGATGCTTATAAAACGCGCGCCGATTCCGAACCGGCCCATCACCTCCGTCATGAGCTTGATCGTACCGCCGTAGATGGTCTCGCAGGCGATGACCTCGTCGCCCGCCTCGCACTCGGCGGCGAGCGCGGCGAAAGCGGCGGCCGACCCGGAAGCGGTGACGACCGCGCCTTCGGCTCCCTCAAGCTCGGCGATCTTCCTTTCAACTTCGGCCACGGTCGGGTTCGAGTAGCGCGAATAGAAGTAACCCTGGGACGTTTCGCCGCGCACGTAGCGACGCATCTCGCCAAAACTCTCGAAGCCGTAGATGGTCGAGTGAGAGACGGGCGAGACGACCGCGCCGTAAGGTCTCTCGTCGGCTCGCAGGCCGCCGTGCACGGCTATCGTCGCGGGCGCACGCAACCCACTTTTACCGTTCTCGTTTGAAGCCATCAATAATCCCCCTGCTCGATCGACCCGAAGAGTGCACAGAACGCAAGAATGCCGGATGTGGCGTTAAGATTACAGGCCACACCCGGCATCGTCAACCAAACCGGAAAAAAGAGGGCTCGCTGCTAAATGGCGGCGACGCCGAACGCGTTGTTGAAGTCTCTATAGAGTTCGCTGAAATCGCGCAGGGCGCGTTCGAGCGTCTGCGGCAGCATATCAATATCGGCGGGATTGACCACCATGTTGACGTTGTTGACGAAGGCCGCGTGCGCGTCCAGGGTGCGCGCCGAGGCGGACAGATGAACGAAGAAGAGACGGCGACGCTCGGCGGGACGCATGATGCTGACCTCGCGCGTGACAAAGGCCGTGCCCTGTTCCACAGGATCAAAACCCGGCTCAAGTATGACCACGTCCATGTGCTCCTCACGCATGCGCTCGATGGCCTGTGTCGAATCCTCTGCGACGAACACGCGGTAGTTTTCCAGGGCCAGTGCGCGGGCCACGGCCTCTCGATACGCGGGCGTCGCACATACGAGCGCAGTGCGGCGTTCCCAGGCGAGGGGCGTCGCGCCGCCCGGCCTTCTCTCTTTTCCCGAAGCGCCTCGCTGCAAGAGCGTCGCCAGCATCTTCATCACCTCGCCCGTATCAGCCGCGCCCGGCTGCTGCTGCTGCTGCGGCTGCGCGTAGGCTTGCACCTCGGCCGATTCATCGGAAAGCTCCGGATTGAAAGCGGGCGCGGGCGTGGGCTGCTTGTATCGCGGGTTCTCAAGGGCCGGAGATTCACCGACGGCGAGCGCCCCTTGCTCGGTCGTCGCAACCGGCGGCTGCGCGTTGATGATGTTCTGGCACTTCGGACAGCGAATGGTGAACGGCCGCGACGGAAGTTTGGCGTCATCCAGTTGCAAGCGCGTCGTACATTGTGAACAGGCAACGATCATAAGTTTTCACCGGAAGGAGAACGGAACGAAGGGCCGCAGGGCGGCAGCGATGAGGGATGAAATGGGTTGAAGCAAACTTTGATTGGCCCATGCCGTCAAAGCTTTTAATTCATCCCTCCGCACTTCGTTCCTCTCTTTATTCAATCATGCTTAACATCGAATCATTGGATAGAGCGCCGACGGGGGCGCTCTGATTTTCGGAGCGAATGTAATCCTCGGAAGAGGAGAGTCCTTTGAGCGCGAGCAGCAGGTTGTTCTGGTTCGTGGCGAAGGAGAGACCGTCTTCCGTCGTAATCAGCTTTTGCTCGATCATCCTGCGGATTATGGAATCGAAATCCTGCATCCCGTCCAGCTTGCCGTCGCGCATGGCGTCAAGCAGCGACTTGCCTTCGGATTCTCCCTCTTCTATGTACTCGCGCGTGCGCGGCGTCGATCTCAGAATCTCGACGGCGGCCACGCGCCCGCGCCCGTCCGCGCGCGGAATCAACCGCTGCGAAACGATGTAGCGGAACGTCTGCGCGAGCCGCGTTCTAATCACAGCCTCTTCGTTCTTCGGATAGAGACCGATGATGCGATCGACCGATTTCGAAGCGTCGATGGTATGGAGCGTGGAGAGTACGAGGTGGCCGGTCTCGGCGGCTTCGAGCGCGATCTCGGTCGTCTCGTAGTCGCGCATCTCGCCGACCAGAATCACCTTCGGGGCCTGGCGCAACGCCGCGCGCAGCGCCGAAGAGAAATCCTTCGTGTCCGAGCCGACCTCGCGCTGGTTGATCGTAGAGCTTTTGTGCTGGTGCAAAAATTCTATAGGGTCTTCGATGGTTACGATGTGGTAGTACTTCGTCTCGTTGATGATGTCTATGACGGCCGCAAGCGTTGAGCTTTTGCCGGAGCCGGTCGGGCCCGTCAGCAGGACGATGCCGTTGCGCAGCTCGGCGATCTCGGCCAGTTGCGCGGGCAGCCCGAGCGATTTTAAGGTCGGGATGTCGGTCGGGATAACGCGCATGACGATGGAGTAGGAGCCGCGCTGCTGAAAAATATTGACGCGAAAGCGCGTGCGCGACGGCAGGCTATAGCTCAAGTCGGCCGTGCCCGTGCGCGACAGACGGTCTGCGGCGTCCGGGTTGCCCTGCATCAGCGTCATCGCAATCACTTCCGTCTGGTAGGGCGATAATTTCTGCAAGCCCAGAGGCGAGACGGGCGTCAGCCTGCCGTTGATCTCGACCTGCGGCGGCTGCCCGACGCTGAAATTAAGGTCGCTGATTTTGTCCGAGACGAGCAACATGCGCTCGATGATGGGCGGTAAATCGAAGAAGCTCATGCCTTTATGGCGCTCCGTTTCACTGGTAAAGGAAAGAATCCAAAGGTGGGTTAAGCGGAAAGTATGGGAGAAGCTTCGGATGTGAGCGGGCCGCAAATGCCGCTCAAAGACACCTCACATTGTGGCGTATAACATGAACAAACGCAAGAAAAAATTGCTTTCCGGCCGATTTTATTTGGGTTTTACGCCCGAAGGCTCCCGATAAGCTCGCGCGTGCGGTCTTCTATTAAGGAGGGCGTGGCGAGCAATGCGCTGATACAGGCGACCGCGTCGGCCCCTGCATCGAGCACTTCGCGCGCGTTCTCGCGACTGATACCGCCTATGGCGACCAGCGGAATCGAGCCCACTTCGCGCCGCACGCGTCGCAGTTCGTCCATTCCAACTAGGGCGTCCGCTTTCTCTTTCGATGAAGTGGCGAAAACGGGGCCGATGGCTATGTAATCGACGGGCAGGCGGGCGGCCTCCACGGCCTGTTCCAGATTGTGCGTCGAGTAGCCGATGATGGCCTCAGGGCCGAGCAGACGGCGCGCGGCCTCGGGCGCGAGGTCGTCCTGCCCCAGATGAACGCCGTCGGCACGAAGGGCGAGCGCAATATCCACGCGGTCGTTGACGATCAGGCGGACGCCAAGTTCGTTTGCCACGCGCAGCGCCTCCGAAGCCTCCTGATAAAGTTCGCGCGGCGAGAGCTGCTTCTCGCGCAGTTGCACGAAGGTCGCGCCGCCAGCGCCGAGGCGCGCGACCTGCTCCGCGTGCGACAGGCCGGAGAGGCGAGCATCCGTGATCGGGTAAAGCTTTGGCAGATCAAGTCGCAAGATTTCAAAGGCTGCGATGGGCACGGCTTTGATGGACGGCAAGATAAAACCTCGTCCCCGGCGCGTCACCTGCCGGTCGTCGTCGCCGCCGTCGCCGTGGTCTTTAAATGTTGGTCGAAGAAACGCAGTATGCGTTGGTACTCGTCCGTCCAGCTTTCGGGGCGCGCGAAGGCGTGATTCTCTTTAGGATAAAACATCGCCTCGAAATAGTCGGTCAGCCCAAGCTCGATCAGCTTCTGCACCAACTGCACGCTGTCCTGAAAATGCACGTTGTCGTCCACCATGCCGTGCAGTATGAGGAGCGGGCGGCGCAGTTGCCCGGCATAGGTGATGGGCGAGCTGCGACGATAGGCTTCCGTGTTCTTGTCCGGAAAGCCGAGCCGCTCGGTCGTGTAGACGGGCGACGAGGCGTAATAGTTTTTCCAGTCGGCGACGGGACGCAGGGCCGCCGCGCAGGCTATGCGGTCGGGAGCGCGCATGGCCGCCATCTCCGCCATGAAGCCTCCGTAGCTGCCGCCGTACATCCCTATCCGAGCCGGATCGACGGCATAGTTTTTAACGATGTGGTCTATGCCGTCGAGGTGATCCTGAAAGTCCAGCCCGCCCAGATAATCATAAACGTCCGTACGCCAGTCGCGACCGTACCCGGCCGAGCCCCTGTAATCTATGTCGAGCACGACATAGCCGCGCTCGGTCAGGATGTGATTGAACATCTGCTCGCGGTAATAGTTGTTCCAGCCGTTGATGACATTTTGCAGGTAGCCAGCGCCGTGGACGAAGAGGACTGCCGGATGCTTTTTCGATCTATCGAACCGCGCGGGCAGATAGAGACGGGCGCGAACCGTCTTGCCGTCTTTGGCCTTGTAGTCGATAAACTCGGGGCGCGCCCAACTGATCTGCTTGAAGCGCGCGGGCACCGTGTCGGTCAAACGCACAGGGGCGGGAGTCTCACGGCAGCGGTCGCACAGGCGCAGGGCGTAGAGGTCGTTCGGCGCGTTCCACTGCGAGTGCTCGTAAAGGATAGTTTCGCCATCCTTAGAGAGCTGCGGGTCTGTGTTCATGCCCCTCTCGGTCTGAAGCCGCTTTCGCACGCCGTCTCGCAGGCCGACGACGTAAAGGTGTCGCTCGGCCGTCGAGTCTTCGGTTGAAGAATAGATGATGCGCTCGCCGTCCGAATGCCACTTGGCCCAGCTTACCTCCCACGCGCCACGAGTTATTTGACGCGCGGCGGAAGTTGCGGCCCCCGGAGCGGTCGTGGCGGTGTTGGTCGTTGCGGTGGCGCCGGTGGTCGTTGTGGTGGTCGCGGTGTTGACGGCGGCGGCGGCGCTGCTGCCCGTCTGCGCGGCGGCGTCCACGCCCTTCGGCTTGAGCGGGACGAGGTATAGATGGTTAAAGCCGTCGCGCTCCGATGCGAAGAGAAGTTGATCGCCTTTGGGCGAGACCTCGACGATGCGCGAAAGCTGCGCGACCCACTTCGGGTCTGACTCCTCGTCCAGAAGCGTGCTCGCGCCGTCGGTTGCGGAGGCCAGAAAGATTTGGCGGCGCTTCGTATCGCGGTCGATGCGGTCTACGACGAGGGACGAATCATCGGGCGTCCAGTTGATACTGCGTATGTAAGAAGCGCCTTCGGCGGCGGGCAATTTAAGGACGACCGTGCGATCCTGTGCGCTGCCGCCGGTGTCGCTGAGCTGGACGCGCTGCTCGGCCCAGCCGCGCCTTACGGTCGGCGCGGTGACGAACTCGCCCGTGTAGTCGGGCACAAAGAGAGCGCGCTGCTTTGAAGTGTCCGAGACGACGTAGGCCACACGCGCCCCGTCGTTCGAGGCTTGCGCGCCGGAGACGGATTGTCCGGCGGGGATCGGCGTGCCGCCGGAAGACTGCTGTGCGCTGTTGCTGCCGCTGCTGCCCTCTCGCGTCAATTGAATGATGGCGGCCTGATCGACATCCATGACGAAGAGCTGCCCGCTCGACTGATAAAGAATGCGCCTTGAATCATTGAGCCAGCGCGCGCCGCTCTCGACGGCGGCAGTGGTCGTCAATCTTCTGAGAGGCGTTGCGCCGCTCCTCGCCGTGATGTAAAGATCGCCGCCTTTTGAGAAGAGCAGCCGTTTTCCATCCGGCGACCATTCGATGCCGCTGACGCTCTGCTCGCGCGCCTGCTGCACGGCATCGCGCTGCATGACGCGCTCCTCGCGGCGCTCGCCCGTGCGCGCCTCGTCGCGCGTCGCGGCCGATTCGGGCCGCGCCTCCTGCGGCTTGTCCACGCCACGCGCCAGCAGCCTCGGCTCACCGCCCCCTGTCGAAACCAGATAGAGGTCGCGCGGCTCGCGCCCCGTCATGCTCCACAGGTAAGCCACGGCATTACCGTCGGGCGAAATCTTTTCGCCTTCGGGTCGCATCCCGGCAATCGAAGGCTCGGCCATGATGTCGCGCACGGTCAGAGATGCGGGCGTCTGCGCCAGCAGCGCGAACGCGAATTGATTGATGAGAAGAAGAGCGAGTGTAAGGACAAGCGGTCTACGTAAAAAGTTTTGCGTCAGCATTAGCTTTACTGTATGTGAATCGAGATCGTAATCGCGGGAGACGGGCTCGCCGTCTCTACAAGCCTATTTTACCCAGGCTCACGCTCAAATCCGGGAATACCGTGATGGTGTGATTGTCCGGAACCTGCGTCCAATCCGACGGGTCATCCGTCAGCCGCTCGCTGGCGACGATGACCGCCTGCGCCTTTGCCTCCTGCGTGACCGAGTGCATGTCGCAGACGCCGTCGGGCAGGCATTCAAAACGATGGCCGCGCGAGTAGTGCAGCGACGCGCCCGCCACGCCCTCGCCCGACGAGTAGCGCGAGACGACCGTTATATTCCCATCCGTCACGGCGAAGTTGTAGAACGAGGGCTCGGTCACCCCGGCCGAGCGCGTCCATTCATCCAGGCTCGCGATGGTTTCCACCAGCGCCCGTCGCATCTCAGGGCCATCCACCTCACCGAACGGTACGCGCAAGGAATTCAGGAAAAGCGCGAAGGCGTGTTCCGAGTCTGTCGTGCCCTGAATCATATCGTAAAATTCATCCTTCAACCCCTCGCGCAAACGCCGCTTGATGTGGTGAAAGCCAGCGGCCACCCCGTTGTGCATCCACATAAAGCGGTCGTAAGCGAACGGATGCACGTTGGCTTCCGTGACGGCCATCCCCGGAGAGGCGGCGCGCACGTGCGCGAACAAAGACGTGGCGCGGATTTTTGCGGCCAGGTTCTGCAAGTTGCGATTAGACCAGGCGGGCGTGACAGAGCGCTGCACGCACGGCGTCGGATCAACGTCGGGCGCGTACCAGCCGAGGCCGAAGCCGTCGCCGTTCAGTGGCTCCGCCCGCTCGCGCGCATGATAGCTCTGCATAATCAGCGAGTTGACGGGGCGGTATAATAGGTCTGCCAGCAACAAGGGTGCGCCCGTGTAAGTCAGGAAACGGCACATAAGGTTTTCGTTTGGGAGACAGGAAATGAGCGAACACGGAGATGATACAACGGAACGGGACGCGCCGTCGCCCGCCCCGAGCGAGCCTGAGCCGGGCCGCTACTATTACGACGACGCGACGGGCTACGAGATTTACGATCCGTCGAAGGATGATGAGGGCGAAGGAGAGGATGACGACGCGACGGAGAATGGGAGTGTGGTTCGTCGGTAGACTATCAATCCTGTGAAGGATTGAGCCCCGTCTCAAGCGGGAAGCCGTAAATTCGCTCGAACAACCTGCGCTTGAACTACGCTGGCGGGAGATTCTGCGGCAGCGACGCGTTAACAAATTCGCGGGCCGCATCGAACATCAGCGTCCCATTACGAACCGTTCCTCGCCGGAGCGGGCCGTCATCATCATCGCGCGCATCAATGCTTCCACTTCAGGCGGGGTATCATTCATGCGAAGCACTCCCCCCCGTAGATCATACAATCATGGCCCTGGCCGGTATAAAACTTTTCAAGACTCTTTCTTCTTCGGCCGCTCGTTGGCGCGCAGGACGCGCTTGCGCAGGCGAATGGTCTGCGGCGTGACTTCGACCAGCTCATCGTCGGCGATGAATTCGAGCGCCTGTTCGAGCGAGAGGTCTTTGACGGGCACGAGCCGCATGGCTTCGTCGGCGCTCGCCGCGCGCATGTTCGTCAGCTTCTTCTCCTTGACCGCGTTGACATCCAGATCGACGGCGCGCGCATTCTCGCCGATAATCATGCCCTCGTAGACCTTCATCCCCGGACGGGCGAACAGGTTTCCGCGCTCCTGTAGGTTGAAGAGCGCATAGGTGGTCGTCTCGCCCGCGCGGTCGGACACGAGAGAGCCAGTGGAGCGGCCCCGGATCGCGCCCTGCCACTCGCCCCAGCGCAGGAACAGGGTATTAAGAAGGCCCGTTCCCTTCGTCTCCGTCAGAAACTCGCTGCGAAAACCGATCAGGCCGCGCGACGGCGTCTCGAATTCAAGACGGACGCGCCCCGTCCCGTGATTGACCATCTTCATCATCTGCCCTTTGCGCCGCCCCATTGCCTCCGTGACCACGCCTATGAACTCTTCGGGGCAATCGACGACGACCTGCTCGATGGGTTCCAAAGTCTTGCCGCCCTCGGCGCGCGTGATGACTTCGGGTTTCGAGACCTGAAGCTCGTAGCCCTCACGGCGCATCATCTCTATGAGGATGGCGAGCTGTAGCTCGCCGCGTCCCGAGACCTTGAACTGCTCGGGCGACGCGGTGGCCTCGACACGGATGGCGACGTTGCCGAGCGTCTCCTTATCAAGCCGCTCCTTTATCTGCCGGGAGGTGACGAAGCGCCCCTCGCGTCCGGCAAACGGCGAGTTGTTCACGCTGAAGATCATGGAGATGGTCGGCTCGTCGACGGCGATGATGGGAAGCGGCTGCGGGTTGAGCGCGCTCGTTATCGTCTCGCCGATCTCTATATTCTCGATCCCGGCGAGCGCGACGATTTCGCCGACGCGCGCCCTCTCGACCGATTCGCGCTTGAGCCCCTCGAAAACGTAGAGCTGGGAAATGCGCGTCTTCTCTACAGTGCCGTCGCGCCCGACTATGGCGACCGTATCGCCGACCGCGATCTCGCCCGAGAAGATGCGGCCGATGGCGAGCCGCCCGACATACGAATCGTAATCCAGATTGGCGACCAGTAGCTGCAAGGTATCATCGCGCAGGGCGCGGGGCGCGGGTATGCTTTCGACTATCTGATCGAAGAGCGGGCGCAAGGAGTGCGATTCTTCGTCCAAACCCTTCTTCGCCACGCCCTCGCGCGAGATGGCGTAGAGGATCGGAAACTCTATCTGCTCGTCGGTCGCATCCAGATCGAGAAACAACTCGTAAATCTCATCAACCACTTCGGCCGGGCGCGCGTCATGGCGATCAATCTTATTAACGACGGCGATGGTCGGCAATCGCGCCTCCAAAGCCTTACGCAGCACAAAGCGCGTCTGCGGCAAACATCCTTCGGCCGCATCGACCAGAAGCATCACGCCGTCCACCATCTTGAGCACGCGCTCGACCTCGCCTCCGAAATCGGCGTGTCCCGGCGTGTCCACGATATTGATCTTCACGTCGCCGTAGCGGACGGCCGTGTTCTTCGCCATGATGGTAATGCCGCGCTCGCGCTCAAGATCCAGCGAATCCATGACGCGATCCCTGACCTGTTCGTTCTCGCGAAACGTCCCGGCCTGACGGAGCATCGCGTCGACGAGCGTGGTCTTGCCATGATCGACGTGCGCGATGATGGCTATGTTGCGTATGTCTTTTCTTTCTTGACTCATATTCCCCTACATGGATGAAAACGTCTCTTTATCTCACTCGATTCGCAAACGAGCATCTTAGCATGCGCGGGTTAAAGGATGAAGGCAGTGGGAGCGAGACGAAAGCGAGAGGAGAATGCGTGACGGCGTGACGCCAGACCGCTCTTGATCGAGCGGCCGTCGTGCTTTCCACGGCGGACTTTATCAACGCTTTTCAAACGCGCCGGTTTGCCGCAGCGCCTCTGAGAGGACGATGGCGACCGAGGTTGCGAGGTTGAGGCTGCGGACATTCGGGTTGAGCATCGGAATGGTCAAGCATCTTTCGCTGTTCGCACGCAGTAATTCTTCCGGCAGGCCGCGCGTCTCGCGGCCAAATACCAGGCAATCTTCAGGCTCAAAACGCCAGTCCGTGTACGACCTTTCGACCTTAGTCGTCAGATAGATGAAGCGCGCACCGGGCAGCGCCACGCAAAGCGCGGCGAGGTCTCGATGACGGTGGAGCGAGACTTGCGGCCAGTAGTCTAATCCTGCGCGGCGCACGGCGCGGTCGTCGAGCCGAAAGCCCGTCGCGCCGACGATGTGCAGGGGGACGCGCATCGCCGCGCACAGGCGCGCGATGTTGCCAGTGTTTGGCGGAATCTCCGGCTCGACCAATGCAACGGAAAGCATACGGAAAAACGTCCGGTAAGGTTTGCGAGCGCGCACGAGCAGACGGTTTCAATGGAAGCGGTGGCCCGGACGAGATGTTGCTTTTCTTTGCCCGCTTACAGCACGCTATTTATTGCCCTCTCGCTTGTAATCATCTTCGAGGCGCACTATATCGTCTTCGCCCAGATAGTCGCCGAGTTGGACTTCTATGAGCGCGAGCGGTTGATCGGTCGAATTGCCGAGGCGATGGTTGGTTCCGGGCGGGATGTGTATATGTTCGCCTTCCTTGAGCCGTAAATTTTGTTCGCCGCAGACGACATCGGCCGTGCCGTTGACGACGACCCAGTGTTCGCCGCGCCGCGCATGTCGTTGCAGGCTCAAGCGCGCGCCGGGTTTGACTTCCAGTATTTTAACTTTATATCCCCTGCCTTCTTCCAACACTTCATAGCGCCCCCACGGCCTCTCGTCTGTTTCTCGCGCCACCTCTGGACACCTCCTCAAAGACGATCACCGAATTTCAGACCCGATGACCTGAAATCCATAGCATAAAATTTTTCCCACCCAGCCGAAGACGTGCGAGCATAACCAAGAAGCCCTCCGCCATGCAAGAAAAGAGAAGGAACGGCGTGCTTCGCTTGAAGCATTCGCCGTTCCCTGGTTAAAGGCCCTAGTGGCCGAAAGTTTTGTGTGCGCCGATGAAAGGTTGTTGTTGTTTCGTGTACGGTTGGGTTGGAGTTACCTCTTCTTGGAGCCGCCCTTCTTGGAGCCGCCCTTCTTGGAGCCGCCCTTCTTCGAGCCGCCGCCGCCCTTCTTCGAGCCACCGCCGCTCTTCTTCGAGCCGCCCTTGCTTCCACCTTTTTTAGTTGCCATAAGTTGTTGCTGCTCCTTTTCAGTTTAGTGGTTGCGACCACAAGATA
Organism: Pyrinomonadaceae bacterium; assembly: GCA_035940775.1. Classification (GTDB taxonomy): domain Bacteria; phylum Acidobacteriota; class Blastocatellia; order Pyrinomonadales; family Pyrinomonadaceae; genus DASQYE01. The sequence goes on along the minus strand of DASZEN010000023.1, from coordinate 83,954 downwards.
GTGTGTCAACTTTTTTCTTGTGGCCTAGAGTGAACGGCGCACAACATGTTGGTATATAAACTCAAAGCGAGCAGATGTCAATAACTTATTCACCTTACTGAATATTTTTTTGCGCGCGTCGATCATCGTCATCTTCGATGAGCGTGCGATGAATTTCAAAATCGGGTCGTCGTCGAGATGCGTTTATCAAAACTCGCGCACTGCTTCGACGTGGATGATGATGCTCTTGATCGTGTTTGAAGAGGAGGTGTGCGCTCGGCGTAGAAGAGGGACGGCCGGGCCGCAGTCGGCGGGCGCGTCAGCGGAAGAGAGGAGTGAAGACCCACTGGTCGTGGCGGCTTATACCATAGTAGTTGATAATAGAATCGCGTTTGCTACGGCTGGCGACGCCGATGAAGGGGCCGATGCCGCTATCGGAATCGCTTTCTCCTCCGGGCGCAGGCTCGCTCGTTCCCGTGTTGACGAGGCTCATCATCTGCGTGACGTACTGCTGCAAACCTGGTTCGCGCGTCGGCGGAACATTTCCCCCGGCGTAGTTCATTACCTGGCGCTGAAATTCTATAAGGTCCTGGGTGCGCGGCCTGACCAGACGCCACTCGTCGTTTGTGAGCGGGTCGCGTGCGGCGACGGGGCGCAGGATTTGAATTTTCTGCGTGCCGCGCGGAACGCCTTCGAGCAGTTGATCCATAGAAGTGGGCAGTTGCCCGCCGTTGGCGCGGACGTAGAGACGAATGGCTTGAGCGACCTCTTCGCCGCGAAAAATCGCTTCGATTTCGCGCTCGCGCTGCGCCTGCTGGCGAAAATTGGGGGCCGCCGTGATGAGCATAAGCGCGATGAGCGTCATCACGGCCAGGAGCGCGACGAGCATATAGCCCTCTTCGCCGTGCCGCCGGGAATTGCGCTGCACGCGACCTCGCTCGGATTTTTGAATTGAAGCACGTCTCATATTCGCGACAGGCTCAGGGCTGTTCCTCCTCCTCCGGCTGCGGCTCTTCCGGCGGTGGTTCTTCATTACCTCTTTCCACGGGCGGGCGCGGAGGCTGATAGGGCGGTTGGCTGCCGCCGCGCCCGCCCTCGCCCTCGAAAGCGAGTGTGTGCTTGATATGAAGAGACGTATCCGTGAGCCACACCTCGCGCTCCGAGATGCTGGTGACGCGAAAGCGCCCGCCGATGACATCGCCGCGCTGCACATTCAACAACTGTTTACTGTTCTTGTCCTTCAGGATGGCCGTATCGCTGTAGCGCTGATCGCCGAGGATGCCGACAAAGCTGTAGTTGGGCGCGGGCGCGGTCATGACGTTGAGCGACGCCGTGTTCGAGAATAACTGCCCGTCGCTGGTGCGCACGCTGACCTGGCGCTCGCCCTCGTAACCTATGAGCGGAGCGGGCACGGTCGCCGTGAGTTTTTGCGGGCTGATGAAGCGCGTGGCGAGTTCGCTGTCGCCGAAGTAGATGCGAACCGGCGGCGTAAATTTGTCGCCCGCGACCTCGAGCGTAAAGTCGCCCGTGCGAGCGTATACGCTGGTCGGCGAAATCGAAGAGAGAACCAGCGGAGGAGTCGGAATCGGCGATGGTGCGGGCGGCGGCGGTGTCGGCCTCACGGGGGGCGTCGGCGTATAGAAAGCGAAGATGTTGCGACCGGCTTCGGGTACGGCGGGCGGCGGCGCGGCGTAGTTGATCGGGGTCGGCGGAACTTGTTCCGCCTCTTCGCGAACCTGTAGCGGCGTCGGTACGCTTCTGTTATTGCCCGCCGCCGTCGTCGGAGTTGCGCCCTCTCTTCTCGTATTGTTGTTCGCAGTTCGCTGCGGGCTGGATGACGAACCGAAGAACATGTAGGAGAGGGCCACGAGCGCGAGCGCGCCGAGCGCTATGGCCGCGATCAGCTTGTTACGCTCCGATGGAGACTTCCCTTCAAATAAAGCCATAAGTCGCTCCGAGAGGTTACCGCCTCAGCGAGTTTCGGACGGCGCTGTTTCGACAGACGAGCCGCGCCGGAAGTAAGCGGCCAGATCAACGCGCAGGCTGACCAGCGTGCCGCGCGCAGCTTTGGCTCTGGGCGGCGCGTCCGGATTTTCAGGATTAGGGGCGACAATCGCCGCCGCTGCTGCCGCCTCGTCCGTATTGCTGGCCTTCTCAAGCTCTACGCCGTTGATGACGATGAATTGATTGCTCGCCTCAAGATCGCGCACGAAACGCCGCAGATTCGCATACTGCCCTTCGACGGTCACGCTGACGCCGATGCCCGGAAACAAGCTCTGCCACTTTGAGACGCCCGGTCTGTTTGAGGCCGCCGTGGCAGCGGCCCGACCCTGCTGAGCTGATCCGAGGGGATCGAGCGCGACGTAGGTCGGCCCCGAAGTATTACGCAGAGCATTGCTGCGAATCATCTGGTTCAAAGCCGTGTAGAGGCTCATGCGGCCTTCATTTTGAGAAGGCAGACGCTGGTTCTCGAATCTCTCGACGCTCAGGTTTATCTCTTCGACGGTGGCCTGCGCGTCCGTGCTGCGCGTCATACCCTCCTGCGCGCCGCGTAGCTGTTCCTGCAAGAGCGTACGCTCGCGTTGGAGCCCGGAGAGACGCGAATAAGCCGGAACCAGAAAGTATAGATAGGCGAAGACGGCGATTATTAATAGGAGCAGACTGGCGGCAAAGCCCGCGACCTCTGCGAGGCCGAACATGCTCCGCTGGCGAGAAAGGCGCAGCTTGTCTATGTGGACGCGAATCTGTTCGCGCCGCGCTCGGCCCGAGGGCTTCCCCTGCGTTTTCGTATCGGTGGCTTTCCCTGTGAGATTCGGATCGCTCATTAGAGTTGCTGCTACTACTATTGCGCCTCCCCGCTTCGTATGGGCGCGGCAGCCGCTGCGATATTGCTGCTGCCGCCCTGAGGGCTCAAGGGTGCGCCCGTGCTCGGTCTGTAGATGACGCGCAGGGTTGATTCCGTACCCGTCTCGTTTCTTCCTCGCTGAAGATTCTGCGCCATCAGGGTCGCGTCAAAAATGGCAGTGCGACTCATGTCGCTAATCATCGCGGTCACGTCATTGGGGTTTTTGCTGACCACTTGCAGCTCAAGCTCGGCCGACGTGCGACCACCCTGCGAAGCCACATCGCGGACGCTGATGCGCGTCACACGAACATTTCCGGGCAGAGACGCTTCGAGATCGGCGAAGAGGCGAGACCAGGAGAATCGCTTACGCTCGACGAGCAGCTCGGCGGCATCGCGTAGCTGTCTTTGCTCGGGCGTCAGCGCGGCCTTAACCTCATCGGCCCTAACCTTAAGCGCGTTTGCCTGCAAGCGCAGAGTATTAACGTCATTCGCCACAAGGACGGCCTGACGATTGGTTTCACGGGCCCGGCTGACGATCAAGAGCAGCGCCAGGAAAGAGGCGATAGCGATTACGCCCGTGACCGTCCACGGAAACGCCCGATTGCGGAAAGGCTGGCTGGCTAGATTGAGATTAGCGCTCACGGCGACAAAGACTTCTTTTTTTTACACTCGGTTGCGATGAAGCGCGCTTTTTGCGCTTCAATGGATAATGAAAGCATACACGCGAGCACCAAACAGGCGCAACCGGACGCGCCGACCAGCGGAAAACGTCTCCGCCCCCAAGTTACACGCCTGCACGGCCAGCGAGTTGCAGATTTTCCAAACGCCGTATCGGAAAGAAGCCGTCGCCAGGAGGATTAGCGCGTGCTGGGACGAGCGCGCCCCTCTCTTTACCTGAAGGCCGCGCGGCCTGGGCTTTGCACAAAACTCTTCTTAGCTGGATGCCGATGTTTCAATAGGTGACGCCGGGTTCGACGGGTCGTGGCAGATTATGCCGCTCCGCTTTCCAAAGGGTGCTGCGCTCGGGCTTTCCTGTGAACAAGCCCTTCGGCTCGGGCACGACCTCGAAACGCAGCTCGCGCGCCGTCACGTTCGCAGTGACGGAGAGATCGTCCGATCGTGCCGAAGATCGCGCCGCCGCGTCCTGTTGCGTTGTCTTTGTGGTCGTCGCGGGCGAAGAAGCTTCCTGCTGCTGCGGCTGTTGTTGCTGTTGCTGAGCCGACGCCGTACGGGCGAGCGCGCCGCACAGGAACAACTAGAAGCAGGATCAGGAAAGAAACTCTTTTTTAATCACACCAACACCTCACGCAAAGGGTTTGCAGCGGGGAAAACCTGCTTCGGTGACCGCGTCCGGGGTGAAAGCCTTTAGGGGAAGCCTGGCGGCATGTCAGCAGATATCGCATCCCGCCAAAAGATTTATTCCGGCCTGGACGGAAGCGCCTGTGTTCCCTCTTCGGCGACGAGCGTGGGACTGTAAGCGCAGACGCGATTGCGTCCGCTTCGTTTGGCACGGTAGAGCGCCGAGTCCGCCAGTTCGACAAGCTCTACGGGGTCGCGCGCATCGGCCGGGAAAGAGGCGATGCCGATGCTGATCGTCATGTGATGCTTTCGCTCGGCTTCCGCAGAGCCGCGCCGCGTCGCCGGAAAGGCGTGCTCTTCGACGGCGAGGCGCACGCGCTCGGCGGCGATGAGCGCCTGCGCATAATCGGCGTCGAGCAGGAAGGCTGCGAACTCTTCGCCGCCGAAGCGCGCCGCCACGTCACCGGCCCTGAGCGCGCTCGTAATCACACCGCCCAGCTCTTCCAGCGTCTCGTTGCCCGCCAGGTGTCCGTACGTATCATTGACCTCCTTGAAATGATCCACGTCCATCATCAGCACGCAGAAGGGGCGCGACTCGGCCTCGGCGCGCGCGGCCTCGCGGCGCAGCTCCGAGAAGAAGGATTTGCTCGTCAGGAGCCCTGTCAATTCGTCGTGAACCAGCAGGCGATGAATCTGGCGCTGATACTCCCGGTCGATCTCGTCCAGCATCTCGAAGCGCAGGAGATGCTCGCCGATCACTATCTTGTCACCGTCTTCGAGAAACGCCTCCGTGATGACCCTGCCGTTCAGTATCGTGCCGTTGGTCGAGTTCAGGTCTGTGAGGCGATAGCGCATGCTGCCCGTCAGCGGATCGCGTTCGCTGTTGATGCGCGCATGCAAGCGCGAGGCGCGCGAATCGTTGACGCGCACGTTGGCTTCGAGCGCGCGCCCCAGAATCACTTCGTCGCGTTCGAGCGGGATCGGAACGGCGAGCAGCTCGCCGCGCAGGAATACGAGCGCCGGTCGGCGTACGTCGACGCGAACCAACGTTTCCTCCGTATCTTCATTCGCGCGGTCGCGTTCCATAACGACAGTCCAAAGTGGGTTTTGGATTTAGGGATTACACTTGGCTGTTTGCGCCCGCAAGGCGGAAACCCCGATGGCCCTCGAGCCGTCCTCTTCAGAACACAAGTCCGGTCTCCCTGACGGCCGATTTTGCACGGTCATCTTAACGCGCCGGGGCGGATAGCGGCAAGATTTCGACTCGCTAAAACCTTTGGCCCGAGTACGACACAAGGGCCCAAAGCGCGCCCGCTCGCTTGTCGCCCGCAATCACTTGATTTTATAATCATTGCGTATCCTCGTCAGACGCCGGACTTAGCGGGAAGCAACTACGGAAAGCCACGGCGCGCGCCTCATGTCAATCGGTATGGCGAAAAGGGTAGAGAGGCCGGGGAGGATCGGTAACAGGGAGTAATCACCTTGAAAGAAGAAGCAACAGCGGCATGCCCGTGGGCCTCGCGTAAGCTGTCGGTCGAGCGCGTGGCCGAGGCGCGGCTGCCGACCGAGATCGGCGAGTTCAAGATCATAGGCTATCGTTCGCTCATGAGCGATGAGGAGTTCGTGGTTTTATCAAAGGGCGAGCTGCGCCCTGACATCCCGACGCTCGTGCGTATTCATTCACAGTGTTTGACGGGCGACGTGTTCGGCTCTACGAAATGCGACTGCGGGCGTCAGCTTCGCCGCGCGATGGAGATGATCGAAGAGGAGGGGCGCGGCGCTATCGTGTACCAGCATCAGGAGGGGCGCGGCATCGGTATCATAAACAAGATTCGCGCCTACGCGTTGCAGGATTTAGGCGCTGACACGGTGGAGGCCAACGAACGCCTCGGCCTCGGCGTGGATTTGCGCGAGTACCTGCAATGCGCCGAGGTGCTGTTCGATCTGGGTTTGTGCCATGTGCGCGTCCTCTCGAACAATCCGTTGAAGCTGCGCGCTCTCGAAGAGGCCGGGATGGTGATTGTCGAGCGCGTCTCAATCGAAGTAGAGCCGCCGGAATCGGCGGGCCATTACCTGCGCACGAAAAAGCAGAAGATGGGCCATCTGCTCGAAGAGTTTACGACCTGATCGCGCCGCGCCTTTCATCGCAGCTCTCTTCCGGCGAAGCGAACGCGCGCTCTTCGCGCGCCCCCCGTAAACACAGGGGATTTGTATTGCCGCCGCAATCGCTTTTTTTATACACTTAGCCGCCAGGAGGGGTTAAATCATGAGACAACATTTCGCAGGTCTTTTGCTCCTGGCGCTGCTCGTCGGGCTCCTGGTCAGTCCCGCCGCCACCGCCGTAGAGGATAAGAAACCGGCGCTCACGGCCGAAGAGATAATCAGCAAGCACCTGGCCGCCGCCGGAGGTAAGGAAGCTCTCGCCCGCTTCAAAACGCGCGTCGCCATCGGAACCGTCAAAAAAGAGAACGAGGTCGAAGCCAAAATGGCAATCGTTTCGGAAGCCCCCAACCGGGTCTCCGCGATCTTCGTTTTTAAGGATTACGACTGGCAACTAGGCTATGACGGCAAGGAGTCCGTTTTCCGGCCCGTGTTCAAGCGCGCCGCCTCGGTGATCGAAAACAAGTATCGAGAGATAGTTGCTTCCGGCCTGATGTTCAATAGCATCTCGCTCTACAACCAGCTCTTGAACGGCGCGCCGGGCGAGCTGACTTTCGTGGCGAAGGGGATGAAAAAGATTAAAGGGCAGGATGCCTATGTCGTCGAAGCCAAGCGCGGCAAGGAGACAATGGTTCTCTACTTCGATGCCCAGAATTTCATGTGGATACGCACCGAGTACGGGAAACTGACCATGCAGAAGAACATGGGCACGTTCACGAACGACGTGGTACCACACGCGGAAGATGAAACGACCGTGGATTTCTTCTTCGAGACTTCGGACTTCCGGGACGTTGACGGCGTGAAATTACCTTTCAAGTTCGTGCAGGTTGCGACCTCTCCCATCCTGCGGCAGAGCACCGTCGGCACGATCACGGGCACGATCAGCGAGTACCGTCACAACGTGGACATCGACCCCAAGATGTTCAAGTAAGCGACCACGGGCGCAAGAAGAAGAAGAATAAGCAGTCAGGCGGGTGAGCGGTTCGTTTGAAGCGCTCACCCGCCTGCGTTTTGGTTCCGCAATGTTCCCGACTCTTCTATTTCTGAGCGCGCAGTTGCTTGACGATCTCGCGCACCTGATCGGCGTCTTTGGCTTTCGGCGCGAGGCTCAGGTATTTCTCAAGCGATTCGGCGGCCTGTGCGTTCTTCTTCTGCTCTATATAGAGCGCACCCAGATACCTGTGCGCCATGATTACATCCTCGCCGCCGAGGCTGATCACCTGCTGTAGCTCTTTTTCCGCTTCGGGGTATTTGCCGAGCTTGATGAAGACTTTTCCGTAGTAGAGGTGGCCCGTCGCCGACGAGGGCTTCAACTCCAGGGCGCGCCGCAGTTCCGCTTCCGCTTGCACGAACTGCTTCTTCTGCATCAGCACGTAGCCGTAGTTGAGCCGCAGTACGAAGGCGTCGGGCGCAATCTTGACGCCCGAGCGAAACGCCTCGATGGCCTTATCGAGGTCGCCCAATTTCTGGTACTGCACGCCCATCTCATTGTATGCCGCGGCGAAGTCGGAATACATGGAGATGGCGCTCTTCAACTGCTCTATGGCTTTCTTGCTGTCACCGGCCGTCGCCGATTCGAGCGCCTGCTTGTAATAGTCGAGCGCGACCTTGGGCACGCCCGCCAGCGCCGCGTTGACCACGCCGGGCTTACTTCTATCCGTCGGCTTCAACTGGAGATCGAATTGCACGGTCTGGACTTGCCCGCGATTATCAAAGAAGATAACGGTCTCGGAAGCGGGCAGGTACTCTTTCCCGGCCTCGACCGTAACGTAATAGGTTCCCTCTCTTAATCTACGAAAAACGAATGCGCCGTTGCTATCGGTCATGGTGGAGAACTCGCCGACGACCACGCTGCTGAGCCTGACGGTGAGCCGTTTTTCGACCCGTTGTCCCGAAGGAAGAAAGACGCGTCCATCAATGACGTTCGTGCCCCTTTTCATTCCGAAGCCGGGATCGGAGTCAATCCCTCCGTTTGCGGATTGAGCTTGAGCCGCTGCCGCGAACAGCGCGACCAACAATACGGTACAGAAGAGCGAACACGCGCGCTGCACATTAACAGCGTGGGCTGATGCGGGAATCATATTCAAAGGCTCCTTTCCCAAAGCCCCCAAGGCAGGTGATTGTTATTTTAAAGAGAGATGTCGGCGATTGGCAGTATAGCGCAAACCGCTTTCCCGCGACACATAATTTTGCATGACCGCGCGTCCGGACGGCAAGAAATTTTCTAATTCCTACGGGGGGGTCGGGCCCTCTTAAGGGCGGCACGAATCCGGCGTCCGGGAGGCCGCAGCCGTCAACCCGCTTTTTTAAAACGCCACTTCGCGCCCGCCTAGTCGGGCGCACGCTGATACCATACGATATGGTCGCCATCGTCCGGTCGATCAGAATAAACCACTGTCTCGTAACCGATCGAATGGACACGCGAGAAAGGCAGCTCAAGCAGCGCGTTGTTCGACAGCATAACTCCGCCGGGCCGCATCATGCGCTCGATGTTTGCCATCGCGAGGCTCTGATCCAGCGTGTCGTAATAGACGAAGATATTAGTGGCGACGATCAGATCAAAGCGCTCGGACGGCGGCAGCTCGGCCCTCTGCAATACTATATTGGTGTCCACCGGAATGATGCGGGAAACCACCGCGGGGCGGATACGCACGGCGCGAATCTTCAGTTCGCCCGCGCTCTGCGGGACGGAGACGGCTGGCGCAGGGTCTCCGATACGGTCGCCGAACCGCTCCCAGTATCTGATGGTCTCGGGCTTCCACTGCGCCTGCGGGTCGCGCGGCAATTGCACGACGTAGCTCTGCCCGCGGTGCGCGCGCAGACGGGCGCGCTCCAGATGGTCGTTGACGCGCGGGCTGAGATCGAAAGTCGTCACTTGCAGAGCGTCCGCTTTTGAGAGGCCCAGCCGCACGAGCGTGTCGATGACGGCGAAAGGTTGAATGGTCTGCTGCGGGTAGAAATCATAGCCGGACTGTTTATCCGTAAAATCCAGCCCGGGCCCTATGATGGCTACGCGGCGCACGCTGCCTGCGGCCAGGAGCCCGCGGCTCTGCATCAATTTAAGTGACTCTTCGATGGCGAAGTTGGGCAGGATGGAGGTGTCCGAAGAGAGCCCGCGCGCCCTGTAGAGGCGCGAGCGTTCGGCGAATTCCTCGCTCGGGTTCCCCAACAATCGCGCCGATTCCAAAGCGCTCAGATAGCCCGCATTCTCGTTCAGGACGCGCGCGAGCGCACCGAGCAGGTACTCTTTGACGCGGGCCTGTCCGGCGGCCGTCGCCGGGTTCAAATGCTTTCGCTCGGCCAGCAGAAGCCGCGCGAACAACAGCCGCTCATTATTGCCGGGTGCGGCCAGGGCTTTCGCCAGGTCTGCGGCGCGCGCTTCGACAAGAGTCTGCTTTCCCTGCTGCTTGATCTCCTCTATCTGTTTCGAGGTGATGCGCGGCTGTTTCGTGTAGGTCGTCCCGAACATTAGAAAGTTGACGAGCGAATCCTCATCGCCCTGTGCGAGGCGGGCGCGGATCTCCCTGTCGCGTCGTGCGACCCAGGCGGGCCAGAGAGCCGCCTGTTGATCCGCCCCCTTGCCCTTTAGCTCCGCCGGTAGAATCTCGTCCAGAACCTCCAGGATCGGGCGGGCATCGGCGAAAGGGATATATGTCGCTTTGCGTACGGGCGTTTGAGCCAGAGGCGACAAGCACAGGGCCAGCAGCAACAGAAGCGGCGCTAAAAAGTAGAGACGATTACGAACTGAAAGCATGGCTCACCTGAAGAATCCGAAATTGAGCACCTTACTTGAGGTGCTTGACCATTGACCGACGGGTTTCGGAAACCCGCGATCCGGATGTTTTAATTAAAGGCCGATTGTGCGCCCTTGCAGGCGCGTCACGCAACCTTCGGTCTCAGTCATGAAGGGCGTCAAGGATTCGGCCCGCCGCATCGCGCGCGGCTTTGGTTATAGTGTATTCGGGGGAAGGGCGTCTCGATCCGATCCCCGGAATGGGCAGCGGCGACGGCCTGCTCGGCGCGCCGACGCAGACCGTTTGATAACCGTCCTGGTAGACCTTTCCCTGCGCCTCCACTTTCCCGTTGCCGGGCGCGTACATTATATAGTTGATGAAGAGGCAGCCGGGATTGATGGCCGTCACGGTCGCCTTCTCCGCATCACCCGTTTCGACATCGACTTCCAACTGGAGCCAGATGACGTAGGCGTTTTGGCCCGCCTCGCTTTTAGAGAGGTTGATGGCCTCCTTGCGGTTCATCTCTTTGCCTTCCACGACACCCACATCACCGGCCTCTCTCAGTCTTTCGACAAAGCGCCTATAGACCTCGTTTGTCCAGAAAGCAAGGTTCGCGCTCGGAATATACTTGACGACGATGACGTTGAAGCGCGGCGGTATCGGCGTGGTCGCCCGCCTCGATCTGGTCGAGCGGGAAGATGATTCGGCTGGCGGCGGTGGTGCGGGAGGCTTTTCTTTCGACTTGCGGCCCGACTGAGCCGCTACGGCTGGCGTCGCCCCTGCTGCTGCCGCGGAAATGAGGATCATTATATAAAGGAGCGCGGCGGCGAACGGCCTGGCATATATGCCGGACGGCATAGATAGCGGACGCATCGTATTTTCTCCCTGTGCTGAATCCGTTTTAGACCGGCAGAGATGGTTTCCTGGCCGCAGATTCTTTATCCAGCATTTGACGTGAAAAATCAATCCGGCTCGACCATCTGATGCAGAGGGCCGGATGCTGTGCTGCCTCGAAAAGAGTAAAAAAAAGGGGAGCCCGAAGGCTCCCCGAAATACCATCAAGGCTATCCTCTAAAATTAGAAGATGATCTTGAGGGCTAATTGAATGTTACGCCGCTCGTTCAGAGTGACGGGCGGGAATCCCTTCTTCACCGTGACAGCCGTAGCTGCGCTGACATCGGGAAGGCTGGGGATAACGTAGTAGTTGGAATGGTTGAACAGGTTGTAGAACTCGCTGCGGAACTGCACAGTGAAACGCTCGCCAACCTTGAAGTTCTTGTACACGCCCGCATCGAAATTCCAGAAGCCTGGGCCACGGAATGCGTTGCGCGCCGTCATGTTCTCCGGGTACGGCCCGAACTCCGATGTCCCTGTGATGGGGTCAGCGTAGTTGCCTGCGTTCGCCGCTTCGTTCGTCAGGTCGATGAACACGAACTCGTTGGCATTACCCGTGTCTGCTCCAACCTGCCCCTCGAAGCTCACCGGCCCCTGAGGAATCAGGCGCGGGCAGACTTCAAAGAAAGCGTTCGTGCAGTCGAAGACGCTGAACGGATTGCCGGAGCGAGCGTTGAAGATACCGGTCAACACCCATCCGTGCAGTACCTGCTTGGCAAGTCCCGTAGTGTTCTTTGCCCACGGCAGTTCCCAGTTGAAGCTGCCGACGAACCTGTGACGAGCGTCGAACTCCGCATATCCATAATCCAAGTCAGGATTGAACGGATCGAGCACGCCGAGGTTGTTGGAACCATAAGCGCCCTCACTAAAGGTGGTGCTCAGGTTGTCCTTGGCTTCGGACAAGGTGTAACGGGCCGTGAACTGCAAGCCCATGCTGCGCAGATTGCTGCTGTCGAGCGAGAAGATCAGCGCCTTGTAGTCCGAGCGGCCATTGTTACCGCGCGTGTTCAGCGGGTAGAACTGATTGTTGAGTCGCGAGAACGGAGCGGGATCATTGAAGTAGACGTTGCCCGCACCGCGACGGTTCGAGTTGGTCAGATCATAGAGGCTGCGGCCAGCCGAGCCAGTGTACTCGACCGATGCGACCGTGCCCGGCGTGATCTCATGCTCTAGAGCAGCGCTCCAGAAATGAGCGTACGCGTTGCGGATGTTCTCGTTCACGTGCCGCGCGTTGAAGATGCCCGGCAATTTAACGCTTACACCGGAACCGCTCAGAGGCCCGAAGTTTCTCGGGTCAATCGGAATGGTCGGGAAGCCAACGGCACCGGCATCGATTGTGACCACAGCGTAGTTCGGAGCGTTCTGAATGATGTTGAACGTCACGTTTCCGAAGTTACGCTCATAAGCCACACCGTATCCGCCGCGAAGGCTGGTGCGGCCCGTGCCGAACACATCCCAGGCGAAGCCGATGCGCGGAGCAAAGTTGTTCAGGTCTTTGCGCCACAGCGCTCCGACAGGGCTCTCCGGGGCACGGAAGATTCTTCCGTTACGGATGCGTTCCTGGATGGTGTCGCCAGCGCCGTAGTAGAAGTTGGAGTCGAGATTCGGATCCTTGTTCTTTTGGACGCCGTAGAACTCGTAGCGCAGGCCGAGGTTGACGGTCACGCGCGGATGAACTCTCCAGGCATCGTTAACATAGAGCGCCCACTCTTTGTAGCGGTTGCTGCGGTCAAAGGCGGGCGGCGAAAGCGGCAGCGTGACGGTTGAGCCGGGGAAGAAATTGCCCTGCGGATCAATGGCCACCTGCAAGCGAGCGACGTTGCCTGCCACAAAGTTGTTCAGAGCGAGTCTGGTGGTCGTGGTGTGCAGAGTCTGCACAGCGTTCTGGTAAGCACCGAAAACGCGATTGTCCTGGATATAAACGTAGGTGCCACCGAAGCGGAACTGGTGGTTGCCTCGGATGTAGTTCATATCCTGATAGAGCTGTCCGACGTTCTGCGGGCCGCCGAACGGGATGGCGCTGCCGGGATTAAACGGCAGGTAGCCGGGCAGAGCGACCAGCGAACCGAAAAGCGATGTCTGCGCACTACGCAGGTAAAGCGTCGGCTGAACAGGAGCTTCGCCCAGGGGCTGAGAGCTGTTCAAGCGATTGTAGACGAGCTTGGTCTGCGATACGAAGTTCGACGAGAACGTGTGCGTGATGTTCAGCAGTGCGTTCTGATTGAAGGCCAGCGCGCCCGTGTTGAACCCTGCATAGGGGCTCGAAGCGTTGGAGCCTTCAAGAAAGATCTGATCTTCGAGCGCGTAGCGTCCGTAGATCTGCGTCTTGTCAGTCCAGTTCCAGTCAACGCGCACAACCGTTTGATACGTGTTCTGCGGCGTGCCTGCACCCGCATTCGCCGGAACCGTATAATTCACTTCACCGAAGGCCGGTGTATTATTCGGCAAGGTGAAGAATGCGCCCGTGAAGAAGTTCGGGTTGTCCACAGGGTTGCATCCCGCGCCGCAGAGGTTTCTGCGCACTTGATCAACCGTGAATACATCCCCGTTGATCGGAGTGGTCAACGACTGGCCCGCGAAGAACGCCTGCGTCGAAGCAGCCGATGCCTGCAACAACTGTGGTGTCGGAACCAGGTTGGTTGTATTGGCCGCGCTGCGAACGCGCGTCCATTCCGTGCTGTTGAAGAAGAACAACTTGTTCTTCAGGATCGGCCCTCCGATTGAGTAGCCGAACTGGTTGCGTACGAAGTGGCTTCGCGGTAAACCTTGAGCATTACTCTCAAAATCATTGGAAGCGAAGCGCGAGACACGGTTGAACTCATAGAGAGTGCCGTGAAAGTCGTTCGTGCCGGGGCGCGTCGTCACGTTGACGATACCGCCCGATGCGCGTCCGTACTCGGCAGAGAAGTTACTGGTGATGACGCGAAACTCCTGCACCGAATCCAGCGGCACGCTCTGTCCGACCGTCGCGGTGAAGTTATCTACGTTCTCACCACCGTCGAGCAGGATGTTGGTGCTCGCCGAACGCTGGCCGTTGAGCGAGAAGCCCGTTCCACGTCCAGAGCCCTGCGAGTCGTCCGTCGCGTTGCCCGAAAGCTGCACGAGCGAGTAGGGATTGCGCGTCAGTGTCGGCAACTCGCGAAGCTGCGTGCCCGTCACCACATCCGACAATTCCTGGTTGGTGGTATTGACTTCGGCTCCGCCTTCGGCAGCGATTGTGACCTCTCCGGCCACAGCCGCCACACCCAACTGAATATCAACCGTCCTTTTACCGCCGGTCGTTACCTCGACGCGCTCGGTCTTGGCTTCAAAGCTTCCGGCCTGAACCGTAACGTCATACTGGCCCGGCTGCAAGTTGGTGACCGTATATGCACCTTCATCCGAGGCCGTCGCGGTGCGTTCGGCGGTCGTGTTCACCGACTTGACGGTGATACTGGCGCCGGGTACAACCGCGCCGTTGGGGTCGGTCACCGTACCGCTAATCTGGCCGGTTTCAGCCTGTCCAAACGCTAGGGCTGTAAACATGACCAGTACAAACAAGGTTGCCGTAGCCCGTAAGAGGCCATTGGCAGCCAAGCGTTGTAACAAAGAGATTTTCATGCTGGCGATTCCTTTCTTTGACCTTAGATCACTAATTAGGAATGCCGCCTCTAATAAGCCCCGTGAGCGCGGGGAACTTTCTGCCTTGGCAGGCGAGCGGCACAATTTTCTCTTACAAGATTTTGGAGAAATTGCTTAAATTCCTGACGGTTGTTCGGATAGCAACTATCATACCTGTCCCCACCCCCACAAATAATTCCTATTATTTCAGGCACTTAGCTTTAGCCCGCCGATGCCGCGGCGTCTCCGTTATCCAAAAAAATGGTAACTAATCCATATTTCAGGAAGCCCCCCTATTTAGCGCTCAGGCGCGACGCAAGGCGCACTCGCTCTTGCGTTTGAGGCCAGGGCCGCCCCTGAGAGATTGGTCATGTCCCGTCCGCCTCCGGATTCGCCGACCAGAGAGAGCGTGCCTGCGATTGGCCGCGCGCGCCGATTCCGCCACGCCTTGCCGTTGCTCTGCTGCTTTTGGCAGCTACGGCGCGGTTTGCGGTTGCTTCTTAAGGGTGCTGTTTCAAGCGGCCTGGATTTCGATTTTCCTGCTCCTGGCCGGGGCCTGATAGAGGAAGGATTATCAGCCAGTTAGGCGCGCTTTGTGCGAGGGCCGCCGCGCCCGGATATCCAAAAATCGGAAGGGGATTCAACGTTTCGGATTCAGATTGATGGGGCGATGCGTAGATTCCAGACGCATCGCCGTTTTTGGTAAGTATTTTAACTCCCGGCGGCGGTAAAGCCTGTGGAATATCAGTTGCCTGATTTTTTTTGGTTTTCCGCAACTGCTCTTCGTGTATCCGCAATTTTTGCAAAAATTTAGGAGGTAGTGATGAGACGCTACTACGGAGTTCTTCTCCACTTCGCAGCCGTTCTTGGTTTATGCGCTTTGATGGCCGGAACCGCCATGTCACAGCAGACGACGGGCGACATCTCCGGGCGCGTCACCGATGCGCTCGGCAACGTCGTCCCCAACGCAACCGTCACGGTGCACAATCAGAACACGGGTCTGACGCGCACTGCAACGACAAATGATTCAGGAGATTTCACCGTCACACTACTTCCTGCCGGAAGATACGAGGTTTCGGTCGAGGCCGCGAGCTTTAGTAAAGCCCTGCTCAAAGACCTTGAGTTGAACATCGGCGCGACACAGACGGTCAAGATCGAGTTGAAACCGGGCGAGATCACGGAGACGGTCGAAGTGGCCTCGGATGCGGCGCTCGTCGAGACGACCACCTCCGAGCTTGGCAGAAACATCACTCCGGTCGAGGTTCAAAACCTGCCGCTCATCAACCGCACCTTCGCTAATCTCTCGATAGTCGCGCCGGAAGCGCGCCCCGTCGGTAACTTCGACCCGACCAAAACTCGCGTCGGCAATATCGCTTTCAGCGGCGGCGACGGTCGTCAGGTCGACGTGAACGTTGACGGCGGCGACAACAAGGACAATGTCGTCGGCTCCCTGCTTCAGAACTTCGCCTATGAATCCATACAGGAGTTCCAGGTCTTGCAGCATCGCTGGACGGCCGAAGCCGGTCGTTCCGTGGGCGGCGTGGTCAACGTCGTGACCAAGTCCGGCAGCAACGAGTTTCACGGTTCAGGCTTCTATAACTTCCGCAACCAGTCTCTGCGCGCCAGGGATTTCTTTGAGAAAGAGAATAACAGCGAGAAGCCGGATTTCAACCGCCAGGAATTTGGCGGCTCCTTTGGCGGTCGCATCATCCGCGATAAGCTCTTCTTCTTCGGAGCGATTGAGCGCTTCCGCGAGCGGCAGAATCTTTTAGTCCAGCCGGATCAGTTGGCGCAGATCGCAGCGATCCCCGGCATCACGCCGTCGGCGATAATCCCGACGCCCTATAACGACACGCTGCTGAGCATCAAGGTTGACAATCGCATCAGCGACAAACAATCTATGTTCTATCGCTACTCGTTCCAGAAGAACGATTCGCCCAACGACCAGTTCGACATCACGCTCCCGGCAGACCTCCTCGGCGGGAATACGAACAACAACCGGCTGCACAGCTTCGTCATCAATCACACCTACACGTTCAGCCCGTCGAAGCTGAACCAGTTCTCGTTCCAGTTCCAGGATTTCAGCAATGCCATCCTGGGCGTCACCGACGCACCGAACCTACAGTTCCCGACGGTGCAATCGGGCGCGAACCAGAACGTGCCGCAGCAGACGACCGAGCGCAAATGGCAGTTCCGCGACGACTTCTCGCTCCTGCACGGCGATCACAGCTTGAAGTTCGGCGCAAACTATATCCGCACCAGTCTCGGCGGCTTTTTCCTCTTCGGCGCCAACGGCTACGTCATCACTTTCTTCGACGACCCGTTGACGATTGTCAACAATCTGCCCTCGGCCAATTGTCCGAATCCGGCGGTTCCCTGCTATCCGCAGGGATTCGCCACGCCGGGCGCGATTAATCGTCTTGAGTTCTCGGGCGGCGACGGCGACACGACCCAGCCGCCGCTTCATCAGATAGCGCTCTACATTCAGGACGACTACAAAGTCACTCCGCGCCTGACCCTCAACCTGGGGCTGCGTTGGGATGCGAACGTCAACATCCTGACCGATCAGACTCAGAACCGCACGATGAACATTTTGAGCCAGCTCAACGAGCCGCGCGCTCAGGCCATCACAGGCCACGATCTGAGCCGCACGACGCCGAGCTGGACGGAATTTCAACCGCGCGTCGGCTTCGCTTACGACGTGACGGGCACGGGCCGCACGGTGGTTCGCGGCGGATACGGAATCTTCTACGATCAGGTCTTCCAGAATCTGACGATCTTCTCTTTGCAGCAGACGCACCCGACCATCTACCAGACGCTTCTGCAACAGACGAACACGGCGGTCGGCGTCGGCACGTCCTCTTTGGCGACATTCCGCTTCGGCATCGACCCGCTGCCGGGCCCAACCGTCACGGGCCTGCCCGACTTAGAGCCCGGCGCTTTCGGACGCATCAACGATCCGACGCAGAGAGACCCGTACGTGCAGAAGTTCTCGATAGGCTTTGAGACGCAGCTCGGCGAGAATTACGTTCTTTCGAGCGACTACGTGCACACGCTCGGCATCCACGAAAATCGCGTGCTGAACATCAATCCTCTGATTGCTAACGTCTGCAACCCGGCTTTCCCAGGCTCGACGCCCGCGTCACCGCGCTGCGTTCGCGGCGCAGGCACGCGCTACTTCGATCAGGCGTTCGTGGCGGCCGGTCTCGGCGCGGGTCGTCTTGAGCAGATCAACATGTTCGCGTCGAACAACCGTTCGTTCTTCGATAGTTGGACGACGACCCTCAGACGGCGCACGCGCCGGACGCTGTTCTCGGCCAGCTACGTCCTCTCCAACGCGAGATCGTGGGGCGGTCAGCCGACGGCCAGCTACACCGGCAACGGTATCGCCGTGACGCCCGAGAATCAGTTCAAGCCGGAGGAGTTCGGCCCGTCGCGCATCGACGAGCGCCACCGCATCGTCATCAGCGGCGTCTTCGAGTTGCCCTACAACTTCCAGCTCGCGCCCATCATGCAGTTCGCCACCTCGCGGCCCTTTTCGCCGATCGCCAATTTTGACATCGACGGCGACGGACGCCGCACGGTTGACCGCATCTGCCAGGGCGTAGACCCGCGCTCCGTTCTCGACGCCATAGTGGCCGGGACGGCTCTGCCCGCCGGGACTCTGACTCCGGGCTGCACGCAGAGCCAGGTCAACAGCCTTCGCCACGGCTTCGTGGTCGATGGGACTAACATAGACGAGCGCAGCGGTCGTTACTTCAACCTCGACCTGCGCGTTCAGAAGACGTTCGCAATCGGCGAGAGGTTGCGGCTGAGAACCTATATGAACTTCTTCAACCTGTTCAATACGGAGAATCTCTCCTTCGGGGACAGGTTCGGCTTCAGCCCACGGGGCGGCAATTTCCTGCAACCGATCTCGCTCTATGGGCCCGGGTTCGGGCCGCCCGTGGGCATTCCCTTTACACTTCAGCTTGGCGTGCGCGCAGACTTTTAACCAAAGTCGTGTGACGCTTTTCCTCGCGGGGCGCTCGGTCTTAAGGATCGAGCGCCCTTTTTTTCTTCGCGTGCGCGCCGCACGCGGGCCCGCCTCTTAGCCCTGCGTTGAAGTCCCCCGGGCGACTGAGGCTTACGGCAGGCGATTCTCTTTCGGACACAAAAATTTTTATTCGCTTCAGCCGCCGCCCTTAATGAGTGATAGAATGAGGGGCGAGCCGAAAACTTTTTGCGGTTCATGATAAAGGTTGGCGAGCCGAGTGTCTGAACGCATCTACCGCGATCCTGTACACAATATCATTCGCCTTCGCACCGAAGGGGCCGAGGGCCGCCTCATGGTGCGCCTCATAGACGCGCGTGAATTTCAGCGCCTGCGCCGCATCAAGCAACTGGGGCTCGCGCTCTACACCTACCAGGGCGCGGAGCATTCGCGCTTCACGCACTCTCTGGGCGTGCTTCACCTGATGACCAGAGTTCTTGATCGTCTGGGCGAGAATTTCCGTATCAGGGAGGATGATCGCGCGGCGGCGCGGGCGGCGGCGCTCCTGCACGATGTCGGGCACGGTTCGTTCTCGCACGTCATGGAGAAGGTTTTAGGCTTTCATCACGAGGCTTGGACGGTGCGCGCCGTGTTGAGCGAAGAGACGGAGATCGGCGCGGTCTTGCGCTCCTACTCGGAGGAGTTGCCCGAGCGTGTCGCGAGCATCATCGAGGGGAGATTCCAGCCCGCGGCGCTCGCGCAGCTCGTCTCCTCGCAGCTCGACGTTGATCGCATGGACTACCTCTTGCGCGATTCACTGATGACCGGGGCCAAGTACGGCATCTTCGATCTTGAATGGATCGTCAACGCGCTTCAGATTGACGAAAGCGGAGACCGCATCTACGTCGCGGCGCGCGGGCTCTACGCGGTCGAGGAATATTTGCAGGCGCGCTATTACATGTTCCGACAGGTCTACTTTCATCGCACGCTGCGCTCGGCGGAGGCCGTGCTGCGCTCCGTGCTGCGCCGCGCGCTCGAACTGCTGGAAGCGGGCGAGGAGGTCTGGTGCGCGCCCGGCACCGCCTTCGAGAAGGTGCTGCGCCGCCAGCCGCTCACGCTCGAAGAACACCTTGAGATGGACGATTCCGATGTGATCTTTCACATCAAGCAGTGGCAGCGCGCAAGCGATACGGTCTTGAGTGACCTCAGCCGCCGCTTCATCGGTCGCCGTCTCTTCAAGGCCATCGACCTGGACATGCCGGAGGCCGAGCGCACCAGCTTTCTAACGGCGGCGCGCACGGCGGTCGAACGGGCGGGCTTTGCGCCCGAATATTATTTCATAGAAGATCATGCGGGCGACGTTCCCTACTACAGCTACTACACGGCGGAAGGCGCGGCCGAGCCGAAGGCGCGTATCTACGTTGAGGACGGCTATGCCCGCCCCTCGATACGCGAGATCAGCGAAGTGAGCGAGGCTGTGCGCGGCCTTCAGCGCGGCTACGAGCTTCACCGCGTATGTTTCCCGCCCGAGGTTAAGGAAGAAGTCTACGCGCTCTATCACAGCGCCGCGCCGCCACAGGAGAAGGAAACGCAGGAGAAGGAGGAGGCCGCCGCCAGGAGCGGAGATTGAAGGCCGAACGACGGGGCGGCGGCGGAGGCGCAAGAGCAAACTGGAGCGAGATGTGAATCAAAGGCTATCTTCTTTTCACGAGTGAGGTTAAGCATGGCGCGCATAGACGACGTAAGCGGCGGCGAGATTGACGACTATACGAGGCGTGTCTTCGAGGCGCAGACGAAGAAGTGGGGCGCGCCCCTGCTCAATCATCTGATCTACGCGCGGCGTCCCTCTATCTTTCGCGGCGTGCGCGGCATGTGGGCGGGCCTCGATGCCTCCGGGCTGATCGACGGCAAACTTCAGGCGCTCATCAACAGGAGGGTCGCGTCCCTCAACGGCTGCGAATTTTGACAGGACATCAATGCTGCCGTGGGCAGCGAGCTTGGACTAACGGACGAGAAGATAGAAGCCCTGCCGGAGTATGCGACGCACGAGCTTTACAGCGAAGCGGAGCGCCTGGCGCTTAGCTATGCGGACGCGATGACGATCACGGGCCGCGAGGTGACGGATGAGCTTTTCCAGAGTCTGCGCCGCATCTACACGGACGATGCGCTGGTCGAGTTGACGGCCATCATCGCCTGGGAGAACGCATCCAGCAAATTCAACCGCGCCCTTCGCGTCCAGTCACAGAAGCTCTGGAAACGTCGCGGAAGCGGGGCCGGGCGCTGACCCCTTTCTCTCGGATCGTTGTCAGAATCAGCGCCCGATAGTATAGAATCGGATTCAGCAGGCTTTAGTTTGAGAAGTGCGCTTTGCTCTTCGGTCTCCGTTTCCCTGTATTTTCAAATCAAAATATTGACGTGTCCAAACGTGTCAAAGTTCGCGGCCTCTTTCTTCTCCTCTGGTTGTTGACGTGTGCGCTGACGTTAAGCGCCCGAGAGACGGCGCGTGCGCGCGTCGCCGTCCTGGATTTCGGCGCGACGGAGGCGGGCGAGCGCACGGCAGCCGCTCTCGCGTCGTCGCTCTCTTCGGATGATCGACTCCTGCTACTGGATCGCGAACAGGGGCGCGCGGCGGCGCGCGGCGCAGGCTACGCGGGCTCGCTCAACATGACTCTCGAAGAGGCGCGCGATCTCGGGGCGGCGATTGATTGCGACTTCTTTATCACGGGCGATGCTCAGACGCTTCGCCGTTTTCCCTCGACCGACCCGGTCTATTATGAAGCCTACGTCGCCGTCTTTATAGTCAGCGCCCGCACGGGCCGTCTCGTCATGTGGGAGCGTCCGAGCTTTGAGGCGGAAAACCCCGTCGAGGCCGAAAAACTTCTCTTCGCGCAGTTGGAGAGCAGCGAGAGACGCTATCGTTACGGTCTGGCGATGATACGGGCGCAGGAGGATGAGCGTTATGCGCGCGCGCTTGCACAATCACATGGCACGCCCGTCATAGAAGACGCGCCCTCGGACGAAGAGGCCGAAGCACGGGGCTTACGCCTCCCGCAACCCTACAGGCGCCTGCGTCCGCCATATCCGGACACGGCGGCGCGAATCGAAGCCGAGGCGACCGTGGACGTGCAGGCGGAGATCGGCGCGGATGGCGAAGTCGGGCGCGTTGACGTGGTGCGCTGGGCGGGTTTCGGTCTCGATGAAGCGACTACGGAGACCGTCCGGCGCTTGCATTTTCGCCCGGCGATGCGAGGCGGCGTGCCCGTGCCGATGCGCGTTCTTCTTCGCTATAATTTTCGTAAGCCGCCAAAGCAATGAAGCTCTCAAAGAGAAAAAGCGGAGGAGAGGGTCAGGCGAGCGGCGCTCGGCGTTCGGTCACCTGCGCCCGGCGCTCGGCCGCGTCTTTCGCTATGCTGCTACTGCTGCTGCCGTGCGCGCTCTCATTTATCGGCGCGTCTGCATTCGCGCTCGCTTCGGGAGTGGGCCCGACGGATTCCCGTCCCGCCTTGACCGAGACGCGCGAGGGTCGCCTCGCGGTCTTCGACGATGTTTGGGAGACCATCCGCAATCGTTATTATGATCCCTCTTTTCACGGCATAGACTGGCAGGCGCGGCGCGAAGAGTTTCGCCCGCTGGCGGCCAGGGCGCGAACCCGTGCCGAGTTCTACGGCGTGCTGCGCCGCATGGTCGGGCTGCTGCGCGACGCCCACACGCGCGTCTATGCGCCGGACGAAAAGTTCGACTGGCAGCACCCGCATACCATCTCGGTCGGACTCTCAGTGCGCGAAGTCAACGGCGCGCCCGTCATCGTCTCGGTCGAGGAAGGGTCGGAAGCCGAAAGCGCCGGGATGCGCGCGGGCGACGTTATCACGAGCGTCGATGGCGAACCGGCGCTCGCCCTCTTCGCGCGGCGTCTGGAAGAACAGGCGGGCTCTTCGACCGTCGCGGCGGCGCGCCTGCGAGCAATGGCGACTCTTTTCGAGGGCGAGCGTGATACGAAGGTTTACGTCGGCTGGCGTGGCGACGATAACCGCGAGCGGTTCACTTCCCTGCGCCGCGAGTGGCGTGATCGCACGGCGCTCTTGAGAGTGCGGCGCGGGCGCGGCCAGATAGGCGTCGTCGAGTTCGATGCTTTCACACAGACGGTGGCCGTCGATTTCATGCGCGCGCTCAGAGGAAAACTGCGCGACGTGCGCGGCCTCGTCGTCGATCTGCGCAATAACGGCGGCGGCGAGGCCGAGGCGATGACCGAAATCGCTTCCGCTTTTCTTCCGAAGGGGAGCAGCCTGGGCCGCTTTATGGATCGCACGGGGCGCACGGCCTTCGAGCCGCAAACGCGCTCGGCCATGCTCTTCGCCGCCGAAGCGGTCGCCCTGCTTCGCGTCCCCGTAGTCATCCTCACCAGCGAGAAAACCTCCAGCGCCGCCGAGATATTCGTCGCCACCGTCAAGGAACGCAATCGCGCGACCGTTATCGGCGGGCCCACCTGCGGCTGCGTGCTCGCCATACGCCGCCGCCATACGCTGCCCGACGGCGGCGCGCTCGACATCAGCGAGATGGATTATCGCACCGCCGGAGGTCGCCGCCTGGAAGGAGCGGGCATTGTTCCCGACGAGAGGATCACGCTCAACCTGACGGACTTGCGCGCGCGCCGTGACCGCGCCATGGAGCGCGCCATCGAACGCCTCAGAAACGAGACCCAGGATTGAACCCACCGGACGACGCCGTGAACAAATCATTCCGAGTCAGCTTCAACAGCCCGCAAAGCGGTTTTATGTCCTTGAGCCTG
This sequence comes from Pyrinomonadaceae bacterium, assembly GCA_035940775.1. Classification (GTDB taxonomy): domain Bacteria; phylum Acidobacteriota; class Blastocatellia; order Pyrinomonadales; family Pyrinomonadaceae; genus DASQYE01. Next base: position 60,684 of record DASZEN010000023.1, on the reverse strand, counting down.
GAGGCCGGAGCCGAAAGCTTCATCACGGCGGTCGCCTACGCGCCTTATGATTCGCTGCGCGAACTCATAGAAGGTCTCACGGCTCTGCTCGGCGACGGCGGCAAAAACGTCCTCGTGAGCTGGAACTGCGAGCCCGACGAGATTGACTTCGAGCTGAGCGCGAGCGGCGCGGCTCTCGATAGCGTCTCCTTCAAGGTCATACATTACCCGGATCATCACAGGCTGGCGCGCGCCGCTCGGACGCTGTTTTCTCTACGCGTCTCAAAACTGGAGCTTTGCCTCGCCTTCTGGCGCGCGCTCCGAGACCTGCACAGGCACATCACGACCGACGAGTTCGATAGGAACTGGCGACGGCCTTTCCCCGAAAGTGAAATGCGTCAACTGACGGAAGCGCTGCGCGCCTTCAAGCGCGACGCCAAAGCGAAAACAGTAGACCGTGCCGTGTAGCCTGCGCGCCGCGCGTCCGTCACATCTCTTAAGCTCAAGGCCCACCCGTCAAGCTCAAGGCGCATCTGCTGAGCGCCTGCGCTCATAATGGCGACGAGACTTGGCGCGATTGCCGCAGCCCTTCATATCACACCAGCGACGACTCTGATTCTTGCTCGTATCCATGAACAGCCAGGTACAATTATCGCCTCCGCACTCGCGCGCCCGGCTCAACTCGTCCGAGGTCAGAAGGTCTGCCGCCGAACGCGCTATCGGCCAGAGCATCTGATCGAGCGCGCCCTCGTCGTCCGCCCAATCCCAATCGAAACCGTCTTCGGTGGCCTTGATGCGTGCGCGCGTCATCGCCTCGGCCAGCACCGCGTTCAATAGAGCGAGGTCTTTCCGCTCCGGCCTCCGGTGGTTAGCGACCGCCGTGAATACGCCATAGATCGCGTTTCGCAGCGCCTTTGCACGCTCGAACGCGGCATCGGCCTTAGCCGGATACTTCGCCGCTTCGCGCGCCAGCCGCCGCGCCTCGCGATCAGTGATGACGCCCGCCTCAAGGCTCCACTTTAGAAGGTCTGAGTAACTCTTCAGATCATCCTGCGTTTCGTCCGCGTGATAGCAATGAATGGTGTTGGCGAAATCCAGGCACAATCGCCCGCCGATCAGCTCCGTGGTCGCCTCGCGCATTCCCCTCTCAACGATCATCCGCATCCCTCCAATCGCGCCTAACCGCCAAAACTCGCTTGACAGGTTACAGCAGGCGCGTTATATTCCAACCAGCAAAATCAATTTAGCAGGTTACGAGCCCTGTGGTCAAAGACGAGCCGTAAAGAGAGCCTGAATATCAGTTGAGATTGTGAGGCAGAGATGAACGAGATCGAGCGTTGGAGCATCGAGCGATTGAGAAAGAGTCTCGTCCGAGATGCACATCCTGAAGGAGCGGGTTTACTCCCTTCTACTACTACTACTACTGCTTCCGGCATGAAAAGTGTGCTGGCTCCGCTCGCCCGCACGCTCTCGTATCTGAACGGTCGCCGGAAACGCCGGGCCCGGTATGCGGGTGCGCGATGAGCAGGCCGTCCGGCTAAACCTTTCGGACTCAAGATAGGAGGCATCCCGAATGGACGTACAACCCTACAGGATCGAGGTCTCGTCCGCCACGCTCGCCGATTTGCGAGAGCGACTGGCGCGCACGCGCTGGCCCGACGAGATTATGGATTCGGGCTGGGACTACGGCACGAACCCTTCTTATCTGAAAGAGCTTGTAGAATACTGGCGGACGGGCTTCGACTGGCGCGCGCAGGAGAAGGCGCTCAACCTCTTCACGCACTTTCGCGCCGAGATCGACGATTACGGCATTCATTTCATGCACGAACGGGGCCGTGGCCCGGCTCCGCTCCCGCTCATTATCACGCACGGTTGGCCCAGCACCTTTTATCAAATGCACAAGCTCACGCGGCTGCTCGCAGACCCCGGCAGCTACGGCGCAGACCCGATCGACGCCTTCGATGTGGTCGTCCCTTCACTGCCGGGTTACGGCTTTTCGGATCGGCCCAGGGAGCGCGGGATGACCAAAAGACGCATCGCAGGCATCTGGTCAAGGCTCATGACAGAAGGGCTCGGCTACAGTCGCTACGGCGCGCAGGCGGGCGATGTCGGAACGGGCGTGACCACTCAGCTCGGACTGCTCTTCCCCGAACAGTTGATCGGAATCCATCTCACGGACCCGGCGTGGCCCTATCTTGGCGCGGGGGCGCGCGAGTTGTCTGAGGCCGAACGAGCCTATGTCGCGGAAGAGGCGCGATGGCAGCGCGACGAGGGAGCGTACGACGATCTACAGGCGACCCGACCGCAAACGCTCGCCTACGGATTGAACGATTCCCCGGCGGGACTGGCCGCCTGGATCGTCGAAAAGTTTCGCGCGTGGAGCGACTGCGACGGCGACATCGAACGTCGCTTCACAAAGGACGAGCTGCTGACAAACCTGACTATCTACTGGGCCACGGAGACGATCAACTCCTCAATCCGCCTCTACTATGAATCGAGGCACAATCCGACGCCTTTCGCGGAGGGCGAGCGTGTCACAGTCCCGACGGCGCTCGCGATCTTTCCAAAGGACATAGACCGGCCGCCGCGCGAGTGGGCCGAGCGCTCCTATAACGTCGAGCGCTGGACGATGATGCCGCGCGGCGGTCACTTCGCCGCGATGGAGGAACCCGAGCTGCTGGCCCAGGACATACGCGCTTTTTTCCGGCCGCTGCGCTGAAGCCCCGGCAGGGATTGGCCGCCTCGCGGAAATGAACTTGAAAATGGTATGCGTAAATTGATGGGCGAAATCTTTCTCGTGTCGGAGAGCATACGGTACGTCGCCATTTACCGTAACGGCGAGCTATACACTCGCATCAAGCCCGGCGTCGTGGACGCGAGCGCTTCCGAGTCGGACAAGTACGAAGAGCTTCTCGTCAACCCGACGCTGCTCACACTGGCCGAGCGCCGTGGCCGCATAGATTGCGGAGGCTGCCGCTTCCTGCTCGTCCGTTACGGAAATTTCTACCAGTTCGTCGCGCCCTACGAGGACGGCCACATCTCCGTCTGCATCAGCCCCGAGGCGGACGCTTTAAATCTGGTCGAGAGAATTTTTGAAGTGCTCAAGCAGGAGGGCCTCACGCTAAGACTCTGAACGCCGCCGCCACTAAACAACCCCGCGCGTGCGGCTGGAGTCTCCAATAGCATCCCTTCAATCCGGCGGCACGCAAGCGCGCTTCCTTTCCGCTTCATCTTCCCCGCCGAGATCATCGCTCATATTCTACGGACGGAGCGCGGCTGCCCTCTGCGGCGAGCCTCGTGTTATGATCGCCGTCGACGGGCGCGCCGTTTCACCCGAAGGGCGCGAATCAAAAACATGTTGTATCTATCGCAAGTGCTGGGTCGGCCCATACGCGACCTCGAAGGCGAGCGTGTGGCGACGATCAAGGATGTCATAGTGCTTCTGGGCGAGGAGGATCACCCGCCCGTGACCGGCTTTGTGGCGCGTTATCGCCGCCGCGACTTTTTTGTGCCGCGCTGGCGCATCACTCGCTTCTCCGAGCAGGGCATCCGTCTCAACTCGGACATTTTAGACCTGCGCCCGTTCGTGCGGCGCAAGGGCGAAGTCCTGCTGGCGCGCGATGTGCTCGACAAGCAGTTGATAGATGTGGACGGCAAGCGGGTGGTCAGAGTCAACGACGTGCAGATCATAGAGGCCGCGCACGAGTGGCGCGTGACGGGCGCGGACGTGAGCTTGCAGGGTTTGTGGCGGCGGCTCGCCCCGGCTGGCTTCGTCGGAACGGGGCGCACGGTCGAAGTCATAGACTGGGCCGATGTCGGCTATCTGGCGACGGATGCCGCGACCGTCCAGTTAAAATCTTCGAGCGACAAACTGGCGCGCCTGCATCCTGTAGAGATCGCGCGTCTCGCCGAAGCGCTCTCCTATCATCACGGCTCCGAGATTGTCGAATCGCTGGATGACGAAACGGCGGCCGAGACGCTCGAAGAGATGCCCGCCTCGGCTCAGGCCCGTATCATCGGCGACATGGACGAGGAGCGCGCCGCAGACATTCTCGAATGGATGTCGCCGGACGAAGCGGCGGACGTGCTCGGCGATCTGCCCGAAGCGAAGGCCGAAGAGCTGCTGGGGTTGATGGAAGGCGAGGAGCAGGCGGATGTCGCCGAATTGCTGCCTTACGAGGATGACACGGCGGGCGGGTTGATGACGACGGAGTTCGTGACGCTGCCGCGCGACCTGACGGTCGGCGCGGCGCTGGCGCGGCTGCGCGAGATGGCCGAGACGCCGAACATGATCTATTACCTCTACGTCGTCGAGCGGGAAGAATCCTGGAAGCTGCTCGGGGTCATAGCCCTGCGCAGCCTGATACTGGCCGACCCGGAAGTGCCGCTCGAAGAGGTGATGCGCGAGGATTTCCAGACGGCGCACCCGGACGACTCGGCGCGCGAGGTGGCACAGAAAATCGCAGAATATAACCTGCTGGCGCTGCCCGTCCTGGACGAAGCGGGCGACATCCTCGGAATCGTGACCGTAGACGATGCGATGGAGATACTGCTGCCGAAGGGCTGGCGGCAGCGTCTTCCGAAACTGTTCGGATAAGCCCATTTTGGATTTTGATTGGCGAGAGCGCGCCGCGAGTTGAGAAGCCTCGGCTGCAAAGATCGCCAGCGAGTGAGCGTGATGGTGGATCCGAAATCCGGAATCCGAAATCTGTATGTCTGACGGAGACCCTCCCGATCATGGCCGAATCGCGTGCAGCAGTGCGAGCTGCCGGGCGTCGTTTATTGCGGCGCGGGGCTCGCGGTGTGCGGCGCACCATGACGGGACGCCGTGGGCTCATAGCATACCTCGCCATCCTCGGCCCAGGCATGATCGCGGCCAACGCGGGCAATGATGCGGGCGGGATTGCGACCTACGCGACCGTCGGCGCGGATCACGGCTACAGCCTGCTGTGGGTTCTCATTCCGATCACGATAAGCCTGGGGATTGTGCAGGAGATGTGCGCCCGGATGGGCGCGGTGACGGGCAAGGGCCTGGCCGATCTGGTGCGCGAACGCTTCGGCGTGCGCTGGACGGCGCTCGTCATGCTCGCGCTCCTGATAGCCAACGGCGGCGTGACCGTCTCTGAGTTCGTAGGCATTGCGGCGGCTACCGAACTGTTTGGCGTGCCGCGTTACCTGTCCGTGCCGCTCGCGGCCGCGAGCGTCTGGTGGCTCGTCGTCAAGGGCTCATACAAGCGCGTCGAGCGTGTCTTCCTCATCATGTCGCTGGTCTTTCTGGGCTACATAGTCTCTGCTTTCCTGGCGCGCCCCGCGTGGGGCGAGATCGCACGCGCCATGGTGCAACCGACCTGGAGCTTTGCGCCCGCTTACCTGTTCACGTTCGTCGCCGTCGTCGGCACGACCATTTCGCCCTACATGCAGGTCTTCGTTCAATCATCCGTGGTCGAGAAAGGCGTCAGGGCAGAGGATTACGCATTGACGCGCGCGGACGTGTGGGTGGGAACGGCGTTCGCCATCACCATCGTCTTCTTTATCATCATCTCGACGGCGGCGACGCTTCACAGTCACGGGATACACATAGAGTCGGCAGAGGATGCTGCGCGCGCGCTTGAGCCTCTCGCGGGGCGTTACGCCGGGCTGCTGTTTGCGGTCGGGCTGTTCGGCGCTTCGATGCTGGCGGCGGGCGTGCTGCCGCTGGCGACCGCTTACTCGATCAGCGAGGCTCTGGGCTTTGAGAAGGGCGTCTCGCGCAGCTTCCGTGAAGCCCCCATCTTTATAGGCATCTTTACTTTCCTGGTGGCGACGGGCGCGCTCGTCGCAGTCATTCCCGGTCTGCCGCTCATACGCGTGCTGCTCGTCACGCAGGTCATGAACGGCCTGCTCCTGCCGGTGCTCCTCTTCGCCATCCTGCGGCTCGTCAATGATAAGGATTTGATGGGGACACACACGAACGGGACGTTCTATAATATCGCCGCCTGGCTGACGGCCATCATCGTTTCGGCGCTGTCGCTGCTGCTTCTGGCGACGACGATCTTTCCGAATCTGTTTAATTCATAAGAGGGGCCAGAGAGAGAGCGCGCGCGAGGGCGCGAGGCTTCCGGCTCGCGGAAGGTGGGGGGTTTTTGCGTCACTCACTCGCTGTCCGGGCGTATGGATTTCCGCTCGCCAATGCGGCCCCGTTGATGGTAAAAGAATAGGCTGCTGCCGGAGCATACCTCTTTTGAACCCTTTTATATCTACAAGGGGGAAGAAAGCTGATCGTGAATCCTTCTCGACGCAGAAATAAGATAGCGTTTTTCCTGATCGCGCTCGCCATCGCCGTGCTGGCGGTCTCTTCTATTTACGCCTTTGACGAGGCTCTGCGCACGTACCTGGCCCATAACATGCGGGCCGCCGCCTATCATGAAACCATTCTCGACGTAACGAAGATGGTGCTCTGGGGCTTCCTCGCCATCGTCGTCATACGCGGCCTCAACGAACTGATCTTCGGTTTCATTTTCCGCATACGTAGAGGCTACGAAGCCCCCAGCCTGATACGGAATATCTTTTCGATTGTCGCTTACATCATCGTCTTTACGATCCTCTCCAAAATTTTCATCACGGGCGTTGACCTGACGACGGTGCTGGCGACCTCGACGGCCTTCGGTCTGATTATCGGTCTCGCGCTTCAGGAAACGCTCGGGAATCTATTTGCGGGCGCGTCGCTTCATGCCGATAAGCCTTTTCAGGTGGGCGACGTGATTACGGTGGGCCAACACACGGGCGTCGTCGAGAGCGTCACATGGCGCGCCGTCAAGATCAGGACGTTCACCAATCACATAGTGCTGATTAGCAACAGCAACGCCTCGAAGGAATATATACAGGTCTTTCCGCGCGATAATCTGAACGCGCGGCTGGTCTTCTTCAACACCACCTACAACAACCTACCGGCGCGCGCCATTCATATCGTGCGCGAGGCGGTGCGTAACGTCCCCAACGTCTCGCCGCAGATTACGCCCATCGTCCGCATCAAGAGCCTGGGCGATAGCAGCGTCGATTACGAGGTCAAGTACTGGCTCGAAGATTACGCCAAATATAATGACACGGACGCGCTGATACGCCAGCGTATCTGGTATGCCTTCCAGCGCGAGGGACAGGGGCTCGATTTCGCCTTCCCGACGCGCACGCTCTTCATGCAGCAGCTAGAGCAGAACGGTGCGCCCGCCGACGGAGAGGCCGTCTTTGAGAGACTATCGGCGGTCGACATCTTCCGGCCTCTCTCGGACGAAGAGACTGCCAAGCTGGCCGAAGCGACCGTCTGCCACGGCTTCGCCCCCGGCGAGATGGTGATCCGCGCGGGCGCTAAGGGGTCTTCAATGTTCGTAGTACATCGCGGGCGTGTGGATGTGCAGGTCGCCGACAACGGACGCCCCCGCACCGTCGCCACGCTCAAGGAAGGCGACTTCTTCGGAGAGATGGCGTTGTTTACGGGCGAGCCGCGCACGGCCGACGTAGTCGCCAAAGAGGAGACCGAAGTTCTGGAGATCGGCCACCTGGCTATGAAGCTGCTGTTTGAGACCAACCCGGCCCTGGTCGAATCCCTGAGCCGCACAATAGCCGAGCGCCGCGCAGGTCTGAAAGCCAAGCAGGATGATACCGATATGATTAAGAAAGAGTCGGCGGGCGTGCTCGCCTCCATCAAGAGCTTCTTCGGGATCAGCTAAAGGCCGCCCTCGCATTCCATAGGCCGCCTCTAGCCTTTCATGACCGGCACGGCCCGCGCCGCCATCCCTTCAGTTAGTTGCGACAGAGCAAGCCTCCGCGCGGGGCAGAGTTTCCGCTCGCGGCAAGGCTTCGTCCGCGCTCCCCTGCGAGGCAGTAGTAGTAGCAGTAGTAGTTGTCGTTGTCGTCGTTGCTATAGAGATGTCGGATTGTTTCGCCGCCGCCGTCTTCACCAGCGCGACGCCGCCCAGGATGATGAGCATCGCCGCGATCATGCGCCAGCCCAGTGGTTCGGCGAGCACTAACCATCCGAGCAGCACGGCGATCACAGGGTTGACGTATGAATAGGTCGAAACCACCGAGAGCGGCAGCTTTTGAACCGCGTAGGTGTACGACCCGTAAGCGACGATTGATCCGAACACGGTCAGGTAAGCGAGGGCCGCGAGCGATCTCTCGCTGAAATACAACCCGCGCCATTCGCCTAAAGCCGTGCCGAGCAGCGTCATCGCAAGCCCCGCAAAGAGCATCTGTAGCGAGGCTCCCATGAGCGGCGCGACCCTCGTCCGGTGGTGCTTGGTGTAAACTGAGCCTCCTGACCAGGAAGCGCAGGCCACCTGTATCGCCGCCATCCCCAGCAGATAGCCCATGCTCAGGGTCTCACCGAACAGCCCTGGCGCTACCAGCAGGACTAACCCGCCAAACCCTACGAGCATACCTACCAACGCACGCAGACGGACTCGCTCGCCGTCGCTTCGTAAGCGCTCGAAGCCGACGACCCAGAACGGAGAGGTCGCCACCAGCAGCGCCGCCATGCCGCTCGGAATCCACACCTCTGCCCAGACGACCAGACCGTTACCGACGCCCAAAAGCATCAGTCCCACCAATGCCTGATCCAGCCACTCTCTGCCCACCGGCAGCCTCTCTTTGCGCCAGCCGCGCATGAAGAGGAACAGGATCGTGCCCGCCGTCAGGAAACGCATTCCCGCCAGGAGCGTCGGCGGCAATGTCTCCAGCCCGACGCGAATCGCAAGATAGGTCGTACCCCAGAAAAAAAAGACTGCGGCCAGCGCACAGTAGGCTATGATCTTCTCTCTTTTAGACATTATTTCAGACCTCCCTTTTCGCCTACTTGCAGCCGGGGCGTCTCCTTCACGGTCTTCAACACAATGGTCGTGCGCGTCGAGCGAATGGTCTTGAACTGCCCGAACTCTTCCTTGAGGATTCGATATAGGTCGTCAGTGTCGCGCGCGCGCACCTTTACCAGAAAACAGTCCTCGCCCGCGAGGTGATGCAATTCCTGAACGGACGGCAGATCGCTCATGGCTTTAGCCGTGCGATCCGACTCGCCCATGATGTCCTCCCTATCGTCGACCCGTACGAAGATGAAGGCCAGCAACCCGAGGTCGAACGCGTGCGGGTCGAGCAGCGCCATATAGCCCTTGATGAGACCGCGCTCTTCCAGCTTTCTGACCCGCTCAAGCGTCGCCGAGGGGGTTAATTCCGCCACCCTGGCAAGCTCCACGTTGCTTGTCCGGCCCTCTTTTTGAAGAACTTCGAGGATTCGCGCGTCTTTTTCGTCGATTTCGTCAATCATTCGGTGTTTTCCTTCTCTGGCCGAATAATCTACACCTATTAAGCATAACTGTCAAACTATATTTTCCTGAAGCCGGTTCCGGCAGCATATCACGGGTCGGGCGCAGAGGCGGAAAAGGAGAAAACGGGGCTTGACAAAGATGCACTCAACCTTTATTATAGCCCTGCACTCAGCAGCCGAGAACCCATAAATTATCCAGATGTTTTCGGCGAGGTCTGAATTTTGCTCAAAAAATAAGGAATTGTTTGAAGGAGGAAGTAAAAGATGAGCATCGTACGCTACGACCCATTCCGCGACTTACGCACTCTCCAGGATGAGGTCAATCGTCTATTTTCCACCAATCTTTCACGCGCCTTCGGCGATGAGGGCATCGCGCGCGGCGCCTGGAATCCGAGCGTTGACATCTACGAGAATAAGGATCAGATAGTGCTCGAAGCCGAGTTGCCGGGGATGAACCGCGAGGACTTTGATCTGACGGTCGAGAACAACGTCATCACGCTGCGCGGCGAGCGGCGCTTCGAGAAGAAAGACGATGGCGACAATTACCATCGCGTCGAGCGCTCCTACGGCTCTTTCACCCGCTCCTTTACTCTGCCGCAGACGGTTTCGGCCGATGGCGCTGTGGCCGAGTATCGCAACGGCGTGTTGAGGGTAACGCTGCCCAAGCGCGAAGAGGTCAAAGCGCGCCGCATAAATATTAGCGGCGAGGGAGCACAGGCCGACGAGGGGCGCGCCATCGAAGCGAAGGCCGAGAACGTCAAGACCAGCGGCGAGAAGTCGCAGAAGGCTGCCGGTCGTTAATCCTTTCGGGAGGGCGCGCGCGCTCTGTTTTCGGATGAGCAGCGGCGGCGGGGGCTCCCGGCGTCAAACGCTACTTTGAGCCCCCGTCCTCTTCCGGGAAGATAGGTACCGACGCGTCAGGCGCGAGCGCGAGCGCCTTCAAACAGGAGTTAGTGGGCGGTAGATAATTTCGATAGGTTTTTAGAGACAAAATGCGTTTGGATAAATTTACATTGCGCGGCCAGGAGGCCGTTCAGGCGGCCATCGAAGTGGCCGAGCGAAATCAGAATCAGCAAGTCGAGCCTGAGCATCTGCTGCTGGTCATGCTTGAGCAGGCGGAGGGGATAGTGCGTCCCGTGCTCGGCAAGCTCGGGGCCAATGTGCAGGTCATCCTCAACGATATACAGGCGGCCGTTGCGCGTTTTCCCAGAGTGCAGGGCGGCCAGCAATATTTCAGCCCGCGTCTGAGCCAGATTTTCACGGCCGCGCAGAAGCAGGCCGAAGAGATGCAGGACGAGTACATCTCGACCGAGCATCTGTTGCTCGCCATAGCGGACGAGAAGGACGGTCAGGCCGGGAAAATCCTGCGCCAGCACGGCGTCAGCCACGACGATCTTCTAAAGGTGATCGAGCAGACTCGCGGCGGCGTCCGCATTACGGATCAGAACGCGGAGGCCAACTACCAGGCGCTCTCCAAGTATGCGAAAGACCTGACCGACCTTGCGCGCCAGGGCAAGCTCGACCCCGTCATCGGCCGCGACGACGAGATACGGCGCACCATACAGGTGCTCTCGCGCCGCACGAAGAACAACCCCGTCCTGATAGGCGAGCCCGGTGTCGGTAAGACGGCAATCGTCGAGGGCATCGCGCAGAGAATCGTCTCGGGCGACGTGCCTGAGAGTTTGCGTAATAAGCGGCTGGTCGGCCTCGATCTGGGCTCTATGCTGGCGGGCGCTAAATACCGTGGCGAGTTTGAAGACCGGCTCAAGGCCGTGCTTAAAGAGATTGAGAACGCGCAGGGCCAGATCGTCCTCTTCATAGATGAGCTGCATACGCTGGTCGGCGCGGGCGCGGCCGAGGGCGCGATTGACGCGTCGAACATGTTAAAGCCTGCGCTGGCGCGCGGCGAGCTGCGCTGCATCGGCGCGACCACTCTGAGCGAATATAAGAAGCACATCGAGAAGGATGCAGCGCTTGAGCGCCGCTTCCAGCAGGTTTACATTGGCGAGCCGACGGTTGAAGACACCATCGCTATCCTGCGCGGGTTGCGTGATCGCTATGAGCAGCATCATGGCGTGCGGATCAAGGATTCCGCGATTGTGGCTGCGGCGACGCTCTCGAACCGTTACATCACGGATCGCTTCCTGCCCGACAAGGCCATCGACCTGATCGACGAGGCGGCCTCACGTCTACGCATAGAGATTGATTCTCTGCCGCAGGAGATAGATCAGCTCGAACGCGAAATCCTTCAGCTTGAGATTGAGAAACAGGCGCTCGGGCGCGAAGAGGACGAGCGCGCCAAGGCTCGCTTGAGAGACATCGAGCAGCGCATCGCCGATCTGAAGGAACGCTCCGGCGGGATGAAGGCCAAGTGGCAATCGGAGAAGGAAGAGATCGAGCGCATGCGCCAGGCCAAAGAGGAGCTTGGCAAACTGAAGGTGCAATTAGACCAGGCGCGAAACGCGGGCGATCTGGCACGCGCCGCCGAGCTTCAATACGGTAAGATTCCGGAGCTTGAGCGCCAGCTCGCGGCCGAGCAGGCCAAGCTCGCGGAATTGCAGACAGACGGCGTCATGCTCAAGGAAGAGGTTGACGAAGAGGACGTTGCGGAGGTCGTCGCCAAGTGGACGGGCGTGCCCGTCTCGAAGATGCTCGAAGGCGAGATGCACAAGCTCGTCACTATGGAAGAGCGGCTGCGCAATCGCGTCATCGGCCAGGACGAGGCTTTGACGGCTGTCGCCAATGCCGTGCGCCGCGCGCGCGCCGGACTCCAAGACCCGAATCGCCCCGTCGGCTCTTTCATCTTTCTCGGGCCAACGGGCGTCGGTAAGACCGAGACGGCGCGGGCGCTCGCCGAGTTTCTATTCGACGACGAGCGCGCTATGGTTCGCCTCGACATGTCCGAATACATGGAGAAGCACGCGGTCGCGCGAATGATCGGAGCGCCGCCCGGATACATAGGCTACGAGGAGGGCGGGCAGTTGACGGAGTCCGTGCGCCGTCGTCCCTACTCCGTCATCCTTTTCGACGAGATCGAGAAGGCGCACCCGGATGTCTTCAATATCCTGCTGCAAATTTTGGACGATGGACGATTGACGGATTCCAAGGGGCGGACGGTTGATTTCAAGAATACGGTCTTGATTATGACCTCGAACCTCGGCTCGCGGGAGATACAGGCCGCCGAGGGCGACGAAGAGCAGGTGCGCGAGGCGGTCGTGCAGGAGCTTCGCCTGCATTTCAAACCGGAGTTCCTGAACCGCATCGATGATATAGTCATCTTCCATCAACTCTCGCGCGAGCAGATTTCGCAGATCATAGACGTTCAGCTTGAGCGCCTGCGCTCGATGTTGGGTGAACGCAATATTGCGCTCGTGCTCGACGATTCGGCGCGCCAGCTTCTCGCGCGCGAAGGATATGACCCGAACTACGGCGCGCGTCCGCTGAAGCGCGCGATTCAAACGCTGATTCAGAACCCTCTGGCGGTGAGACTGCTGCGCGGCGAGATCGCGCCGGGCCAGACCATACGCGTCACCGCCGACGGCAATGAGATGAGATTCAGCACGGAAGCCGCCGCAGCGGCAGTATAAGAAAAAGGAGGAACGAAGGGCGGCAGCGATGAAGGATAAGGGATTAAAGAAACGCTTCAACTTCCTTGAATGCTTTTCTTGTTCATCCCTCATCCCTAACGCCTTCACCCCTTCGTTACGCTGATGTCGAATAGATGGAATCCTATGGGCGATCTGGTCGGGCTACAGGATCGCATGAATCGTTTGTTCGAAGAGGCGACGGATCGACGCGCCCGTGCGGGCGATGCCCCGGACGAGCAGGAGATGGAGCGGGCCGATTGGTATCCGCCCGCCGATGTTTACGAGAACGAACGAGAGTTCGTCATCGCGCTCGATCTGCCCGGCATAGAACGCTCGGCGCTTGAGATCGATCTGGACGAAGACCGCCTCTCGATTCGCGGCGTGCGTGCCGTTGAAGAGGAGAACCAGCGGCGCGCCGAATGCCCGCGCGGACGTTTTCTGAGGCGCTTTGGCGTGCCTTCTATCGTCGATCAAAAAGCGATCGTGGCGGAGTACAGGGACGGCGTGCTGCGCTTGACGCTGCCCAAACGCAAAGAGCAGAAGGCCCGCCGCGTCGAGATCAAAGTCAACTAAGCGATCAGCGAGCGGCCTTGCAGCCTTTTTCGAGCATCCGCTGATCGCCGACTGCTGTTTACTGATTCTATTATGGTATCTTTTCGCAGGGAGAAAAAGATTCGCAGTATGAAAGAAAGAGGGATGGCTGCGGAGGCGCGCGCCAGTAGTAGTAGTAATGGGCCTGCGTCCTCTTCGGCCGAAGAGATACGTGTCACTGATCGGCGGCGCGTCGGCTTGAACGCGGAGGGCGGCGGCCAGCAAATTGCGCCGGAGGCGGGGGCGGGCGAGACGGTTTCCGGCCAGACGCCTTCGCAGAGTTCCGGCCAGGTAGAGCAGTTGGAGGAGCGCGCCCGCGCCGCCGAGCAGAAGCTGGGCGAGGTGCAGTCTCGCTTCGAGCAGTTGCGCGCCCAATTGCAGCGCGAGACGGACGAGACGCGCGTGCGCCTTAATCGCGCGGCCGATGAACGCGCGCGCCGGGAGAAGGCGGATTTCATCGCCGCCGTCCTGCCCGTCGCCGATAACCTGCGACGCGCGATTGAGGCGGCCTCGGGCGGCAGCTCTTTTGAGTCGCTGCTTGAAGGCGTGCGCGGCACGGCCAATAATTTAGAGAGCGCGCTCGCCGCCGCCGGTGTCGAGCCCGTGCCCGCCGTGGGCCAACCCTTTGACCCGGAGCTGCACGAGGCCGTCGATACCGTCCCCGTAGAGCAGGAGCGCGATAATCTTGTGACGGCCGAATACAGTCGCGGCTACAGGATTGGGGAGCGTCTTCTACGCCCAGCGCGGGTGCAGGTCGGAAGGGCTCGCCCCGCCATGAAGATGATCGCGGATTCGGAACAGTAATCTTTTTGTTCAGTAGTCAGTGAAAGGCGCGCGCGAACTTTATCGAGCGGCAACTGATTGCTGACTACTATTTTCGAGGAGAAAAACAAAGTGGCAGCGAAAGAATTGAAGTTCAGGGAGGATGCGCGCAGCGCCATGCTCAATGGTGTGAACATTCTTGCGAATGCGGTGCGCGTCACGCTCGGGCCGAAAGGGCGCAACGTCGTGATAGGGAAAAGCTACGGCTCGCCCGTCATCACCAAAGACGGCGTCACGGTCGCCCGCGAGATTGATCTTGAAGATAAGTATCAGAACATGGGCGCGCAGATGGTCAGGGAGGTGGCGACCAAGACGAACGACACGGCGGGCGACGGGACGACGACGGCGACCGTGCTCGCGCAGGCCATCTTTCGCGAAGGCGTGAAGAACGTCACGGCGGGCGCAAACCCCATGGCCTTGCAGCGCGGCATACAGATGGCGACCGAGCGGGCAGTCGCCGAGCTTGAGCGGCTATCGAAGAAGGTCAAGGGTAAAGAGGAGTTGGCAAACGTCGCCTCGGTCTCGGCCAATAACGACCGGCAGATCGGCCAACTTGTCTCCGAAGCGATGGAGCAGGTGGGCAAGGACGGCGTCGTTACGGTCGAAGAATCGAGGACGATGCAAACCGAACTCGACATCGTAGAGGGCATGCAGTTCGACCGTGGCTATCTCTCGCCCTACTTCGTCACCAATGCCGATCGTATGGAAGCTGTGCTCGAAGACCCTCTGATCCTGCTCCATGAGAAAAAGATTTCGGCGATGCGTGATCTGCTGCCCGTGCTTGAGCAATCGGCGGGGCAGGGACGCTCGCTTCTGATCGTTGCAGAGGATGTCGAGGGCGACGCGCTGGCGACGCTCGTCGTCAATAAGCTGCGCGGCACGATCAAGGTCTGCGCCGTCAAGGCCCCGGCCTTCGGCGACCGCCGCAAAGCCATCCTCGAAGACCTGGCGGTCTTGACGGGCGGGCGCGTCATCACGGAAGACCTCGGCATCAAGCTTGAGAATGTTCAGGTGACAGACCTCGGCTCGGCCAAGCGCGCGATCGTCGATAAGGACGCGACGACCATCGTCGAGGGGGCGGGCGAAGCTAAGGCGATACAGGGCCGCGTCGCCACCATACGCAACCAGATCGAAGAGACCTCTTCGGATTACGACCGCGAGAAGTTGCAGGAGCGCCTCGCGAAGCTCGCGGGCGGCGTCGCCGTAATTAAGGTCGGCGCGGCCACCGAAACCGCCATGAAAGAGATCAAGATGAGGGTCGAAGATGCTCTGAACGCGACCCGCGCGGCGGCCCAGGAGGGCATCGTCCCGGGCGGCGGCGTGGCGCTGATGCGCGCCGCACGCGTTTTGGACAAGCTTGAGGTCGAGGACGAGGACGTTCAAACCGGGATTCGCATCGTGCGGCGCGCGATGGAGGAACCCCTGCGCCGCATCGCCGAGAACGCGGGCATCGAGGGCGCGATTGCCGCCGGTAAGGTGGAGGAGTCGAAGGGCTCCAGGGGGCTCAACGCGGCGACCGGAGACTATGAAGACCTCGTCGCGGCAGGGATTATCGACCCGACCAAGGTGGTGCGCACGGCGCTGCAAAACGCCGCATCCATCGCCGGTCTGATGCTCACGACCGATGCTGCCGTGACGGACGCGCCCGAGCCTAAGAAGGCTGCGCCTCCGATGCACGGCGGCGGCGAAGATTACGACTACTGAAGAAGATTCTGAAGTGAAAAGCTAAAAGGCGAAAGTGAAGCTTTAAGGCCGCGGGCTCATTCCTCTTCACTTTCGTCTTTTTTTCATTTCGCCTTATTTTTTTTGGCCGGGTATTTGCAGGGCCAGGATATGTTATGATCGTGGCTGCATGGAAACGCAACGGCGTTTCCGCCCCTCGCATCTAAAATGAGGCTCGAAGATGGGTCGCCTGGGGAAAGCGAGAAATCGCAAACCGGGCTGGAAACCTGGCGTCAAACATTTGGCACAGGATTATCGTTTAATTGTTAGGCAGCGGGTTTTCCGATAGTTCGGAAATCAAATCAATCGAGAAAAAGTAAATGATAGATCTAGGGGCATATAAAGATAAATTTTCGGAGAGCGGCCAGCGTATTCTGGAACATGCTTTTGGCGAATCGCGCCGCCGCGATCAGAATTACGTTTCCGTCGAACACATCCTGAGCGCTCTCGCCACAGAGGAGTCGGAACTCTTCAATGCGACGATGCGCGACCTTCTGCTTGATCCGCAGGCGGTCAAATTGATGATCGAAAAGCGTCTCGAAATAAGTCGCCAGTATAGCGGCAAGGGTTTCAAGATTGCGCCCGACACAACCGATCTCTTCAAGCGCTCGATGGAGCGCGCCCGCGCACAGGGCCGAAAAACCATCGAGGCGACTGATATTTTCACAGCACTCTCTCAATACGATTCTCTTTTTGTTGAGGTCTGCCGAAATCTCGGCGCAAGCCCGGAGGCTGTGGTGGAAAACGTACGCGCCCGTGTCCATATGCGTGAACAGGAAGAGGAGCAGTACAAGAAGAAATTCGAGCTGCCTCCTTATCTCAAGCACTTCGGCGTCTCTTTGAACCGGCTGGCGCGCGCCGATCGCTTGCCGCCGACCATCGGGCGCGAGCTTGAGATTCAACAGATGGTTGAGATTCTCTGCCACCGCGAGCGGGCCAACTCACCCATGCTGGTGGGCGAGCCCGGGGTGGGCAAGACGGCGGTCGTCGAGGGGCTGGCGCGTCTGGTCGAGCTTGAGCCGGAAAAGGTTCCGGCGCGCCTGCGCGGCTCTCATATCGTGCAGCTTCAGATGGGCGGACTCGTCGCGGGCACGATGCTGCGCGGCATGTTCGAGGAGCGCATCAAGGGCATCATAGACGAAGTCAAAGAGCGCGATAACCTGATCCTCTTTATCGACGAGGCGCACACGATCATCGGCGCGGGCGCGGCGCTCGGCACATCCTCGGATGCGGCCAACATGTTCAAGACCGCCCTGGCGCGCGGCGAGATGCGCATCATCGGCGCGACGACCATCACGGAGTACAAGGAGTACATCGGCGAGGACGAGGCGCTCGCGCGCCGCTTCCGTCTGGTCAAGGTTCCGGAGCCTTCTTTAAACGAGACGCGGGAGATACTCTTAGGCATTCGCACGCGACTTGAGAAGAACTACTCCGTCACCATTTCGGACGACGCCATCAACACGGCCCTTGAGATGGCCCCGAAGTACATACGAAACCTGCACCTGCCGGACAAGGCCATCGGCTGGCTCGACACGGCCGCCGTCAAGGTCGAGATCAACGAGCCGCAGACGTTGATCGTCAAGCCCGAGCACGTGATCGAGGTCATCTCACAGGAATCGCGTATCCCGCGCGACATGATCTTCCGCGATACGAACGACCGCTTCGCAGACATGGAGGCGGAGCTATCGAAGCGCGTGATCGGTCAGAAAGAGGCGATCAAGGGCGTCGCGCAACGACTGCGTCTCAACAAGGGGCCGCTCAAGGAGAACCATTACAAGCCGGACGGCGTGCTTCTCTTCCTGGGCCCGACGGGCGTCGGCAAAACCGAGCTTGCGAAGGCCGTCGCCGAGTTCATGTTCGGCGACGAAGAGAAGATGGTGCGCATCGACATGTCCGAGTATGGCGACGGAACCATCGGCATTGAGAAGCTGATCGGCATGCCGCGCGGCATCGTCGGTTCGGAACGCGGCGGCATCCTGACCGAGCAGTTGCGCGAGAATCCGTACACCGTTCTTCTGCTGGACGAGGTCGAGAAGGCGTCGCCCTTCCTGATGAACCTCTTCCTACAGGCTTTCGACGAGGGCTGGATGACGGACGGGCGCGGCAAGAAGGTTTATCTTTCGGACGCCATCGTTATCATGACCTCGAACCTCGGCTCCGAGAGTTTCAAGAAGTACGAGAAGCCGCTCGGTTTCGGTCAGAAGACTCTGGGCGATGTTCGCGCCATCAAGAATGAGGTGATGAAGGCGGCCGAGCAGCGCTTCTCGCCCGAGTTTCGCAACCGCATCGATGAGATAGTCGTCTTCTCGCCCCTGATGATGGACGAAGTTCGACAGATCGCGCAGATATATCTCAACAAGCTGCGTCGGCAGATGGAGCGTCAGGGCAAAGAGGTCGGCGTAACGGATCGGGCCATCGATCTTCTGACCGAGAAGGGCTTTAGCCCTGCCTATGGCGCGCGTTTCCTCAAGCGTCACATAGACGAGAAAGTGAAATTGCCGATCACCACCATGTGGAAGGGCGCGACGCGCTTCGAGGTGGATGCGGAGGATGGCGAGGTCACGATCTCGCCCGTTGAGGGCGAAGTCTCGGAGTAGAATAGTTTCATCCTTAGCGTTGAGCCTGCATCGAGAGGGTTTCAGTGATATATTCATTGAGACCCTTTCGATTTTTTGTCTCGTCGCACCGCGACTCCCGGATGCGGCGTCTTAATCTTCTACCACGATGATGAAGCTAATGAATCATTCGAGCGTTCGAGGCGGCCCGTTCACCCCGCTTCTTTTCATTATCCTCTGCATCTTAAGCTTCGCCCCGGTTGCTCTCGCCCAGAGCGGCGGCGGTGGCGGTAAAGATGCCGGGCAACCACAGCAGCGGCAGCAATCGCAGGCGACGGCCGACAAGGCCGAGGGGATTTTGAAGCGCGCCATCGAGGCGCTGGGCGGCGCGAGCTACTTGAGCGTCCGCACCCTGATCGGTCGCGGCCAGTTCACGCCCTATAAGGACGGCGTCTCGGGGATACCCGTCGCCTTCATAGATTACATCGCGTACCCGGATCGAGAACGGACAGAGTTTCGCGGGCAGGGCGGCCGAGACATTCAAACCAACACAGGCGCGAGCGGGTGGATTTACGACGGCGCGGCGCGAACCGTTAAGGATATGACGCCCGAACAGGTCGAGAACTTTCGCGTCACTCTACAGACGAGCGTGGAGAATCTGCTGCGCGGGGCGTGGCGAAAGGATGGGGCTAGGCTCAGCTATGTCGGGCGGCGCGAGGCTGGCATCGGTCGTCGTAACGAGACCGTGCGCCTGAGTTATCCGGAGGGGCTGAGCGTCGAGTTCGAGTTCGGGGCGAAGGACGGCTTACCGGCCAAGGTGATTTACCAGCGTAAGGATTCCGAAGGTAAGGACGTGCTTGAGGAGTATCGAATGGCCCAGTACATCAACGTCGACGGCATCATCGCGCCCTTCGTTATAGATTATTTTCGCGCGGGCCTTCAGACGAGCCGCGTCAATTACGAGTCGATAGAAGTCAACGCTCCCGTGGCCGATGCTCTCTTCGCGCGACCCGCGAACGCAAAGGCTGTTAAGTAGAAAGCAAAGAGCGGAGCAGGTAATTCCACCCGCTCCGCTCTTCGCATCGACCCCGTCAGGTTTTTTGGCCCATCGGCCCAGGGGGCTGTTATTTACCGAATCGCATCCTGTACTCGGCCGAATTGACAAACCCGTTCGTCACATTCCTGGAATCTCCGTTGCTCCGCAGGATATTGATCCAGTCCTGATAAAATCCATCGGGTTCGCGTCTCAGGTATCCGAAATAATGCATCACTATCGTCGCCTCTTCGATATAGCGCGCATTGGCCTCGGCGCTCTCGGCGATCAGCCTCAAGGCTTGCGACCTCGTAATTTGCCCGAGGCTAAGCCTTGAGATTATATCGTCACGGGTAGCGGTCGGCAGCGTCAGCGTGCCGCGCGTCAGCAGCGTATTCACATAGTTGCTCGGCGTGGTCTGCGAATCATAAATCTGATGGAAACCAGACCTGCCCGTAAAGTCTGCGATGAAATCCACCTTGCTCTGCTCCAGCTCGGCGTCGGTCTGGAATCCACTGACGCGCGCTCTGTCGGTCACAAACTCCGCGTAGGTAGGCTTTCTTCCCAACGCTAAGGCGTAGAATTTGTATATGAAGTAGCCTCTTTCTCTGAACTCGGGCGACAGGTAGATGCCCTGTGATACCGAAATCCGATCACACGACGGACTCGTCGGCACGCAGTTGTCGATCTGGGCGCTCCAGGCGTTGAAGCCGGGCGGATCGGGCTCGCGACCGAGGAAGTCTATGTAGTGCTGGCGGACGAAAAACCCGGTCTGGTCTATCGGGTTGGGCGCCGTCGCCGAATCGTTGCCGTTATCTGTAATAGTGATGGTGGCCGTCGAAGGGCCTGCAAGCACGGCGCCGCCCGTCGGATTCGACAACGCGATGGAGAGGCTCTCCGGGCCCTCCGGGTAGGTGTCGTCCACCACAGGCAGGAAGATGGTCTTGGAGAGTTGACCGGCGGCGAAGCGCAGCGTGCCGACTACGGAGACGTAGTCGCAACGCGATGAGGCGACGTGATTGGCAATGTTGCAATTCTGAAGGCCAGCCGTGTCGGATGTCGCGTAGTTGACTGTAACGGCCGAGTTAGTATTGCCGGTGCGATTAACTATGATGCTGATGGAGCCCACGCCTTCGGTCAGATTATATACGCCCTGGTTTAAGCGTAGCGTCGAAGAGACGGGCGGGCTCGTGCCTAAAAAGGAAGATATGTATGGATAAGTCACACTGAATTTGCCGTAAAAATCCGGGTCTGTGAGGGTGTCGCACGAAGCCTCGCCGCCCGTTAATGTCCCGACCAGCCTCGCATCCGAGAACGTGCCCCTGAACAAGCCGGAGCCCGACGAGCCGCCCTCCGTCGTGCCGCTGTTCCAGCGTACGGAGGTGAAGTTCTGGCAGGGAAGGCTGCTGGCACAGTCCGTGCTCGTCGTTCCGAACGAGATGCGTTTGTGCGAGCCGTGCGGGTGATGTATGCCGGTGACGGTGGTTCCCGAAGGCGTCGGGTTCGGGTCCCAACCGGCGAAGGTAAGGCCGCCGGGCAAGCTTCCGGTCAACTGCACAAAGGTAAAGTCGCTTATGCTCTCGCCCTTCGTCACCAGAAGATTCGCGCCGTCCGTGTGGAGCGTGCTCGAGGTCGGAAAATCGCCCGTATTATAGAGCCAGTAAGTGCGCAGCGTTTGCGCCTCCGTTTGCGTGTTGAAGCAATGTCCGGCGGTCAAAAGATAGGGCTTAAAGTCCTGGGCCTGATCGTTCAGCAGCGTGCCGGTGCACACGAACTCGCCGCCGGTTTTCGTAAACTGTAGCTGCCCGACCGCCTTCGCCACCGACGCCCAATCAGCATTCACCTCATTATTACAGTCGCCAGCCGCGGACTTAAAGAGCGGGTCTGTGTAGATGTGGCTGACCTTTGTGACCTGGAAGGGCTCATCGCTTGAAGCCTCGACGGACTTCGGCGTGAAGTACTCGATCACGACCCCGTCACCCTCCATCGGAGGAGTCCAGAAATCTCCATTGGCCGACGGCCCATGACCCTCGTATGGCCCATAAAACTCATCCGGGTTCGTCGCCGAATAGACGAAGACGCGTGCGCCTTCGGGAAGCGCCATCTTCGTAAAATGGACGCGCGTGTAAAGCGCCCCCTCCGAGACGACGCCCATCACCCGCACGTCTCCCTCGGTAAGTGCGTAGCGAGTACTGTCGGACGAAGATTTGAGCGGGCGGGCGAAATCCCTAACCTCGCCGATTCGCACCACCTTTTGCGACCCTTCGGCCTTCCGACTGGATGGATCGAGCCGTGGCAGGCGGTGAATCTTTCCCGGCTCAGCTTTGAGAAAATCATAGAGCCTGCCGAGGGGTGCCTGACCGCGCGCGGCCTTCGTTTGAATGGACGCCTCTTCACTCTTGGCAGAGGGCGGAGGCTTTGGCGATTCGATGCTCGGGACGGATGGGAGCTGCTGCTGCTGCGCTTGAACGCCCGTCACGAAGATGAGCCCGCAGAGGGCAATGAGGCCGAGCGTCATCAGGGCAAACCTGCGCCTGGACGAGGAGCGGCAGGGGGAACTAAACATCACGATTTCTCCTTTACGAGGCGAAGAGAAAAGCTTTCTACTTGCCATCAAAAAAACCTGGGCTGAGAGAGAGAGCGCGCGGGCCGTTAATGATTTCCACTTCCGAGGCGCGCTCCTTCTTTGTGGGGGTTTACGGATTACTGCCGGGTTCTAACTCTGACGCTGGAGCTAATGCTAAGTGCTACGCAGATTTCTAAACCCATAAATCGCCGCCGCGTGCACTCGTGCTCTTTTCGGTTCTTCTGGAAGCTCTTTACCAGCTCCGGCGTTTCGGGGGGAGAAACGCATGGGGAGTGGTTTCTGAAGCGACGACGACGACGTGGCGATGGCTTGCTAGTTGGCGGCAAGCTTGAAGTTAAAACTACCGTGCCCCAACAAAAACACGGCGATTTAAGGTAAATGGGTTACGGCCTAAAGTCAAGACGAGACACGAGGTTTCGCCGCCGAACTGCTTGGATGAAAATATTGCCGATCAGGCTGCTTGGGATTTCCTGCGGCCTATTTTTCGGAGGGTGCGCGCCCGGCGGCGGCGGTGGCGGCGATTTCCGTATAGGCGGCGGCTGTGGGCTGCTCAAAGACCGGCTGATCCGGATGCGGGGCCGGGCGGCCAGTCATCTTCGCGAACAGGTTTTCATAGCGGTCTACGACCCGCTCCCAATCATAGTACTGCTGGACGCGAGCCTGCGCGCGATTACGGTAAGCGCTGACGAGAGAGCCGTCGCGCAGGACTCTCTGAAGATGCTCGGCCAGGTCATGCTCATCGCGGTAAGGGATTCCGGCTTCGCCCACCACTTCTATATTCTCGGGGGTCGCCAGCGTCAGGACACAGTTGCCATAGCCCATCGCTTCAAGCAGAGCCGGATGCGTTCCGCCGACTTCCGTGGCGTGAATGTAACAGTAGGCGTTCTGCTGTAAAGCGCGATAATCCTTGCCGAAGACAAAGCCCGTGAAGATGATTCGCCTGTCGCGCCCGGCGCGCTGCCGTAGCTCTTTAATGTAATCGTGCGCGTAGGGCGCGTCGCCGACGATCAGCAGCTTGTAGGCCGTACGCACCCTTTTGAAGCCCTCGATGACGAGGTGCGCGTTATTCTCCGGCTCAAGCCGCGAGACATAGAGCACGTAGCGATTGGGCTCGACGCGCCACTGGCGCACGGCGGCGCGGTCGGCCCGGCGCTCGACCTCCGCGCCGTAAGCGATCATCGTCGAGGGTGCATTGTAATGGGCCTGGTAATACTCCTGTATGACGCGCGCATCCGTCACCGTCACATTGGGCAGCACGGTCGCCAGCCGTTCGGCCAGCAGGTAGTAGCGCCGCCCGAGCCAGTTCCACTTCCTGCGCTTGTGTTCGAGGCCGTCGACGTTGATGGCGACGGGCGTTCCCGTCCACCTTAAAAGCGGCACGAAGGGAGCGTTGGCGGCATTACAGATGAGCGCCGCGTCGTAGCGCTTTCCGATGGCGTACAGGGCGGAGAGGAAAGTGTGGGCCACCGTGTCCAGATACTTGTGCCGGATCGTGGGCAGGACTTCGAGGCGCACGCCGTGATATTCGAGCTGGCGCGGCGAGACGTAATGCGAGCGACAGTAAACGGTCACCTCATGGCCCCGCCCCACCAGTCGCGTCGAGAGGTGTTCGGCGAAGGTCTCAAAGCCCCCGTAGCTGGCCGGTATTCCCCGTGTTCCCAGTATGGCTATACGCATCGAAGAATCTTACGCGGCGCGCGTCTGGTGCCGGGCCGCTCGAAAAAAAATTCCCCTATAGCATGATGCTTTCCACGGTTATGGTGCGTTCGTTACGCGGAGCCGAAATGCCGAAAATGGCTCCGGGCGTCTCAGGCGAAGCGCTTAAAACCGCTCTTGGCGCGCTGCCCGGCGCGCTCGTAAACCATCAGTGTCAGACGCGCCGTCTCGCGCCAGTTGAAGGCGCGTGCGCGCTCAAGCCCTCGCGCCCGTAATTCGCGGCGCAGACTCTCGTCCTCAATCAAGCGGTTGATGGCCGACGCCAGCTCGCTCCTTTCAAAAGGATCGACCAGCAGCCCGGCGCTGCCGACGACCTCCGGCAGACTGGCTCGATTGCCCGCGATGACGGGCGCGCCGCACTGCATCGCTTCGAGCGGGGGCAAACCGAAGCCCTCGAAGTACGAAGGGTAGACGAAGCAGAGCGCATCCGTATAGAGCGCAGGCAAATCGCCATCCCTCACGTAGCCCGCGAAGCGTATGTCGCCGCCACGGCTATGCTGCTCGACGGCGCGCAGCGTCTCTCCGTAGAGCCAGCCACGTTTTCCGGCCAGAACCAACTGCGGAAGCTTAGCCTCTGGACGTGCGCCGCGCAAGTCGGCGTATGCCTCGATAAGGCGGACAAGGTTCTTACGCGGCTGGATCGAGCCGACCGCAAGGATGTAATCGCCGCTGATTCCATAAAGCTCTCTGGCGCGACGCCGCTCCGTTTCGTCCCTGACGGGCGCGAAGTGCGGCGCGGCGGCCAGCGGCGTCACCGTCACACAGTCCGGCGGCAGATGATACGTCTTCAGAAGATCG
Organism: Pyrinomonadaceae bacterium; assembly: GCA_035940775.1. GTDB lineage: Bacteria > Acidobacteriota > Blastocatellia > Pyrinomonadales > Pyrinomonadaceae > DASQYE01. The sequence continues at coordinate 35,999 of DASZEN010000023.1, read as the reverse complement.
CGTCTCGAAAATTCCGAAGGCGCGATCACCGACCGGGCCATGCGCGCCGTGCGCCTGACAGTCAGGCGAAGCTGTGCCCGACTTCTGCGCTTGAAGGTTTCGGGCAGGTGCTCGAAAGAGAGGTCGTGGATGGTGGCGACGACGGGGCAGGGCGCGAGCGGCGGCGCGGTGTACTGCACATGGAGCAGATCGACGGGGCGGCGGCGCAATTCTGCCGAGAGCGTCAACGGAATGCGTACCAGCGGCGTGTGCGGCAGCGTCATGCGAACCGACACATTAGGCCAGCGATGTGCGAAACGCTCTACGGCTTCGCGCTTCGTCACGTACAGAGTATAACGATTGGCCGTATCTATCTCGGCCAGCGCTTCGATCAGGTTCGTGACGTAGCTCTCATTACCGGCCAGACCGGCCCCGACCGAGTGCGCGTCTATGGCGATATGCAAGACAGCCCCTGTGCTCCCGTCTCCGAATCCAGAACTATTTTGAGGGAGGTAATCAACTACCGGCGAGTTTACTCGAAAGACTCGGCGCTGGGAAGGACGCCGCGAAAGCATGAGAGCGAAACCTACTGGAAGGCAATACAGGCTTGCAGACAGTTTCGTTCAACAAGTTGTGATTCGGCTGCTCACTGAGGGTTGCTGCCCAAAAGCAGGAAGACATCCCAGGCCCAGCGCCCGACTTGAGCGCCATGCACGTCTTTTACTTTTGCCCGGTAGCGGAACTGGTTGCCATACTCGTCTACTCGCTTCGACTCTTTGTAATCAAGCTCGACGCTGGCAATCGCCGACTCCGCCAGTGTATGTAACTCCGCAGGCTCAGAGATGCCATTGTGATTTCCATCCCGCCAGAGGCGCAATGAGGCGTAGATTGAATCCCTGCCATCTATACGGCCATCATTATTGCCGCCCTGCTCCGACTTATCGAACTCAGCGAGCGCAAGGAAGCCGTTAGGAGTGGCAGATGTTGGCTGTGGCGAGGCAGTTGAGATGCTGTCATGCCACCGGAATCGTCAAAGTTCGGTTCCGGCACGCAACCGCCCGTGCCTGACTTTGCATCCGGCCCATGTGGGACAGCCTTTCCGTCGTTACCCACGTATCCGGTTCCATCTCCAAAGCTTAATATCTGAAAGTGCAAGATCAGTTTCTTCGCGTCCGGCTTGTTCTCCCTTTGTCTGAAACGCTCCCAACCATCTACTTCAAGGTCAGTAAAACTGAAAACATAGGTCTCACCCGGCTTGATCGGAACATCATCTGCTTCTGCTTTAGGCTCGATTGTACCTAACTCGCTCCTCCCGTAGTGCAGTCCAAACCCTATATTGTGCCCGTCCGGTGCGGTTATTTCAGGCAGAATGATAAGCAGGCTCAGATAATAGATCGGCTTATCACCAGTGTTCGTGACCTCAAGCTGGAAGTCACGAACCCATTTTTCATTCTTCAAATCCTTGAATGCTTTCTCCTTCTCCTTTCTGATCTTCAACTTGATCGGAAGATGCTTCGGCACTGTATTCTCAAGTTCTCTCTCTGTTGATTGAGCGATGCTGGGAACCACTGCGCCGTTTATGAGGTAGATTGCAGCCAGATAGGCGAGGAATAGTAGAAGCACCAACTTGGCGACGACAGTTGAGTTCTCTGATGAGGGATTCATGAGGTTTCTCTTAAAGTATCACTTTGAGAACGAGAGGCTGATTGCAACGGCATCGCATGATGTCGCCGGAGGAGACTTTTGAGCACAATCGCTTATATGACTGTGCCGCAAAGAAGTCAAGAATTTGGTAGTGGTGAGCTAGATTTCCGGCGGCAAAATTTTATGAGGTCTCTTGTTACTCTTGATTCGGCAGGACGCCGCGAAAGCTCTTGCGATGGATGGGGCAGGGCCCATGAAGGCGCAAGGCTTCGTGATGAGCGCGCGTGCCGTAGCCGACGTGGCGTATGAAGTCGTATTGGGGGTAAACGTCGTGGAGGGCGCGCATCAACGCATCGCGATGCGTCTTGGCGATGATGCTGGCGGCGGCGATTGAGGCCGAGACCGCGTCGCCGCGAATGATGGCTTTCTGTGGGAGCGCGGATTCCTTTAGCTGTACGGCATCAATCAGAACGTAATCGGCGCATGGGGCCAAGCCCTCTATAGCCATCATCATCGCCCGGCGCGTCGCCTGAAGGATATTGATGCGGTCTATCTCTTCCGGCTCGACGAGCCCGACAGCGTAACAGAGGGCCGTCTCCTTCAGCTCCTCCGCGATGCGCTCGCGCTCCTTTCGCGTCAGCCGTTTTGAATCGTCGAGTCCTTCGGGCAGCGGACGCTCGGGGTTAAGGATGACGGCGGCGGCCGCCACGGGCCCGGCCAGCGCGCCCCGGCCCACTTCGTCCACTCCCGCCACCAATCGAAAGCCGCAGGCGCGCGCCTCCTCTTCAAAGGCTGTGCCTACGGCTGATGCTCGCCGACGAACCATAAAAAAACGGTGACGGGCGAACGGGCGATGCGTGACGAGCGAGGACAAGCAGGTCGGCCCCCTCGCTTTTCACCCCGCAGCCCATCCGAAGCTCTTCTACTTTTTGCCCGCGGCGGAAGCGCCCTGGGCCTGCTCTGACGTGGTGCGCGTATCGCGCTCGCGGATGCGCGCCGCCTTGCCGCGCAGGTTGCGCAGGTAATAGAGCTTGGCGCGACGAACGCGGCCACGCTTGACCACGTCTATGTGGTCGACGATGGTCGCGTGCAGCGGGAAGATTCTTTCGACCCCGACGCCGAAACTGGTCTTGCGCACCGTTATCGTCTCGCGCACGCCGCCGTGCTTGCGCGCGATGACGATGCCCTCGAACACCTGCAAGCGCTCTTTGGTCTCGGATTCCTTGATGCGCACGTGTACGCGCACCGTATCGCCCGGCTGAAAATCCGGGATTGACTTGCGCAACTGCGCGCTGTCGACTGCGTCTAAGCGGTTCATGATCTTTACTCCAATTCCAGCTTCGGCGATTTCCAGAGCGAAGGATGATTCGGGATTCGTGATTTCAAATTATCACCCACGAGTTCGAGACTGCAAAAATCTCAAACCTGAAGCATCGAATCCTTTCATCGCCTCAAAAATCTACAATCGCAACTTATTCTTCCGTCTCATCGAGAGCGGCGCGCTGCTCCGCGTCCAGCTCCAATCTTTCAAACAGGTCGGGGCGATTGCGCCGCGTTTTCCTGAGCGCCTGTCGCCTGCGCCAGCGCGCGATCTCGCCGTGATGGCCGCCGAGCAGGATGTCCGGCACGCGCATCGAGCGGAACTCGGGCGGGCGCGTGTAGTGCGGAAAATCCAGCATCCCTTCGGAGAAGGAATCATGCCGCGCCGAGGTCTCGCTGCCCAACGCGCCGGGCACGAGCCGCACGACCGAATCCACCAGCACCACGGCGGCCGGTTCGCCGCCCGACAGAACGTAATCTCCGATGGAGATTTCGTCCGTCACCAGGTTTTCGGCCACACGCTCGTCAACGCCTTCGTAGCGGCCGCAGATCAGGACTAGCTGCGCGGAGCGCGCAAGCTCTTCCGAAACTTTTTGCGTCAGCGTGCGGCCCTGCGGCGAAAGCAGCACGACGCGAGTCGCCTCTTTGTAACAGGAGCGCTCGCTCGCGCCCGTCAACTCTTCAACCGCAGCGAAGATCGGCTCCGGCTTGAGCACCATTCCATCGCCGCCGCCGAAGGGGCGATCATCAACGATCCTGTGCTTATCGCTCGTCCACCGGCGCAGATCGTGCGCCCTAACCTCCACCAACCCGGCGGCGCGAGCGCGACGGATAATTCCGTACTCGAACGCCTCTCGAAAGAAGCCCGGGAAAATCGTGATGATGTCAATGTGCATTGCGGATTTCGGAATGCGGATTTCAGGAGCCCTGGGGCTTCTCAAATACGCAATCTAAAATTCCAACAGTCCTTCGGGCGCATCGACGCGAATAAGCTTGCGTTCTATGTCAATCTCGACGCAGATCGATTCGGCCAGCGGGATGAGGTGGTCGCGCCCCTGTCGCTCGTTTTCGACCACGAGCATTTCTACGCCCCCCGTCCTCATCACTTCGCGCACGCGCCCCAGGCAATCGCCCGAGACGGTTTCGACAAGGCAGCCCGCCAGCTCCCAATCATAAAACTCGTCTTCGGGAAGCTCCACGCGCTCAGTTTCGGGCACGGCGAACTCGCTTCCGATGAGCGCGCTGGCCGCCTCTATGGAATCGTATCCGGCGAACTTCAGGACGATGCGCCCGCCCTGAAACCAGTGCTCTTCGAGCATCAGGGCCTGACGCTCGCCTTTGGCGGAGACCGCTATGAGCCGTTCCAGGTTTTCAAATCGCTCGGGGAAATCCGTCAAAAGCTCGGCGACCAGTTCGCCGCGCAAACCCCTCGTCTTGACGGCGCGGGCAACGGCCACCAGTTCGCCCCCGAGGTCAAGCTCTTCGGGGCCTTCGCTCATTCGATTATATCGAGGACGAAGCGATGGTTTCTTTTCGCGCTCGCCGCCTGGACGATCCCACGCAGCGCACGCACCGTTCGTCCCTGTCGCCCGATCAGCTTGCCCATATCGGTTTCGGCCACGCGCACTTCGATAATGGTCGCACCATTATGCTCTCGTTCGCGCACCTCGACAGAGGACGCGTCGTCCACCAGGGCCTTCACGATCATCTCAACGGTCTCTCTCATAAGCGAAGCCGTAAGCTTAAGCAGAGCGGTCAGAGAGCGCGCGCGCGACGCGCAAGGGGCGCGACCGGGGCGCATCATCTTCGCCGCCGCGACGCTCCATCACACTCACACTCTCTGTTCTGTCAGGCCGAGGCGGTGGTCGTCGAGCCCGTGGACTCCGCCGTCTCAGCCTGAGCCAGAGCTTTCTGATTGGCTTTTATAAGGCGTCGCACAGTATCGGTCGGCTGCGCGCCTTTTTCGAGCCAGTACTGCGCGCGCTCCGCATCGAGGCGAAGCTCCGCAGGGTTCCGCGTCGGGTTGTAGAAGCCCAGGTTCTCAAGATAAGCGCCGTCGCGCTTGGAGAGCTTCTCCTTGACCACGATGCGATACGATGGCCTCTTTTTCGCGCCCATGCGCATTAATCTGATCGCTAACAAATCTTCATCCTCCAAAACAGATACCGGATGTCGGATGCCGGGTACAAGCCTTCAACCATGAGGCATCCGACATCGGCCGTTTACTTTTTCTTCCAGCGTTTCTTCTTCCCCGTCTTCTTACGCGAAGGCCCGGCGGGAAGCTGAGGCGCAGCGCCTTCCTCGTCGCCATTTCCGCCCATCATGCCCGAGATGTCCGGCATCCCGGCCATTCCCGCCATGCGCCGCATCATCTTTCCTTTGAGGCCGCCACCGCCACCGCCGAAGAGGCCGGAGCCGGAAAGCTGCCGCATCATCTGTCTCATCTCCGTATACTGCTTGATGAGCGAGTTGACATCGGCCACGGTCGCGCCCGACCCTCGGGCGATGCGCCGACGGCGATTCGCGTTCAGAATCTTATGATCGTTGCGCTCCTCTATCGTCATCGAATCGATGATCGCTTCCGTACGCTTGAGTTCGCGCTCCATCTGCTTGGACTGCTCTTCGCTCAGTTCCGGCATGCCGATGCCGCCAAGCAGTTGATCGGGCAGCAGCTTCATGATCTTCGAGAAAGAGCCGAGGCGCTTGACCTGACGGAGTTGCCCGCGAAAGTCGTCGAGCGTGAACTGGTTCTTCTGAAGCTTCTTAAGCTGCTCTTCGGCCTCCGACTGGTCTACCTTCGACTGTACCTCTTCGATGAGCGACAGCACGTCGCCCATGCCCAGGATTCGCTGTGCGATCCTGTCGGGATAGAACGGTTCGAGCGCGTCATACTTTTCGCCGACGCCGACAAACTTGACGGGCTGGCCTATCACCTGCTTGATCGAAAGCGCCGCGCCGCCGCGCGCATCGCCGTCCATCTTGGTCAGAATCACGCCCGTGATTCCCACCTGTCGATGAAACTCTTCGGCCGAGCGCACGGCATCCTGGCCCGTCATCGCGTCCGCCACGAAGAGCGTTTCGACGGGCCGCGTCTCCGTCTTTATGCTGACCAGCTCCTGCATCAGCTCGTCGTCGATGTGCAGCCGCCCCGCCGTGTCTATCAGAAGAGTATCGTAGCCGGTCTGCTGCGCGTGCCTGTGCGCTTCGCGTACGAGCGTGAGCGGGTCATTCGTCTCCGGCAGCTCGAAGATGGACTGGCCCGTCGCGCGTGCGATGACCTTCAACTGCTCGCGCGCCGCCGGACGATAAACGTCCACGGAGACCAGAAGCGGCTTGCGCTCCTGATTCTTTGAGAGCCAGCGCGCCACTTTTCCGGTCGAAGTCGTCTTCCCGGAGCCCTGAAGGCCAACGATCATGACGACGTTCGGGATCGCCTTCGTGAAAACAAGGCGCGAAGACTGGCCGCCCAGAAGCTCAACCAACTCGTCAAAGACGATCTTGACAACCTGTTCCGAAGGCTTCAACTCCTGCCAGACCTGCTGGCCTTCGGCCTTCTCTTTGACGGACGCGATGAAATCCTTCGCGACCTTGTAATTTACGTCCGCCTCCAGGAGGGCGAGACGAATCTCTCGCAACGCCGCGTCCACGTGCTCCGGTGTGAGCACGCCTTCGCCGCGCAGGTTCTTCAGCGTACGCTTCAGCTTATCGGATAAAGACTCGAACATATAGGCACAGCTCCGCGCTCAAGACGGAAACGAAGATGATACCGGCGGCTTCGGCGACGTGTCAAGGCAAGGGCCTGAACGAAGGAGGTAGGGCGGCAGCGATGAGGGACGAATAAAAGCATTCAAGGAAGTTGAATCTTTCCTTTCACCGCTGCCGCCCTCATCCTTCATCCCTTCGTTCCTTCGTTTCTCCCTTTTGTCGTGGACGCTTGGGCCGCCGCTGTGTTAGATTCAGCATGGTCAAATCTATTGACGAGCGCGGCGAACGGGTCAGTGGGAGAATCGTCCTCGCTCTAAAAGCCCTCCACCCGACTACTAACTGCAACTTAACTGAAAAGCTCCGTTGATTCGGAGTTTATACTGATCCATGATTGGCAGGCGCACACGCACAGGCCGGGACGAGACGGGCAAAGACGCACCAGGAGCGCGTGACGCCGGGGGTGTGATCGACTTGGCGGACGCGCGCCTGCGCTCGCGCAAAGCGGCGACGCGCGAATCGCTCGCAAGCGAGCTGGAAGAAATCCGCCTCCTGCTCGATCAGGGCCGCTCGTCCGAAGTCCAATCTCGTATCACAAAGCTGATCGTCGCCGCGCGCCAGGACGCATCGCTGCTGGCGCAGGCGCGCTGCGCGCTCTCTATGGCGCTTGAGATGCAGGGGCGCTACCGCGAGTCTCTGGAAGCCGTGCTGATGTACGAAGCGCCGGAGGCGCACGCGCGCGTGGATGCCGAAACCACCACCAGGCTGCGCGTGCAGATCGGCCTTGCCTACAACTATACGGGCGACCATCCGAAGGCGATAGCGTTCCTGAACGCCGCGCTGCGCGAGACCTCGGAGAGCGGGGCTAACACGCAGATGGGGGCGATCTACGTCGCGCTGGCGCGCATCTATCGCAGCATCAACGAGTATCCCATCGCACACGATTACGCGCAGCGCGCGCTTGAGCATTACCGCAATAGCGGCGACTGGCGCGGGCTGGCCGAATCCTACTTCGCCATCGCCGTCGCCGATATGCTCGAAGGCAACTATGAAGCGGCGCTCGATAATAACGAGCAGGCGCTCAAACTGGTCGGCGATTACCAAGCGCCTTATTTGCTCGCCAAGATTTACAACAACATGGCCGGGGTCTGCTGGTTTCTCAAGCGACCGCAGGAGGGCATCCGCCACCTCGAAAAATCGATCAGCTATTACGAGCGCACGGAGCACAAGGCCAACGCGGCCGACGGCTATAACAATCTGGGCATCAATCTGATCCTGGTTGGCGAATGGAAGCGCGCGCAGGCGGCCCTGGAACGCGCGCTGGTGCTCGCCTCAGAGGTCAACGAGAACAGCCCGAAGCTCTCCATGCCGCTCGATTCGCTCGGCGAGCTACACATGCTGCGCGGCGATCTCGTGACGGCGCAGAGCTATCTCGAACGCGCCGTCGCGCTCTCCACCTCGCACGGTAACAAGTGGTATGCGGGGCAGACCTTGCGCACGCTGGGCCGTTGCCTACTGGCGATGAATGACGCCGCGCAGGCACGCGAGCACGGTCGTCAGGCGCTCGCCTTCGCCGAAGCGATTGCCGACCGTCAGGCGATCTGTGAATCGCGCCTCCTGCTCGCCGAAGCCGACATCATGTCGGGCGATCTTGAAGAGTGTGCCGCGCAGTTGCAAAGAGTCGCCGAGCAGACGACCGATTCCGTCACCGACCTAGGGTTTGCGGGCGAGGCGCAGCGCCTTCAAGGGCTGCTCGCGCTCGTCCAGGATGATCCGGGTCTGGCCGCACAGCACTTCAGCCGCAGCGTCACCATCTTCGATATCCTGGGCGACCGTTACAGGGGCGCGCGCGCGCATTGCGAACTGGGTCGCGCCTACGCCAGCATGCAGCCGGAGCGCGCCGCCGAGCATCTCTCGCGCGCGGCTCATACCTTTCGCGAGCTTGGCGCGCGCCTCGACCTGTCGCGTGCCGAAGAAGCGCTCGCCGCGCTTGACCGTAATGCGCCAGAGCTGCACGACGAGCGCTCGGCGCTCACGCAGCTTCTTACTTTGCGACTGGCCGAGGCCGTCGCTTCGCGCGAACTGCTCCTGCGCGAGCTGGCGGCGGTCGTTCACCAGGAGACGGACGCGCGCCGCGTGCTCATAGTCGAGCCGGGCGAGGACAAGCAGTTGAGGGTCGTCGTCGCGCACGGCTACGCGCCCGAGGAGGCAACGCGCGCGGCCGACGAATTGGGGAGAGCACAATCGCAGGCCGAGCGTGAGGAACTCGCTACGAAGCGCGACGCGGCCATCATCCCCTTACGGGCGACCAATGCCTCGCCAGCGCTGCTCTTCATAGCGCCGCGCGCGGCGGCCGTGATTCCGGGCGGAATCGCCATCGAGCCGCTCCTGCGCGTCGTCGAGCTTGGCATGGATGTGTGTGCGCTGCGGGCGGGCGCGTACTCCGGACGCAGCACGCAGGAGGACGGCGCGCTCGCGGGTGCGAGCCTGATGCCGGGCTTTATCCATTCGAGCCCGGCGATGACGCGCCTCGTCGAAGAGGTCAATAAGATTCGATCCTCGGATGTGACGGTGCTGGTGACGGGCGAATCGGGTACGGGCAAGGAGCTGGTGGCGCGCGCCATTCATGCTCTATCCTCGCGCCGCTCAAAGGTCTTCGTTCCCTTCAACTGCACGGCCGTCCCCAAAGAGTTGTCCGAAGGCTACCTGTTCGGCTACCGTCGCGGCGCGTTCACGGGCGCGGTCGCGGACTCGCCCGGCGTGATTAGAACGGCCGAAGGCGGCACGCTCTTTTTGGATGAGATCGGCGACCTGCCGCTGGACGTGCAGCCGAAGCTGCTGCGCTTCCTTCAGGAGGGCGAGATTCAGCCGCTCGGCGAGCAGCGACCCATAAAGGTTGACGTGCGCATCATCGCCGCCACCAATACTGATCTGGAAGAGATGGTCGCTGGCGGGCGTTTTCGCGAAGACCTTTACTATCGCCTCAACGTCATACGCCTGCGCGTTCCCCCCTTGCGCGAGCGCCGCTCAGAGATTCCGACCATCGTCAACTATTACATCAACCACTACTCGGCGAAGTTCGGTCGCCGCGACATAGAGATTACGCCGCAGGCCGTAGACCTGCTGATGGTCTGCGATTGGCCCGGCAACGTGCGCCAGCTCACCAACGAGATACAGCGCGTCGTTGCCCGCGCCGAAGACGGCACGCTGATTACGCCCGATCATCTCTCGCCCGAGCTGCGGCGCACCTCTTCGTCCATCACGCCGCCCGCACTTGTGACGCCCATCAACGCCGTCGCGTCGACTCCGGCCGAGGGCACGACGCTGGCCGACGCGCTCGCAGACCTCGAACGCCGCATGATCGCCGAAGCCATGCGTAAGCACGGCGGCAATATCTCGCGCGCCGCACGCGAGCTGGGGCTCACGCGGCGCGGCCTCTATCTCAAACTGGAACGCCACGACCTGACCGCCAGCGCCTGAAAAAGCGGAGTGATTAAGCCGCACGCGGCCAAACCCCATCTTCACTCGTAACGGAGTGCGACCATAGGGTCTACCTTCGTAGCCCTGCGCGCCGGGAGATAGCAGGCCAGCAAGGCGACGCCCGCCAGGATCAGTGGGACGCTGACGAACATGAAAGGGTCTGTGGCGCTCACGCCGAACAAAAGGCTCGACATCACCCTGGTCAGGGCGAGCGCCCCGAGGAGCCCCGCGCCGACGCCCAGCAGCGCCAGCACAAACCCCTGGCCCACCACCATCCTGAGCACGTCGCGCGCCTGCGCGCCCAGGGCCATGCGTATCCCTATCTCGTGGGTGCGCTGGCTGACCCCGTAAGACATCACGCCGTAGAGCCCGACGACGGCCAGGGCGACGGCGACGACGGCGAAAAGCGTAAGCAGGAACATGGAGAAGCGATGCTGCGCGACCGATTCGGCGACCATCGTCTCCATCGTCATGACCCTGTAGACGGGCTGATCCTTATCGACGGCCTGAATGGCGGAGCGCACGGCCGCCGTCAGGCTCGCCGGGTCGGCCGTGTTCGAGCGCACGACCAGCGACATGTTCGACCAGGGATTTTGAGGATGTGGAAAGTAGAGCTGTCCTCTGTAATCCGCATCGAGCGCCTTGTGCTTAATGGCCCCGACGACGCCCACGATCTCTCGCCACACAGGCTTGCCATCTCTTCGATTATAGGAGATGCGACGGCCTACAGGGTCTGCGCCCGGCCAGTAGCGGCGTGCCAGGGTTTCGTCAATGATGGCGACGTTGGGCGATGAGTCCGTATCGCGCTCGTTGAAGTAGCGTCCCTTCAATAAGGGGATGCCCATCGTCTGCAAATACTCCGGGCTTGAGGCGCGCAGGTCTGTGTGCGGGCGTTGTTCTCCGGACGCCTCCTGCCCCTCTATAGTGAAGAAGCCGCTCGCCACCGAGCCGCTCAACGGCAATTGAGAGACAGCGCCCTCCGACTGTACTCCGGGCAGACTCTTTATCTTCTCCAACGCCTGCCGGAAGAAATCCCCGATCTGCTTGTCCTCCTTGTACTTTGTGACGGGCAGCGCGACCTGCATCGTCAGCAGGTTCTGCGGCTGAAAGCCCGGATCGACGTGCGAGAGCCGCGAAAAGCTCTTGACCATAAGTCCCGCTCCGATCAGGAGCACGAGCGCAAGCGCGATCTCGGTGACGACCAGCAGGCTGCGAAAGCGCGCGCGGTGCGAGCCTCCGGAAGTCCGCCCACCTTCCTTGAGCGCGTCCGTCAACTGTGTCCTCGAAGCCTGAAGCGCCGGGGCGAGCCCGAAGAGCACGCCCGTCACGAGCGAGAGGCCGAAAGTGAAAGCCAACACGCGAGCGTCGATGCCGATCTCGCGCGCACGTGGAATATTGTTCTGGTTGAGCTTAACCAGCACGTCGACGCCCCACACGGCCAGCAGCAGCCCGAGGCCGCCGCCCGTGATGCTGAGCAGTACGCTCTCCGTCAACAGTTGGCGGACGAGACGCCAGCGCCCGGCCCCGAGCGCCGTCCGAATGGCGATCTCCTTGCGCCTGACGCTCGCACGCGCGAGCAACAGGTTGGCCACGTTGGCGCACGCGATCAGAAGGACGAACCCGACGGCTCCCAAAAGCACCAACAGGGCGGGCCGGATATCCGCGACCATCTCTTCGTAAACCGGCTTGACCCTTACGCCCCAGTCGCTATCGCTCGGATACTGTTGAGGATTATCTTGCCGAATTTGGCTGGCGACGCTGTTCATGGCGGCCTGGGCCTGCTCAAAGCTGACGCCCGGCTTGAGGCGTGCGATCATCAAAAGGAACTCGGAGCCGCGCCGGTTCGGCGACATCATCTCGGCATTGAGCGCCAGCGGGGCCCACGCATCATCCTGACCGTAGAACCTGAAGCCCGCGGGCATGACGCCGACCACCGTGTAGCCCTCTCCGTCGAGCGTGATCGTCCTGCCAACTACGCCCGGGTCTGCGCCGTAGCGGCGCTGCCAGAGCCCATTGCTCAGCACCACTACGTGTTCGTTGCCGGGCTTATCCTCTTCGGGCAGGAAGGTACGGCCCAGTGCGGCCTCGACGCCCAGGGTCTCGAAAAAACCGGCCGTCACACCCCTGGCCTGAATGCGCTCGGGCTCGCCCTCTCCCGTCAGGTTGAAACTCCCGCCCGAGGAAGCCCCCGCGTTTTCAAAGACATCCGTGCGCGCGCGATAATCCTCGAAGCCCGGCGGCGAGACCGGAGCGATCAGGTCGAGCTTCGGATAATTGTGCATGACCGTTACGAGCCGGTCGGGTTCCCTGAATGGCAGCGGGCGCAGCAGGATCGAGTTAACGACCGAGAAGATCGCCGTATTAGCGCCGATGCCGAGCCCGAGCGCGAGCACCGCGACGGCAGTGAAGGCGGGGTTCTTCAACATCATCCGTAGCCCATAACGCAGGTCTTGCCAGATACCACCGATCATATTCATCCTCCCTGTGTCTCCAAAAATCGCTGGCTCGCGCTGTGGCTTCTCTTCGATTCGGCTCAACTCCTGGGCGAGCAGACTGCCGCCGTCGTCCAATTCCCTGAGCGCAGAGCGCGCGGCCTCCTCCAGGGTCGCGCCGCGAGCGAGCAGCTCTTCGTAGCGGTCTTCGAGATGCTGGGCCAGCTCCTCCACGATCTCCGCCTTGCGCGCGGGCGCGAGCTTCAGACCGGCGAGCCGCTTCCCTATCTCCTGCTTCCACTCAGGCATGTTCGGGTCCCGTGATGCGATTGATCGCTTCGACAAACGCCTGCCAACCGCTGCGCTGGGCCGCCAGCACCTTTTTGCCTTCGGGCGTCAATTTGTAATAGCGGCGGCGGCGCTGACCGGCCTTTTCCACCCAGCGCCCCTCGATCCAGCCGCGCTTCTCCAACCTGTACAGAAGCGGATAGAGCGAAGCGACGTTGAAGCGAAGCACGCCGTCCGAACGCGCTTCGATCAGCTTGCTGATCTCGTAGCCGTGACGCGGGCGCGCCTCGACGAGCGAGAGAATAAGCAGTTCGGCGCTGCCCTTCTTCAATTCACGGTCGAGCATTCTGGAATATATATGTGGCATAGAAATATATTACTTGGGAACACATCCCGCGTCAAAGGATTTTTTTTTAGGCTTGGCATCGAGCCCGCTTTTTGGTATTACGTGATGGCTATGGTAAACAAAATCTTCACGGCGCTATCCGTGCTCATATACGTTCTGGCCCTGGGCCTTCTGACCTACGGCATACTCGTCATGCTCGGCAAAGTTCAATGAAGCCGCACGCGCCCCGCGCCCGGTTTATCCATCCCCGACAGGGCCCAATAGATTGACAGCCCGTGAAAACTGAAGTAATTTTGCGGTCGCTTCAGACGTTCAAAAGGCTGCCCTTGTGGCCTGCGCTTCACGTCGCCTGCCGATTTTGAACCTGCGAAATTCTAATAACCCGAAGAGGAATCGAAATGAGCAGCATTTTGTACCGTTACCCCCGAATCCTGTGGCTCAGTCTTATAGTCCTGGCGCTCGGCCTCGTCGCCTCGAAGATGCCCCTGAAAATCGTGAGCGCCAGCGACACGCCCGCTCCGTCGAGCGTCACCATCGCCGGAAGCCTACAGTCGGAGCTTGGTTGCTCCGAAGACTGGCAGCCCCAATGCGCGGCCACACACCTCAATTTCGATGCAGAGGATACTGTCTGGCAGCGCACGTTCACGGTTCCGGCGGGTAGCTGGGAATACAAAGCGCCGCTCAACGACAATTGGGACGAGAACTACGGCGCGAACGCCACGCGCAACGGCTCGAACATTCCTCTCAACCTCGGCAGTCAAACGCAGGTCAAGTTCTATTACGATCACGAGACACACTGGGTCGCCGACAACAAGAACAAGGTGATCGCGGTCGCGCCCGGCAGCTTTCAATCCGAGCTTGGCTGCTCCAATGATTGGGACCCGTCCTGCTTGCGCTCCTGGCTGCAAGACCCGGACGGCGACGGCATTTACGCCTTCACGACACAGTCGCTTCCGGCCGGAAGTTATGAAGTGAAGGTCGCCATCAACGAGAGTTGGGACGAGAACTACGGGGCGGGCGGCGCTCCGGGCGGAGCCAATATTCCGTTCACGGTGACGACCGATTGCTCTTCGACGATCTTTACTTACAACTCGACGACGCACGTCCTGACGGTCAGCGCGGGTGGCGCGGAACCGCAGCCTTCGAGCGTCACCATCGCCGGAAGCCTACAGTCGGAGCTTGGTTGCTCCGAAGACTGGCAGCCTGCCTGTGCTGCCACTCATCTCAGTTTCGATTCGGGCGACGGCGTATGGCAGGGGACGTTCAATATCCCTGCCGGAAGTTGGGAATACAAAGCGCCGCTCAACGACAACTGGGACGAGAACTACGGCGCGAACGCCACGCGCAACGGCTCGAACATAGGACTCAATCTCTCCTCCGCCTCGAACGTTAAGTTCTATTACAGCCATAAGACGCACTGGGTCGCCGACAACAAGAACAAGGTGATTGCGGTTGCGCCCGGCAGCTTTCAATCAGAATTGGGCTGCTCAGGCGATTGGGACCCGTCCTGCTTGCGCTCCTGGCTGCAAGACCCTGATGGCGACGGCATCTATAGTTTCTCGACGCGCTCGCTCCCGGCTGGCAACTACGAGACCAAGGTCGCCATCAACGAGAGCTGGGACGAGAACTACGGGGCGGGCGGCGCTCCGGGCGGAGCCAATATTGCATTCAGCGTGCCCGCATCATGCGCCGAGGTCTTCTTCGAATACAACGCCTCGACTCACGTCCTGACGGTCAGCGCCGAGGGCGCGCCCAAAGGTAATCTAGCGAAGGCGCAGGCACATTGGGTCTCCGAAGATACGATTGCCTGGAACGTCGGCGCGGTTCAACCAAACTGGCAGGTTAATTTGCACTACGCGCCGGGCGGCGGTTTGGCGCTCGATCAGCAGGGCGTTTCCGGCGGCAATACTATCCCGCTCGTTTACGACCCGGCCGGATTGCCCGACGAGGTCAAGGCGAAGTTCCCGCATATCTCAAGCTATCCGGCCTTTAAGATTCCGGCGGCGCATTTGTCCGAAGTGCCCGAGGCGCTGAAGAGCCAGCTTGCCGTCTCGGCGGCGGACGGCGGCGGCGCTCCCATCGACGCCACATCCTTACAGCTTCCGGGCGTTTTGGACGACCTCTACAACTACGGCGGAAAGCTGGGCCCAATCTTTACGAGCGGCGTGCCGACTCTCAAGCTCTGGGCCCCGACGGCGCGCTCCGTCAAGCTTCATCTCTTCAACGACTCGAACCCTTCGACCGGCTCTACGGTTACACCCATGACGTTCGACCCCGCGACCGGCGTGTGGAGCATCACGGGCGCAAGCGGCTGGAAGAACAAGTTCTATCTATACGAGGTGGAGGTCTACGTTCGCTCGACCGGACAGGTAGAGCATAACCTTGTGACCGATCCCTATTCGCTGAGCCTTTCGCGCAATAGCCAGCGGAGCCAGCTCATCGACCTGTCCGACCCGTCGCTCAAACCCCTCGGATGGGATGCGCTTCATAAGCCGACGGTCAAAGCGCCGGAGGACATCGTGCTCTACGAGCTACACGTCCGAGACTTCTCGGCCAACGACCAGACGGTTCCCGAGAACGAGCGCGGGACGTTCAAAGCCTTCACCGAAGCGTCAAACGGCATGCAACACCTGAGCGCCCTGGCGCAGGCCGGGCTGACACACGTTCACCTGCTGCCGGTGTTCGACATCGCTTCGATCAACGAAGACAAGTCGCAGTGGCAGACGCCCGCTGGCGATCTTTCGAGCTATCCGCCGAACTCCGACCAGCAGCAGGCCGCCGTCGGGGCGGTCGCCAACCAGGATGCTTACAACTGGGGCTACGACCCCTGGCATTACACCGTGCCGGAGGGCAGCTACGCGACCAACCCGGACGGCTCCGCGCGCGTCCTCGAATTTCGTCAGATGGTGCAATCGCTCGCTCAGACCGGACTGCACACGGTGATGGACGTGGTCTACAACCACACCAACTCGGCGGGGCAGAACGACAAGTCCGTGCTTGATAAAGTCGTGCCCGGCTACTATCACCGCCTGAACAGCGATGGCAACGTCGAGACGAGCAGTTGTTGCCAGAACACCGCCACCGAACACGACATGATGGAGAAGTTGATGATCGACTCGGTGGTGACATGGGCCCGGCAGTACAAGGTCGATGGCTTCCGCTTCGACCTGATGGGCCATCACATGAAGCGCAACATGCTGAAGCTGCGACAGGCGCTCGATGCTCTCACAATCGCGCAGGACGGCGTCGATGGCTCGAAGATTTATCTTTACGGCGAGGGCTGGAATTTCGGAGAGGTGGCAAATAATGCGCGCGGCGTCAACGCGACGCAGCTTAACATGGCGGGCACAGGCATCGGCACTTTCAGCGACTGGATGCGCGACGGCGTGCGCGGCGGCGGCCCCTTCAGCGGCATACAGGAGCAGGGCTTTATCAACGGCCTGTTCTACGATCCGAACGCGACCAACCAGGGCTCGCTCGCAGACCAGCGTGCACGACTTCTGCAAGAGATGGATTGGATACGCATCGGTCTGGCGGGCAATCTCTCAAGCTTCCCCGTGGAGGATCGCTTCGGGAATCTCGTGACCGGCGCGCAGGTCGATTACAACGGCCAGCCCGCAGGCTATACGAGCGACCCGCAGGAGGTCATCTCCTACATAGAGGCTCACGACAACGAGACTCTCTTCGACTCGATACAGCTCAAAGCGCCAGCCTCTGCCACCCTGGCCGAGCGCGTGCGGATGCAGAATCTGGGCCTGAGCATTGTGACGCTCGGCGAGGGAGTTCCCTTCATACACGCTGGCGCTGAGCTGCTGCGCTCCAAATCGCTCGACCGCAACAGCTACAACTCCGGCGATTGGTTCAATAAGCTGGACTTCACCTATAGCTCAAACAACTGGGGCGTAGGGCTGCCGCCAGCGGGCGATAACCAGGGCAACTGGCCCGTGATGAGCCCGCTTCTGGGCAACCCTGCCTTGAAGCCTGCGAGCAATAACATTCTGGATGCTTTCTCGCATCTGCGCGAGGTGCTTGCGATTCGTCGCAGCACTCCTCTGTTCCGCCTGCGAACCGCCGCCGACATCAACTCGCGCGTGCGCTTCTACAACACGGGCCCGTCACAGATTCCCGCCCTAATCGTGATGAGCATATCGGATGGCACGGGCGACATTGACCGCCGCTATAGCATGGCCGTCGTGCTCTTCAATGCCGACGACCAGAGCCATAACTTCCAGGCAGCGGCGTTCACCGGCAAGCCGCTCGCGCTTCATCCCGTTCTGGCCGCGTCGCACGATTCCATAGTGCGCACCGCCAGCTTCAACAGCGGCGCGGGCAGTTTCTCTATCCCGGCGCGCACGACGGCCGTATTCCTGGCGCGACGGCCGCTCGGCGATCAAATACTGCTGCTCAGCGGCGACGTTGATCGGCTGATCGCCGACGGGACTCTCAACGCGGGACAGGGCAACGCGCTCAAGGCCAAGCTCAATGCCGCGCTCAAGCAGGTGGAGAAATCAGACAGGAAGATGGCGAGCAATCAACTCCAGGCATTTATTAACCAGGTGCAGGCCTTCGTCAATACGGGTGTGCTCCCGGCGGTGCAGGGGCAGGCATTGATCGCCGAAGCCAACAGCATCATGGGCCAGCTCGGCCTTTGAGGTTTCGGGCCACACACTTGCAAATAAGGTCGCTGTCAATAATGGCAGCGACCTTATTTATTTGCGAGTTCAGTTCGTGGCGCTACAGCTTACATCGCCGTCCGATGAGTGGCGATCTACTCATAACGCATGGCGATCATGGGGTCTACCCTGGATGCCCTGCGCGCCGGGATATAGCTGGCGAGCAGCGCCGCCCCCGCCAGAAGCACAGAGGCCGCGAGGAAAATCGCAGGGTCAATCGTGCTCACCTCGAAAAGGAGGCTGGACATCAGCCGCGTCACCACCACACCCGCCAGCAAACCTATCCCCAGTCCGACCGCCGCCAGCATCATTCCCTGCCCGACGATGAGCCTGAGCACGTCCATGCTTCGCGCGCCCAGGGCCATGCGTATGCCTATCTCGTGGGTGCGCCGGGCGACCGAATAATTCATCACGCCGTAGATGCCGACGGCCGCGAGCAGCATCGCGACGACGGCGAAGATGCTGAGCAAGAGCATCGAAAAGCGGCGCGGCGCGACCGATTCGGCCAGTAGTTGTTCCATCGACCTGATATTCCCTATCGGTTGATCCTTGTCAACAAGACGCACCTGATCGCGCACCGGGCCCACCAGCTTCAACGGGTCGGTCTGGGAGCGCACGACCAGCGTCATCGAACGCTTCGGCGACTGTAGATACGACGCATAGATTTCGGGACGCGCGTCTCTGTCGAGCCCGTTGTGTTTGACATCGGCGACGATACCGGCGACCGAGAGCCAGGGGCTATCGCCGCCTCCCGTTCTGATCCGTTTACCGATAGGGTCTTCGCCCGGCTGAAAGAAGCGTTGGGCCATCGCCTCGTTAATGAGCACAACCCTCGCCGCATCACGATTGTCGGCGGGCGTGAGCAGACGGCCGCGCTTGAGCGGAATGCCCATCGCGCTGAAATAGTTCGGACTGATGACGCGATAGCCTGCGCGCAAAGCCTCTCCGGGCGGGAGCGGCGGATGCCCCTCTATGGTCACGAAGCTGGAGTTATCGTTGCCGCTCAGCGGCAGAACCGTTACCACGCCAACCGATTGCACGCCCGGCAGGCTTTCGATCCGGGGCAGAACCTGTTCGTAAAAATCCGCCACCTTATTGCCGTCCGTATACCTGGAAGCCGGAAGCGAAAGCTCCAACGTTAGAAGGTTCGCGGGCTCAAAGCCCGGATTGACATCGCTGAGGCGCTGGAAGCTCTTAATCAATAGTCCCGCACCGATCAACAGCACGAGCGTGAGCGCGAACTCGGAGACGATCAATAGACTGCGCGCGCGGTTGCTCCGGAAACCTTCCGTAGAACCACGGTCGCCCTCTTTGAGCGCTTCCGTCAGTTCGAGCCTGGAGGTTTGCCACGCCGGGAGTAAGCCGAAAAGGAGGCCCGTGATGAGCGTGACGAGAAACGTGAAAACGAGCACCCGAGCGTCGAGACTGATTTCACTTGCGCGCGGAATACTGTTCGGGCTCAACCCGACCAACAGATCGACGCCCCACGTCGCCGTCAATAATCCGAGCACCCCGCCCACCACGGCGAGCAGCATGCTTTCGGTCAGTAATTGTCTGACGATGCGTAAGCGGCCCGCGCCGAGCGCGGCCCGGATAGCAAGCTCCTTACGCCTTCCGGAAGCGCGCGCGAGCAACAGGTTGGCGACGTTGGCGCACGCTATCAGCAGGACAAAGCCGACGCTGCCGAACAATATCAGCAACGCCGGTCTGATTTCCCCGACGATCTGCTCGTGAAGCGGGACGAGAACAACGCCGTGGCCCAGATTCGTAGTCGGAAACGTCTGCTCAAGCCTGTTGGCAATCGCGCTCATCTCCGTACCGGCCTGCTTGATCGTGATGCCCGGCTTCAGACGTGCGATCACTTCCAGGTAGTGGTCGCCGGGTTTGGTTTGTTCTTCGGAAGAAAATGCGATGGGCCGCGCCAGGTCTGCATTCTGAGGCAGTTTAAAGCCGCTCGGCATAACGCCGACTATCGTGCAGACCTTGCCGTTCAGCGTCAAGGAGGTGTTGACTATATTCGGGTCTGACCCGAAGCGACGCTGCCAGAGCCCGTGGCTTAAGACGACGACATCATCATGATCGGGTTGGTCTTCTTCCCGCAGAAAAGTACGACCGAGCAGCGCTTTGATGCCGAGCAGCGGAAAGTAGCTCGCGGAGACGCGCGCACCGCCGACGCGCTCGGGCTCGTCGCCGCCCGTCAGGTTGTACTCGGCCACGTCTATCGCCGCGACCTCTTCAAAAACCTGGTTCTGATCGTGCCACGCGGTGAACTCTGCGGACGAGACGTTTTGCGTGTTCAAGCCCTGGCGCGGGCGATACTCCCAGACCTGTACCAACCTCTCCGGGTCAGCAAAGGGAAGCGGGCGAAGCAGGACAGCGTTGACGACCGAGAAGATCGCCGAGTTTGCGCCGATGCCCAGCGCCAAAGTAATCACCGCAATCGCGGCGAATCCCGGATTCTTGATTAATACACGAAGATTATAGCGAATGTCATGCAGGAAGGTTTCCATCATAGCTCCTACTCTTACGTCTCGGACTCGTTCCTTTACCTGGTCGAGCCCGCCCATTTCGATCAGGGACAGGCGGCGCGCCTCTTCGGCGTCGAGCCCCGCTTTGACTTTCTCCTCCGTCAACAGCTCTACGTAGGCTCGAAGCTCCTCATCCAATTCCCTTTCCACGCGGGCCCTGTTAAAAAGATTTCTCCGCAGCGCAGAGAAACGCGGTAGCAGTAGCGGCATAGAACACCTCTAGCTGGCCTGTAACGCGCTCGCTATTGCAAGCGCGATACGATCCCATTCGTTGGTTTCCGTCTTGAGCTGCTTTTGCCCGGCCCGGCTCAAGCGGTAATACTTCGCCCGCCGATTGTTTTCCGATTCGCCCCAGGACGCGATGAGCCATCCGGACTGCTCCATCCGGTGCAGCGCCGGAAAGAGCGAGCCCGGCTTAACATGGAAAGTCCCCTTCGTCAGTTGGTTGATGCGGCGCGAAATACCCAGACCATGCATCTCTCCCAGCGAGAGCGCCTTCAGGATCAGCAGGTCAAGAGTTCCCTGTAGTAAGTTAGTCTGAAATTTATCCATACTCTCCACCCTATAGAATCTCTATAGGAAGGTACACCGCGCACGTATAGAATGTCAATAGGAGCCTGAAACCGGCTTTTGCTGATGTCGCATCTGTCACCGCGCGAAAGGAACGTTGAGGGAAAGCCCCTTGCCCGAACGGTGAAGCCGGTGGGAGTGTCGGCTACGCCGAGAGAGAGAGAGCGCGCGGCGGGCAGTTTTGAGGACTCTGACGACGCGGGGCAAGTCTCTCGGCCGTGCGCCGGGACAAAAAAGAGAAGGATGAAGGGGATGCTATCGGGGCCTCGGGTTGAAAGAGTTGTTGGGCGAGGGTGGAAGCCAGGGCTTGGACTCGCCCACCTGCGGTTGATTTTGGAGCCAGCCCAAACTCTGGGTCTGGAGCGCGTGCAGCGCCGCCTGACGATTGCCCATAAACCGCATGTGCAGGTCTTGCAGTTGCATCTGTAATTGCTGTGCGACGGGGGGTAAGATTTGCAGCAGGCTTTGAAATGCCGCATTAAATTCGGGGACGCGATTTTGCACCCAGTACAATAGGCAGAGCATGTAGAAAGGCTGCGGAAGGCTCGGGTTCAACTGGACGGAGCGCTGCAAACATCCTTCGGCATCACGGAGACGATTCAAACGCAAGTAAAGGATGCCGACGTTACCGAGCGTGCGGCTGTCTTGCGGGCTCAATCTCAGCGCCGCCTCCATCTCGCGTTGCGCTTCCATCAATCGCCCGAGGTTAAGGTAAATCTGGCCGAGCCAGCCGTGTGCCTCAGCCGAATTGGGCTCGATGGCGACCGCCGCCTCCATGTGTTGCAGCGCGAGCATCGGTTGCTGGCGCATGGAATAAAAGTTTGCGATCTGCAAACGGTAGCTGAGCGTGTTGGGGTCAAGTTGAATCGCCTGATTAAATTCAAACGCGGCCTCGTCGAGCCGTCCCAGCCTCGTGAGACTATTTGCCAGGGAAAAATGGTACATGGCATTTTTCGGATCGAGCGCGACGGCCCTCTTTATTTCATCGAGCGACTCCATAATCAGACCGCGCTGCTCAAGCACGTTGGCTTTTAGCGCGTGGAGGTCGGCCGCTTCCGGGTCACGCGCCAACAGCTTATCGACCTCTCTCAATGCATCTCCATACCGACTGCTTGAGCTATAGAGCATGATCAGGTTTCGGCGTACAGCGTGATCGTTGGGCACGAGCTTGAGCAAGCCTTCGCAGGCTGCCACGCCCTCGGCCGTTTTCTGGGCGCGGGCATAGTAACGCGCAAGGCTGTAGCGCGGCGGCAGGGCTTGCGGATTCAGTCGAATCGCCTCCGTCCACCTGGCTGCGGCCTCCTGGAATGCAGCTTCGGAATCCTCTTCCTCGCCCTGTATGGCGAGCGCATCGCCCCAGGTGGTCAGCGCGCTCGGGTCGTTGGGCCGCTCCTGGCAATACCTGGTGACGTAGCTGATAGCGGTCTTGTAATCGCGCCGCCCCAGGGCCACCTGTGCTTCCAGGAGATCGAAATCCGTGAGGTCGGCTTTGGCCCACGAGCGGTTCAACTCCTGCTTGAGCTTCTGTATATGTTCGCGTATGGAGGGCTCTCCCAGTTGATTGTCCGTCGCCTTTTCGACGAGGCGGCCGATGTTACCGCGCAGCGCGTCATAGGGCTGCAACACGGTCTGCGGCAGATTGAGTTTGAGCGTGGTGTGCAGGTGCGACATGAAGAGGTCGAAATCCTGGCAGTGGAACAGGT
The DNA here is from genome assembly GCA_035940775.1 of Pyrinomonadaceae bacterium. Taxonomy (GTDB): domain Bacteria; phylum Acidobacteriota; class Blastocatellia; order Pyrinomonadales; family Pyrinomonadaceae; genus DASQYE01. Next base: position 13,334 of record DASZEN010000023.1, on the reverse strand, counting down.
GAAAGCGTTTACGGAAAGTCGTCGCCAACTTTTTGACGCGCTCCGAGGGTTGGTCATTAGGCCGCACCCCCCAGAAGATGCCGTTGGGAAAGGCGCTCTCATCCTTCATTATTTCTTCGAGCACATGCATGGTCGACTGGTCGCGCCCGGCGTAGCCGATCACGACCATCCCGCATTGTTTCCCAAATTCTCTGAACTTGCTCTCCATGTTCGGATCCAGTTCTTCCAGCTCCTCGACCGTGTTCTTCAACCGCTTGAACAGGTAATCGCCATGCAGCTTGATGATTTTGGCGCGATCGGTGGTGACGCTGATGCTCATCACTTCGGAATCGGCGGCGCAGACGACCGGGTTGTAGCCCAGATACATGGTGAGCGCATCGTTCATCAGGTCGTCAAAGTTCGTGGTGAAGATGACGTTGAAGTAGCCCGCCTGAACGATGCTGGCCAGATAGAGATAGCACCAGCTCGGAAAGGCCGCCTCAACTTTCGGCTCGATATATTTCTGCCGGGCGCGCTCGTTCGGAAACAGCATCTCAAAGAGCCTTGAGTATTCCTCATCCTTGCCGCACCAGGGTTGCTCTTTGCACCAGGCGTCGAAATCCGCGCCAGCGGGCGCGCGGTCTTCATAGGCCATCCTTCGCCACTCGCTAATCATCTCGGAGGCCAACGGCACGCCCGAGCTTTTGGACGCGCCCGCCCCCAGAAAGAGCGTGAACTCGCGCTTATCGACCTGGGCGATGAGACGGACGACCTGATTTTGTGAAAGCACATCAAGCTCTTGCATGAGTTCTACTACTCCTCCTCCTGCCTCTAGAGAGAGCGTCAGTCGAAACCTCAGAGACACGCCCCGCCCGCGATCATAGTCGTTTCATCTTCTGCCATGTGAAGCTCACGCGAGTAAGGCTCTCGTGAGCGGGCGAGCAGACGGCCTAAAGCATCATCACATTATTTCCGTCCGCGCCCGGATGTCAACATTCGGCACGCAAGCTTCTGTGCATAGTATCTATTGGAGCGGCGGCCCGACGCTTTGAATCGACCTGCCAGCAATAGAGGGCGGCACACAAGCTACGTCCGAAGAAGATGACGATGAAAGGCATGTTGGCCCGGCGGGTTCGGGTTCAATGAGTTGTTAGGCTTGCGCCTGTTCGGCCGGGCGTCTATTCGCCGCTCAGTTTAATTTTGGTTCGGGCGACCCAGCCGGGGGCTGAATCTATTTTCTGCCGCAGTATAAGGTTCAGTTGTGCGGCATGGTGCTGGACGTGACGCATGTTGTAGAGAAGCAGTTCCATGAAGCTCATCTCAACCCAACTGAACACGCAGCGCTCTCGGGCTTTCTCGTCCGTCAGGGCTTCGATCACCCTTCGGCATTTACCGCGTCCATGCTCAAGATAGGTTTGAAGCTCATCTTTCGTAAAAGGTCTCTCGGGAAGCAGTCCGCGCGGATCAAGCTCGTCGAGCGTGAAGGGAGCGGGCGGCGAGAATCCCTCGACCGAGCCGGAGAGATAGAGATCCAGGAAGAAGAGCGTGTGATAGACGACGTACCAGAACTCGGGTCGCTGCGCGCGGTCGTCCCAGAGCGATTCGGGACAGGCGACGAGCCCGTTTTCCAGCATGTCTATAGAGGCCCCGAACTGCTGCCAAAGGACTGCTCTCAACGTAGCATCCATTTCAGGACTCCCTTGCTCGCGCGCTCTGCGGCTGCTGACGCGCTTCCCTTACTGCTTAGTGCAGATTTCGTCCGCAAACACAGTCCATTTTCCGTCCGCGCCTTCACTCTCCCATAGAGCGTTAAAGAGACGGTCATCCACCCTTGTAATCGTCTCTCTGATCCTTGTTTCCCCGGTCTTCTCGCTCGCCACGCCCGTGAGCACGAGCCTGTTCGACTCCCAGCCAGAGCCTTCGATTCTCACGAACAAGCCAGCGGCCGTGAAGGCGAAACGCTCTATCTTTTTGCCGTCGCGCCGCCAGAAATCGGTGGATACTTTCTCGCCGTTCTTTTCGACGACTCCGACCATCCAGCCTCCCTGTAGGTCTTCTTTCACCGTCCAGCTAAAAATCAGCTTCGGATTACCTCTCATCGTGACAGCCCACTTTCCTTTGAAGTAGTCCATGTCGGACGAAGCGCCGGATGAGAAAGATTCGGTCGCGTAAAGCAATCCTCCGGTTGCGAGCAACATAAGCGCCATTGCGAAAACAACTCTCATTCGATGGTTCCCTTTCGTGTTTAATATTTTCGGTTCGCCTTTGACGGGAGCGAGGCTCACACGAGTCTCATCGGCCGCGTCTACGGCCCGCGCGCGCACGGGCGAGCGGGTAAATCGGCTCTATATCGACCGGCACATTTTGCAAACGGTCGAGCGCCTTCTGCATCTGTGGACGGACGACGCCGTATTTGTCGAGCATCGCCTTGGCCTTCTCGTAAGAGCCTTCCGCCTGTAGGGTCAGGATTTCATGCGTGAGCTTGCGGACGCCATCCTTGACGCGCGCCGGAACGATGCTGAATGTCCCGGAACGCTCGTCGTAATTGATAGCGCCCTCGTCCGTCAGGTAGTTGAATTGCAGGGCGACGCCTCGGCCGTGCGCCTCCTTAATGCCGAATCGCACGGAGCGAAAAATTGATGCGAGGAATGTGGTGTAGACGGTCTGCTCCATACGCCGGTCGAGCGCGCCCTTGTCCATCAGATACTGAAGCGCCCAGAGGCCGGTGATGTCGGCCTTGGCCTCTTCGATTGTCGAGTAGGTCTCTTTGAGCTGCTTGCGGACGGTCGTTTCCTGCCCGTCCACCTTGATGGTCTGTGGCCCGAGCCCATGCAACAGCTCGTGCATCAGGATGTGCGTGAAGAAGGCGTCGAAGGAGAGGTGTGGCTGCTGCGCCGAGGCCAGAACGACGCGCGAGATCGGGATCAGGGTCTTGTTGAACTTAGCCTCCTGCACGTTCTTGAGCATCACCCGCTTCGAGCCCTTCTCCTGCACCACTCGTTCGTCGTTCGGAAGATTGTAGGCCGCCGTCTGCACGCCGTTGTTCCCCTCGCCCGAGGCGTAGACGACGTTGACGACGCGTATCGGCGAGGCCGCGCCGAGCTTCGGGTTGCGATAGCGCGGCTCAATCGGCAGGTTGTTTTCCAGTTCCTGAAGATAGTTGCTGAAGCGCGCGAGCTTGGCCGTCTCTCCCTCGTCGCGAAGGGTGACATAAGCTTCAAATGCCGCCTTGTAACCGAAGAGCCCGTCGGAGTATGTCTCGTAGGGGCCGATGGTCACGTCGATGGGCGCGTCGAGCGCCATCCATGCCACGTCGCTCTCATAATAGTCGTTCGAGAGAAAGGCACGGGCGCGCTTTTGCAGAAAATCCCTGAGCGTCGCGTTGGTTGTAAGCCGTGCGGCCTCGCTCAGGAGCGACGCGGCGGGCTCAAGGAACTCTCTGTACTCTTCGCTGTAGGGCACGGCCTTGAGCTTGCCGCCAGCGTCGCGGCGGATAGTGTAGAAGAAGCCGGTCGCCTTCTGGCGCTCGTCCTCGCCGAGCGTTTCGACCCAGGCGTTGAACTCCTCCTTCGTCATGTCGTCCGGATAATGAGCGGCCTGCGGCGGCTTCTCTGCTGGCACGCCCGCCAGAAAAGAGCGGTTCTCGTCGAGCTGCGACCAGGGGCCGTCGTTTATCATGAAGTAGTGAAGGCGCGCGCGTCCCAATGCGCTCCTGTCCGCCTCAAGCCTGGTTTGAAGCGCCACGTTGCCGCTCCACACTTGCCGCAGGAAGAGCGGGTCGAGCAGCCGCGCGGCTTCTATGATCTTCGAGAGGGCGCGTCGATCCGTGGCCGCAAGCCTTGACGCATCGGCCGTTATGACCGTCGGCGAGAAGCGCCGAATCCTGGCGTTCAGTTCTACTATCTCCGCGCCGTTGGCTTGCGTCCCTCGCTGGCACATGACGACGTTTGGCGACGCCACGCACAAGAGCGTCAGAATCCATGCACAGATTCCCGTCAAAGTTCTCATTTTGAACAAAGCTATCCTCCCACTGTCTACACGATATTGGCCGCCGCCAACGCGGGCCGGAATCCGCGTATGATTCTATGCGAGCCTATAAACCCGACAGGCCGGATTTCGGGCTATCATACTTCACCCGACCGTTTTTCGTCGCCGGTTTATCAGGAAGCCGTAACTAAAATGAGTGGGACGCCGGGGCGGCGCGAATCCGCCCCCGGCGTCCCACTCGATAAACCTGTCTTTCATCAGTGACGGGCACGGAATCGCGGTTGCGCGCCCTGCGTGACAGCGCGAGTCCTTATCTATCCACGATAGTTCCCATCCGCACAACCTCAAAGTCAGAGCCTTTGATCGAGCTTAACGTGCTCAACTCGTCATCATCCCAGCGCGGGTCGGGCGCGCCGCTCACGTACCAGCTTGAGCCGTTATCCGCCAGGATCATCCCGTGCTTCTTCAGAGCCCTGAGTATTACCTGTACCGCTGGCGAAAAGCGCGAGATGTCGAAGGAGGCTTTCAAACGCACGCGCATTCCCATCGGTGGAAGATTTGGATTGGTGCTGCTGCTGGCAAAGTGGCGCGCCGGATAGACGTAAGCTCTACGCGTTTGCTGCGCCGTAAAACGCAGCGCGTGCGTAATCTCCTGCTGCTCGAAGACCTCGTCGTAACGCACCAGGCCGGGAAAGATGGGCAGCCCCGCCGCGTCGGCTGAAGTCCAGCCAGCCGGTCGCAACGCATTGGAGCGCAAATCGAAGACCGCGCCGCTCGCCGCCTTCCAGCTCGCCCCGCCGTTCACAGGGTAGGCCGAGTACAACTCGTATAGCTTCCAGTTGTCTCGATCAATGACGATCACGTGCCGGTCGCCGCTTCCGTTCGGCCCGCCTTCGATGGGCGCGTCAGGCGGCACAGGGTATGGGCCCGCGTCGCTTTCGTCGCCGTAGTCCGTGAAGTTGATAGCCACTTTCGGTTGCGCGCCCGCGACCACCACGTAAGGGATACCGTTTGGCGCTCCCGCCCAGACGGTACCGAAATCAGGATGAAGGCCGGTATTGAGTCCGAGACTGGCGATCAGGTTGTTGGAATTAGGGTCTACGGGCAGTCCTGAGATGTCTTCATTCCAGGGATTATCCTGCGGGAAGACGAGCTTGCCGCGCAGGCTCGCGCCGGGGCCGAGGTCAGGCACGGGCTCGCCTCCGCCGCCGTCATCGGGCGGGCCGCCCCCGACGTGCCCTATGCCGACGCGCACGCGATTGCTCGCTTCGCCATGAAAGTTGATGCCGATCAATACGTCGCCCACATCGCCCAACTCATCGTTCAGGCGGACGATGACCGAACTCATCCATTCAAATCCCGGGACTTTGCCGACATACTCGACCGTCAGTGGATAGCGCGCGTGCGCGGCGTCCTCCGCCTCAGCCAGGACGGCCGTTGGGCCTTCGCCCGAGAGCAGGTCAAGATTTTTTGCGAAGAGCATAATGCGCGTGCGGCTGTCCGTGCCGAACGGAATCGTCTGGGTTACGGGGAAGGGCTCGCGTTTCCGCGTCACGGATTCCAGCGCGATGGCGCGTGTAGAATTGGCTTCCGCGATCAATTCCGGCGCGCTCCTGCCCGATTGATGCGCGGCGCACAGGACGAGCGCGATACCGCAAACGGTTCGTATGAATTTTAGCATCGGGAGAACCTGACAACGTGGGCGTGACGCGACGCACAGATAGACAATGCTCATGGGCCTCGAACTCAACGGAAGCTTCAAATTTTGAGTGAGGGCGGGGGCAAGTGAACCTGACGAATCTACTTTAAGCCACTTTATAAATAAGTCAAGCGATAACTTTAACGGGTAGTGGGTAGTGTCATATTTTGAAACTGGGATTCAGAAGTAAGGAAGGCGCAAGTTCTGGATTTTCGTGGGAAAGCGGCGGCTGATTTCATCTTGAGCTTTTGCAACGGCCTTGCTCTCTGTTGCTAAATAATTCCTAATAGCTCAGGCGAAGGATTTACCTGGACTTTATCGCTGGCGGGCGCGACTTTAGGAATGAGGCGAGCATTTTCAGGCTTGACCTCTCAACGACCGGCCGAAGATTTCCATGCTGCGCGGCGCTCCGCGTAGATGGCCGGGCGCGGGCCATTTGAAATATTTCAAATGGCCCGCACCGGATGACCAATTACCTTTTCTAGGGTTTATGAAGTTGAATATTTCCGCCGTCGTCACTCGTCACGGTTATCTGACCCGTGCCCATCGCGGATGACGTGATGGTTGCGTGGTTGTTCCTAACAGCATAGTTTGTGCTTCCGCCGACGACCAGAATCGACATCGGCTGGTCGTACGTGACCGTCAGGGGAAGGTAGCCGGAGGTGGCGCAGGCACCATACGGCGCATCAAGAAATTGACCGTTCGCGTCCGTATATTGAGAGGTTCCGGTGACGGCCGGTGACGGCCCGACATCTCTCCAATTAGGAAAGGGGTTGGAGCTGGAACCGCCATTTAACACGTAGTTCAATAACTTTTCCTGCGGCTCCATCTGATTACTCCTGATGGGTTGTCCCCCCTGATCCAAGACCTGGTATCTGACTGAGATTTTGATACCACCGTCAGCGCCGGGCTGGCATCCATAATCCGGAGTTGTGCCCGTCGGCAGAACCGACGACCCCAAGACGCTCAAACTGGTGGGAACCTGAACGTAAAAGTTCACGCTGTTGCTCGTTTGTCCTCCGACAGTAACCGTCACCGCGTTGTCCCCCGTCGGAGCCGTCGCCGCTATCGTGAAGGTGGCGACCACTTGATAAAAGCTGGATTGAGCGATGTTGACGTTGGCGCTGATGCCCGTGCCCGCGTTTACGGTCGGAGTAATTCCGAAGCCCTGTCCGCTGATGGTCACGGGGACGGCCGTGCCGATCAGCCCCCGGGCCGGGGTAATGCTGTTTATCTTCGGTTTGACGACGATGCTCTCGCTGGTGGAGAAAACCTTGTCGTCGCAAAACGGCCCCGGTGCAACGACGTAAATATTCAAGTGGTTGATTCCGCCGTTCATCCCTAAAACATAGATGGGCGACCCCGTTGTGATCTGTGTGGCGGAGGAATTATCCTCGGTGTACGAGATTTGCGAACTCCAATCCTGATACGTACCCGTGCACAATCGGGCTCGAACGATGAACGTATCGCTCGAGCCTGATACAAGGTACATATTGCGATTCACGGCCTCTATCCAGGAGACATATATGCAGCCGGTTCCGCAGGGGCCGCACGTCGCGTTCTTCGGATTGTACACCACCGTATCGATCAGGAAGTGGCGTCCGCCCGCTTCTTCGATCAACTCAAGGCCGCCGAAGGTCGCCGTTTCCGGGAACAGCTCGCCGTTGATGCCCGGCATTCTCTCCATTCGTACGTGTTTCAAATCGATCATGCGTGCCTCGCCCGCCTGGAGCACGAGCGGCTGCATCTGGTAGCTCTTTCTCCCGCGGTCATATTGAAGATTGAGCCAGCAGGTCGCCGGAGCATTTGTGATGTTCTTGACGGTGATCGCCGTGTCGTTATCGCCCTGAACGCTCCAGTAATCGCCTACGAACCCGGCTGCGAGTCGATTATCAATCTTCGCGTCGAAGACATAGGTTCCGGTCTGATCGACGCTCGACACGGAGGCGATCAGCGACCCTGCCTTTCCAGTGTAGTTAATTTCCAGGCTCCCCCAACTGACCATCTCCGGAATCAGCCCCGACTTCCAAAACGGAAGCAGCTCGATGCGCTTTGTCTGCTGTGGTTTTAGCTGAACCTCCGGCAACGTGAACGAGTTGGAGCCGCCGCCTCCGACTTCATACTTGAAGACGGGCTGAACGCTGATCGTTTTGTCGCTGACGTTACGCAGGGTCATGATCGGGTTCATCAGACTTCCGTCGGGCAATCCCATGCCCATGTCGGGCATATCCTTACCGATGGGAACGCTGATCGCGTGCAGAGTCCGGCCCAATCGCTCGACATGCATGGCGAGCATCTGAGGATCATTCATGCGAAGCGGCGCTGAGAATCCACGCTGCGGATTGACGAGGCCGCCGCCCGCGACCAGCGCGCCGAGGCTCGTCGATGCCAGTTGAATGCCGCCCTCCGTGGATTTGTCCAATCCGAGCTTGCGCAGTTCCTGGCGCAGGTGAATCACCTCGGTCTCGTGGGGTCGAAGGCGGACGGCATTGAGCCTGTAGGCACGCTCTTTCACGTAGAGGGTGGGCGTCACCCTGATTTCGCTGCCGCTGGCGTTCTGCATCGCCGTGAAGCCATCCGTGTTCTGATCCAAAAACCACCACAGCCCTTCGAGCCGCGAGGTCTGCTCCGGCCTTTGAAAGCTGAAGTTGTAGATCAAACTCCGGGCCTCGTTGAGCACCGTTAGACTCGCTCCGAGAGCGCCGTGCGTCGTGTGCCTGTAAAGAATCTCGACCGCTCCGGTCGTCACGCCTTTGAGCTTTTTGCCGATCGCCTCGCTGATGTTGAGCAATCGGGATTCGGAAGGATTCAGGGTGAGCGGTTTGAGCATCATCTTTTGCCCGTGCAGGGGATACAAAACGGGCGTGACCGTCAGGGGCCCATCCACTCGATTGTTCCTCAGCTCAATGGTCGAGGTGAATCCGTCTTCAAGCGACCAGTAGGGCGCAGCGACGACGAAATCAGTGATGGGCTCGGCGGGCTGCTCGGCCTGCGCCTTATCGGCGACGGGCGCGACGCCTGCCGTCTTATCGGCTTTGATCTTCCTAGTCCGTGCACCGACCGGGCGCATGGATAAGGAGAAGACCGGGAGCAATAGCAGGATCATTACCAGGACTGTGACTAAAAGGTTCGAGCTGGTTCGGGATAGATTGTGCCTGTTCATCTTCGTAAGCTCCTTTTCTCTCTCTGTGCGTAGGTTGAGGGTTTATGGGTGAGAGATTCTTCAGGCGCGCGCCGCCGCTGCCGAAGCACCGCGTCAAACGGTGATCGTCGTGCCGTCGAATCTGGACAATGAGAAGCCGTCGAATTTCTCGTTGAAGCAGCCACGCATATCCGTCAGGATACCGATGGCAACCGCTTCACCGAGGGCGAGCCCTTCGATTGCATCGGAGCGCCAGTGGACTCCGGCGGTGTTGCGTCCGATGGCTATGTTCGACGCCAGCTTGTTGAGTTCACCGCCGACCGTGAGTTGCTGCCCGGCGTAAGGGATCAGCATCAATCCGTCAGGGGTGGCTTCGACCGGATTGGCGATCACGAACGATTCATCGAAGAATGCTTTGAGAACGGTTGTGCACGCGCCCGCGACGGCGGCGTGACCGGATGGATAGGAGGGATGCGTCGGCGCGCCTTCGGGGTAAGCCATCGGCAGAAGATAGCTGCCGTATTTGCCATAGACTCTGTTGAGCGCGACCGATCCGAGCACCTCGGCGTGAAGGGGGTAACGCGCGGCTCCGGTCTTATGATTGTGAACGCGCCCGCCGAACTCTTCCGGCCTCAGATGACGATGCACAGACCACTTCTGGTACCACGCGGCCTTGAGCGCGCTGTTGGCGACGCGTGCCAACAGGTCGAGGACGTGCGGGCTGCCGAAAGTGCTGAAACCGGATTGCGATTTGGAGCGGCTGTAGGGGCTCGCGGAATCCAACGGGGCTCGCATCCCGAAGAGAATGAGAGCGGCGTTGAGGAATGCCTGGTAGGAGAAATCGCGGTGAACGTACTCGGCCAAATCGCGCCCGTTGCGTATGTAACGCGGCGTCGAATCGAACTGGCTGGCGGTGGCGGCCGCTGCTGCTCCGTTCTGGACGGCGAGCCATGCGCTATAAGTCGTCAGGTATTCGCGGCCCGGAGCGGTCGTCCGTATGAGCTGCGATAAGGGCGTCGCGCCGTAGAGAAAATCCTTCCACAGGAATTGCGAGACGTATGGGCCCGCGAGGTCGCCCGCAGTACGACCGCGAAAGATGGTCTCGGTCGTCACCTGTCCGCCCGTCTTCGGGCCGCGAAAGTCGGACAGCTTCGAGAGTTCGACGGCCGCATCGTTAATCAGCGCGTCCGTGTTGTAATCGGAGAAAGGTACATCGCGCGTCAACGCCTGCCAGTAGAGTTCAACCATCTCGCCCGCCAGCTCGGCGCTGCTGAACGAGGGCGGAGCGCCTATCGCCAGGCAATGTGAATCGCTGCCCTCAAGCTCATAAGCGAAAGCCGCTTGCGGGTTGGCCTGTTTGACGACGCCCCCCAGAGGAATGGTCTCGAAATCCGAGGGCGTGCCCGACGCGAGGGCTTTGATGAGCGCGCCGTAGGCCGCCGCGTTTACTTCGCCCAGAGAGTTGTGCGGAAGCGCCTTGGAATAACTGCCGATGCGGTTCGTGTATCGCTCTTCGTCGCCGTTGATCGGATGCGGCGCAAGTGGAAGGTTCTTTTGATAGAGCGCAGCCTGCTGGCGTATTTGATAGGCGCGATTTCTACGCTGGTTGTCGTCAGTCCGTGTCGGCTCCGAGGTTTTCGACTGGCCTGGATTAGCCGCACGAACACTGTGAAGGGACGGCAAAAGCGCGCTCGCGGCGACCGTGGCGATTGTGGCCTGACTGATACGGCTGAGAAAGCGGCGACGGCTGGCGGGCAGCGAGAGGGCGGATAGAGTATCAGGGTCTTTACGCATCATGAGGGATGGCTCCTTTAAATTAGGGGTTGAGCCACCGCCACACTTGCGCTAAGATGCAGGCTGCTAGGCGACGCATCTTCTGCTCCAAGTGCAGCAGAGGTTGTGTTGTTAACAGAAGCCCTGCAATCACCGGCAAGTGATCGCGGGGCTTTTATCTTTCATCAGGGCAAATTAAGCGATTAAGAATGTCTCGACAGGCTGGACGCACTTCCCGGCTCGGTGTAAAAAATTACATTTCGCTATGAGGCATACTACAGCAAGGAGGAGGCCGCACTTAATATGTCTTGATGAATGAATAATCGCCGACGCGAGGCTGACGTGAGTGAGTCCCACGCAAACGAAGATGTAAAGCGTACGCAAGGTAAACGACAGAGACGCATTCTGTCAAGAGAAATTAATTTGGAGAGTTTGACCCCTCTTTAAGCATCCGTGATCCGCCCTGAGAGATTCGCAACTACGGTCACAAGCTCGGCGGGCTCGACCGGTTTCGGCAGGTGTATTTGAAAGCCGGAGCGAAGCACCTTCATGCGATCTTCCACCCTGGCGTAGGCCGTCAGCGCCGCCGCTGGCGTTCTCCCCCCATCCTCAATCGGTAGCGCACGTACCCTCCTGATTAAAGAGTACCCGTCTTCTTCCGGCATCCCGAGGTCGCTGATGAGCACGTCGGGCCGCAACTCCCTGAGGGCGCGCAGCGCCTCCTCGGCCGAGCGCGTGGCCGTCACGCGCGCGCCGCATTGTTCGAGCACAGCCGTAACAAAAAGGCGCGTGTCTTCCTCGTCATCGACGACCAGTACGTGCAAGTCCGTGAGCGCGGGCGGGCACTCGAACGGGACTCCGCTGCTCGCGGTCGGATGCACACGCTCTTCTTCGGCGCGACGCGAAGAGAGTTCTACGGAGCGCATCGCGATGAGCGGAAGTTTCACCGTAAAGGTTGACCCTTGCCCTGGGCCCGCGCTCTCGGCCTCGACCGTCCCGCCGTGCAGCTCGACCAGATGGCGCACGATGGCGAGCCCGAGCCCGAGACCGCCGTGCGCACGCGTGCTGGTCGAATCCGCCTGCCGGAAACGCTCGAAGATGAAGGGCAGAATATCCGGGCCGATGCCCTGCCCCGTATCGCTGACGACGATCTCGACGTGAGAGTCGACGCGCTCAAGCCTGACCTGCACGCGCCCGCCGCGGGGCGTGAACTTGATGGCGTTCGACAGCAGGTTCCAGACCACCTGCTGCAAACGCGTCGAATCTCCCGACACCATGCTCGCGCCCGAATCGAGCACGCGCTGAAGGCGAATGTCCCTGGCGTTGGCGGCCGGGAGCGCCGTGTCAACGGCCGCTTCGATGATGGCCGTGAGATCGAGCGGACGCACTTCGAGTCGGAGCTTGCCGGAGATGACGCGTGAAACATCCAGAATATCTTCGATGAGCTGCGATTGCGTGCGGGCGTTGCGTTCGATAGTCTCAAGCGCGCGTTGTTTGTTCTCCTCGTCGAGCTGGCCCGCGCTCAGCAGGCGTGCCCAACCGAGTATGGCCGTGAGCGGCGTGCGCAGTTCGTGCGAGAGAGTACCGAGAAACTCATCCTTGGCGCGACTGGCGGCCTCGGCGTCGTGGCGCGCCCGGCGCTCGCTGACCAGTAGCTGCGCCCTTTCTTCCTCTACGCGCTTGCGTTCGATGCCGAGGGCGACCGCGTTCGACGCCGAGGCCATCGCCTGTAGCGTGGCCGGGGTCAAAGGCTTGCGTGCGAACATCGCCATCACTCCGATCAACTGATCTTCGACCACCAGCGGATAACCGGCGAAGGCGACCATCCGCTCACGCCTCGCCCACTCCGGGTCGTTGATCTCGGGATCGCTCAAGACCTCATTGGTCAAGTGCGGCTGGCGCGCCTCGGCGATGCGACCGATCTTAAACTTCCCGAGGGGGACGCGCCCGTGCGGCCCGTCGAGATGCGTGTACATCCCTGCGCTCGCCTGTAATTCCAGCACCCCCTCCTTTTTGTTAAGCGTCCAGATACGGGCAAACGCCGCGTCCAGGTGTTCAACCACCGCCTCCGCACAGCGGCGCAGCATATCTTTAAGGTTATCGGCTCCGGTCAAGGCAAGGCTCATGTCCGCGTTCAGTTCCGCGAGTCGCGCTCTTTCAAGGAGCGCTTCGGCGCTTCGCCTTCGCTCTGTGATGTCGTGGAAATAAACCGACAGCCCCTCTTGCGAAGGGTAGGCGCGAACCTCGAACCAGACGTTGAGCGGGGGATAGAACTCCTCGAAGACGACCGGCACCTGCTCGGCCACGGCCCTTTCGTAGTGCGTATAAAAGGCGGTGCTGGCGGCTACAGGAAATTCGTCCCAGATGCGGCGTCCGATCAATTCCTCGCGCGTGCGTTGTAAGAGCGGCTCGGCCTGCCGATTCATGTAGGTGAGTCGCCACTCGTGATCGAGGGCCATAAAGCCATCCGCGATGCTCTCCAAAATATTGCTATAGCGTTGTTGCGCCGACTGAAGCTTGGCGCGCTCGCGCCGGGCCGCTTCAAAGAGCCTGGCATTATCCATCGCTATTGCGGCCTGTGACGCGAGACCCTCGACGATGTGCGCCGCCCGCTCCGTAAAGACGCCCGGCTCCGGGTGGCCGAAGAACAGACCGCCGATCACTTCGCCCGAGCGCGAGATGACGGGCACGGCCAGGTAGCTGGTCACCGGCAGGTGGCCCTCAGGCATCCCGTAATAAGGCGAGTTTTTGCCG
>DASZEN010000022.1:0-88582 GCA_035940775.1 Pyrinomonadaceae bacterium | reverse complement strand
GACGGGCGAGCCGTATCGCAGTACATCCAGATCGAATACAACTTCAACCTTTACTAAAACCGAGCCCCCGCCGAGGGGCCCAAAGGTTCGGACGAAAGAAGGGCGTCGTCGGGTTTGTTCATCAAGCCGGACGACGCTCTTGTTTTGTGTGTTGAATCGACGGGGCGTTTGTGTGACGCCAAATTTTTCTCAGGCGAGGGGTTCGGCGACGCGTCGGATGCGTGTGATGCCCTCCTTCAAGCGTTCCAGAGAGGTCGCATAAGAGATGCGTATGAACCCTTCTGCGCCGAAGGCCGCGCCGTCCGTGACTACCGTCTGCTCTTCTTTCAATAGTCTTTCGACAAATTCGCCGGAGCTTTTCACCTCTCCCTTCAGACAGCCGCGAATATCCGGGAAGGCATAGAAAGCGCCCTCGGGCCGCGCGCAGCATAAGCCCGGAATCTGCGAGAGCGCGTCGAGCAGCCATGCGCGGCGCGCCGTGTATTCATCCAGCATACGCGTCACGGAATCCTGCGGGCCATTGAAGGCTTCGGTCGCCGCGCGCTGCGCGATGGAGTTGGGATTGCTGGTCGAATGGCCCTGAACATTGAGCATCGCGCGCGTCCACTCCGCAGGGGCCAGCGCGTATCCCATGCGCCAGCCCGTCATGGCATAGGTTTTCGAGAAGGAGCCAGCGATGCACAGGTGCGCGCGCAACTCCTTCGGAAGAGTGGCGGCGCTAAAGACCTTTGCGGGCGGGTAGACGAATCGCAAATAGCACTCGTCCGAGATGGCATAGATTCCGTGCTCGGCCACGACCTCCATGATCCGCTCGAACTCTGCCGCCGGGATGATGCGGCCCGAAGGGTTGCTCGGCGAGTTCAGGATGAGGAGTTTGGTGCGCGGCGTGATGGCGCGCTCGACCTGTTCGGCGGTCAAAAGAAAATCTGTCTCTTCGGTCTCGATGAAGACGGGTGTGGCGCGCGCGAAGACGGCGATCTCCGGAAAAGTGACCCAGTAAGGTTTGGCGATTAAGACCTCGTCGCCGGGGCACGCGAGCGAGACGACGGCGTTGAAGATGGCCTGCTTGCCTCCCGAGGTCGCCATCACTTCCGACCTCTCGAAGCGCGCGCCGAACTCGCGGTCGTAAAAATCGATGATCGCCTGCTGAAGCTCGCGCGTGCCAGCGGTCGGAGTGTATTTGGTCTGGCCCCGTCGCATCGCTTCGGCGGCGGCATCTTTAATATTCTCGGGAGTATCGAAATCGGGCTCGCCCGCGCCGAGGTCTACCACGTCCAAACCTTCGGCGCGCATCGCCTCGGCCGCCTGCATGGCGGCGAGCGTCGAAGAGGCTCGCATCCGCGCGACATTGTCCGAGATCGGAAATTTTTCTCTGGCTGGCTTGGTCATCGACGATCCATCTGGAAGCGGCGCGGCGCTGGTCGAGCCTTTATGAACACAAGCTTTGCGAATACGAGCGCCGCGCCCTCAAAAATTATTTACGCGAGCCGCCCTTTTTGGACGCGCCCTTCTTTGATCCGCCTTTGGCAGCGCCCTTCCTGCCGCCCTTCTTTGCGCCCCCTTTTGAAGCGCCCTTCTTCGCGCCGCCTTTCTTACCACCCTTTTTCCCGCCCTTCTTGAAAGGGCTCTTGTCTGCCGCCTTACCGCGACCCGAGCCGCTCTTCTTGCCGCCGCCGGTCGCCTTATTGACAGTGGCCCACGCGCGTTTCTCGGCCTCATCTTCGGAGACGCCGCGTTCTTCGTAGCTCTCTTCGATGTGCTCGGCCTGACGTTTCTGTTTGTCCGTGTATGCTCCCTTGTCGCCTCTTGGCATCTGTCCGTCACCTCCCTTTGGTGCATTCCTCGCGCTTCGACTTTGAAAGCCGAAGCGCGCACGTGTCTGGTAAAACTGTCGAAAGAGTATAGCACGCGTCTGGCGATCATCAATCCCGATTGAACTTACGCTTCATACGCGCCTCGACCGAAGCGGGCACGAGCCCGTCGATAGTCCCGCCGAGCGCGAAGACCTCTTTGACAAGACGCGAGCTGACGTAAGAGTAAACCTCCGCGGGCATCATAAAGACGGTTTCGATAGAGGGTTCCTGGCGGCGATTCATCAGCGCCATCTGTAGCTCGTATTCGTAATCCGAGACGGCGCGGATGCCGCGCACAATCGCGTCCGCTTCGCGCTCGACGGCGTAATGGACGAGCAGGCCGTGAAAGTCTTCGACCCGAAGCGCGCATGATCGGTTGTCGATCTCCGTAATGACCTCCGTCAACATCTCGCGCCGCTCTTCGATGGTGAACAGGGGTTGCTTTTCAGGATTGACGAGGATGGCAATGATGATCTCATCGAACAGCTTGCAGCCGCGCTCTATGATGTCCAGATGGCCGTTCGTCACTGGATCGAATGAGCCCGGATAGATGGCGCGTCGCATATCTCTCTCTTCGAGCCGCCACTCTATAAAAATGGCCGCTATGTTTATCCGCCTGACAAAATAGGGTTAAGCTTCGGAGCGAGGCCGCACGAAAGCTACACTCTCACATAAGCCTGCCGTTTGACAACAATCCGGCGAACGATTTCTCGCCCTCGTGCGCCTTTAAATACTCCGGCTCCCGGACGCTCCGCACCTATCACCCCCGACTTTTATGCCCAATACTTGACATCGCGTTGGACGCGGTGCTTCAATATGAATTTGACAAAAGGTGGTGAGTTAAGGCGACTTGCGGCCACGTAAAACAAACTGCTAAACAGCTCGGCGAGTCTTTCCCAGGAGAACTAACCGAAACAGGCTTTTGTTGGAAAGCCCCGCGTTGTTTGGCGCGGGGCTTCTATTATGTAGGGCGATTTTGGGTTTTAGATGCCGGGTTTCGGAGTTGATACTAAAACCGTGAGTCCACGATCTAAACTATGAAGAGCTTTCTTGAGACATTAAAGGAGCGCATAGTCGTTTTCGACGGCGCGATGGGAACCAACCTTCAGGCGCAGAACCTGACGGTGGAGGATTACGGCGGGCCGCAGTTTGAAGGCTGCCCGGAGTATCTGCTTATCAGCAAGCCCGAGGCCATCGAAAAAGTTCACACAGCATTTTTCGATGTCGGCTGCGATGTGGTGGAGACCAACTCGTTCGGCGGAACCCCGGTCGTGCTGGTCGAATACCAGATCGCGCACATGGCCTACGAGCTGAACTTCAAGGCCGCCGAGCTTGCCAAACGAATCGCCGCCGACTATTCGACCGGGGATAAGCCGCGCTGGGTCGCCGGTTCGATGGGCCCAGGGACGAAGCTTCCGACGCTGGGCCATATCACGTACAAGGAATTGAAGGCCGCTTATGCCGAACAGGCGCGCGGGCTCTTCGACGGCGGGGTTGACCTCTTCATAGTCGAAACCTGCCAGGACTTGCTGCAAACGAAAGCGGCGCTGGCGGCCATCTTTGAGCATTTCGAGCGAGCGAAGCGGCGCGTGCCCGTCATCGCTCAGGTGACGATCGAGATTTTCGGCACGATGCTCAACGGGACGGAGATCAGCGCGGCGCTCACCGCTCTTGAGCCTTTCCCCATAGATGTCATCGGCATGAACTGCGGCACGGGGCCCAAGCACATGACGGAGAGCATCCGCTACCTGTGCGAGAATGCGCCGCTGCCCGTCTCGGTTCTGCCAAACGCGGGCCTGCCGGAAGTCAAAGACGGCGAGCAGCATTACGACGAAACGCCCGAATCCTTCACCGCGCAGATCGTTCACTTCGCTAAGGACTTCGGCGTTAACATCGTCGGCGGCTGCTGCGGCACGACGCCCGCCCACCTGAAGATGGTCGTCGAAGCCATGCAGCGCCTGACGCCCAAAGAGCGCAATGCGAAGCTACAGCCCTCGGCCGCCTCAATCTACAGCCAGCAGCCCTACGTGCAGGACAACTCTTTCCTGATCGTCGGCGAGCGCGTCAACGCCAGCGGCTCAAAGAGGATGCGCGACCTCCTTAACGCCGAGGACTGGGATGGGCTCGTCAAGCTTGCCAAAGAGCAGGAGCGAGAGGGCGCGCACGTCCTCGACGTTAACGTGGATTTCGTAGGGCGCGACGGCGAGCGCGACATGCACGAGCTGGCGTCGCGCCTCGTCACCAACATTAAGATTCCGCTGATGCTGGATTCGACCGAGTGGCAGAAGATGGAGGCGGGGCTCGAACATGCCGGTGGAAAGTGCATCCTTAATTCGACCAACTATGAGGACGGCGAGCCGCGTTTCGCAAAGGTGCTGGAACTGGCGAAGAGGTTCGGCGCGAGCGTCGTCATAGGTACGATTGACGAGCAGGGGATGGCCCGCACGGCCGAAGGGAAGTTCGAGATCGCAAGGCGGGCCTACGAACAGGCCACCAAGAAATACGGCATCCCGGCGCACGACATCTTCTTCGACCCGCTCGCGCTGCCCATCTCCACGGGCATCGAAGAAGACCGGCGCAACGCCCTGGAAACCATAGAGGGGATCAGGCGCATCAAGGCGGAGCTGCCCGGCTGCTTTACCATCCTCGGCGTGTCGAACATCTCCTTTGGCCTGAACCCGGCGTCGCGCGTCGCGCTCAACTCCGTCTTCCTTCACGACGCGGTCGAAGCGGGGCTCGATGCGGCGATCGTCAACGCGAGCAAGATCGTTCCGCTCAATCGCATAGAGGAGCGACAGCGCGAAGTTGCGCGCCAGTTGATCTACGATGAGCGGCAGTTTGACGGCGACATCTGCACCTATGACCCGCTCGGCGAATTCACAAAACTCTTCGAGGGGGTAACCACTAAGGGCGCCAGGAAGGACACGAGCGATCTGCCGGTCGAAGAGCGATTAAAACGCCACATCATCGACGGCGAAAAGATCGGCCTTGAAGATCAACTGAAAATCGCGCTCGAAAAATATCCGGCGCTCGACATCGTCAACACGATCCTTCTGGACGGCATGAAAGTCGTCGGCGACCTCTTCGGCAGCGGACAGATGCAGCTTCCCTTCGTGCTTCAATCCGCCGAAGCCATGAAGACCGCCGTCCGTTTTCTGGAACCCTTCATGGAGAAGAAGGGCGGCGCGACCGAGAAGGGAACGATGGTTTTGGCGACCGTCAAGGGCGATGTGCACGACATCGGCAAGAATCTGGTCGATATTATCCTGACCAATAACGGCTACAAGGTAATCAACCTCGGGATCAAGCAGCCGATTGAGAATATCCTGAATGCTTCCGAGGAGTACAAGGCCGATGCCATAGGCATGAGCGGGCTGCTGGTCAAATCCACGCTCATCATGCGCGACAATCTGGAATTGATGAACGAGCGCGGCATCAACGTCCCAGTGGTGCTCGGCGGCGCAGCCCTGACGCGCCGCTACGTCGAGGACGATCTGAAATCTCTTTACCAGGGCAGACTCTTCTACGCCAGGGACGCTTTCGACGGCCTGCACACGATGGATGCCTTGACGGGCACGGGCGCACAGGATGCTGCTGCTGCGGGGGTCGAAGCGAAATCTGCTGCCGTAGCTGCGGCGGCGCGAGCCGGAGCAGGAGGAGGCAGCAGCGGCGACGGCGACGCGGGCGACGAAATGGAAGACCTCGTCGGCGAAGATGCCAAGCTCGGTATTCGCAAGGCGGCGCGGCCCCGCGCGGTAATGAAAACGTCCGGCGATACCACGCATACACGACGCTCTGACGTTCGCACGGATGTGCCTATCCCTCGCGCTCCCTTCTACGGCTCGCGCGTCCGTGATGATGTGCCGCTCGATGAGGTCTTCGCCTACGTCAACGAGGCGGCGCTCTTCAAGGGCCAGTGGCAATTCAAACAGGGGCGCAAATCCACGGAAGAGTATCGTGCCTTTGTGGCCGAGACCGTAAGGCCCATTTACGAGGAATTGAAGGAGCGCTCCGTAAGGAAAGAGCTGCTCACGCCGCGCCTCGTCTACGGCTATTTCCCCTGCCAGAGTGAGGGCAACGACCTCATCATCTACGAGGAGGACGAGCGGCGCGAGCGCATGCGCTTTACTTTCCCGCGCCAGCCCGAGGGCAAGCGGCTGTGCCTGGCCGATTACTTCGCCGCGCGGGAAACGGGGCGCATCGACGTGGTCGCCTTTCATCTGGTAACGATGGGCAGGCGGGCCAGCGCCTATTCACAAGAGCTTTTCCGTGGCGACAACTATGCCGACTATCTCTTCTTTCACGGCCTGAGCGTGGAATCGGCCGAGGCGCTGGCGGAACTCTGGCACAAGCGCATTCGCGAGGAGCTTGGGATAGCGGGCCGCGATTCCCTTGAAATGACGAAGCTGTTTCACCAGGGCTATCAGGGCTCGCGCTTCAGCTTCGGCTATCCGGCGTGCCCGAACCTTGAAGATCAGACCAAGCTCTTCGAGCTGCTCGACCCGTCGCGCATAGACGTTGAGCTGACCGAAGAATTTCAGCTCGACCCGGAACAATCGACTTCGGCGATCATCGTTCACCACGAAGAGGCCAAATACTTCTCTATAGACTAAAAGAGGGTTTATGTCTTCCGCTGATCCACTGAGCCGTGGCGTCGAGGGGCGGCGTGATGTCGAGCATCTGATGGCGACCGTGAGCGATCCGACGCAGGAAGAGCTGGCGGTGCTCTCAGTCATGGAGCGATTCGCTTTTCGCCTCGTGCATCGCATGAATCAGGGGAGATGGAAGCGCTTCTGGACGTGGTGCCAGTGCAGTATCGGGGCGGGTTGGATTCACCTGGCGACGTATAACCTGATGCGCGCCTACGGGCTCGAACACGTCTCGGGGGCATCGCACGAGCGTCCTATTCTGCTCGTCGCCAATCACCGCTCGTTCTTCGACATGTACACGGTCTCGGCGCTTCTTTTCCGCCGCACTGGCTGGCCCAAACGGCTCTTCTTTCCGGTTCGCAGCCGCTTCTTTTACGAGTCCCCCGTGGGACTTCTCGTAAATATGCTGATGGGCTGGTGGTCTATGTACCCGCCCATATTCGCGGCCAGCGACAAGCGGCTCTTCGATAAGTATTCCGTACGGCGATTGGCCCAGCTCTGCCAGACCGGAGCCGGTCACATCATAGGCTTTCACCCGGAAGGCACGCGCAATCGAAGCCATGACCCCTACTCTTACCTGCGCGCGCAGCCCGGCGTCGGCAAGCTCATCAAGGATGCCGCCCCGCAGGTGATTCCCGTCTTCATAGCGGGGCTCGGCAATAATCTTCCGCGACAAATCCTCGGCAACTGGACGGGAGGCGAGCCGATTCGCATACACTTCGGCCCCCCTTTGGAGCTTTCGGAATACCTTGCGAAAAAAGATCACGTCCGCACCTATAAGGAGATCGCCGATTTCGTGATGAGCAAGATCGCCGAACTCGGGGAAGAGGATCGCGCCATCTTTGAGCCGCACGTCACGGGCCAAAAGGCGCAGGTCAAAAAGGAGCGCGAACTCAGGACTTGAAACCTGTGAGCCGGAACTTGAGACTTGTGACATAGGGACTTCCGCTCAATCGCCGAACGAAAATAAAGGATGTCTCTCTTACCGCTCGTGATCGTTAATCCGGCGTCCGCGAACGGGGCCACGCGCACGCTCTGGCCTTCGCTGGCGAGCGAGCTGCGAACGCACTTCGGCCCTTTCGGTTGCGCTTTTACGGAAAGGGCTGGCGATGGGCGAGCGTTAGCAGCGCGCGCGGCCGCCGCGGGGGGAAGCCGCTTAATCATCGCGTGCGGTGGCGACGGCACTGTTAATGAGGTCGCCAACGGTATTCTGGAAGCCGGGCGCGCGAGCGAGCTTGGGCTCCTGCCGAGCGGGACGGGCGGTGATTTCCGGCGCTCGCTGGGGATTCCGGCCCGCGCGGCAGAGGCCGCACGCACGCTCCGACGGGGGCGCACCCGCCTCATGGATGTCGGGCGCGTCACGTACGTCAATCACGAGGGCGAGACGGAGACGCGCTATTTTCTGGGCGTCGCGTCGTTTGGCATGAGCCCCGAGGTGATCGAGCGCGTCAAGGAGGGCGGCCCCTCGTCCTGGCTCCCCGAATCACGCGCGCGTCGTTTGAGCGGCCGAGTCTCTTTCGCCGTCGCCACGCTTAAGACGACGCTCTCATCGCCGAGAACGACCGTCTCTGTTCAACTGGACGACCACGCCGAGCGCCGTCTCACCGTCGCTAACTTGTGCGTCGCCAATGCGAGGTATTTCGGCGGCGGGATGAAGATCGCGCCCCGAGCCGTTTTAGACGACGGACGTTTCGACATCATCACCATAGGCGATCTGGGCGCGTTGAGGATTCTGGCGAATGCGCCCCGGCTTTACCTGGGCACGCACCTCTCGATGGAGCAGGTCAATCACGCTTACGCGGCCCGCGTCGAAGCCAGGCCCGTGCCAAAGGAAGCACGAGTCGCCATCGAAGTTGACGGAGAACTGCCCGGACGATTGCCCGCAACCTTTGAAATCTTACCGAGCGCATTGCGAGTACGGGCGCAATAAATATTACGAGAGCGCAGACGATAAGAGCGCAGAGAGGCGATAGAGGTTACGTCAAGTAGCCTCTATCGCCTCTCTGCGCACTCTTCTATATTCACACCCTGGGGAAAATTTTCGAGCTGCTCGCGCTCAAACGCCGTGGGCTTGACTGCCACTGACCGAAGCGGCCTTGAATGCTTCACTGCCTAGAAAGTTTTCGCGCACATAGACGAGCGTATCATTGAGGGTCTCGGCCGGGTCGCGTGGGGCGAAGCCAAGCTCGCGTTGGGCTTTTGAGGCGTCCAGATACCAGAAATATTCTGCCATCTCAACCGATTCGGCCTCTATGGGCGGGGCCATATTCCACTGGCGAAAAAGCGCATCGACTAGTTTCGACCCGGCGACGGTGAAGCTTTTGGGCAGGGATAATCTTGGCCCAGGCGTCTTGCTGAGGCGCTCAAGTCGGCCTAAGAATTTCTCGAACGTCCAGTTGGCGCTCCCGAGCAGGTAGCGCTCGCCGTGCTTGCCCACCTGCATCGCGCGTCGAAATGCCGTCGCCGCATCGCGCACGTCGACGAAGCTCAAACCGCCGCGCGGGACGGCATTGATCTTACGCGCCAGGAAATCCAGTATCACTTTTGTGGAGCTGAGTCTTTCGTCTTCGGGGCCGAGCAGCAGGCTCGGGTTGAGGATGACGAGCCGCAGCCCGCGCCCCGAAAAATTTTCCAGCGCCACCTGTTCCTGATAATACTTGCTGGCGTAGTAGGGCCAGCGCGAGATGATATCGAGGGGCGGCGGCCACGTTTCATCCGGACGCTCTTCGCCGTCTTCTGTTACCGCGATTGTCCCGCTCGTTGAAGCCACGACGATTGATTTGACCCCGGCCTCGCGCGCCGCCGCACAGAGCAGTCGCGTTCCGTCGACATGCAGCGCCATCATCTGCCGCGCATCGCGCGAGTCGCGCGAGACCCGCCCGGCCAGATGATAAATCTCCGTCACGCCCTCGACGCTGCGCCTGACATCCGCAGCGTTCGTGATCGAGCCCTCGAACGGCTCGACGCCCGACTCCTTCAGCTTCGACGGTACTGACGTTGCCATGACGCGCACGTTCTCAGTCCCGGCTTCGAGCAGTTGGCGTACCAGATGCGTGCCTAGAAAACCCGTGCCCCCGGTGACGAGTGTTTTGGGCGCGGCGCGCCGAGCGATGGCCCCGCCCTTTCTGGCGAGCGTCGAAGTAGTGCTCTTAGCTTTGGCCTTCTTCGCGGCCGCCTTACGCGTCGCCGCTTTTTTCGTCGTCGTTGCCATAAGAAAATAGTGATCGCGTGCGGCATCTGCCGCGCAGAGAGAGAGCCGGGCCGGGGGGCTTTTCCAAACCTACATGCGCCGGGCTCGTCAATTTTGTCCGTGCGATTAAGAGATCGGCTCGGGTTCCTTATGCGCCTCGCCATGAGCGGCGCGCCGTTCGCTCTTCCAGCGCTTGCGCAGCGCCTTGGAATCAAAGCTGTTTCGGGTTCCGTCGCGCAGGTTCAAGACCTCGTGATAGACGAGCGCCGCGATCAGTCGATACGCCTCGCTTCGGGGCATCCCCTTCGTCAATTCTTCCAGCTCCTCGATGGAGAGATAGCGACCGATGCGTGCGCCGACATCGCGGCTCTTGATGATGTTCGAGCCCTTCGGCAGCGCCTCGTACGTCCCGCGCAGATAGACGGGCAGGATGCCGACGCGCGAAGCGAGCGCGAGATAGCCTATGACGGGCTTGAACTCGGCTATTTCGCCGGTAACGGAGCGCGTGCCTTCGGGAAAGATCAGGGCGTTGTAGCCGCGATCGAGAAAAGAGCGAGCGTGACGCAGCGATTGCCGGAGCGAGCCGCTGCGCTCTATCGGGACAAGGTTTGTGAAGTTGTCCATGTAGGCGCGCTTATACTTGTTGTCGAAAAAGTAGTCGGCCGCCGCTAGCGCGACCATGTCCTTACCGGCCTCGCCCAGAGCCATCTTCGCCAGCCCCATGTCGAGATGTGAAGTATGGTTGGGCGCAACGATGAAATTCGTGTGGACGGGAATGTTCGACCGCCCCTCGTAGCGAGTGTGTAGGAACCGCTCGTAGAAGAGTTGCTGTAGGACATCGAGCCCACGATTGCCGACCGTCCGCACGAGCGAGGGAATGTAAATCTCTTCATCCTCGGCGCGCTCTCGCTCCGTTCGCCGCTGCCTGGCCTCTTTACCGGCGGGCGCTGCCGCCGCTGCTCCGCCTGCCGCGCCGCCGCGCGTGACCAGATTCGCCAGCTCGCGCAGATCGACCACCTCCGTCAAAGTGTTCGGGGATTCGAGCGTGCCGCCAGCATTCTCTATCGCCGTCGCCAGCTCGACGTACATCAGGCTGTCAAAGCCCAGATCGCTCAGGCGCGCGTCGAGCGTCACCTGCGCGCGCGGGCGATTCGCCACCGTGGCGACGATCTCCAGCAGCCAGGACGCATCGCGCGGTTTGCTCCCCATTCCGAGGCCCCCGGCGCGCGCCGCCGTCTTCATGCTCTCTTCGAGCACCTGCATGGCAGAGACCACTTCGCGGCGCTTTACTTTCCGGGTCGCCGTGCGCGGCAGGTCGCCGTCCCAGAAATGCAGCACCTTGACGCGCTTATAGAAGGGCAATGAGGATGAGACATCGCGGAAATGTTCTTCGACTTTGCGGCGCACCTCGGCGCGAGAGAGGGAGATGTCATGGTCGAAGTCTGCGACGACCATGCACGCGACCTTTTCGCCGATGCCGTCAGGCAGGCCGACGACGCTCAGCTCCTTGATGAAGGGCGAGGTGTCGTAAAGCTCCTCGATCTCGTCCGGGTAAACATTCTTGCCGTTGGTATCGACGATGATGTCCTTCGAGCGACCGACCAGATATAGATTCCCGTCATCGTCAAGGCGTCCGAGGTCGCCCGTATAGAGCCAGCGGTTGACTATCGCCCGGCGCGTCGCCGTCTCGTTCTCGAAGTAACCGACCATCACGTTGGGCCCACGCGCGATGACCTGGCCGACGCCGCTCGCGTCCGGCTCAAGTATCTTCACCTCGACGCCCGGCAGGGGCTTGCCGACGCTCCCCGTCAACATTCGATTGGCGGGACGCGTGACGGTCAGAACCGGCGAGGCTTCGGTCAATCCGTAGCCTTCGAGGATGGTGAAGCCGAGCCCCTGGAAATCCCGCTGAACCTTATCGCTGAGGGCCGAGCCGCCGCTGATGAAATAGCGTATGCGACCGCCCATTCCCTCGTGAATCGGATAAAAGATGAGCGCGCCCAGGTTCAAAGGCGTCTTGTCGCGTAGCCACGCATTGGCGCGTATCAAAAGCTCGGCCGTCTCGCCCACCAGCTTGCTTCTCTCGTTGAACTTCGTCTTGATGCGGCGATGCAGCAGCTCCCACAGGGCGGGCACGCCGACCATGCCCGTGACGTGGCCGTTCCTGATAGAGCGCGCCAGGGCCTCGCCCGTCAACTCTTCCAGGTAAGTGATCTGCGCGCCGCGGCTCAGGGGGGTCAGAAAGCCGGTCGAAAATTCAAACGTGTGATGCAGCGGCAGAACCGAAAGCACGCCGTCGCTCGTCGTCATCTCAAAGACGGAGGAGAGCATAGAGACCATGCTCGTGAGGTTGCGGTGCGAGAGCATGACGCCCTTGGGGCTTCCGGTCGTCCCCGAAGTAAAAATCAGCGAAGCGATTGATTGGGCCTGGACGCGCTGCGGCAGAAGCGCTATGCGCTGGTCTTCGGTCTGCTGGTCTGCGAGCGCGAAGACCTCATCGAAACGCCAGATGCGCGTCCCGGCCATACCGGCTTCGGCCAATCTCTCGGCCAGGTCTGAATGCCGCTCGTCCATCTCCCTGCTCAGGACTATTCCCGATGCGCCGCCCGCGCGCGCAAAGGTTATGATCTCATCCGTAGAGCTTTCCGGGTCGACGGGGATGCAGGTCGCACCGGCCTTGAGGACGCCGAAGTATGTCATGCCCCATTCGGGCGCGTTGTGGCTCAGCAGGATGACGCGGTCGCCCGGTTTGACGCCCTCGCTGGCAAGGAACGCTCCGGCCCTGGTCGCAAGTTCCCTCAGGTCTCTGTAGGTGTATTGCTCTTTTCGCCCGTCGCGCTCGACGCGCATGGCGACGCGCGTGGCGTGGCGCTTGGTCGAAGTCTCGAAAAGCTCAAGCAGGTCTCTGTAGGTGTAGACGCGCTTGGGCTGTTCGCGCATGTCCTCTTCAAGAGTCGGGAAGACCCATTTTTTGAGGCCCGGAAAATGGATGTTCATCCAGTATTCGTACCAGTCGAACTTTTCCGGATACCAGGGAAGCAAAGCCTGTTCGTCCTTGCGTATGCGCGCAAACAGCGAGCGCACGTTGTCCGAGCGAAAGATGTAAGCGTTCTCGACCATGAAGGGGCGAAACATCTCGAACGCTTCCTCGGTCTCGCGGGTTATCTCTTCGAGGCGATCGACCCTTTCCTTGACGCGATCAACGACCTCCGTGACGCGGCCTCCGCCCCAGCGCGGGCGGACGCGGTCAAGCAAGGAAGAGACCTTTTTGGCCGCCTCGTGCACCATCGGCGTCGAGGTCTTGTCGAAACGCTCCTGCGTGACCGTGTACGTCTCCATGCGCGCCGCCAGCCGGTTGACGATTTTTATGCCCGTCTCTTTCTCCTCGAAATGCTTGCGCTTGTAGAGGCCGACGAGCCCGACGATGCGGCGCATATTGTTCGGATTGCTGTCGCCCGTGGCGGCCTGATGGACGAGACGCGGCTCCTGTACGCAAGCCTCTGCGGCCACGGCCAGCATAACGGCCGCGACCTGATCGACGGGCGTGATGTCCAGGATCAGCTTGTCGTCGGCCGGAATCTGCGTCTGACCCTTAAAGGCTATGAAGATCAAAGGCGCGGTCGTCGTGAATCCCTCGTTCCAGCCGGGGAAGGGATAACTGATCGCTGATTCGACGATGCTCGGCCGAACGATTGCGCGCACGATGTCGGTCTCGGCGGCGACCAGTTGCTCGCCCAGACTCTTGGTGTAGGTATAGATGTTGGGCCAACCCCACCACGCGGCGCGCTCGATTCCCAAATCCGTCAGGCGCGTCCGCGTCCAGACCTTTCTTTCGCGCGCCACGGCCAGGCCCATCGCGTCCGGGTCATCGGCGTCGCGCCCCTCTTCGATCAGGCGCTTGCGGGCCTGATCGCGAAAGCGCGCGACCATCATGGAATCCTTGGCCTCTTCGCGGACGCGCTCGGCGAGGCGCGCGCAATCCCTGATCTCCTGCTCGGGCGAGAACTCGACGCCCTCCATCTCGTCGCGGCGCGGGAAATAGCCCAGGACAGGATCGCTCTCCCAGACCGGGCCCGAGCGGTTGCCAGCGACGAAACAGGTCGAGACGTGTACGAGCGCGGGCCGCCGCATGCGCTTGCTGAAAGCGATGACGTTCTGCGTGCCGACGACGTTGGTGCGGAGCGCGCTCTCCAGAGTCGGGTTAAAAGTCACGTTGCCCGCGCTGTTGATGACGACATCCAGATCGTCTGCGATCCTCTGGGCCTCCTCTTCCGTATAGCCCAGATCCGTGTCGCCGATGTCGCCGCCGACGATTGTGACCTTGTCCCTGACGAATCCTTCGAGCGCCTCTCCGTAGCGTTCGCGCAACGGGTCGAAGGGCGGCGCGGTGATGACGTTATTCCAGAATCGCGTCTCCGATTCTTCCTGCGAGCGCGCGCGCACGGTGACGTAGACGCGCCCCACGTTGGGAAAGCGATAGAGCAGCATCGAGAGCGTGACTTTGCCCAGAAAGCCCGTCGAGCCGATCAGGAAGATATTTCTTCCGTTATAGATTTCCGTCGGAGATAGTTTCATTTCTCTAAAAAGCCATCTTACTCCATATCGGCGATTCCGATCATAGGTTGATGCAGCATCGTAATCTCGGCCGAGCGTCCCATAAGGCTGCGCGCCATCGCGATGGCTTCCGTCAGATTGTCGGCGCGCTCCCAGCCGAGCATCGCCGGGACGTGCGCATTCTCGGCCCCGGCGGCGATCACGTGGCCGACGTGCTGGCGACCGTTCTCGCCCCAGTACCACATGAAAAACGGGTGCGCGCCGTGATAGGCGTTGCCGCGCCGGTACATCTCTACGTAGCTCGGATTATTGGCAAACTCTCGCTCGTACTTCTCGCGGAGCACGAAGGCGTCGCGCGTCTCGGGCAAAAGGCGATTGAAGAACTCTATATAGCTCGGGTGAAAATTGTGATCGAACTCGTCGTAGCAGGGGTGATGGAGTATGAGCACGCCGCCCTTTTTCAGCAGCGGCTTGTTGCGATAGAAGTTGAAGTGATAGCCGAGCGCCATGACCTGCACCAGCAGCGGATTCAGCACCGAATAGACGTTGTAGGGAGAGATGTCGGGAATCCCCGTAATCAGAATGTCGCACTGGCCGCTGACGGGAATGGCGTATTGCTGAAAACCCTTCTCGATGATCTTTTCATGGACGGGCTCGGTGCGACCGGCGTGGCAGGCGATCAGCTCGTATTGCGCCGGTTTGGAATGAAGCAGCTTGCGGCGCGCGGCGCGCGGCAGCTTGCTCATCGTATAGCGCATGGCCTCGAACTTCATACGGTCGAAGGCCGTAAAGTCGTCCTCGTTCTTCAAGAGGAAATCCATGTCGCCCTTGTACATGCGATTGTTGATCGCCGTCTCGATGTGAAAGACGTTCAACTGCTCGTCCACCAATTTGCCGAGGCGGACGACCTTGTTGTTGAGTTCCGAGCGCGCCGGGTCCATATAGCTGTCGGAATCCCGTATGGTCTGCGGCTCGTGGTGGGCGCGCAAGGATTCGTAATCGCAAAGCCCGACGGCAACGGATTTGTGCCCGCCGTCCATCGGAACCAGGTTGATATTGACGTAGATGATGAGATCGCTCTCGGCCGCGCGACGATTGATGCGCAGCGGCTCGTGATGACGCGTTTCGCCGAGCACCACCAGCCCGTCGGCCCATTCGGCGTCGTGATTATAGTAGCGATCCGGATAAAACTGGTCGTAAATCTTCGTGCCCGTCATGCGCTTCATCTCCCACGGGGTCATCTTTCGATGAAGCGAATTGGCGATGACGATATGAACGTCGTCCACACCGTAGGCGGTAAGCATCTCAAGGACGATCTCCAACACGGTCTGTCGAATGTCGGGAGTGGCCATCGGTGGCAGCGGCAAACTGATGTCGTCGACGGCAATCGTCACCTTCATGCCGGGCTCAAGCTGCGCGAACAGCGGGTCGCAGTCGTGCGGATGATTCAGCGCATAACGGATGGCCGCCTCGCGATTGGGCAAACCCTTGATCGGCGGATTCGGGTAAAGGACGCGCGTGCCTATGGGCAAATCTTCGAGGATGAAATCCTCGCCCGAAGGCATGATGCGCGGCGCGCTGTCGCTGTCGATATAGATGACAGATTCGTGCGTTTTACGTCTCAGTTGCAGGCTCATAAGAACTCGAAGTGATTACGGCTATGAAAGAAGTCGTAAGGCGAACGCACGCCTTCGGGCCGTGTTACCCCGAAGGCGTGGGCGGCCCCGCGCCCGCTCACTCTTATTTAACCCTTCATCGCAGGCACTTTTATGTTCAGCACGCGAACCAGGAATCCCCACTTATCGGAAACCTCTTCGATCAGCTTGGTGGTCGGCTTGCCCGCGCCGTGCCC
The DNA here is from genome assembly GCA_035940775.1 of Pyrinomonadaceae bacterium. Taxonomy (GTDB): domain Bacteria; phylum Acidobacteriota; class Blastocatellia; order Pyrinomonadales; family Pyrinomonadaceae; genus DASQYE01. Next base: position 72,484 of record DASZEN010000022.1, on the reverse strand, counting down.
GGCCTTGGTCTCGATGCGTATGAGCACGGGCGCCGGGCCCGCCTGCGCCGCCTGCATCGTCGCGGCGAACTTGAAGCTGTGGCCGGGCCAGACGCGATCATCATGATCGGCGGTGGTGATGAGCGTGGCCGGATAATTCGTGCCCGGCTTCAGGTTATGCAGCGGCGAATAAGCGTATAGCGCCTTGAACTCTTCGGGGTTCGCGGGCGAGCCGTAATCCGACGCCCACGCCGCGCCGATGGTGAACTTGTCGAAGCGCAGCATGTCCATCACGCCCACAGCCGGAAGCGCCGCGCCGAACAGCTCTGGCCGCTGCGTCAGCACAGCGCCGACGAGCAGCCCGCCGTTGCTGCCGCCGCCGATGGCAAGCTTCGGCGTCGAGGTGTACCTGTTTTTGATGAGCCACTCGGCGGCGGCGATGAAGTCGTCGAAGACGTTCTGCTTCCTGAGCTTCATCCCGGCCTCGTGCCACTCTTTGCCGTATTCGCCGCCGCCGCGCAGGTTCGCCAGCGCGTAAACGCCGCCCATCTCCATCCAGACGAGATTGCTGACGGAAAAGCCGGGCGTCATCGAAACGTCGAAGCCGCCGTAGGCGTACAGGTAGGTCGGATTGTTGCCATCGAGCTTGAGCCCCTTCTTGTGCGTGATGAACATGGGCACACGCGTCCCGTCCCGGCTCGTATAGAAAACCTGTTTGGTCTCGTAGTCGTTCGGATTAAAGTCTACTTTCGGCTGGCGAAAGATCGTGCTCTTGCCGGAAGCGAGGTCGTAACGATAAACGGTGGTCGGCGTGGTAAAGCCCGTGAAAGAGTAGAGGGTCTCCTTGTCTTTGCGCTTGCCACCGAAGCCCGCGGCCGTGCCGATGCCCGGCAACTGTACCTCGCGCACGAACCTGCCCTTCGTATCGTAGAGCTTCACCTGCGTATGCGCGTCCTTCAGGTAAGAGGCGATGAACATGTCGCCGACGACGCTCAGGCCGTCGAGCGGCTCTTTCGCTTCCGGAACGACCTCTTTCCAGTTCTTGCGCTCGGGCGCACGCGTATCGATGGCGATGATCTTCTTATTGGGCGCGTCGCGGTCGGTCTGGAACCAGAAGATGGGGCCATCGTTGCCGACGAAGTATTGCGCTACGCCCTCGTCGTCAAGCAGCTTTATTACGGGAGCATCCTTTTGTTGCAGGTCTTTGTAATAGATGCGATTCTCGGAGCTTGAGCCGGGGAAGCCCCAGATTATCAGATAGCGCCCGTCTTCGGTCACCTGTCCCTGGAAAAGCCATCCCTTCTCACGCTCGTCAGGGCTGGAATAGACGAGCGCATCGGCGGACTGCTCTGTGCCCAGACGGTGATAATAGAGCTTGTGATATTCGTTGACGGCTGCAAGCTTATTGCCCGATGTTGCCTCCTCGTAGCGGCTGTAGAAGAAGCCCTTGCCGTCCAGCGTCCAGGACGCGCCGGAGAATTTCACGTACTTGATTACGTCCGGCAAGTCCCGGCCCGTCTCGACATCCCGGATGCGCCATTCAGACCAGTCCGAGCCCGAAGCGGCGAGGCCGTAAGCCATCAGCTTGCCGTCCTGTGTGATGGCGATGTCGGCGAGCGCGACCGTGCCATCGCTCGCGAGCTTATTAGGATCGAGCAGCACGCGCGGCTGCCCCTCGAGCGTATTAACCGTGTAGAGCACCGACTGGTTTTGCAATCCGTCGTTCTTCTTGTAGAAGTAGCGCCCGCCCTCTTTATACGGAATGTCGTAGCGCTCGTAATTCCAGAGCTTGGTCAGGCGCGCTTTGATCGCGGCGCGCTCCGGTATTTGATTCAGGAAATCGAAGGTCAACCTGTTTTCGGCTTCGACCCAGGCTTTGGTCTCGGCGGAATCCAGGTCTTCGAGCCAGCGGTAGGGGTCAGAGACCTTCGTGCCGTGATAGTCGTCGACCTGTTCGCCACGACGAGCCGTCGGATACGCGAGCCGCGTGCCCGCCTTGCTGTTGAGAGAGCCGACCGTGTTCTGAGCGCCGACCAGCGCGGCAATCGACAGCGACGCGACCAGCGCAGCTATAAAATTAAATAGACGCATCTTTGTAACCCTTCATAAAAAGTTCTCGAAATCGTTGGGACGACCCGCGCGTGCGCGCGCTCTCTCTATGGCGGGCCCAGGACGCTCCCGGCACGAGGCGACTGCCGGGCCAACACGCTCTTTGCGCAGCGCTCTCTCTTTCTCTCTGTGCGCCCGCTTACTTCAAACTGATGATCGGCCAATCGTGATGCAGCGCCGTCTGGCGCAGCCGCATGTCCGGATTGACCACCGCCGGGTGGCCCACCACCGAGAGCATAGGCAGATCGCTCATACTGTCGGAGTAGGCGTAAGAGTCGCTGAGGCTCAACGCTTCGCGCTCTGCGAACGTCCTGATCCAGGATGCTTTGGTCGCGGCGGCCAGCACGGGCGGCAGCAGCCTGCCAGTCGCCACCCCGTTGACAAATTCCAGCCGGTTGGCCGCGTAATCCTGAATCCCAAGATACTCCATCAGGGGCTTGACGCTAAAATCGAGCGCGCCCGTGACGACGACCTGCCGCAGGCCCAGGCTTCTGGATTTCTCTATCAACTCGAACGTGCCCGGAAAAACGGCTGGCTTGAGCACGTCCTCAAACAACTCGCCTGCGAAAAAGCGGAGGCGGTCTTCCGATTCGCCCTTGTATCTTTTGAAAAAGAGATCGTTAAAGACTTTTCGGCTATACTGATCCGTCACGGCGAAGAGCGGCAGGCTCAGAAGCGTCGAAGCGCTTTTCTTAAAGCTGCCCCATAACCCCTGCTGGTTCTTCGCGTAAAACCCGAGCGTATGAACAAGATTAGTGCTAACTAAAGTTCCTTCTAAATCGTAGAATGCAGCGGCTGCCAAACCGTCCTCCAAAAAAGTGTCCGGGCACGCAAAAAATTCTTTAAGGCTCGCACCGGAGATAGACCCGGTACATTTTTGTGGTAGAGCGGAAATATTACCCTATTTCAGCGCCGAGGGGTAAGCTGTCCCATCATAAAAAGCTCTCGAAGCGGAGTTTAAGGCTCCTTTAACAAAGGGAAAACATGAAGCTAAAAGACCACTTGCGCCCTCTTTGCGCGAGCCTGATTCTGACATTGGCGGTCGCTGCCCTCTCTGGATGCAGGACGCAGCAGGCTGTCACGGAAGCGCCGGTCGAAGCCGTACCCGTAGCCGATTTGCTGGCCCAGGCCGAAGGGCTCTATCCGCAGCGAGAGGATTTGGCGCGCGTGCGCGACGCTCTAAACCTGTTGAGGCGGGCCCGCGCCGCAGACGCCACGAACTACGACGTGTCGTGGCGCATCGCCAGATTGGATTATTACCTGGGCGCGCATACGAAAGATAAAGCCGAGCGCGAGAAGGCGTTTGAAGAGGGCATAGAGGCGGGCAAGGCGGCCGTCTCCTTACAGGAGAATAGACCGGAGGGCCATTTCTGGCTCGGCGCAAATTACGGCGGATCGGCACAGGCGAGCGTGCTCGGCGGGCTCGCCGCCATCGACGATATACGCGAACAGATGGAGGCAGTGCTTCGCATAGATGAGAGTTACCAGCGGGGGAGCGCCTACATGGTATTGGGCCAGGTGGAATTGGAGGCCGGAAGAATGCTGGGCGATCCGGATAAGGCGGTCGAGTATCTGGAAAAGGGGCTCAAATTCGGCTCCAACAACGCGCTTCTGCGCCTGCGCCTGGCTCAGGCTTATCTCAAGGTCAACCGCGCGCAGGATGCTCGCAAACAACTGGACGCGATTATGACACTGACTCCTGACCCGTATTATCTGCCCGAACATAAAGAGGCCGTCGCGGAAGCACGCAGGATGCTCGATAAAGGGGTTTAGGTAGGCTCTCTTTCGGCGCGCTCGCCCCGTGTGAGTAGAGAAGAGTTGTGAGCCAGCCAAAATGTTCCTGCGAATCGTTCGAGAGGTTGGAGGGCGCGAGCGTGCCCGCCTACATAAAAGCATTCCTGGATCAGGCGGGGCGCTCCGTTGACGAGCGGAATCTCTATCGCTGTCGGGCGTGCGGGCGCAAGTGGGAGAAGCGCCCGCCGCAAACGAAAACCGGCGGCGGGCGTCCCTCCCTTATCCGCCTGGAAGATAAAGGATGAGAAGGGTGCGGGAACACTCCGGCGCTTTGGCGGGGGGCGTCGTGTCCGCATTGACAGGGCCGCCTATTAATAATTGACGGAGCCGCCCCGTCGATGGAAGCCCGGTTTATCGATGGATTTCCGGCCAACCTGCTGTAAGATATGCCGCCGCTCGTGGACGAGTTCCCGCTCTTAATATGATGTGCGCGCGCCCCGCGTCGCTTTTTAGATTACGCTTCCCCGGAGGGCATGAAACATGAATCGACTTAACAATAGACGGCACAGACGGACAGCCAAATTCGTGATCGTCGCGCTCGCGCTCCTTTGTCTCATGGGAATGGCGCTCGCCGGATGTTCTTCTAAGGAGAAACCAAAGGTGCTCGTCGGCTTCTCTCAGATGGAGAACAACACCCCGTGGCGCATCGCCGAGACCAACAGCATAAAGCAGGAGGCCGCCAAGCGCGGGTACGAACTGATAATCACGGATGCCGGTGGGCAGGCGACGAAACAGGTCGCCGATGTGAAAGATTTGATCGCGCGAAGGGTGAGCGCGATTTTTCTAGCCCCGCGCGAGTTCGACGCGCTGGCCCCGGCGCTTCAGGCCGCCAAAGAGGCTAAGATTCCGGTGTTCCTGATCGACCGCGAGGCGGCCGGGAAGGTGGGCGAGGATTACGTCACCTTTCTCGGGTCGAATTTCAAAGATCAGGGATTGCGCGCCGCCCAATGGCTGATCGCGCAGACGGGCGGCAAAGCCAACATAGTGGAATTGACCGGGACGACGGGCTCTTCCGTGGCGCGCGACCGTTCGCAGGGCTTTAATGATCGCATCAAACCGATCCCCGACATGAAGGTGATCGCTTCGGAGACCGGAGACTTTTCGCGCTCGACGGCGCAGAAGGTGATGGAGAATATTCTCAAATCGAAAGGGAAACAGGTGACGGCCGTCTACGCGCACAATGACGAGATGGCGCTGGGCGCAATCCAGGCGCTCAAGGCCGCTGGCCGCCAGCCGGGTAAGGATGTCGTCATCGTCTCGATAGACGGCGAGAAGGAGGCGCTGCAAGCGATCATCAACGGCGAGATCGGCGCGAGCGTTGAATCGAGCCCGCGCTTCGGCCCGCTCGCCTTCGATACCCTGGACAAGTATCTCAATAAGCGGAAGCTGCCGACCAAGATCATCCTTGAAGACCGCCTCTTCGACGCGGAAAACGCCAAAGAATATCTGGACGAAGCCTATTAAGGGTCGCCTTGCCGGTTTAGCCGCAGGAGCGAGCGCGACTATGCGCGACGGCTGCGCTCGGGTTCTTTTCAAGAAGGCCGTGGCTTGCGCTTGCGCGTCTAAAGTCTGAGCCCCGTTTGCAGATAATGAAAGGGGACGTGCTCGGCGTCGCGTCCCGCGTCGCGCAGGGCGTCGAGCATGCGTTGCGCGCCCGCGTAGTTGAGCGAGTGGATGACGATTGTGGCGTCGCGCTGGCGGTCTGGATGGGCTGCGAGCCATGCGGCGACGGCATAGCCCGTGCGCTCGTCGTCCGGCTCGTCCGAAAAATAATGCTCTTCCGACAGGTCGTGATCGAGGAGGATCAGACTGTAGTCGCGCGCGGCGAGCCACACGGCCGCCTCACGGACATCGCAGGTTATATCAACGATGTGGTGACCCGAGAACTTCTGCTCGAACCAGGCGCAGCGCATCGGGTCATCCTCGACGATTAAGATTCGCTCGCCTTTGTCGCTCGTCATACCTTCGGAAGAGTATCAGGGGTTTTTCCGCTGACGCCGGGCCTCCTCAAGATTGCGCTTGGCAGACTCAAGCTTTTGCCCCGCCTCGCCCAGCTTGCCCTGTGCCGTGAGGCGCTGGTATTCCTCAAGGTCTGCGAGCGCCTGATCCACCAGTTGTTGTGAATCCCGCTGCGCCGACGCAGGGGTTGGTGAAGCCTGCGGCGCGGGCCGCGTAGCAGCAGCAGCACCACCACCACCACCATCTTCTGCGGGTGCGTTTGATTCCTGCCCTTTCGCCCCTCCCTTCTCGGGCCCGGCACGGGCGATGGCGGGCTGAGCCGCTTCGCCGAAGAGCGAGGTCATAGCCTCTTCAAAGTTCTGGCCGTAGCCGAGCCTGTCCTGCGTCGCCAGGACGACCAGACGCAGCTCCGGCATGGGGCTGCGCTCGGCCTGCAAGTAGATCGGCTCGACGTAGAGGAGCGCGCGGCCCAGAGGGATGACGAGCAGGTTGCCGCGCCGCACGCGCGAGCCCTGCTGGCTCCAGAGCGTTATCTGTGATGAGAGTTGAGCGTTTTGATCTATGCGCGCCTCGATCTGCATCGGGCCGTCGATGAGGCGCGACTTCGGAAAATTGTAAGCGATCAGAGTGCCGTAAGCCGCGCCGTCGCTGCGTCCGGCGATCCAGCCGATCATATTATTACGGTTGGCGGGCGTGAACGGCAGAATCTCTACGAACTCGTTGGCCGCCTGCTCGCCCGGCAACTGCATCAGCACAAAGTAGGGCTCAAGCGGCTCGACCTCTCTTTTGCCGTCGCGCAGAGAGACCTGGCTGGCGACGCTCCACAAATCCTCGCGCTGGAAGAAAGTCTTGGCGTTCTGCGTGTGATAGAGACCGTAAACCTGCCCCTGCGTCTCCATCAGTGTTTGCGGATAACGAACATGCGCGCGAATGTCTGCGGGCATCTCGCTCGAATCACGAAAGAGCGCCGGGAAGGTTGCGCGATAGGCGCCGATGAGCGGGTCTTGCGCGTCGAACACGTAGAAGTTGACCGTGCCGTTGTAGGCATCGACCAGTACCTTGACGCTGTTGCGAATGTAGTTGACGCTCTCGTTGCCAGCGGCGTAGTGGCGCGAGTATGGATAGCTGCCGGATTCCGTGAAGGCGTCTATCATCCAGTAGAGGCGTCCGTCGTCGGCGACGATGATATAGGGATCGTCGTCGAAGATCAGAAAGGGCGCGAGGGCACGGACGCGCGCGGTTATATTGCGGCGCATCAGGACACGGCTCTCCGAGGTGACATCGTCTGAGAAGGGAAGTTTTGAGAGGTCGTCGAGCGCCCACGCGATGAGCAGGCGACGAAACGCGCCGCCGACCGCAATGCCGCCCGTGCCTTCGTACGTCGTCAGGTTATTGGTTTCACCCTGCGGATAGTTGAACTCCTTCTGCCGCGTCCGAACGTAAACGTCCGTGTCCGTCTTCTGGCCGAAATAGATTTCCGGCCGCGTGACCTTGATCTCCGGGGCGCTCGTCTCGACCGGCATGTTCGAGAGCACGAAGCGCGGCATGCCCTCGGGCGTAAAGCCGTTGACCGTATTCATCGTGACGCCGTAGCCGTGCGTATAGATCAGCCTTTCGTTAATCCAGTTGCGCGATTGGGCGGGCAGCTTCTCTATGTCTATCTCGCGCGCGGCCAGCATCATCTGTCGCACCTCGCCGCCGACGCGGTAGCGATCAACGTCAACGTCCTGAAAATCGTAGTAGGTGCGTATCTCCTGAATCTGTCGAAGCGTGTCGCGCAATGCCGTCCAGTCCCACAGACGTATGTTGTCGAGCGTCGCCCGGTTGCCGTCCAGGTTGAAGGAAGCGAGCGAGGTTTCCGCCTCGAAGTCGCGCTGCTCGATGTGGTCTAATCCGAAGGCACGGCGGGTCGCCTCTATATTGTGTTCGATGTAGGGCGTCTCGCGTCCAAGCTCATTCGGCTTGACGACGAAGCTCTGCACGTAACCGGGCACGAGTATTCCGGCCACGACGTAGACGGCGACCGGCAGCGCGACGGCCGCCAGAAGAAGTCGCAGGCGGCGCTCCGTCAGGGCGTTGAGCAGCGCGAGCATGGAGGCCGCGATCAGCGTGACGGCCAGCACCATCAATCCCGGCAGGACGTAATTATCTTCCGTGTAGGTGACGCCCGTAAACGTCTGGTGATCGCTCCATAGATAAGGGAAGCGCGAAAGGTAAACGCGCCACGCCACCATCAGAAGAAATGCTCCGAGCGCACACGAGACGACCGCGTAGCCGGTTTTTCGCGGCGGCTCGATCTTCTTCGCCGCTGTCCTTAGCTGCCCGTGTGACGGCGACGAGAGCACCGTGTAGACGAGCGAGGCGCAGAGAATAATGAAAGTAAGCGCCACCAGCCAGGAGTTCAACAACTGGTGAACCGGCAGGGAGAAAAGATAGAAGCCGAGCGGCTTATGAAAGACGGGATCGCTCCCGGTGGTCGCAGGCTGATTCAGGTAGAGCGCGAAGGGCTGCCACTGCTCGCTCATCCCGAGCCCGTAGATCAGCCCTATGATTATGGCGACGACCCAGGCGAGCGGCTTCAAAACGCGCGCCGGAGAGATTTCCATAGATTGATTATTAACCACGACGGTGCGCGGGGCGAACGCCGACGACTTGAAAACGCGCTCGAATAGCCAGAAGGCTCCGCGCAGGATGATGATGGTCAGGAGCGTGAAGATAAAGAAGAGCGCAAGCTCTAATCGAAACGTGTACCAGTAGACGGACGCGTAGCCGAGCGAGTCGAACCACAGCACCTCTATGTAAATCGAGAGCGCCCGCAAGCTGACGAGGATCAGCAGGATCATCGCACCGATAACCCAGCGTCGCCAGCGACGGCGTCGTCGTGTGGGCGGGCCCACGTCTATGATCTCGTGGTCAAATTCCGGGGGCGGGTTGGTGCTCATGCCCCATAGCATACGCCGAACCATCCTCGCGCTCAAAGGATTTGCATTCACCGGCACAGTGCAGGCAAAATCTCCGAATCTTGATCGGGGCACGAAAAATTCGCTGGCTCATTCCTGGCTTGATCGCGGCGGGCGTAATCGGCGCATTCCTTCTCTATCTAAGCCGACGGACGCGCCCCGCGCCGCCACCGCTCTCAGCCGTCAAAACTCTGGCCGGAGCGGCAACGTCAAACGACGCCGTGCGATTTGAAGACCCGTTCGGCGTGGCGGTCAGTGCCGACGGGAGCGTGTATGTCTCGGACGGCGGGGCGGGCCGTATCTTTCGCGTCACTCCGGAAGGCGTCGTCCAAAAGGTCGCCGAAAATCTGGATGTGCCCTCGGCCATAGCCCTCGCGCCCGACGGTACGCTCGTCCTGGCCGAGACCGGCTCGCATACGATTATTAGTGTCGATCCCCTGAGCGGTCAGAGCCGTACGGTCGCGGGCGTCAGGGGACGCTCAGGCTACGCCGACGGCGAGGGCACGACGGCGCTTTTCAACGCGCCCGTGGGCGTCGCCGTTGGCCCGGACGGCACTATCTACGTCGCCGATACTTACAACGACCGCATCCGGGCCATTGATACGCAATCGCGTGTGCGCACCCTGGCCGGTGGCGCCGGGCCAGGGATGGCTGACGCGGGCGCAGGAGCAGGCGCGGACGCGCGATTCGACACGCCATGCGGAGTCGCCGTCGCTCCCTCGGGCGCGCTCGTCGTGGCCGATACGGGAAACAATCGCCTGCGCCGCGTAGAGTTGAACGGAGCGGTCTCGACGATTGCCGGAACCGGCGAGCCGAAATTATTCGACGGCCCGCTCTTCGCCGCATCGTTTGACGAACCCATTGGGGTGACTGTGGACACGGATGGCACGATCTATGTCGCGGAGGCGGGCGGTTCTGCTCTTCGCGCGTGCCGGTTCGGAATTGTGCCCGACGTGCGGACTCTGGCCGGAGGCCACGGGCCGGGGCTCATCGACGGCCCGCTCGAAGAATCACGCCTGCGCGCTCCGTCGGGCGTCGCCGTCACGAGCGACCGCATGGTGATCGTCGCCGACACTGGCAACCGGCTGGTGCGCGCCATAGTCGGCGAGACGAGGGATCGCGGCGCGACGCTTGAGCGCGAGACGGCGCTTGCGCTTCTTCCGACCGCCGCCGCGATGCGCGCCGATGGCTCCGAGCCGCGCTGGCCCTATGACCCGCCCGAGCGCCCGCGAGAGATCGCGGCGACCTTCGGCGAGATACGCGGCGAACTGTCTGCGGAATCGCACGAAGCCTACTTTCACAACGGGCTGGACATTCCGGGCGCGTACGGCGAGACGGCCCGCGCCGTACGCGGCGAGCGCGTACTGCTTCCCCTCGCGGTCGAAGACACGGGGACGTGGCGCGAGCGCATACGTTTCCCGCGACTCGGTTATATACACCTGCGCGTCGGGCGCGATAGCTCCGACCGCGTACTTGACGATAAACGCTTCGTGCTTAAACGCGATGGCTCCGGGCGCGTCGTGGGCGTGCGCGTGCGGCGGGGCGAAACGTTTGCCGCCGGTGAGCCTCTGGGCACACTCAATAACCAGTATCACGTTCACCTGATCGCGGGGCAGACGGGCGGCGAGTTGAACGCGCTGGCGGCGCTCGAACTGCCGGGCGTGAGGGATACTGTCGCGCCGACGATTGAGAAAGACGGCGTCCGATTGTTCGACGAGCACTGGCGAGAGCTGCGGGCCGCGCGTGTCGATAACGATGGAGGGAAAGCGGGCGACGCACCCTTAGAGGTCGCGGGCGAGGTACGCATCGTCGTGCGCGCCTACGATCAGATGGACGGCAATGCCGCGCGCAGGCGTTTGGGCCTTTATCGTCTTGGTTATCAAGTGCTGAACCGGGACGGCTCGCCAGCGCCCGCGTTCGATCAGCCGCAGACCACCATCTCATTCGAGACGCTGCCTTTCAACGGAGCCAACGCGGCGATAGCTTATGCCGAGGGCAGCCGCTCGGGCGCGACCGGCGAGACCATCTTCGCTTACATCGTCACCAACAGGGTACGCGACCGACAGGCGGCGGAAGACTACTGGCACGCCTCAGCCTTACCGGCCGGTGACTACATCCTCCGTGTCTTTGTCGAAGACTTCTTCGGCAATCGCACGACACGCGACGTGAGCGTGCGCGTCACCTCGACGGCGAGACCGTAGCGAGCTTTATTGATCGAAGGACTTTTAAGAAGCGGCAAAGCCGAACGGAGTTGTCTTCATTCGTAGCGCAGGCATTCGATGGGGTCGAGGCGCGAGGCTTTGCGCGCGGGCCAGACGCCGAAGATCAGGCCGACGCCGATTGAGACGGTCAATCCTGTGATGACGGCCCACAGTGGAATGGTCGCCGGAAGCGACGGAATCAGCAGGATGATAAGCTGGCTGATGGCGATGGCGAGCAGAACGCCGAGGACGCCGCCCAGGAATGTCAGCGTCATGGCCTCGAACAGAAACTGGTTGACGATGTCGCGCCGCCGCGCGCCGATGGCTTTGCGTATGCCTATCTCCTGCGTCCGCTCCGTCACCGAGACCAGCATGATATTCATCACGCCGATACCGCCTACGAGCAGGCCCAGGCTTGAAATGGCGATGGCAATCACCCCGACCATCGCCGTAATGCTGTCAAACTGCTCTATGAACTTGTCGGCGGTTTTAATGTCGAAATTATTAGGCTCGTTAAAGCCGACGTGACGCCGCCGCCGCAGTATGTCCTCGGACTGTTCGAGGGCTTCGCGTAGCTGGCCGCTGCGACCGCGTATCACGAAGAGGATGTAGCCGCGCGCCGGTGCGATCTTCTGCGCCGTACGGAACGGAAGGTAGACGGCGTTATCCTCATCGTTCTCGCCGAAGAATCCGGCCTTTCTTTTCTCAAGCACGCCGACGATCTCGAACGTGTAGCCGCCCATCTTCACTTCCGTACCGGCGATGTTATTGTGCTGGCCCGGAAAGAGTGCTTCGGCGGCATTGACGCCGATGACCAGCACGTTGCGCCGCTGCTGGTCGTCGGCCTCCGTGATAAAACGCCCTTCGCTGAGGACAATATTCGTGATGTCGGCGTGATTGGCCGTCACGCCCTGCGTATTGCCCCAGCGATAGTTGTGCCCCTGGTAAATAATATTGTCGTCGAAGGGCCCGCCCGTGTAGCCGACGTTGGGCGCGATCATGGAGATGTCCTCGACGGCCGGAGCGCCCGCGCGTATAGCCTCGGCATCGCCGGGGACGAATGGTTTCCGGCTGCGCTCGGAGCGGTCTTCGCCCATCCTCGGCCCCGTCGAAAGATGAAAGGCGTAAATGTTGTTCGTGCCGTACTCCTCTATCATCTTGACTATGTTCTGGCGAAGGCCCGTCAGGATTGAGGCGATGGTGATCGCCGTCATGACGCCGATAACGATGCCGAGCACGGTCAGAAAGCTACGGAACTTATGTGAGCGAACGCTATCGAACGCCATCGCGAGCGTCTCTACGGGGAGAAATCTGTGAAGCCTCAAGCGCATAAACCGTTCTCTTCAGCTCTTCGTCAATGCGATGATCGGGTCGAGCCGCGCCGCCTTAAACGCCGGATAAATTCCGGCGATGATGCCAATAACGCTGGAGAAAAAGATCGCCAGGAAAATGTACGTGACGGTAATGGTCATGGTGATTCCGGCCATCACGGTGATGAGCCAGCAGACCCCTGCGGCGAGCAGCAATCCGAGCACTCCGCCCAGCGCGCACAGCATCGCCGACTCGATCAGGAATTGCATCAATATCTGTTTCCGGGTCGCGCCGATGGCTTTGCGCAGGCCCACCTCGAAGGTGCGCTCCGTCACTGAGACGAGCATGATATTCATGACGACGATGCCGCCGACCACCAGCGTGATGAAGGTGATCGGGATGACGACCATCGCGATGCTGCCCGTGAACTGGTCTATCTCTTTATTCAATTCCTCGACGTTGACGAGCCCGAAGTCGTCCTCGTCGTTGCCCTTGAGCTGATGCTTGTTGCGCAAGGCGAGGCGCGCGTCTTCAACCGTCGCCTGGAAGGATTCTCGATCCAGGCCCTTGCCGTGAATCTGAAGCCCGTCGCGGCCCCGGCCGAAGATTTGCAGGTGAGTGGTGACGGGAATGTATATATGACGGTCGAAAGAGTCGCCGAAGAATGCGCCGCGCTTGGCCTCCACGCCGACGACCATCATCGGCAGCCCACGCACCTTGAGCACCTTTCCGATGGCGTCCGTGTTGGGGAAAAACTTGTCCTTGATGTCGCCCCCGAGCACGCAGACGAGCGCCGAGCGTTGCACCTCGTCGGGCGTTATGAACCTGCCGTCGGCGATGTCCTTATCCTCTATCTCAAGCATGTTGGCCGTCGAACCGAAGACCAGGGCGCTCGGAAACTCGACGCCGTTCTGGCTAAGATCGGTCTGGCTCGCCTGCTGCGCGCCGACTTCGACGCACGACATGCAATGGGCCCTGACCGCTTCGTAGTCTTCCCACTCAAGCCGTTTATTGCGACGGTTGCGGCGCTCGAAATCCTCATCCGACAGCCTGCCGTGAAAAACCATGCGGGCGATCATGAAGTGATTCGTCCCGAGCACCTTTGAGACCTTGTCGACCACGTAGGTATTCAAGCCGCTGATGGCCGCCCCGACCACCACCACCGACGCCACGCCGATAATAATCCCGATCAGGGTCAAGAAGGCGCGGAGCTTATGCGAGAAGATCGCCTGTAGGGCGATCCGCGCAGCGTCCGCGTAAAATGAGTAGAGAGTCTTCATCTGTGGTCAGCCGAGAAGGTAAGAAATACCTGGTCGCAAAGCTGTACGATGAAAGGCACGCTAAGGTTTAGAAATAATCGGCCCCGTCGCTTGAGCTTTGATGCAGGAAAAAGCAGGGGCGACACCCGAGAGAGAACGACCGCCCGTGCGCAGATCGGTGACGAGCGCCCGCGTGCGCCGGTCAGGGTCGCAGGCTCACCCTGTAGATGACGTAGTCGCCCGCGCGCTCGCCCGCGTCCCGCTCGTACCATCGATCAAGGTTCTTCATGCCGGACTGTTGCCAGGCGGGCACGACCACGTAAGAGAGCGTCGGTTGAGAGGCGCGCTCACGATTGAAAGCGGCTATGAACTCTCTGTAGGCGCGCAGCTCCGTCTCGACCTCGGACGGCGCAATCGGCCTCCACCCCACGTTCCAGGCCGGGTCGCTGCGGCCCCAACCGATCAGCGAGCTTAGGAAATACTGCTTCTGCGGGTCGAGCGCCGCGAAATCCCGCTCGTCGCCGGGCGCGTAATCGACGCCCGCGTAGTAAAGGTACTGGTGAAGTCGCTGTTTGTGTTCGCCGGGCGCGGCTCCCGAAAAGACTTGCAGGTGCGGAGCCCAGAGCACGGCCAGCGGCGCATCCGTCGGAAGACTGTCAGCCAGCATCAGGTCTGTCGAGAAAGCCACGGGACGATCCTGGCCCGCGAGGCGCGCCATCTCCGCGAGCCTCAGAGCGACGACGCGCGCCCCGTCAAGCCCGACGTTCACAGAGGTATATCTACGGGTGGCGACGACCGCTTCAAGCGATCCCCAGCCGAAGGCAGCGACCGCGATTGCGAACAGTATCCGCCCCGGAAATCTCTTCGCGGCAGCGGCCGCCTTAGCCCCACGACTACGCCACACCAGCACGACGCAGAGGATGAGCGCAATCAGCGCGACGTACTTTGCGATGTATAGATCGTAGTGAAGCGGCTGTAAGGAATAGCCCGTCAACACCTGTTGGTTGAAAACCGCTAAGGGAACAAGCGCCAGCGAAGCGGCAAAGACCGCGACGTGAGCGCCGCCCCGGATCAGCCCGCGCTTCGAGCCAAAGGCGAGCACGACGATCACCAACAGTCCCAGGATTTCTGACCAGTGAAAGAGCTGGGGCCTGCGCGAGAGCGCCAAAAGCTGCGTCGAGTCCATAGAGGGCGCGCGATCCATCAACAGAATGTAATAGGGTATGAACGCGACGGCGCAGGCGGCCATCAGGAGTCCGACCCGCCTCGCATCGCGCCGCCAGCCGTCCGCGCGAGTCGCCGCCAGCAGCAGCCACAGGCACAGGAGCCACGCCAGCGCCGCCGTCCAGAGATAGAAATAAGAGAAGACGAGCAGCGCGTAGATCAGGCATGCGGCCGCCCCGTAAGAGAGCGCGGCGCGTCTTCCATCGCTTCTCAAAGCACGCCAGACCAGTCCACAGAAGATGAAGAAGAAGGGAAAGGCGGCGGCGGGTTGATAGCGTCGCAGGAAGGGAAGAAAGCTGAAAGCATGGGTCGCGTCCATCCCGCGCAAGCTCTGCCAGCCGACGTAGACGGGGCCGAACGTGCCGAGGCAGAGCACGACTATGACGGCCGTCGCCGCCACGCGCTCGTCACGGGTGGTCAACCACATCAGCCAGAAGATGGCGAGCGCGGCCGCCACGGCAATGAGCGGCGCGAGAAGTATAAAGACGGTCGAGGCCGGGAGATGAAAGAGGCGCGCCGTTCGGGCAATCAGGAGGGGCTGGATGAATTGAATGGAGAAGAGCGATTCGCTCTGCCTTGAGCCCGAAGCGGCGTCGCGTCCCGTGAAGGGATCGTTGCGCCGGGGCCGCCCCCTTATCAGCGCCGCGAGATAGGCCGAGTAGGCCACCTCGTCCGAATCTATGTGCGCGTATGAGCCACGCCAGTCCGTGCCCCGCACCATCCATAAATTAATCTGCGGGTAGAGCGACAACAGCATGACCGCAAAGGCGGCCAGAAGGCCGAGCCTCCAGCGAACATTGTGGCGCTGATCCTGCAATTTGTTTGTTCCGGTGAAAGCGGCGCGCGATTACGAAAGCCAGCGACGCGCTGCAAGGATTTTGCACTCCGGGTGCGAGGGGGTGTGTGCACCGCCGCCGCGATCTTTACAATGGGCTATTCATAGCTCAGAGCATCGACGGCGTCCTGGCTCGCGGCACGCAGCGCCGGATAGAGCGCGCCTATAGTCCCGCCCAGAAGTCCGACGCCGAGCGCGATGAATACCCAGCGCGGCTCGATCTCAATCGTGAGCGAGGTCGAGCGCATCACGGCGAAGCGGGCCAGAAAAGTCAGCACGAGACCGACCACCACCCCGAGCACGCTCACCAGTATAGCCTCCTGCTCAATCACCCATGCGATCGTCGTCTTGGACATGCCGAGAGACTTGAGCACGCCGATCTGCCTGGTACGCTCGGTCACGGTCGTATACATGGCGAGCAGGATGACGAGCAGGCTGATACTTGCGGCCACTCCGACGACGACGTTGATGAAGACGTTGAGCGCCGGAACGCTCGAGGCGTAAATCTCCGGCAGGTCGCGCGTAAAAAGAATCTGCTCGTCGGGGAAGCGCTCGCGTATGCGCGCGGCCACCTCCTCCTGCATCAACGGGTCTTTGCACGCGACGAGCACCAGTGAACAGCGGCCTTCGCTGCCGAGTTGTTCCTGCATGGTCGAGAGCGGAATCTTTATGCGACCGCCGCCCGGAGGCTCGTATACGCCGACGATACGGAAGGGCCGTTCGTAGAGCATGACGGTCGAGCCCAGGTGTGCCCCACGCTCCTGCTGCCAGACGGCATCGACGATGGCCTCGTCGCCGCCCCTTAACTTCTCCCCCTCCCTGATCGAGAGCCCGGTCAGGGCCGCGTACTGGTCGAAGGGAATGGCATCGACGACGCGACTGCCAAAGCCGCGATCACTGCTCAGGATATTCTGGCCCATGGGGACTGCGGCGCGCACGCCCTCGATACGCGCCAGCTCGTCGGCGCGCGCCACCGGCATCGTGAAGGGCTGCGAGCCGGAAAGGCCGATGGTTCCGCCGGGGCGCACCATGATCTCCGCGTTGATATTGGATTCGCGCCGCCCGCGCTCGCGCAATACCCCGTGCGCGAGTCCCACCGTAAAGACGATCAGCAGCACGCCGACCCCGATGCCTAAAACGCTGACGGCGGTGCGCGCGGGCCTGTGCGCGATGTTTGATAGAACGAGGCTGTCCATAAGCTTTCTGAGGCGCGGGCTCCTCTCCATAATCCGGCGCACGGCGTTCGGTACGGTGTGCCAGGTCAGAATGCCGAGCCCGATTCCAGTCCAAAACAGGATGCCCGCTTTACGCACGATGGCGAGCGTGACGCCGGTGGCGGCGGCATACCCGAGGGTTCGCAAAATGATCTCCGTGCCGCCCTCATAGACGCCGATGGTCGCGGGCACGAAGCCGAAGACGAAATTTATCACCTTCGTCAGAGATTCAATCACATAAGCGGCCTGCGCGCGAGGGACGAAGCCGAGCATGCGGAGAGTGACGTAAACCTCTGTAACGCTCGAGGCGTGCGAGAGGAAATCAAAGGCGAGGATGGCGAAGAAGGAGCCGGGACGATGATGATAAAAATCATGTACATGCGATTCGACCCGCTCGATCTGCGCGCGCCGCGAGGTCAAAAACCTGGGCCGCAGGCCGACGCGCGCCAGTTGGTCTATGAACCATGTGAGCACGGTGACGCGGCGATTGTGCGCGAGCGCCGCCCCGAGTATGCCCAGCACCGCCACGCCTGCGATGATAAAGAGCACGTAGCGGACGACCAGCGGCAGGTCGTATGAAAGGAGCATGACGCACGCGCCGCTCAGTATGAAAAAGATCACGGACAGGTTGTAGAGAATATTGTCTATGACCAGGGCCTGCACGCCGTAGACGATCGGCACGCGCTTTCTTAGAAGCGCCACTTTGGTCGCCTCGCCCAGCAGTGGGCCCGTGAAGGTAAGAAAGCTGATGGCCTCGCCGCCGAGGCGTACGGAAAAGGCTTGAAGAAAGTTAAAGCGCCTGTGTTCGGGCGGAACCGCCGCGCTCATGGCGAGCGTGCGCAGAACATGACGTGAGCCGTTGATGGCTAATAAGATGAGGAAGCCGAAGCCGATGCGGCCAAGCGCGTCGAAGATCGGCTGAACGCCGACGCGATTGATGACGTAGACGAGGAGGCCGAGCCCGAGCAGGAAAGCGACCGCCTGAAGCCAGATGATGGAGCGACGCCCCGCCCTAGCATCCGGCCCTGCTTCAGGCTCCTCCGTGTAAGCCTCAAGGCCGTGGGCCCTCGCGTCTTCACCAGTCAATCGCTCGTCGGTCGTCGTCAAGGCGCTTTCGCTCCTTTAGCGACAGGGTTCTGAACGGGCGCTTCTTCGCGGCCTCCCAGCACCTCCTGTATCAGCCGCCCAGGGAAAGAACGGAATCCGCGCTTCCAGAGAACGGGGATGGGAACGCGCCCGTCATGTAGCTGGCCCGTCAGAGCCAGCACGGTCGGCACGAAGCTCAGGCTATCATAGGGCTCTTCGACGACCCGCCCACGCGGAATGCCTGTCAGGCTTCCCCCCGCCATCATCAGCGTCGAGTGCGTCGAGATGCGAAAGAAAGAGCCATGATTGCCGCCCGGATTAAAGCCGCGCACGTCGAAATTCCAGTGATCGTTAGCCAGCACGAGCATGTCGGCCTCGGCCAGCATGCGCTGTCGTTTGCGGAAACGTCGCAAAAGACGCTCGTCCGCCGAGAGCCCCGGCTCGTCGACGGAGAGTTGTTCGGTCGGATGACGGGCGAGCTGCTCATGAAGCCCTATGAGGGCGTTGGAATATTTCGTGCGATGCGTCGCGCGCAGCCATTCAAGCTCCGTGTGCCACTCGTTCAACCACGCGGCGCGTGCCCCCGAGGGCACACCGAACTGCTCGTCCTCGTAATACTTCAAAGGAAAACCCGCGCCCCACTCCACGCTCTCAAAGCTTACTCTCCCGGTTTCGTCCTGCCTCAAGTTTGAGACGGGGAGATAGCGAAAGCTCAAAGCGCCATGCGCGTCCTCTCGTGCGAGAAGGAGCGTCTGTTTGTCCGGGCCGCCATAGAGCCAGATGGCCTCGCCCTCGGGCCCGCAATCACGACCCGCGACCGCCGCGAGCTGGCCGCAGGAGATTCGCGTCGCCGTGAAATCAACGGGGCGACTATCGACCCCCGGCTGCACGTTGTTGCGCATCCTGACCGCTTGCAACAGCGAGAAGTAGTTGACCCGCGAAAAGCTCTTCTGCATGTCGAGCGTGCCGTCCGCGCTGAGGACGAATCCGCCCGGCGCGACGCCGACCACGTAGTTCTGCAACTCGTGGACGGAGTTGGGTTGGCCCATCGCTCCCTTCTCGATCACATCTTCGATCCTGAAAGCGAAGGGATCGAAGCTCTCCGGCTTGAGTGCGAGCAATCGTGTGAGCGTCGCGGCGTACATGGTGTACTGTCGCTCGTCGCCCATCGCCGAATCCATGCGCGCGAACTGGCGTATCGCCTCCTTGTCGCGTCCGGCGTCCTGATCCTGCTTCGTCCACTTTTTCGGCTGCGCCGCGACCACAACGCTCTGTTTCTCAATCTCCCGGCGCAGCGCCACCAGCTCTTCGTTCAACTCGGATAACTGCGTCTGCCATTCCGCGCGCCGCCCGTCCAGCGTGCGGAAGAAGGCGTTTGTGAGCGCGCGACGCAGGGGCCCACTCGTGCCCCGGCGCTGAAGCTGCTGTAGCAGTATGTGCAGCACGTTCAGGTCGCTATCGCGCAGGTGAAAAGAGGCGCGCTCGTTGCCGTCGAAATCCAGCAGCGCCGTCGGATAGTTTGTGCTCTGGCCCTTCAGATAAAAGGAGTCCAGGGTGGTCGTCGTGATGAGCGGCACGAGCGGGTAAATCCCTTTGATCGAATAATCGAGCATCAGCCGTCGTTTGGTGACCACATGATGACCGCCCCCGGCGGCGCTCCCCAAAAGCTTGACCAGATTGTAGCCCTGACTGTAAACGCGCTCGTCCGTATTGACGCCGTGATCCGAGACCAGTATGAAAACGGTCGCGTCCGCTTCGGGACTCTTCTGCACGGCCGTCCAGATGCGCCCGATGATCGCGTCCAACTCCTGGAGCGCGTATAGATGCGCTTCGCGGTCGCGGTTGTGATGCGCCGTATGATCGAACTCCGTCGTGTAATAATCCAGGTAACGCACGCGCGGGTCGCTCAATTTCCCTATCAGCTCGCGCTCCAACTGGTCGAAGATGATGTTACGCGTCTCAAGCCCCATGGCCCATTCGTCCACCAATTCGCGCGGGCTTCGATTAAAGCGGTTGGGGAGCGCGCGGCCCAGTGTCGTCCAGCGATTGCCGCGCTGGTAAAGCTGAAAACTATTGTAGCGCTCGTCGTACGGATAAGCGTCAACGAGAAGCGGCACGCCCAACTCGTCCAGGACTTCAACGCCCGGCATGTCTATGCGCCGCGAAGCGATGTTCGCGATATAGAAGGGGATGAAATTCAGGTAGTCGTAGGAATGCAGCGTATAGCGGTCGTACTCGACGTTGCCCTTGATCTGCAAGTGCTGGCCCGTATCGAGAAGCGACCAGGACGGGCCGGACAAACTCATGCCGCGCACATAGAAGTTCGCCAGCCGCGTGCCCTCCTCATAGAAGATTTGGCTGATCCATGGAAGCTGGCTCTTGCCCGTGCGCGGATTGCGCTCGCGCACGAAGCGATCAACCATATCATTCGGCAGCCCGTCAACTTTGATGACGACGACGCGCCGCGCCTGTGCGCAGGCCGTGATCTGCCCGTACTGGTGTATGAAGAGCGCGGCGGAAAAGATGATGGAAAACCTGAGAAGGGGACGCCGCCGGAGACTGGGAAGAATTGTCATTACTGTCCGACCACACTCAGAATGGTTTTGGCGTCCGATGGCGCGATCATCTGGTTCTCGCGAACAGCCATGCGCAGGTACTCGGCGCTGCGCCCGCGCCAACGGGCCTCGACCTGCTGGTTGTTATAGATGCTCAAAAGCTCCTTCTTGGCCGTCTCGTTATTGATGCGATAGAGACCGCTCAGACATATCTCGCGCGCCGTTTCATCCTCCGTTCGCGCGAAGATGGAAGCGACGACGCTCGCCATACGCCCGCTCGCCGCCTCGCTGTTTGCCTCTATGAAGCGCAGCGAGCGGCGAACCTCTTCTATATTCCAGTCGACTTCGACACGCGGGCTTCGGGCCACCTCGCGCAGGTATCTCTCGTGATAGGCGAGGCGGCGCTGCAACTCCATGCGGGCCGCAAGCTCCGGCGTCGCCTTCTCCCTGTGCGTGTAGAGCCCGAAGCTCAGGACGTTGGCGAGCCGCAGCAAAGTTTGCCCCTTACGCCCATGTTTCAAGGGCATCATCTCGGCGCGGCGATCCCTGTCAAGACGCGCCGGTAAACCTTCCGGACGCCGGGCGTACTCAACGAGCGACGCATACTGATCGCGGGCCACCTGCGTTTCCGCACGCAGGTCATTCTCCAGAGGGTTCATCGAGACGCGTTCGAGCCTGCTCGCGATCTGGTCGCGCAATGCCGGGTCGAGCGAAGCGTTCAGCGAGAGCAGGAGCTTTAACTGCGAATAGGCGCGCACGCGCGACGGCTGGTTTACATCCATCCCGCGACGGCCCGTCACAAAGTCGTAGACCGAACGCGACAAAAAATAGGGCAGGTCGCCAAAGCGCGAGAGCGAAAGTACGGTGCGCGTCACGTCTTCGAGCACGCGGCGCGATATCTCCCGCCGCTTCGGGTTCATCCCGGCGCGAAAGTCCACGAGGAGGATCGGAATCTTCGGATGATCCAGACCGTAGAGCGCCAACGGGATCAACTGTACCTGTCTGGCCCCTTCGGTTCCGGGCTCGACCGGGCGGTTCTCCGCATCGAAATAGCGCGTCTCCGTATAGCCCTGCCAGTTGAGCAGGCGATCATCCCGCCACGGATTCTCTATGTTTAGAAAGCGCTTGTCGAAGGCGTGCCCGCGACGGGCGACAAGATCGGGCCGCGCCGCCCAGAGGATGGCATGCGTGGCGCTGCCGTCCGGCATCTCAAGGGGCTCGAAATGGAGCGACTCGGCCTCGGCGCGCTGGCGCAGCAACTCCCAGTTATGGCCGCGCACGTCGCGCACGAGCGTCGTCTCTTTCTGGAAAACGCGCTGAAGATGAATATCATCTACGATGCCGCCGAGCGTCTTATCCGTGAGCATCAGGCGCGCCTGTATGTCGTGCAGCTCGGAGCGCGTAAAAAGCGGCGTGCCGCCTCGTGCCGCCTCGTAGAGCGAAAGGACGGCCAGCGCGCGCACGATATGCGCCTTGCGATGATCCGCCATGTTTCGATGATAGGCGCGCGTGGTCGCCTTCAAGGGAAATCCGTAGGCGTCCAGCAGCAGGTTTTGCAACGCGCTCCAGAAAACCTTGTTCCAGACCTCGCGCTCGGTGGCCGAAAGGTCTATGAGCACGGGCGGGGCTCCGTGGCCGACCGCACGCCCCTTATTACCGGCGCGGTTGTAGAAGAAGGGGACGGCGGCGGCGATGCGCTGCGTGAAAGACGGCTTCGCGTAGGTCAGCATCCAGAGATAGCGAAGGCGATCATTTTCAGGCGTATCATCGCCCATCGTATCGCGCAGGACGCTGACCAGCGGCACTTCCGGAGCCCGGCTCTCGCCCGTCCGCAGGCCGTCAAGATTGGCGAATATCGTCAACAACTCCGCGCCGCCCGCGACCCGTATTCGCTCAAGGCGAAAACCGGAGTCCGGCGCGACGCCCATTTCAGCCTGCGGCTCGACTACGCCGACGGGAGTTTGGGCGTGGACGCTAAGGCTTGTCAGGGGGAAGAGAGCCAGGAGAAGAGAAAGTAGAAAACAGGCTGCCCTTCGTGCGTTCAGTTCGGGGAAGACGCTCTTCATATTCTTCGGCTTAATTGTATTACACTCTTCGATAAAAAAGCTTCTGTTGAAATGAATTTACTGCGCCTTTTGTCCGGAAATAGTTGGCCGCCCGTTAATCAAAAGGGAATTACAAGCCAACGCATCGAAAATGGCAAGCTCCGTGCCGCTAAAGCCCGGCGAAAAAAGAGGAGGGGCAGACGCGAGCCCTCGCGTGCGCTCTCTCTCTCCTCGCTCTCCGCCCGGCCCGAGGGGTGTCAATCGGAGACTCTAGCCCCGTAAATCCTTCGCCTTCCAGCCCCTATGTGTCACTTCCTCGTCCGTCACAATTTAGAACCGGCGCGGTCAGCGCCAGATCACCCTTCAAGTCTAAGACGAGCCCGACCGTTCATTAGTTAACGACCTCGTTGATGGCCGTAACCCCGGCCGCGTCTAAAACATAGATGCTCAGGGCCGGGACGCCGCCGAGCGACAATCTGGCGGCGGGCGCTGCCCGTTCCTGTAGCCTTCTAATCAAGCCGTCATTGCTGAAATAACGTCGCCCGCGCGCCAGTATAATAACGTCGCCTTCGGCCAGTTGGCCGACGGCCGCTTTATCGGAAAGCGAGACGGGCACGAGGTCGCCGCGCCCACTCAGTTGCGCGTAGTAAGTCACAATCGACGGCGTTTCGCTGGCGACGCGCGCTCCGTGTCGGGCGCTGCGCGCAATCTCGGTGACGGCCTCGCGCATGCTCGCATCATAAAATTCGTCGTGCGGAAAATAGGTTCCGGCCCGCTCTGTGCCTCCGCCCAACGCGTTCGTATAGAGACGGTAATGGGGCGCGGCGCTTGCCGACGCCAGCATGGAGGATGCCAGGACGATGACCGCCAGCGCGGCGCTCGCCATACGGCCCGCGTGCTCGCTACGGAAGGCGTCCGTGACGAGACGCGACAAGTGATGAGCGAGCGCCTGCAAGCCTATGGCCGATGTAATCAGGACTACGGGCAGCGCCATCGTGAAATAGCGCGTGTATTTGCCGCCGATCACGGAGAAGGGCATGAAGAAATACATCATCCAGAAGAGCAGAAGGTATCGCCCGTCGCCCAGGCGCTTGCGGAACAGCAGCGGCAGCCCCGCCAGGAAACAGAGGATCACGGGCAGCGGAAGCTTGACCGCTATAAAGACGAAATAGAAGTACCACGGCACACCCCTGAGCCAGAGCGTCAGTTGATTGCCATAGAGCCTCCCCATGAACTCGTAGCTGTCGTGACCGATGCGGTGCTCACCCGCAAAGACGCGCATCTCATGCCACGTGGCGGGCAGCAGTATCGTCGGGTTGCACAGTAGAAAAGTCGCGCCCATGATCGCGAAGAAGATCAGCCAGCGTATTTTGCCGAGCCGCCAACGCGTCGCCGGTATGGCCTGGTAAATATAGTAATAGCTGACGCTGATGCCGAAAAAATGGGGCATGTACTTGGACGCCATCATCGCGCCGAAGGCGGCCGCCGCAGCCCAGTAGCAGGTTTCAGGCCGCCCGCGCCCGCTCTCCGCGATGCGCTGGCCGCGCACCCAGAAAATATTCGCCAGCATAAAGAAGAAGAGGAGAAAAGTATCCTCCTTGGCGATGCGATTGAAGGCGATGCCTGTCGGGTCTAAGGCCCAGAGCGCGGCGGCGATCAGCCCCGTCTGCGTGCCGAACAGCTCCGAGGCGAACAGGTAAATCAGCAGCGAGATGAACGCGCCGAAAAGAGCTGCCGGAAGTCGCAGGGCCGCCTCCGTCGAAACGCGCATCGAAGGATAGGCCGCGACCATCTGAGACGAGTTCCAGCGTTCCGAGGCCAGGATGCTCGCCGTCAGCAGCGCCTTCATCAGCATCGGGTGCTCGCCATTGCTGGCCGTCAACCCATGCGCCCGATAATCTTCGACCGCGTGAAGCTTGTTCAATTCATCTTCGCTCAAGCCCTCGGCCCCGAGCTGCACGACGCGAAAGCCGAAACCCAGGATGATGAGAAGGCAGAGCAGCGCGGCCACCAGCGTGCGGCTCGTAGAGAACGCATCCGTCCCGACAAATAGTTCCGGCGCGAGACCGGCCGTCACGATTGCGTCTGCTGATGCGGACAAAGAAGAAGACTCCTGATGAATTTAGGGCCTCGCCCCGGCCGCCGCATCCGCTTTCCGAGCATCGTCGCCTGGTTCGGCGTGCCGACACCTGCGGCAAAAGGCGAAAGGTTACCCTGAGAGATGGGCTCGTGTCAAAAGTCTGTCCCGAAAACCCTTTGGCCCATCTGTTCTATTGGAGGAGGAGAAGATGAAAGCGCGAGCGCGTAAGGGGCGGCTGAGCTAACGCGAAGAGTTCGAGGCGGCGGTCGCGCTGCGCGGGCCAGCCGTACTCGTATTTGCATTCTCGTTATCTTCGTCAACGCCTTCGGGGGCTTTCCAGCCCGTACGCTGTAGGAGAGTTATGCCGTAGCGAACCGGGACGGCGAAATTCGACGCGGTGTTTTCCGTAAAGACGGCGAAGTTGACGCCGATGACGCGCCCCGACTGGCCGAACAGGGGCGCGCCCGAGCCTCCCTCAGCCGTGCGCGCGTCGTAGACGATGCGGCGTGTGTCCAGGTCTGTGATGTTGCCCTGCGTGGTCAACGGCTGGATGTGGTTCTTCTCCGCCAGGTAGCCGAGCAATGATTCGAGCGACGAACCGTAGCGCGCCTGTATGCTGCGCGCCTCCGCGTCGTCCAGGAGCGCGAGCAGGCGATCAGGGCCCGACGGATAACCCATCATCACGACCGACTTGCCTATCGCCACCGCATCCGAATCATGGTCGAGCGGAAGGATCGGAATGTTCGCGGGCAAATCTTTGCTATCGATCAGGCAGACGGCCAAGTCGTCCTTTTGGGCAGACTGCTTGTACTTGAGCGTGAAGGGCAGCGGATTTTCGGGAAAGAAGGCCATCAGCTTTTTCAGGCGCGGCTGGCCGCTGGCGCTCGATGACAGGCTCTGCGCGCGTTCGTCCGCGAGCCAGGGCTGCGCGACGTGACGGTTGGTCAGTATAAATCCGTCGCCGACGTGAAAGCCTGTGCCGACGAACTCGAACTCGGCGATGGCCCCGTTGCCCTCCGGCGTCAGTTGCAGAGGGTCGGCGCCGTTCTGAATGACCACGCCATCTTCGTTGGTCTGCACTTCGGGGTAACGTAAGGGGCGGCCCGTCGCGCGCTCGACGAAGATGTAGGAGCCGGAAACGAGACAGACGCCGTTACCGTAATCGCTGCGCAGCTTGGGCGCGAGCGAGAGACTGTCGCGGATGACGCGGTTCGATTCGTCCACCTTTGTGACTTCGCGGCGCGTCGTGCCCAGCTCCTCCCTCATCTTCGCGAGCTGGTCGTTCTGCGCGTCGATGACGCGGCGGCTCGTCTGCACTTCTCTATAGAGAGAGAAGCCTATGTAGAGGACGCCGCCGACGAGCGCCAGCGCGATGGCGAGCGTGATGAGCTTGGTACTGAGGTTGATCTCGCGGACTAGCTCGCGCGTGAACTCGCGCAGGAAAACCTTGGCGTCGTCGCGCCGCGCCGTGGCCGCCGATTCGATGGCGGCGTGTTCGATAAAGGGAGCGACGTGGGTTTCCGTGCGCGGGCCGGAAACGACGGCGGGCAATCCGCCGACGGGAAAAAACGTCAGCAGCAGGTTCGATGGGCCAATGCGGACTTCGTCGCCGTCGTCAATCCTGGTGTAATTGACGAGCTGCTCTCCGTTATGTGTAATCTCCAGCGAGGGGTCGAAATCCGTGACCCTGTAGTAGCCGTTGGTGCGCCCCAGTTCGAGCAGCACGCCCGAAGACCCCGTGGGCGGCAGGACGGCGTCGGACAAACGAAGGTTGCAATCTTCGCTCGCGCCGATGCGAATACGATCCTGCATCAGCACCTCGGTGTGCTTGTCCAGCCCGGCTGCGATGTGAACGACCAGTCCTTCAGTCATAAAGCTGTAAACTCGCCCGGCGCTCGAAACCGAGGGGGAGCGCACTAATCAGGCGACCGCGCGCCGACCGCTATCGCTATTTCCTGCGGTCTTACGTTCGGTCGCCTCTGAGCGTCAATAATACATCATCACTCGCGGGGCGGGCAAAAAACTTATGCGGCCCCTGACGATTCGGATTCCTGCGCGGGCGGTTTTTTCGACCCGGAGCTTCCGTGTTACCATTTTGAGGTTGCCCGTCAGAGAGGGAAGCGGGCCCGACAAGGGAAGATGAAAGAATATTCGATTATTGAAGACCGCGATAAAGTCTGCGCGCTGGCGCCGGTCGCCTACGCGCCCGTACGCCATCACATCTTCGTCTGTAACGGCAAGTCCTGCGCGGCCGTGGGCAGCCTTGAAGTCAAGGAGGCTTTCACGCGCGAGCTAACGGAGCGCCGTCTGCTGTTCGGCAAAGAGAAGAAGGGGAAGAATCCGCAGGGCAGCGTGGTGCTGACCGATTGCAGCTCGGTCGGCTTCTGCGCCGTCGGCGCGGCCGTCATGGTCTATCCGGACGGCGTCTGGTATGCACAGGTCGAGGCCGCAGACGTGCCCGAGATCGTCGAAGAGCATATCGTCAACGGGCGCGTCGTCGAAAGACTGATGCTTCTGAGAGTACCCGCCGAGCGAGTATAAGAGCGACGGGAAAAGAAGCAGCCGGTAGAGAGAGTGTAATCCCGCTCTCTACCGGCTGCTTTTCCGTTTCATGATTTTTCGGGCTAGGCGGCGCTCGCGGCTTCTCTGGGTTTCCAGCGCAGCACGGGTTTGCGCGCCGCAGCGGCCTCGTCGAGGCGTCCGATGCGCGTCGTATGTGGCGCGTTCAAGACCAGTTCCGGATTCTCTGCGGCCTCGCGCGCAATTCCCTGCATCGCAGAGATGAATTGATCCAACTCCTGTCGCCCGACCGATTCCGTCGGCTCGATCAGCATCGCGCCCTGCACGATCAACGGAAAATAGATCGTCATCGGATGAAAGCCGTAGTCGATCAGCCGCTTGGCGATGTCGAGCGTGTGAACGCCTTTGCGTGATTGCCGTTTGTCCGTAAAGACGACCTCGTGCATCGGCGGGGCCTCAAACGGCTTGTCGTAATCTGCCGTTAAGCCGTGCGCGATGTAGCGGGCGTTGAGCACAGCCGCCTCGGTCGCCTCGCGCAAACCTTCCGGGCCGTGCGTTTGAATATAAGCGAGAGCCCTGAGCATCATCCCGAAATTGCCGAAGAAGGCTTTGACGCGACCGATTGAGCGCGGGCGATCAAAGTCGAGCCGGAATTTATCTTCGTCCTTAATGACGCGCGGGACTGGAAGAAAAGGCTCCAACTCGCGCGTGCAGCAGCATGGGCCACAGCCGGGGCCGCCGCCGCCGTGTGGAGTCGAAAACGTTTTGTGCAGATTCAGGTGGATCACATCCACGCCCATATCGCCGGGACGCGCGACACCGACGAGCGCATTCATGTTCGCGCCGTCCATGTAAACCAGCCCGCCCGCTTCGTGCACGATGCGGCAAATCTCCGTGATGTTCCTTTCAAAGAGGCCGACCGTGTTCGGATTGGTCAACATCAGCCCGGCGATGTCGCCCACCGCGCAAAGCTCGCGCAGGTGATCGAGATCGGTCAAGCCCTCGGGGGTGGAGCGGATGGTCTTTACCTTGAAGCCCGAAAGATTTGCGGAGGCCGGGTTTGTCCCATGAGCCGAATCCGGAATCAGCATCGTGCGCCGACGGGCGGACGCGCCCTCGCCGTCGCGCGCGTCTATGTAGGCGCGAATCAGCATCACGCCCGTCATCTCTCCGTGCGCGCCCGCCGCCGGTTGCAGCGACACGCCCGCCAATCCCGTAATCTCCGAAAGGTGTTGCTCCAATTCATAGATGACCTGCAAGGCTCCCTGCGCGTCCTCCTCGGAAGCGAGCGGGTGCAGGTTGGCGTGACCGGGAATGCGCGCCACACGCTCGTTCAGGCGCGAGTTGTATTTCATGGTGCAGGAGCCGAGCGGGTAGAGGCCCAGGTCAATCGAATAGTTCCAGGTCGAGATGCGCGTGAAGTGGCGTATGACATCCACCTCGCTCACTTCCGGCATTCCTTCCAAATGGTCGTCGCGGCGCAGATTGCCGGGCAGCAATTCGTCCAGCGGCGTCTCTTCGACATCGAGCGCGGGCAGGCGATAGCCGACTCTGCCGGGCTGCGAGCGCTCGAAGATAAGGGCTTCGTTCTGCGTCGGGTGCGTCGTGACTTTGGTTATATTCGTTGAGTTCATTTAAAAAAAAGTTGCAGCGTCGCCTATCGGGTCAGTGCCGCGAGACCTTCAGCCAGCGCGTCGATCTCGGCGCGCGAGTTGGTCTCCGTTACGCAGACCAGGAAATCGTTGGGCCGATCACGGTAGTAGCGCGACAGCGCGAGCCCGCCCGTGATGTTGCGCTCGGCGGCGAGCCGCGACAAAAGCGCGTTTGCTTCCGAGGGGGCGCGGACGATGAACTCGTTGAAACGCGGCGCGTTGAAGGGAAGCGTAAAGCCTTCGATTCCACCGATGCGCCGCGCCGCGTAGGCGGCCTTCTGCGCGCATTGCATGGCGACCTCGCGGACGCCCGTCGGCCCCATCGTCTCAAGGTAGATGGTCGCCGCCAGCGCGATCAATCCCTCGTTAGTGCAGATGTTCGAGGTGGCCTTCTCGCGGCGTATGTGCTGCTCGCGCGTGGCGAGCGTGAGCACGAAACCGCGACGCCCCTCTTTGTCAACGGCCTCGCCGACGAGACGGCCCGGTATCTGTCGCGCGTACCTTTCGCGCGTGGCGAAGAGCCCGAGGTATGGCCCGCCGAACGAGAGCGGGATGCCGAAGGATTGGCCCTCGGCGACGACTATATCAGCGCCGGATGCGCCGGGCGGGCGCAGCAACCCGAACGACGCGGCCTCCGTCACACAAACGACGAGCAGCGCTCCGACCGAATGCGCGCGCTCGGCGAGCGCGTTTATATCCTCTATACAGCCGAAGAAGTTCGGCGATTGAACGACGAGCGCCGCCGTCCTCTCGTCGAGCAGGCTTAAAGCAGCGGGCGCGGTCTGGCCCGTCGCCGCGTCGAAACCGAGGCGTTGAAGCTCGATCCCGGCATGCTGCACGTAGGTGCTTATGACTTCCAGGTACTCAGGATGGACGCTCTCCGAGACGACCACCTTTTGGCGGCGCGTGACGCGCTCGGCCATCAGCACGGCCTCGGCCAGGGCGGTCGAACCGTCGTACATCGAAGCGTTGGCGACCTCCATGCCCGTCAACTGGCACACTAATGTCTGGAACTCGAAGATGACCTGCAAAGTGCCCTGCGAGATTTCGGGCTGGTATGGCGTGTAGGCTGTGAAGAACTCCGAGCGCTGGATCAGATGATCGACGATGGTCGGCGAGTAGTGCGAATATGCTCCGGCCCCAAGAAAGCTGGGCCTGCGCGCCGCACGGTTGCGCCCGGCCGTCTCTTCAAAGCCCGCGAGCAATTCGATTTCCGAGAGCGCGGCGGGAGTATTCAAGGGCGCGCGCAGAAGTAAGTCCGCCGGGATCGAGCTGAATAGCTCCTCGGCGCTTCCGAGGCCGACCACTTGAAGCATCTCCGCGCGTTCGTCCGGCGAGTTTGGAATGTAGCGCAACTTTTATTCTGACTCCGCTTTCGTAAAATCTTCGTATTCGGCAGCCGACAAAAGGCTATCAACCTCTCCACGGTTGCTCAGACGGATGCGAATCATCCAGGCCGCGCCGTAGGGGTCGTTGTTGACCTTTTCCGGCTCGTCCTGAAGCGATTCGTTGACCTCGGTGATCTGGCCGGAGACGGGCGTGAAAATCTCCGAAACGGCCTTCACCGATTCGACCGAGCCGAAGGCTTCATGGGCCGAGAAACTTTCGCCGACTTTCGGCAGCTCGACATAAACCACATCGCCTAATGAGTTCTGCGCGTGATCCGTAATGCCGATTGTGCCGATGTCGCCCTCGACTTTGATCCATTCGTGGTCTTTGCTGTACTGTAAATCCTCTGGAACATTCGCCATTTTGTTGTTCGCTTCTCCTCAAAAGCGTTGGTGATTCGAGCGGGAGCGTAATCAGCGATTCTCCTCGCAGCCTCAAACCTTAATACAGCTCACTGATTACTGTTTTGTTTCATTTTTGTTCACGTTTATAAAAAGGCGTCCTGACGATGCGCGCGCCGACGGTGCGCCCGCGCACGTCTATCTGAATCTCGCGGCCCTCCTCGGCCTGCTCGGCGGGCACGTAGGCGAGGCCGATGTTCTTTTTCAGAAAGGGCGCGGGACTGCCGGAAGTGACGCGCCCCCGCCGCTCGCCCCCGATGAGCACGTCCTGGGCATCGCGCGCGATCCCGCGCTCGGTCATCTCAAAGCCGACGAGCCGTTGATGGATGCCCTCTTCCTTCTGTTTTAAGAGGCGGTCGCGCCCCGTGAAATCCCCTTTATTGAGCTTGCAAATCCAGCCCAGGTTGGCTTCCAGGAGCGTCGTCGTTTCGTCTATCTCGTGCCCGTAGAGCGCCATCGCGGCCTCAAGCCGGAGCGTGTTGCGGGCCGCGAGGCCGCACGGCAGGACGCCTTCGGGCGTGCCAGACTTTCCGGCCTCAAGCATCCTGTCCCAGAGCTGCTCGGCCCTGTCGGCGGCGGCATAGACCTCAAAGCCGTCCTCGCCCGTGTAGCCCGTGCGCGAAACAATCGCAGGGACTCCGTCAACCGTGCCCTCACGAAAATGGTAATACTTGATCTCCGCGAGCGGCACGTCCGTCAGGGGTTGAAGGATCGAGACGGCGTTCGGGCCTTGCAGGGCGATCTGGCAATAGTCCGCGCTCGCGTTGCGCAGCTCGACCGCTTCATCCCTTTTATGCGAGGTAAGCCAATCCCAATCCTTGTCGGTCGTCGAGGCGTTGACGACCAGCAGCAGATGGTCGGCTGCGAAACGATAGACGAGCAGATCGTCTACGACAGTGCCTTCCGGAGTTGTGATGGCGGAATACTGCGCCTGTCCGTCGACGAGCTTCGCGGCATCGTTGGAGACGAGGCGATTGACGAAGGGAATGGCGTCAGCGCCGCGCACGTCTATCTCGCCCATGTGCGAGACATCGAAGAGCCCGGCGCGGGTGCGCGTGCTCAGGTGTTCCTCGACCGTCCCGGCCGCGTACTGGACGGGCATATCCCATCCGCCGAAGTCAACCATGCGCCCTCCCAATCGACGGTGCGCAGCGTTGAGCGGAGTCTTTTTCAGATCAGGCGCAGACAAAATGCGTATCTCCTACCAACCTCCCGGCGAGGCATACGGGCACAAGAAGTCTTAACATGAGCGGAGCGTGAAAGCTAACATGCTGCGGGCAGGGCGTCAAGGAGAAGCCCCGGCGCGGCCTCGCCTTTAAGGGAATTTTGAGCAGGCTTTGAGCGCACCCGTGGCCGTGCGGGATATTCTCAGGTCTCTCTATGCTGCGGGAAATTTTTGGCAGGAGGGCGGCCTGAAGCTTCAGAAGCCGGTTTCGGAGACTCGAACCTTCTGCACGGCGAAGACGACGCGCAGGGTTTGCGGGCGGCGGTCGAAGGAGGCCGGGACGAAAGCGGGGCCTTCGCGCAGGGCGACCTGAAACTCTTCGAGCATGCGACGGTCGCGCGGGGCCTGCACGACTCCGGCCAGCGTCGCCTGCCCATTGCTGAATACGTCGGTGACGACCACCATGTCATCCTCTTCACCGTCGCGCGCCTGGGATTGGGCCAGCGTCAGGGCGGCGAGCGCGCCGCGCGGATTCAGGCTCGGCGATTCGATGGCGAACGGAGCGCGGCTTCTGGACAGGGCTTCGGGCGAAACGGGCCGCGTAATATCGAACCCGCTTTCGGCATTGTGGGGGATGAATACTCTGTAGTTGGACGCCTCGCGTGATGCCAGTTCGGCCTCGCGCAGCGCGATCAGGTGCGGGCGCAGGGCGCTCAACAGGCTGATGAAGAGAAGTAGAGAGGCGAATGTGCCTATCGTATAGGGCATCACGCGCGGGCGCAGCCACCTCACTATCAGAACGTCGAGCGGCAATCGCGGCTCTCGCCTGAACGCGGCGGCTTCAATCGCCAGGGCGTTGCTGATCGCGTAGGCGAGATCGGGCGGCGGAGCGGGCCGCGCCATCGACGCCAAACTGCGCTTGAGCGAGCGCATCTCCGCGAGACGGGCGCGGCACACAGGGCACTCGTCCAGATGCCGGTCGCAGGCGACGCGCACCGGCAACGCGAGCGCATCGTCCATGTAGGACGAGAGCGTTTGCTGTGTTTCCTCGCACGACATCATAATTTTAGAGGCCGGATCTTAGCTGATCGGATGCTGGCGAAAGAGAATTACCGATCATTCTAACGTCCCCGCGCTGTTCTTTTGAAGCGAATGGCTGGCCGACCCCGGCTGCTCCCTTTTTTAATTCAAGGAAGCAACTGTTCGATCCGCGCCGAACGCTCGCCGAGGATGGTTACAAGACAAAAGCGAGGAGTTAAACGGGTGTTGCTGGCCGCGTTTTCAAATTCACTCACGCCTTGAACCATCATAGACAATCGTCCGGTTGGAGACCGCCTTCGTCACTTCGACCCAATTGGCACCGAGTTGTTGGTGAAGCCGGGGCGGGGCAACCATTCGCTTCAAAGAACCTGTTTCAACTTTCGGCCTTCGGCCCGCGAACTCGCGCGCGCTCGCCGTAGGCTTTATCAAAAAGAGCCGCCGAGCTTACGGCGTAATTCAATGCGCCCGCGCGATAACCTGGATTTCACAGTGCCGATGCTGATCTCAAGCGTCGCGGCGATCTCTTCATAGCTGAGGCCCTCCACGTCGCGCAGGATGACGGCTTCGCGAAAGGGATGACCGAGCGTCTGCAAGGCCGCGCGCAACGCCGTCTCGCGCTCGCGGGCCAGCGTCTGCTGTTCCGGGTTGCGCTCGTTCGGGTCGCAGAGGGTCGCGCCCAGAGTCTCCTCTCTAGCGCCGCTCTCGACATCCAGAGAAACGGTCTTGTCGCGCCGCCGCCTGCGCCACCACCGCCAGCGATTACGCGCCTGGTTGATGGCGATCCGGTAAATCCAGGTTTTCAAATCGGCATCGCCGCGAAACCGCGCTATGTTCTGAAAGGCGCGCAGGAACGTCTCCTGCGTCAGGTCGCGCGCCTCCTCCGTATCTTCCGTCAAACGATACAACAGCGCGTAAACTTCGCCGGAGCGTTCCTGCACCAGGCGGTCGAAGGCGGCTGCCTCTCCGGCCCTCAATCTTTCAACGAACTGCGCCTCGCCCGCCGCACGCGCCTCGCCAGGGGTCGCCGGGGCGACCTCTTCCAATTCCACTTGCCCCCGGAGGGCGATTGGCTCTCCGTAGCTCACGCGTCTCCCCCGGCGGCGGAAAGCGTTCTAGCCAGAGGCGATACGGGCCGCTTCCCGGTCAGTTGGGCTTTTAGACACCGCTCTTTCACGGTTTGTTCCCAGAAAAAATTTTCGAGCACTGCCGGAATTGAATTAGCGAAATGCGAAGCGGCGCTTTTTCGGTTGAGCCGCGAACGCCTCCGGGCCGGGCCTTCGAGCGGGCCCTCATGGTTCTTCGATGACTGAACCCCGGTGCGCGTCTGTAGTTTTTTACAACTCGGGCCAAATCCCGAAGCGCTTTCAGGCAAAACTAGCACGGCTCACAATCCTCGTCAAACTTTCATTCTCTGCCTTGCTTGACAAGCTCTCGCACCGCCCGTTAGAGTCATTGTTTGACCTAACATACCCGGAAAAGAACGCTCCTGACCGTGCGTTCTTGCGTGAGGAAGAAACGTGGCCCGGTACAACAGAAAACGCGCGCGCCAACTCCAGCATGATCGCTTTCGCGATACAACGCTCGGCTTCTTCGACCGCCTCGGCGATATGCTCGAAGGCAAGGGGCGCACGCTCCTTTACGGGATCGCGGCCTTGATAGCCGTGCTCGCTCTGGCCGGTCTCTGGTCATGGTGGAGCGCGCGAAAGACCGACGAGGCGCGCCGCGCGCTCGGTCATGCCATCGAGATCGCATCAGCGCCCGTGAGCCCGACGCCCGCCCCAGGCTCCACAGACCTTAGCTTCCCGACCGAGAAGGATCGCGCCGAAAGGGCCGTCAAAGAGTTTCAGGCCGTCGCCGATAAGTACGGAAATCCCTATCGCGAAAAGGCGCGTTACTTCCTCGCCGCCAACCTGCTCACGCTGGATCGCGCAAAGGGGATCGGCGAAATGGAGGCGCTGTCCGGGAGCAGCGACAACGAGGTAGCGACGCTCTCGAAATTTGCGCTGGCCCAGGCGAGGGAAGCGGACGCTCAGTATGACGCGGCGGCGGCCATTTACGCAGAGCTTGCCAAACAGACGAACGCCATCATTACCCCGGACGTTGCCAACCTGCGACTCGCCTCC
The DNA here is from genome assembly GCA_035940775.1 of Pyrinomonadaceae bacterium. Classification (GTDB taxonomy): domain Bacteria; phylum Acidobacteriota; class Blastocatellia; order Pyrinomonadales; family Pyrinomonadaceae; genus DASQYE01. The sequence continues at coordinate 37,582 of DASZEN010000022.1, read as the reverse complement.
GTTTATGAGAAACAGGGCAAGAAGAAGGAGGCTGCCGATTTGCTGTTCGCAATCGCCGAAGGCTCGCGCACGGCAAAAGATCAGGATGGCAAGCCTTTGCCGCCCTCGCCCGCCGAGCGCGAAGCCGTACAAAAATTGGAAAAGCTTGACCCGGCGCGCTACGCACAGCTTCCGCCTGAGCCTCCGGCAGCGACCGATCTTCCTTTCTAGGCCAGGGCGGCGGATAGCCTGCGGCGACCGAATTAAATAAAAAGCTCACTGCGCGCCATTCGTGCACCTGTCAGGCTATGGATAATCTAACGCACTCGCTCATGGGTCTGGCGGTAGCGAAGGCCGGGTTAGAGCGATTGTCACCGGCCACGACTACCCTGTGCGTGATCGCCGCCAATGCGCCGGACGGGGACATCCTGGCGACCATCGGCGGGCGCTGGTCTTACCTGCACCACCACCGAGGCATCACTCATTCAATCGTCGGCACGCTCGCGCTCGCGCTGATCCTGCCCTCCCTCGTCTACCTCGGCGACCTCATCCTGGCCCGTATGCGCCGTCGAGCTACGCGCATCAAATTTCGTGGTCTCCTGCTGGCATCGCTGATGGCAAGCGCCACTCATCCGTTGATGGATTGGACAAATAACTATGGCATGCGGCCACTCCTGCCGTGGAGCGGCCAGTGGTTCTACGGCGATCTGGTTTTTATCCTGGATCCGTGGCTCTGGCTCATCCTGGGCGGCGCGGCCTTTTTACTGACGGCGCAGACGAACTGGCGCATCGCGCTCTGGACTGTGCTCGCACTGATCTTAACAGCAGCCATTCTTTTCCTGCCGCAGCGGCGCGCGGACGTTTACATCCCCGTCGTCTCGCGGGCCCTGTGGGCCTGTGGGTTGATCGGGCTCGTGGCCGCCCATCGCTGGGGATTGGCGCGGCGCTGGGGGAGGGTCGTGGCCGTGGCAGCGCTCGCCCTGGTCGTCGTCTACTGGGGCGCGCTTTCTCTACTGCATCGCCGTGCTCTATCACAGACGGAGGCTGTGGCGAGCAATCTCGCTTCCGGTTATGGCGAGACGCTCCGACGCACGGCCGCGATGCCGACCCTCGCCAATCCGCTGCGCTGGCAGGGTATGGCCGAAACGGATCGCGCGACCTACAGGTTCTTTTTATCTTTGAATGATGACGGGCGAGAGTTTCCGGGCCGCGTCCGTTTTGAAAAGCAGCAGGGAGACGCGGCCCGCGCCGTTGAACGCGCGGCCGCAGATTACCGCGCCAGGGTTTTTCTGGAATTTGCGCGCTTTCCCGTCTTTCAAGTTGAAGGGGACTGCGCGAGCCAACTCCTCGTACAATTGGCGGACTTACGCTACACTGAGCCGGGCGCGACGCGCAGCGGTAGTTTCGCTCTGGAACTTCCCGTCGCATGTCCGGAAGAGAGGACAGCAGTATCAGAAACGAAGTAAACCGGACGGCAGAGATACAAGGTTCAAGCCCGGCTGCTGCGGCTGCTGCGGCTGCCGCCCTGGTAGCGGCGGAAGTCTCGGCTGGCCGTCTTGTCCCGCCGAAAGCGCGCCGTCGCCTCGCCAGTGTGCGCGTATCGCCTGAAGTCTATATGGGAACGGCGTGCGCCCTGACCTTCATCGCTTTTCTCTGCCTGCGCGCCTCGCTTGATCTCTATGCGCTCGCCTCTATCGCCGTCGCCTGGACGGTCATACCCGTGTTTGCCTTTACCGACCGCGTCAACTTCGATGGCCGCGCCCTGACGCGCTCCGGCCTCGTCTCGGTTTTTCACAGGCTGGTCAGGGGACGGCGACTGGAATTGCCCGTAAGCGAGATCGAGCGCGTGGAGACGAATGCGGTGCGAACGCTCAGGCGCGGCGGGCGCGTTCGCTATCGCTATCGCAGCGAGGTGACGGGCAACGGGGTTCGCTTTCGTTTCGCTTCCGGCGGCAAAGGCTATCGAAAGATGGTGCGGGGGATGTTCGCGCTCGTGCCCGAAGAGAAGTTGGACGCGCGCTCGCGCGAGCTGCGCGATTATCTGTCGGATAATAAATCTTTGCGGACGACGCTGGATCTTCTGCATCTGGCAAGCCCGGACGTGCTCGAAGGCGCGACCACAGACCTGGATCACAACGCCAAGAGGACGACGCGTCACTATCGCTTGGCCGGAGCTGGCCCACAATCGAGCGCGGATGTCGAACGCGGGCGTCTGCTCAGACGCACTGCGAATGAGCTGCGCGCTGCCGGTCGCCTGCGCGAGGCCGCCGAAGCCTTTCGCCGTGCCCTGCTGGTGATGCCGAAGGACGGCTGGCTGCTCTACGAATTTGCGCGTTTCCTGCGTTCGCAGGCGAGCGTGGTGGGTGATGCGCGCCTGCTCGCGCGTTCGCGCGCCGGTCTGCGGCTGGCCGGGCTTCGCGGGCAGGACGACGCTCTGCTCCTGTCACGCATCGGCGAAAGCTTCATAGAGTATTCGGAGATGGATCATGCGACGCGCGCCTTTCGTCGCGCGCTTGAGCTTAACCCGCGCGTTTTTCGCGCCGAGATGGGCCTCGCCGAAGTGGCCCTGCGAAACGGGCAACTGGCCCACGTCATACATCATTACGATGCCGCGACGCGCATCGCTTCGGATCGGGCGCTCTCGCGACTGGCGCGACGCGAATCCGACTACTACTCGCGCCTCAATACGGATGACGAATACCTCGCCACCGAACTCAGACGCATCAACTGGCTGCAAAGCATCTATCGCGCACGCCGCATCGCCGCGCGTGTCACATTTGCGAGCCTGCTGCTGGCCTTCTTTGGCGGCTCGATAGACGAAGCGCTCGCGGATATAGGGTGGTCGCTCGCCTCTTCATCCCTGGTCTGCTGGATCGGTGTCGCCATCCTGGGCCGCTTTCTCACTGCCAGACGTAAGTGGCGCACCGCTGAATAAGCCGCAGTCGAATAAACCCCGGTTGAATAGGTTGTAGAAACTGAGCGTCAGTTAAAAGAGTGAAGGCCGCGAGCCTGGAGGATTGAAAAACCTCCTGGCTCGCGGCCTTAGCTCTCTATTGCTGATCCGTTCTTCAGGCTTCGGTCGTCGGTTTTTTGACGCGCGCAGGCGCGGCCTTTTTACTACTGGTCTTGCGCGTCGTGCCCGCCGACGCGTCCGTTTGGTTTGCGCCCTTTTTGTTTTCCGGCTCGGTGATTGATTCTACGATCCCGGAAACGGCCGAGGCGGCGTCGCTCACGATCTCGCTCATACCTGTCGCCAAATCTGAGGGCAACTCGCGCACGGGCTTCGGGATAATGGTGCGCGCGGCCTGCTCGGCGGCGGAAGCCACGGCCGAAATGGCTCGCTCCGCCTCGGCTATCGGGTTCGGATTGAGCATCGCGTCCCAGCGATAGCGCGGCGCGCGGCGCGGTTCCGCCAGCCGCTTGAAGACCAGATCGGTGACGGCATTCGTCACCCACGAGTGATAGAACTCGCCGACCGAATGTAGGTCTGCGTCCGGGGCCGGGTTCATAAAATCTATCGCGTAGGGGATGCCGTCCTTGATCGCGAACTCGACCGTGTTGATGTCGTAGCCGAGCGCGCGGCACAGCGTACGGACATCATTTGCGACGCGCTCGGCCAGCGCGGGGGCCAGATAGCCGGGGTTGTGTATGTATTGCTCGCCGGAGAGATAGGGCTTGCGCGGGTCGTAGGGCATAATCATGACCTCTTCCTGGCCGATGCAGTAGCAGCGCACGAACTGGTCGAAGTTGATGAACTCTTGCAGCGTCATGCAGAGCGTGCCCGTCTGGTTATATTCGAGCCACAGCTCTTCGAGCGAGTTGACGCGCGAAACATTCTTCCAGCCGCCGCCGTCAAACGGCTTGAGGATCGCCGGAAGCCCGACGTAATCGACGATGCCCTGCCAGTCGAGCGGAAATTCCAGGTTGCGCAGACTCTCGGAGGTGACGCCCTTGATATAGTCCTTCTGCGGCAGCAGGACTGTTTTCGGGATGGCGACGCCGAGCTTGGTGGCGAGCGAGTAGTTGAAGAATTTATCGTCGGCCGACCACCAGAAGGGATTGTTGACGATGATCGTACCTTCCAAAGCGGCGCGCTTCATCAGCGCGCGATAAAAGGGGATTTCGTGCGAGATGCGATCAATAATCAGATCGTACGAGCGCATGTAATCGAGGCGGACGCCGCCGACCTTGATAAATTCCGCAATTGTCTCGCCTCTCCCGCGCTCGTTAATGCTCTTAATCAGGGCTTGCGGAAACGATTGCTCGCGGCCAACCAGGATTCCTACTTTGTTCACGACTTCAACTTCCTTTCAGCAAAAAGAGCGTGACAGGCGCAGAAGGAACGTTCATCGGGCGCGCGCCTCAGCCATGAATCAGGAGAAACGGCACGCTGTGCCCGGCCATTGTCCTGCTTGTCGCTCATCTGGAAAACCGTGCACTCTACATGCCCCGGTGGAGCATTGTCAAATCGCACGGACGGGCATCCTTGCCCGATCTGGCGCGCATCTATAACAAACGCCTTTGGTTAGGGCTCGGGGTCGAAGGTGCTTTTCTTTTCTCTGTGATACAATCCAGATTCTCGGAATGGCCCGACTTTCCCTTTCCGCCGCGAATCAAAATTTACAAGCTCGTAAGGAGAGCATCCTAAAGTGTTTCGACGTTTGTTTATCCTGACCCTCCTGTGGACGTTTCTGGCCGTCGGTGGGCCCCTGCCAAAGCTTGCGGCGCTGGCCGCCGCAGACGACGACAAAAAGAGTTTTACGGCCGAGCAGTTGGCCGAGAACGTCGTTCTGATCTACGGCACGCGCGAGGGGCTCAAACAGATCAGACGCAACGGCGTCGAGCGCGGGCGAGTGACGCGCATTAACCCGGACGGGCGGACGGAGGAATCATCCTACGAACGCCGTTTCATGCGCGGCGAGAGCACCGATAAGGATCGGATTCGTCTGGATCAGAAGCTGCCGACCGTCGAATATGCGCTGATTTACGGAAGCGGCAATACCTTCGGCCTCATCAACGGCTCGGCCTTTACGCCACGCCAGGAGGCGACCGTGGATTTCTTCGGCCAGATGTGGCACGACATAGACGCGCTGCTCCGCTATAAAGAGAACGGCTCGACCCTGACCCTGGTCGGTAAAGAGAAGCATAAGAATATGGACTTACACGTCCTCGATCTGGTGGATAAGGAGAAGCGCCGGACGCGCTATTACATCAGCGCCAGGACGGGCCGCATCCTCTGGCTCGAATACGAGGACACGCCCGCCGGGGCGAGCGCGCCCGTCAAATACACTCGCAAGTTCCACGACTACCGCTACGCGCAGGGAACGCTCGTGCCCTATCGCACGGTGCTTTACGAGAACGACAAGCAGACGCAGGAGACGCGCATCCTGACCGTCACCTACGGGGTCAAGATGGAAGAGGCCCTCTTTAACAACCCTGAAGCTCCGGCCAGCACTTCCGCCAACCCTTAAGCCACAGGGTCAGAGCAGCGTTTCCTTAAAACCATGGCGTCGCCGTTCAAGAGAGGACGGCGGCGCTTTTGCTTACCGTCCTCCTGTGTGTGCCGTCCTGATCGCCGTCTCGTGCCGGATTCTGCCGGACTTTCGGGAACCTGCGGGTGGCTCGCGCGTGATTGCTTCCACGGACGGCCGGAGGGTGTATAATTCGGCGTCAGATTTCGCCGGAAGCCGTCCGGAGCGCCTGGAAGGGGATGGAGCGTATGTCCCGCCCGTCTTCCGGCGCGCCCGCAACCTATCGGCCCGGTGTCCGTGGGTCGCAAAAAAAGCCTGCCTGCCTGAATGGATACGGTAACCTCCATTGACGAGCTTTGCTTCGGCGCATCTACAGCGCCGCATCTGGTTGTGGCCGAGCCCCCATCCGATCACGCCCTGTTGGAGGCGACGCGCGCGGGCGACGAGGCCGCCTTCGCAGAGCTGGTCGGGCGCTACCGCCATCAGATCACGAGCTATATCTACCGTATGACGAGCGATTACGAAACGGCTGTCGATCTCTCGCAGGAGACCTTCGTACGCATCTATCGTGCGGCCGACCGTTACAAGGCGAGCCACGCCTTCTCGACCTATATCTATCGCATCGCGACCAACCTTGCGATCAGCGAGTTGCGCCGCCGCAAGCGCCGCCGCCTCGTTTCGCTGACCGGATTCTTTCAGTCGAGCGACGGCTCAGCGACCCCCACGGAATTTAACCCGCCCGACGACCGCCCCCTACAGGACGCGGCCCTCGTCGAAAGAGAGCGCCGGGGGGCGGTCGAGCGAGCCATCTCGACGCTGCCCGACAAGTATCGCGCGCCGCTCGTGCTGCGCGATGTCGAGGGCAAAAGCTACGAAGAGATCGCCGCGATTCTGCAAACCAACGAGGGCACAGTGAAATCCCGCATCAGCCGCGCGCGCGGCTTCCTGCGCGACAAGCTGAAGGCTTATTTGTGATGAGAGTTATAAAAGCAATGGACTGTAAAGCATGCCGGAACGAAATCGAAGAGGCCGCGCCGGGCGGGCCGGAACGCACCGAAGCGCTCGCGCATCTGGCAACGTGCGGGCGCTGCCGCTCCTTTCGTGAAGAGCGACTGGCGCTAAGCCGACTCGTGTCATCGCTTGGGACGGTCGCCGCGCCGGGCGATTTTGATTGGCGGCTGCGCGCGCGACTCGCCTCCGAGAAGCGGAACAAATATCGTCATCAGCTCTGGCAGGGATTTGCTCCCGGCACGCACGCCATTGCGCTCGCCGCTTCGTTTGCGCTGCTGATCGGCGTCGCCGTTCTGCTCAAGCAGGCTGATAAGCGTTTTAATGCGACGCCGACGGGCGAGGGGCTTGCCACAGTGACGACGGTGACGAGCGTGCCAAAAAACGCGGAGGACAATCCAGGCAGAACGGCTGACACAACGGGTGCGACCGCGGCCGCAAGGGATGCGACGGCCTCTAGCGATGCGGCGACGGGAATGAGCGCGCGTGCCGCCGCGCCGCGTGCGTCCCGAGCCAAAAATCCGGTTGGAGAGACGAAAGCGCCCGCGCTGACCGTGGCGACCACCGCCGCCGCCGCGCGCTCGCCCCTTCGGTCGAACGATTTCAGCAGCAGCGCCGCGCCCGTCATCACGCTCTTTTCCGTGCCCGTCAACAGTCCGTCGCAGAGCGTCAAAGTCCTCTTGGACGAAGGCGGCGGGGTGATGCGAACCGTCTCGCTGCAACCCGTCACCTTCGGCTCGCAGGAGATACTCGGACGCCGCTACGGCGTCTCGCGCCCGCTCGATGCGGCAGAGACAGCCGAGAACATCTGGTAAGAAGATCGAATAAGGCATCAAACGGGAGATTGATAAACCACCTTGCTTTTCAGGAATCTTAAAAGTCAGTTTCCGGCCATAGCGCTGCTCGCCATCGCCGCCACAGCCGCACAGGCGCAGCAACCCGGCCCGCCGCCGCCACAGGCTCCGCGCGGGCCGACCGCGCCCGTTGCGACGCCTGCGCCTGCGACGCCGCACGCGCCTGCCGTTGCTCCTGCCGCTGCCGCTCCGGCATCGACGGCTCCCGGCGTCGCGCCGCCGCAGGTCGTCACCGTCCTGCACCGCTTGAACGGAATCAAGCTGATGCGTTGGTTGAACCGCTCGGGCGCGCCCGTCGCCGCCGTCGTCGAGCTGAATGACGAGAACGCGTCTCCGCCCGACATGCACATGAGCATAACGGCAGGGTTTACGCTCGACGACGGCGAGAGTATCGTCGCTTCGCTGCCACAGGCCGAGGCGCTGGTCTCAGCCGTTCTGCCGCCATCGGCGAGCGAGGCGGCCGAAGCTGCTGCGCTTGCGCCATCGGCTGAATCGGTTGAAAGCGCCGAGCTGACGGTCGTGCGGCGCGACGGCTTTCAGTTCGCGGTCAACTACGTGGGTCTTGATGCAATGACGGGCCTCTCGCTGCTACGCCTGGACGGGCTCAAACTCCCCTCCGTGCCGGAGGCTCACGAGGAAACCCTGTCGGTCGGGCAGCGCGTGCGCCTCTACGCCCCGGAGCGTGCCGGTCAGGCGCAAGAAAGAGCGCCCGGCAATCTCTATCTGCGTATGGGCGAGATAGAAGGGCGAGTTGCGACGATCACTCGTCTGGCTTCGGGCCGCGTCGCGCGCCTGACGGTTCGCGCGCCCAATCTCTCGCCCTCGATCAATGGCGGCGTGGCGATCAACGACGCGGGCGAGACCGTCGGCATAGTCGAAGCCACGAGCGCGACCGAAGCGCGTATCCTTCCGGCGCGCGTCATCAGAAGCGCCGCCGCGCGCGTGCTCGCCCGGCGCGCAAGCGTCCCGCGCCCCGTCCTGGGCGTGCGCGGTAAGGCCGTTACCTCGGCCTCTCTTTTCCAATTCACGTCGAGCGGGTGGTCGCAAACGGAGGCCGCCGCGCTGATGGACGCAGGCCGGGGTCTGCTGTTGACCTCGGTTGTGCCGGATACTCCGGCCGCTCTGGCCGATCTACGCGCGGGCGATATTATCGTCCGCGTCAATAATGACGAGGTGAAAAACGCGGAAGATTTCTCGTTCATGCTGAGCGAGGCGGGCGGCGATTCAACCGTTCTTTTCACAGTCCTGCGCGGACAAGCGCTCGCTCCAAAACCGTCGCGGCCCGTCGCGCCGCCAGCGCCCATGCCCGCAATTGCGCCGCCGACGCTCATCGCAATGCCGCCTATGCCGTCCATGCCGTCCCCTGAGCTTGCGCCTTTCGAGCTGCCGTCGCAGCTCAAGTCGCTCAAGCCCTTCGCCGTGCCGGTTAAGCTCAGCTTCTCCTTCAAGCTTGAGACGCCCCCGGAGATTGCCGCGTCCCTTTCAGCGCCGACCTCGCCGCGCGTCGATCCTTTGATCTCGCGGGGCGCGGAGACGATTCCGCTTGGCAGCACGGCCGCGCAGCGCCGGGGCGCGCGCGCCGGTCTGCTCGTCGTCGCGGTCGCTGCGGCGAGCCAGGCGGGGCGCGCCGGTCTGCTTGAAGGCGATGTCATCGAAACGATCAACGGCAGGCTTCTTTCCTACAGGGCGCAGCCGGGCCCTCTCCTGACGGATGACGCGCCCCTTTCGCTCGGTATTGTTCGCAACGGTCGGAAACTGAACCTCATCCTGCCGGTCAAAGACGCGAAGCGGAAATAACAGCCCCAAGTAAATTAAGCTTCAAAAAGAGTGCCCGGCGCGGCTGAGAAAACGGCTTCCGCGCCGGACACTCTTCTTGCTTGCGCGGCCCCGTTCTGTGTTACTCTAGGCGCACCAAACGGTTCGTCCAATCCTGTCTTTAGCCCTGTATTTGCGCCTGGAGCCTATGCTGCATAAAGCCGTATCCCATTATCACGAGCTGCTGACGGAGGGCGATCTGGCCGAATCCTCCCGCAGCATGCTGGACGAGGGCCTGGAACGCGCCAAGCTCATCTTTGGAGGTCGTCGGCTTTCGCCCTACCTGCGCCCGCACTTCGTCACCGAAGATGACTGGGCGCGTGTGACAACCATCTGCGAGACGGTGTGGGGCGCGATTGAGAAGGTCAAGGATGCGGCGGTCGGAGAAAGCGCGCTGCTCGATGAGTTGGGGATGACCGATATCGAGCGTGAGCTGGTTCAGATCGATCCGGGTTACAGGGCCGTCTCTCCGACGGCGCGACTCGACTCTTTCCTCACAGACGAGGCTTACAGCTTTGTCGAGCTGAACGGCGAGAGCCCCGCCGGTATAGCCTACGCCGACGCCGCCTACGATATTTTCAAGCAGCTTCCGGTCATGCAGCGCTTCGCCGAGCGTTACCAGTTGCGTCCGCTCTACGGGCGCGCGAAGATGCTGGACGTGTTGCTCAAAGCGCACGAGGAGTTTTCGGGCGGGCGCGTCGAACATGCGCCGCGCATCGCCATCATCGATTTGAAGGGCATGCCGACTCAAAAAGAGTTCGAGCTGTTCAAGGACTATTTTGAAAGCCGTGGCCATCAGTCGATCATCTGCTCGCCGGATGAGCTTGAATGGACTGGAAGCCGCCTGCGCGTCAGGGATTTCGAGATCGACATAGTCTACAAGCGCCTCCTCGTCAACGAGTACCTGCCGATCATGGAGGAGAGCCCGGCGCTGCTCAATGCCTATCGCGCGCGCGCCGTCTGCATGGTCAATAGCTTTCGCTCGAAGCTGATTCACAAGAAAGCGCTTTTCGCGGTGCTCACGGACGAACGCCACGCGCGGCTCTTTACGAGCGCGGAACGCGAAGTCATCCGGGCGCACGTTCCGTGGACGCGCCGCGTCCGCGCCGAAAAGAGCGATTACAGGGGCGAACGCATAGACCTGCTCGAATTTGTCGCCGCCCGTCGTGATCGGCTCGTGCTCAAGCCGAATGATGATTACGGCGGGCACGGCATCTACATCGGCTGGAATACGGACGAGATTTCGTGGACGGAGGCGATGCACAGCGCCCTTGCTAATGGCGACTATCTGGTGCAGGAGAGAGTGCCGACGGCCCGTGAGGTTTTCCCGGCGCTTCAGGAGAACGGCTCTGTGAGTTTCGCCGAGCAGCTTGTAGACCTCGACCCGCTGCTGTTTTTCGGCAAGGTGGGCTCGGCCTTCACGCGGCTTTCGTTTACGGAACTCGCCAACGTCAGCTCGGGCGGCGGGATGGTTCCGACTTTTATCATCAGCGAAAAGTGACCGCGATTTGGCCCCGGAGAGCGTAGTATCCGTTTGCGGGTTAGAATGCGTAAAAGAGAGAGGTGCGGGCGCGCCTCTTAATTCAAAGGCGGAGGGGGTTTCGACGAAATGGTTGAAGAGCTTGAGGCGAACGGGTCTTTGCCGTCGGACGAGCGCCGCCAGCACGACCGCTCGCGCCTTATTGTGGATGTCTTTTTCGACGGCAAGGATGCGACCGGCGTCGCCAGCACGCAGGACATTAGCCTCGGCGGTCTCTACATGAATACGCAACTGGTGCTGCCCGAAGGCTCTCTTCTAATGCTGCGAATCCCCCTGGGGGGTGAACAGGTGGTAGTGAACGCCGAGGTGGTCTACAGCAATCCGGGTCGCGGCGTCGGCGTACAGTTCCAGGGTCTCTCGGAAAAGGATCGCGCGCTGATGGAGCGCGAGTTGCCGCCGCTATGACTTCGGCTGAGACAGGAGGGCAGGCAGCAGCAGCAGCGGCAGCGGCGGCCCTTCGCTGGCGAGAATTACCCGAAGGCACGCGCGAGGCGCTCGGTCGAAAATTGGAGGGCCTGTATGGACAGGCGCGCGACGAGGACGCGTTCGATTCGCTCGCGGTCGATAAGCAGCGGGCGCTCTTGATACTCGCCCGCCGCTTTTCGGAGTTGAAGCTGTGGGAGGCTGTGCGGCGCGTCGAAAATGTTTACGGCGACTACGGCGTCGGGATGAATTTCGACGCCTGGCCCGTGCTCAGCTCGACGCTCGAACGGCACAAGGGGTTTACACGTCGCTTCGCCAATCACAATGATACGACCGGGGGCTTTATGGAGCGCGGAGTAGATCACGCCTCGCTGCACGTGCTGTATGTTGATAACGGAAGGCGTCGCTGGGCCGCCCACTTCGATTTTTATAACCCGTGGGCTTCGCCCGCAAACGCCTTGCGTCATCTGGTGAATGAAAAGATCAGGGGCTTTGCGCCCGACTGGCGCACCATCAGCGCATCCATCTGGGGCCAGCCGGAGATTACCCTTTAACGCCCGTCAGAGATAGAGTCGCGTAGGAACGCGGGGGCGCGCTCAACCCCGTCCGCGCCGCACAAAGGATTCTCGGGCCCCGCGTTCGTCCGACAGTTGAAAAGGAGACATTCCTATGTTTGAGCAATTCACACTCGGGATTGAAGAGGAGTTTCAGATCGTTGACCCGCAGACGCGCGAGCTGCGTTCACATGTCTCCGAATTTTTAGAAGAGGGCAAGATGATCCTCGGCGAGCAGATCAAGCCCGAGATGATCCAGTCGATGATCGAGGTCGGCACCGGCATCTGCCGCAACATTCAGGAGGCGCGGGCCGACATCACACGCCTGCGCGGCATTATCTCCGGGCTCGCTCGCAAGACGGGGCTGGAGATCGTCGCCGCTTCGACGCATCCCATCTCGCGCTGGCAGGATCAGAAGATATTCGACGACGAGCGCTATGAGCTGCTGGTTGAGGAGCTGCAAACGGTCGCGCGCTCTCTGCTTATCTTCGGCCTGCACGTCCACGTCGGCATCAATGACCCGGAGCGCGCGATTCACATTATGAACGCCGCGCGCTATTTCCTGCCGCACGTGCTCGCGCTCACGACCTCTTCGCCCTTCTGGATGGGCCATAATACGGGGCTCAAATCCTATCGCTCGGAGGTCTTCAAGCAGTTCCCGCGCACCGACATCCCCGACCATTATGATTCGCACGCCTCGTTCCAGCGCTACGTCGACCTGCTGGTGAAAACCAAATGCATCGACAACGGCAAAAAAATCTGGTGGGACGTGCGGCCGCATCCCTTCTTCCCGACGCTCGAATTTCGCATCTGCGACATCCCGACCAGAGTTGACGATACCATCGCCATCGCCGCGCTCTTTCAGGCCATCGTCGCCAAGCTCAACAAGCTGATCGATAAGAACCTGGGCTTCCGTCTCTATCGCCGCGCGCTGATACAGGAGAACAAGTGGCGCGCCGTGCGCTATGGCCTCGACGGCAAGATGATAGATTTCGGGAAACAGCAGGAGGTTCCCGTCCGCGATTTGATCCTTGAGTTGTTGGAGTTCGTTGACGACGTGCTCGATGATCTGGGCTCGCGCCAGGAGGTCGAGCACATCCATACGATCCTTGAGCGTGGAACGAGCGCCGACGCGCAGCTACAGATTTATCGCGATACCAACGATCTTAAGGCGGTGGTCGATATGCTGATCGAGCGGACGATGGAGAGCGTCCCGCGCGATATCAGCATGAGCGCGGCCTCGCCCATCACCTCGTCTTCAACCATCTCCAAATAAGAAGAGAGCCGCGCGTTCTCGCGTGCAGACACGCGCGCGCGGCTCTCCCTTAACCTCGTGCGCCGCTCTCTCTCTTCGTGCGAGCTTGCGCCCCGTGTCCCGCCAATCGTCTATTTGCAGCCCTCAGCCTTGCCCGCGTGCTTTAGGGATTCCTGCAAAAAATTCTCGAAAATTATGCGCCCGTCACGCGATTCGTTCGGGTGCTCCCAGCGCGTTCGATTCTTATTCCAGTCCTCGAAAGATTTTTCGAGATGGAATTGGACGGTGTAGATGAGTTGTCCTTCGGTGCGCTTGACCATCATCTGATTGCGGCAGAGATAGGCGGTCGCGAGAAGCTGAAAGCCCTCGGGCACGCGATCGAGCTGTAGGCCGTGATTCTGCCAGACGCGTAGAATGCGCGCCTCGGTCGTGTAATCCTGCCAGATGCCGGTGTCGGCGTCGTTGATGCCGCAGAAGACCGGGTCATCCGGCTGCGTGATGCGAATGAAGCGGTACTGGTACTCGAAGGAGCGATTCGCGCGCCGCTCGTGCTGCTCCATGTGGTCGAGCGTGACGACGCGCGCCCCGAATCCGAGGCCCACGAGTTGATGCCCGCCGCAGATGCCGAGCACGGGAGTCTTTGTCGAGCGAACGAATTGGCAGAAGTCCTCAAGGTGAGCCGGGTTGTAATAGTCGAAGTCGCGCAGAGTTCCGCTCAGAACAACGGCGTCGGGGCGCAAATCCTCGACCGCCCGACCGATCTCCGACAGGTGCGCGACGTGCGTTTCTGGCCGTTTCACGAGCCGCGCTATATTGTTGAGAATATTTTCGATGGCGAGCCCGGCGATCTTGCGCTCGCGCTGAAGCTCAAGCGCGGCCATTCGTCCCCAATCGCGTCGCGCCACCTCGGAGATGTCATCCTCATGGCGCAGGAGGTCGTCGATGACGAGCACGCGCGCCTCTTCGATGCGCTTCTCAATCGGCTCGTAGCGACAAAAGGGGCGCTGGTTGAACGGAAACGGCAGCGGCTCGGGCGCGTCCGGCGGTACGTTTTGATCCAACTTGATCTCTTCTATCATGCTGAAAAATTCTTTATGCTCCGGCGCTCGCCGCCCTTATTTCTCGGGCGCGCGCCGCCGCTGCTTTGTGTTCTGATTGAATTGAGGGACGGGCGTCCCGGCCCCCAATTCCGTAATCTCCGCCCGCACCTCGCTTAAGAGCAATGCTCTCAAGCGCGAGTGAAACGTCCGGCTCCGTTTTTCCGAAGCCTTCTCGATCAAGAGTAACATGCGATGCCAGGAAGATTCGAGTTCGTCGGCGAGCCTGGAAATCTGCGTGATGTCGTAAGGCACGGCGACATCGCGGCATCCGGCGCGCGCAAAGACGGCCAGATAACGAGCCGTCGCCAGATCGGGACAGAACGTGCGATGACGGCCCGTCTTCAATTCTACGCCGAGCAGCGTATGCTGCACTTCGACGCTGTGGCTCGCGGCGGCCCGCGCCGGAACATTCAGGTGGTGCGACCGAGTCCGCAGGCGAAGGATGCGCTCGCTGTAGATGCGCGGCATCCACAGCTCGCCGAGCGCCGCCTTGATCTCCGTCACGTGATGAGCGGCCGAACGGCTCCGCTCGGCCGCAATCCTCGCTCCGGCGAGAGACGGTAACAGCACGTTCGCACTGGTCTTTGCCACGGTTACAAGATTCATATCAACCCGGGTTAAGAGCCTCCGGCCCCGATCCTAGAATAACCGCTCGGGCTTATAACCGGAAGTTGAAATACAGTCGCCTGCACGTTAGCGAGTGGCTGACGCCGCTACGCCCGGCCTCTTTTGAAAAGCATCTAGGACGCGGCCCGGAAATAAACCCAGGTAAAAAACTCCCAGCACCGTGATGAGGAGCGCCGCCGTCATCGCCGCCGGTATGCGCGGCGCAGTCCATTCGGTCGTCCGCTCGCGGAAGAACATCACTATGATGAGACGCAAATAATAGTAGGCCGAGACGGCCGTGTTGAGCACGGCGATGATTACCAGATAGTAGTAGCTCTGGTCGAGCGCCGCGCGAAAGACCATAATCTTGCCTATGAAACCGGCCGTCAGCGGCATGCCCAGAAGCGAGAGCAGGAAGAGCGAGAGCGTAAAGGCAAGCGCGGGCGCGCGAAATCCTATGCCGTTGTAGTCTTCGACTTCGGTGCGCCGGTCGCCGCTGCGGGCCACGAGCGTGACCACGGCAAAGGCCCCGATATTCATCACGGCATAGGTCAGCATGTAGAAGGCGACCGACGCGATGGCCGCGCCTCTCTGCTCGGCGTCCGAGCTTGCGCCAGCCCCTATGAAGCCGACCATCGCATAGCCCGCGTGCGCGATTGAAGAATATGCGAGCATCCGCTTGACGTTGTTCTGCACGATTGCCGCGAGGTTGCCGACCGTCATCGTAATGATCGCCAGCCCGACCAGCGTATTCAACCACGCGGAATGCGCGAAGCCGGAAACGCTCGCCGCGCTCGCCACAAACGGGAAGCCGAAGACGAAGACGCGCAGGAAGGATGCGAACCCGGCGGCCTTCGGCCCGGCCGCCATGAAGGCCGTGACGGGCGTCGGCGCGCCCTCGTACACGTCCGGCGTCCAGATGTGGAAGGGTGCGGTCGCCACCTTGAAACCGAAGCCGACGAGCATCATCGCCGCGCCCGCAAACAATAGCGGCGGATACAGAGAGTCGTTGAGGCGTGTACTGAGTTCGTTGATGTTGGTCGTTCCGGCCATGCCGCTTTCGGTGGCCGTCGCGCCGTAGATCAAAGCGATGCCGTAGAGCAGAAACGCCGAAGAGAACGAGCCCAGGATAAAATATTTGAGGGAGGATTCGTTCGAGCGCAGGTCTGTGCGACGAAAACCGGCCATCACGTAGGTCGCAATCGAGAGAATCTCAAGGCCCAGAAATATAATCACCAGATCGCCGCCCGAAGCCATCAGCATCATCCCGGAGGTGGCGAACATCAACAGCGAATGGAACTCGCCCGCGGGCAGGTCTTCCGTTTTCACCCACATCATAGAGACGAGGATGGTGAGCGCCGAGACGAGCAAAAAGACGAGCGTAAAGCTCAGTCGAAGCTCGTCGAGCACGATCATGCCGTTGAAGGTTCCGTGCGAAGTCAGCGGCAGGCCCGAACCGGAGCGCGCGACCCACATCCATAGGATTGCGGCTGCGGCTGCCGCCAGTCCGGCGAGCGCGATGCCGCCCGTCAGCCATCTCTGGCGCGCGCGCGCGAAGGCGTCAATCAGCATCACGACTATCGCCACGCCGCCGACGATCAACTCCGGCAGGATCAGCAAAAAGTTGATGTCGGCCTTCAGGACTTGGAATGCAAGACAAAGGTTCATCTGTTTTTCATTTACCGGCGCGGGAGTGGCGGACTACTTCGCGTCGTCGGCATTGTCCGTCCCTCCCGTCTTTAAAAGCTTATCCAGGTTTTCGCGTATGATCTTTTTATAAAGCTCCGGCTGGGCCATGCCCGTATGCCTGGGGGCGGCCAGCCGTCCCTCGCGGTCGAAGAAGATCACGTAGGGGAGGCGCATCCTTGTCGAGAACTGCGCGAAGGTCAACTGCGTAGGATCACGCAGCACAGGGAACGAAAGCTTGTTCTCGTGGACGAAATCGCGCAGGCCGTCATCCGTAAGCTGTTCCCGACGGTCAAGACTGACCCACAAGAATCTAACGGGCTTGTCGCGATACTCGCTCTTCAGCTCTTCGAGCGCGCGTAGCTCCGTCGTGCAGGGCGAACACCACGTCGCGCCGAAAGAGACCAGAAGAATATTGCCCTTCATCTCGGCGATGTCATAGGTCTTGCCGTCAATCCCGCGCAATTTGATGACGGCATCGCTCGCCGGAGGAGGCATGGACGTGCCCTCGGATTGCGAAGCCCGCGCCGCAGTAGTAGTTGTAGTAGTCCACGAGACAAGTCCGACCGTGGCGGCGGCGACGGCGACGGCGACGTAAAAGGTTGCGAGAGGTCTCTTCATAATAATCTAGCGTGACTGGCCCGAGGCGTTACGAGCCTCGGCGGGAACGGGTTTTTCCGCGCGCGGCGTCGCCAATATGGCGCGCACGGCGGCGACACTGTCGCGCGAGCGCTCCAGGAATACTTTAGGGTAAACGCCCATGAAAAGCATCAGAATCAGCAGCGGCGCGAGCAGCGCAAACTCGCGCGCGCTGAGATCAGTCAGACGCGCGTTCTCCTTATGCCTGATGCGTCCGAAGACAACCCTCTGCAACATCCAGAGCATATAGACGGCGGCCCAGATGACGCCCGTCCCGGCCAGCATCGTCGCAATCCAGGCCAGTCTGTACGACGAAGTCCACATGCCGAGCATAATCAGGAACTCGCCTACGAAGCCGTTCAGGAAGGGCAGGCCGATGGAGGAGAGCGAGGCGAAGACGAAGAAGGCCGAGAACCAGGGCATGACGGTCGCCAGCCCGCCGAAGTCCGAGATCATGCGCGTATGGCGTCGCTCGTAGATCATCCCGACGATCAAAAAGAGCGCGCCCGTCGAAACGCCGTGATTGAGCATCTGATAGAGCGCACCCTGCATGCCTATCTCCGTGAACGAAAACAGGCCGAGCACGACGAAGCCCATGTGGCTGACGGACGAATACGCGACCAGTCGTTTCACGTCCGGCTGCACCATCGCCACCAGCGCGCCGTAGATAATGCCTATGATCGCCAGGACGATGATTACAGGAGCAAACTTGTGCGCCGTTTCGGGAAAGAGCGCGAGATTGAAGCGCAGCAAACCATACGTGCCCATCTTGAGCAGCACGCCCGCGAGAATCACAGAGCCAGCGGTCGGCGCTTCCGTGTGCGCGTCCGACAGCCATGTATGAAAGGGCCAGAGCGGAACCTTGATGCAGAAGGCGAAAGCGAAGGCCAGGAAGAGCCAGTACTCGGCGCGCGGCGCGCGCACCGCAACCGTCGCCCCGTCCCGCATCGCACTCAGAATCGTGACGTAATCAAAAGAGTCGTAGATGTAGTAGAGCACGATGATGCCGACGAGCATCAACAGGCTGCCGACAGACGTATAAATGAAGAACTTTACGGCCGCGTAGATGCGGCGCTGGCCTCCCCAGATGCCGATCAGAAAGAACATGGGGACGAGCGAGGCTTCAAAGAAGAGATAGAAAACCAGCAGATCCAGCGCAACGAAGACGCCGATCATCGCCGCTTCCAGAAGCAGCAGAAAGACGAAATAGGTGAGCACGCGCTTTTCGACCGAATGCCAGCTTGACAGCACGGCAATCGGCATCAGGAGCGTCGTCAGTATCACCAGCCAGAGGCTGATGCCGTCAACGCCGATATGGTAATTCGCGTTGATGGCACCGATCCAGGGCACGTTCTGCTCGAAACGAAAGCCCGTCCCGTAGCCCCCGCCGCCCAGCAGTAAAAGCGAGAGCGCAAAGGTCGCGAGCGTAAACCCGAGGGCGATCCAACGGTAATCGGTCTCGCGCCCTCTGGCGGCGACGCCGTAGACGACCGTGGCGAGCGCGCCGACCACGGGCAGAAGAATCAAAGCTGTGAGCAGGTATTGCTGCATAAAAAAGGGCCCTGGGCCCGGCCTACCTGGGCCAGGCGGACGGCCAATCTATGGGCGGAAGTGAAAGAATACTGTAATAAGCGAAATAACCTATGACGGCCAGCGCGCCGAGCAGGATGACGGCGGCGTAGCTGCGAACGAAGCCGCCCTGCATCTGTCGCGCGAGCGCCCCCATCTGCGTCACGCTGCGGCCCAGACCGTTGACGATACCATCTATGACGGCGACATCTAAAAGCTTCCAGAGTCCCTCGCGCGAGCCGACGTTGATCGGATTGATTACGGCCGCGTCGTAAATCTCGTCAACGTAATATTTGTTTTCGAGGAGGCGTGGCAGGGGCATCAGCGGCCGCCGCAGGAACAATAGGAACCCGAGCCCGATGCCAGCCAGCGCAATGAGAACGGAGATGACGGAGAAAATAATCTCGTTTCTAACCTCTTCGGCCGAATGCGCGCGGTCTGAGGCGGGCTCGGCCTGCGAGCCCTCGCCCACCGAAAGAGGCGAAGCGCCGTCGTGCGGCTGCGGCGTCGGCGAAAGGAATCGAGGCCCTTCCGCTCCGGCTCCGCCCTCGTCAGCGCCGCCCGCCGCTCCGACGCCTTCCGCCGTCTCGGGCGCGTGCGCGATGACGGGCTCAAGCGTGTGCTCGAAATAGTTTGGAATCCGCCCGCCGCTCAAAGCGTAAGGGATGCCGACGAGCCCTCCGAAGGTCGAAAGGATCGCCAGGATAATCAGCGGCACGGTCATCGTCCAGGGCGATTCGTGCGGCTCGTGCGCGCCGTGCTCGTCATGCGCGCCGCCCGCAACGTGCGCGTCCGGCTCGTCGCCGCCGTCGTCCGCGTGATCGGCTGTCATCTCATCGCCGGGCAGATGATGCGGGCGGTCGCCAGCCGACGCCCGGTGCGCGTCGTGAGATTCTTCGCCCACGTCATAACCGTGCGCGTGCGCTTCGTCGGCCTGACCTCCGGCGTGCGCTTCGCGGAAACGCTCCCTTCCCCAGAAGGTCATCACCATCAGTCGCGTCATATAGACGGCCGTCAGGGCGGCTGTGATCGCGCCGATGACCCACAAAATCTTGCCGAAACCGCTCTCGAACCCCACCCCGGCGGCGCTCCAGGTCTTCCACAGAATCTCGTCCTTGGAGAAGAACCCGGCGAAGATGGGAATGCCGCTGATCGCAAGCCAGCCCGTGAGCATCGTGATGAAAGTGATGGGCATGTACTTTTTCAAGCCGCCCATGCGCCGCATGTCCTGCTCGTGATGCATGCCGTGAATCACACTTCCGGAGCCGAGGAACAGCAGCGCCTTGAAGAAGGCGTGCGTCATGACGTGAAAAATCGCGGCGACGAACGCGCCCACGCCGCACGCCAGCATCATGTAGCCCAACTGCGATATAGTCGAGTAGGCCAGTACCTTCTTGATGTCGTTTTGTGCCAGACCGATGGTCGCTGCAAAGAGCGCCGTCGCCGCGCCGATGATCGCCACTATGAAGAGCGCCGTCGGCGCATGCGTGTAGATGGCGGAACAGCGCACGATCATATAGACCCCGGCCGTGACCATCGTCGCGGCGTGAATCAGTGCGGAGACGGGCGTGGGCCCGGCCATCGCGTCCGGCAGCCAGACGAAAAGCGGTATCTGCGCGCTCTTGCCCGTCGCTCCGATAAAGAGAAGGATGGCGGCGGACGTGATGCCACCGGCGAAGAGCGCCTTCCAGGTGAAGGGATCGACCGGCATGCCGTTTATGATCTGGAGCGCGCTCTCGGCAATCCCGTGTTCCGGCTTCGGAAAGAAGCTGATCGTGCCGGTCAGAAAGAAGACGAGCATAATGCCGAGCACTACTCCCCAGTCGCCGACGCGATTGGCGATAAATGCCTTCTTCGCGGCATCGCCCGCCTCCTTACGGTCTGTGTAGTATCCGATCAACAGATAGGAGCAGAGCCCGACGCCCTCCCAGCCGACGAACATCAACAGGAAATTGTCCGCCAGCACCAGCGTCAGCATCGAGAACATGAACAGGTTCAAATAGGCGAAGAAGCGATAGAAGCCGCGGTCACCGTGCATGTAGCCGGTGGCGAAGACGTGTATCAGGAACCCGACGAAGGTGACGAAAAGCACGTAGACGCCGCTCAGGCGATCCATCGCGAGACCGAAGTCGGCGCGAAAGCCCCCGACCTCAATCCACGTCCAGAGATGACCCAGGATTACTCTCGGCTCGTCTGTGCGAAGCGCGCCGTCGGGCCCGAAGGCGATGATGAAGGCGACGATGGTCGAAACGGCGACCGCGCCGCAGCCGACCAGTCCGATGAAGGTTTCACTGCGCACGCGCCGACCGACGAACCAGTTAAGGGCCGCTCCCAGAAGCGGCGCAAAGATGATAAGACTCAGAAGATTGTTTTCCGCCATAACTTGCTACGCCCGGCCCGGTCTATAACTTCAGAATATTTGCCTCGTCAACGTCCAGGGATTCGCGGTTACGGAAAATGGCGATGATGATGCCGAGCCCGACCGCCGCCTCGGCCGCCGCCACCGTCATCACTATAAAGACGAAGAGCTGGCCCGACACGTCCTTGAAGAAGCTCGAAAATGCAACGAACGTCAGATTGACGGCGTTCAGCATCAGCTCAATGCACATGAACATCGAGATGACGTTGCGCTTGATGATGACGCCGACCACGCCTATGGTGAACAGGACGGCGGAGAGCGCCAGATACCAGGAGAGTTGCGGAATCATAATCTCTTCAATCCGTATACTTATCGCTTCAATCCGTATCCTTCATGCGGGAGGCGCGACGGCCCGCCTCCGGTTCGCCTAAAAGGGCGGCGGCCTCTGCGGTCGAATCCGTTACAACGGGCGTCGCATCGCCGACCGCCCCCACGTCGACCACGTGACGCGGCAGAACCTGCGCGCCGGGGATAACGCGCGCGCCTTCGGGCAGGAGGGCGGCCCGACGTGCCAGGGTCATCGCGCCGACAATCGCCATCAGCAGCAGAAGGGAAGTAATCTCAAACGGCAGTAGATACTTTGTAAAGAGCCCCGCGCCGATGGAGGCCGTCAACCCAACGTCCGACCCGCTCGTACGCGGCGTGAAACGCGAGGTCTCAACAAAGGAGATGATAAAGGCCGCCTCCGCGAAAAGCAGCGCGGCGAGCACAATCGCCGAAGGGATCAGGTGCCGCAGCCGTAAGCTGCGCCGCTCTTCCTCTTCGACGTTCAGGAGCATAATCACGAAGACGACGAGCACCATGATCGCGCCCGCGTAGACGATGACCTGTACGGCGGCGATGAAGGGCGCGGCCAACATCACGTACAGGCAGGCGAGTGAGAGCAGCACGCCGATCAGGGAGATGGCGCTGTAGAGCGGATTGCGCTGCGCGATCATGGCGATGGCGCAACCAATCGCAAGCCCCGCGAACAGTATGAAGAGAAGAGTTAGCATGCGCCGCGTGTGGTTACAAAAACCTGCTACCCCAGAAACCCCAGTGTCGTCTTAAAGAAATTGTTCACCGCATCAATCGCGCCCGTGATCTGTAGCGTCGCCGTCAGGATGATGTTCAGGATGGCCACGGGGAGCAGGAATTTCCATCCGAAGTTCATCAATTGATCGAAACGAAAGCGCGGCAGCGTGCCGCGCAGCCAGATATACAGAAAGAGAAAGAACGTGACCTTGCCCAGAAAATAGAGGACGCCGAGCCACGGCAACTGCCTGACGAAGGGGCCGTTCCAACCGCCCAGGAAAAGCGTCGTCGCCAGCATCGAGACCGTGAACATGTTGATGTACTCGGCCATGAAGAAGAGCGCGAATTTCATCGCGCTGTATTCCGTGTGAAAGCCCGCGACCAGCTCCGTCTCCGCCTCCGGCAGATCGAACGGGACGCGATTGGTCTCGGCAATGGCCGAGATCAGGTAGACGATGAAACCTATGGGCTGTACCCAGAAGATGTACCATCCCATTCCCTGCACGCCGTACTGCTGCTCGACTATGCCATAGAGATCGAGCGTGCCCGATTGCAGCACGACGCCAATGAGCGACAGCCCCAGCGACAACTCATAAGAGATCAACTGCGCCGCCGAGCGCAGTCCGCCCATCAGACTGTACTTGTTATTTGAAGACCAACCGGCGAGCGCTATTCCGTAGACGCCAACCGAAGTAATGCTCAGCACGTAGAGCAGCGCAACATCGAAACGCGCGACGACGAGTTGCACAGGGCCGAGAAAAGGAATATTTACGGTCGGCCCGAAAGGATAAACGATGATCGTCATCAGCGCGGCGGTCGTCGCGATCACGGGCGCTAAAAAATAGACGAACTTCGTCGATTTATCGGGAACGATGTCTTCCTTGAAGATGAACTTCAGAAGATCGGCCAGGGGTTGGAGCATCCCTCCGTAGCCGACGCGATTCGGCCCCACACGCCCCTGTATGAAGGCCAGCACGCGGCGCTCGGCCAGCACCGTGTAGGCCACAATGCCCATCACCACAGTGAAGGCGACCATGATGCCGACAAGCGTCAATCCCGTCTGGATGAGAGTGTTCCAATCCAAAATCGCCTAGTCTCCTGTTGCCGCCGCGGTCGGGCGCAGCCGCTCGTCAATCGTAATCTGGTAGAGCGGTGAAATCGCCATGCTGGGCGGCACCGGGTTGCCGGAGGCGAGCAGCGGGAACTGCGGAACCCTGCCCGTTAAGGTGCCCGGCTTGAAAAGCTCATGCCCGACTTCCGGCGTGCCCATGATCTTCAAAGCGGTCTCGTCCATCGCATCAACCCGCGCGCGGATGCTCTCAAGCTCCTGCGAGAGGTCGCGCCGCTCTCGAAGGGCGTAATGAGCCTGCACGGGTCTGGTCTCATCTTTCAGGAGCGGGTAGCGCAGGCCCTCATAGGCCGCAACGCGCTCGGCCAGCTCTTTGAAGACGGCGCTGGCCGACATCTGGAAACCGAAATCGACGCCCAGCTCCTGGGCCAACTGCGCCGTAATCATCCAGTCCGGTTTTGACTGGTGGACGGGCGGAATAGATTGCCGCACGCGCTGTACGAGCCCGTCGTTATTGGTAAACGTGCCGTCCACCTCGGCCCACGATGCGGCGGGGAAGACGACATCGGCGAACCGGGTCGTCTCGGTCTCGAAGAGTTCCTGAACGACCATGAAATCAAGATTGGAGAGCGCACCTTCACGCCCGCGCACGTGTTCCGGAAGAAAACTTCCGGCCATATACAGGGCGCGTACCGTTGCGCCCGCGCCTTCAACCAACCCGGCCGCGTCGTTTGCGCCGCGCATCAGCCCCATGTCGTGCGCGCCGAGGCTATTGTTGTAGAGCGGGAGCGGATGCAGAAGGACTCGCCTGGATTCTCTGGCGAAGGTGTATGGAAGCTGCGCGACGATGCTTTGCGCTTCCGGGCTCAACTCGCCGCCGAACATGATGACGATATCGCCCTCCGTATTGGTGAGCGCGCGGCGAAGCTCGATCAGCTCAACCTCTTCGACCCCCATCTTCGCTGCCGCGAGCTTGTTGTGCGCCTGATTGGCTATCGCCAGGACGACGGCATCCTCCGTGCCGGGCCTGACGTGCAGGAATTTCGCAGCATGTTGCTTCAATCGGATGGGGATGCTATTGACGATGAGAAGCTGGCAGCCGCCGTTTCTGACGGCCTGTCGAATCTGCCTGCCCGTCAGGGGCTGCAATTCTTCCGGCTCGCCGCCGATCAGGAGTATCGTCCGCGCGTAACGAATATCGCGGTGCGTGGCAAGCGGCCCGCCCAGATCGTCCAGGAAAGGTTGGAGGCTGAAGGCGTCCGTCGCCGTGAAATTCTCCGTGCCGACGACCTCGGTGGCGAACTTGTGAAGCGCGTAGAGAGATTCGTTGGTCAGGCGCGGGCTTCCGACGACGGCGATTGCGGAAGCGCCATGAGCCTCGGCCACCGCGTCCAGCTTCGAGGCCGTGTAACGTATGGCCTCATCCCAGGTCGCCGGGATGAGCTTCCCGCCCTTCTTATAACGAATCATGGGCGTGCGCAGACGCCCCTCGTGATTGACGAAGGGATGCCCGAAGCGCCCCTTGATGCACAGGAACTCGCCGTTGTGGCCGTTTACGTAACGGTCGCGCGCCACCACTCGCATCAACTCTCCGGCGCGCGAGCCCAGGGACATCTGGCAGCCGTCGGAACAGTAGGTGCAGGTCGAGATGGTCTGTGATAGCTCCCACGGTCGCGCCTGATGGCGATAGGTGGCGTCGAGCAGCGTCCCCGTCGGGCAGACCTCTATGCAGTTGCCGCACTGCGAGCAGTTGAGCCAGCCGCCGTACGTGCCGATGACGGTATTGGCCCCGCGCCCGCCCGCCTCAATCGCATCCTCGCCCATCCACTCGTCACACACGCGCGTGCAGCGTTTGCAGAGAATGCAGCGCTGCGGGTCGTTGGCGACCATGGGCGACAGGTATTTTTCCGGCGCGTAGTTCTTGCGCTCCGCAAAGCGCTCTTCGAGCCCGCCCCAATCGAAGGCCATCTCCTGCAATTCGCACTCACCGCCGCGATCACATACGGGACAGTCGAGCGGATGATTCGCCAGCAGAAATTCGACCATCGCGCGCTGGGCCTTCTCTATCTCTTCGCTCTGCGTGGTGACGATCATTCCGTCCGTGCAGGTGATCGTGCAGGAGGTCTGCAACTTCGGCATCTTCTCGATGCGTACGAGGCACATGCGGCAGGAAGCTTGTAAGGCCAGATCGGAATAGTAGCAGAAGGATGGAATATCGAAACCCTTCTCGCGGCACACGTCAATCAGGCGCGCGCCCTTCAAGACCCCGTGCTCCTGTCCGTTGATGGTAACTTTTATTAATTCTTGTGACATCGTAATACGATCATTCTCAGGTTGCGAGCGGCGCGAGGTGGCGCTTGAAGTCTTCCGGAAACTTCTTGATGGCCGATTGAATGGGCCAGGCGGCGGCGTCGCCAAGCGGACAAAAGGACTTGCCCTCGATGTTGTCGCACAGGTCAAGGATCAACTGCGCGTCTTCGGGGCGACCCTCGCCGCGCGCGATGCGCTTGAAAATCTTAACGAGCCAGTCCGTGCCCTCGCGGCACGGCGTACACCACCCGCAGGATTCATGCTTGTAAAACTCTATAAGGTTTTTCGTGGACTCGAAAATATCCACCGTCTCGTCCATCACTATGAAGCCGCCGGAGCCGACCATAGAGCCCGCCGCCACCAGCCCCTCGTAATCCATCTTCACGTCTTTGCCGATGATGTCCTCGGCGGGCATGATGTAGACGCTTGAGCCGCCTGGGATGACCGCCTTGAGCTTTCGCCCCTCGCGTATGCCGCCGCAGTCCTCCATGATGAACTTCTCCATATCGTCGTAGCCCATCGGCAGCTCATACACGCCGGGACGATTGACGTGGCCCGAGACAGACCACACCTTTGTGCCGCCGCTCTTTTCCGTCCCCAGCTTCTGGTACGCCTCGCCGCCCATCTTGATGATGTCGGGCACGGCCGTCAGCGTCTCGACGTTATTGACGACGGTCGGGCACTGGTAGAGACCGGCGATGGCGGGAAAGGGCGGCTTCATGCGCGGGTGGCCGCGAAGTCCTTCGAGCGAGTTGAGGAGCGCCGTCTCTTCGCCGCAGATGTACGCGCCCGCGCCCGTGTGCGTGTAGACCTCGCACGAGAAGTTCGTGCCCAGAATGTTCGCGCCCACTAAGCCTGCGGCCCGCGCCTCCTCGATGGCGCGATCCATTATCTCTATGAGATAGCGATATTCGCCGCGCGTGTAGCAATAGGCGGTGTGTGAGCCCAAAGCATAAGCGGCGATCAGCATGCCCTCGATGAGCATGTGCGGGTCGCGCTCCATCAGGTAGCGATCCTTGAACGTGCCGGGCTCGGATTCGTCCGCGTTGCAGACGACGTACTTTGGCTTCGGCGAATCCTTCGGCACAAAACTCCATTTCATCCCCGTCGGAAAGCCAGCGCCGCCCCGCCCGCGCAGCGCCGATTTCTTCACCTCGGCGATCACGTCATCGGGCGACATGCCGCCGAGCACTTTGGCGAGCGCCTCATAGCCGCCATGCGCGCGATAGACTTCAATAGACGCGGAGTTTTCCAGATTCACGCGCGCAAGCTGAAGAGGCTCGCAACCGATTGCGCCAATAAACATAATCGTTTCTCGTAGGACAGAAGCCGCCCGGAATCGAACCCGATAAAGAGAGAGCGCGCTCGCGCGCTCTTCAGCGTCGCCGGGCTATCGCACGCCGTTAGTCATTTGCCCGCTCCGGCATCGCTCTATGATGTCGTCCACCTTCTCGGGCGTCAGATTCTCGTAATAATCAAAACCTATCTGCATCATCGGCGCAGTCCCGCAAGAGCCGAGGCATTCAACTTCGGAGAGCGAGAAAAGCCCGTCGGCCGTCGTCTCGCCCGCCTTGATGCCGAGCTTCTCCGTGCACCGGGCTGTAATCCCGCCTGCGCCCAGAATCTTGCATGAGAGCGTCTTGCAGACCTGTATGTGAAACCTGCCGACGGGCTCCGTATTAATCATCGAATAGAAGGTCGCCACCTCCCATATATCCGTGATGCGCACGCCCAGGCGGTCTGCCAGATACGCCACGCCCGGCGGGTCTAGATAGCCGCCGCGCTCGCGCTGCACTATGAACATTAGCGGCAGGATGGCCGAGCGCTTTCTGTCGGGCGGATACTTCGCCAGATGCCCGTCAATCTCCGCTTCGACCTCGGGCGAAAAGACGGCGATCTCTTCGGGGACTTTCGCCTCCTGCGGCAAAGGATTGTTTGGCGTAAATTGCTGAGACATAAAATCAGGGGTTGGGGTTTGGGGGCCGGGGGCCAGCTAAGCCGTAGTTTTCTACGGCCCCTGACCCGCGGGCCCCCGGGCCCCTACCTATCAATTTCTCCGAGCACTATGTCGAGCGAGCCGATGATGGCGACTACGTCCGCGATCATCTCGCCTTCGGCCAGTTGCGGCAGCGCCGATAGATTGACGAAGCTCGGGCCGCGCACGTGGACGCGCGCGGGCTTGGGCCCGCCGTTCGACTTGATGTAAACGCCAAGCTCTCCCTTTGAACCCTCGATCGGGTGATAGACCTCGCCCGCCGGAACGTCGAAACCTTCCGTTACGATCAGGAAGTGGTGTATGAGCGCGTCCATGTGTGTCTTCATGGCTTCGCGGTCGGGCAGCACGACCTTCGGCGCGTCCGCTTTGACGGGGCCGGGCCGAAGGCGCGAAAGAGCCTGCACGACGATCTTGTGCGACTCCCTCATCTCGCGCATACGCACCATGTAGCGGGCCCACACGTCGCCGCCCGTCTCGACCGGTACTTCAAAATCATACTTCTCATAGCCCGTGTAGGGATTCGTGCGACGCACATCAATGTCGACTCCGCTGCCGCGCAGGCACGGGCCCGAGAGCCCCCAGTCGATGGCGTCCTCCGCGTTGATGCGGCCCACGTCCTGCGTCCGCTTCTGGAAAATCTTGTTGCCCGTCAGGAGCGTGTGAAACTCGTCTACAGAGCCCGGGAAACCGTCCGTAAACTGTTTGCAGCGCCGCTCAAAACCGGAAGGCAGATCCATCATCAATCCGCCGATGCGGAAATAAGACGGGGTGAGACGGCCGCCCGACGCCGCCTCGATCAGATTTAGTATCTTCTCGCGCTCGCGGAAACAATAGAAGAAGACTGTCATCGCGCCGATGTCGAGGGCGTGCGTGCCGAGCCAGACGAGGTGCGAAGCGATGCGCTGCAACTCGCACATCAGCACCCGAATGGTCTGCGCGCGCTCCGGAATCTCCAGCCCGAGCAGTTTCTCGGCCGCCATCACATAGCCGAGGTTGTTCCCCAACGGATTCAGGTAATCCATACGGTCTGTGATGACTATGCCCTGCTGATACTTCTTGTACTCGAAGAGCTTCTCCATGCCCGTGTGCAGATAACCTATGTCGGGCGTGGCGCGGACGATCATCTCTCCGTCGAGCACCAGCTCAAGACGCAGCACGCCGTGGGTCGAAGGATGCTGCGGCCCCATGGAGATCGTCATCTGCGTATCGAGCGGACGATCGACAACCTCAAATTGCGGCGGAAGACTCATATCAATCGCGGATGTCGGACTGCGAAGCCCGGATTAAGGAGCGGATTGAATCCTCGCTGATAAAACGTCTTTACAATCCGCCAGTCCGATAATTCAGGTTCCGCAATCAGGTCAGGCTGTACGGCTCGTAGCCGCGCAGCGGAAAATCTTTGCGCAGGGCGTGGCCCTCCCAATCGTCGGGCAGGAGTATGCGCCGCAGGTCGGGGTGGCCGTCGAAAATCACTCCGAAAAGATCGTAGGTTTCGCGCTCGTGCCAGTTGGCCGTGCGCCACACGCCCGTCACCGTTTGAACGTGCGCGTCCTCTTCTTCGAGCACCACCTTCAAGCGCAGGCGATGATGATGGACGGTCGAAAACAGATGATAGTTGACCTCGAAGCGCGGCTCTTCTTCCGGCCCGCGATCGACGCCGCAGATGTCGGCCAGGAAATTGAATCCCAGTCCCGGCGCTGTCTTTAGAAAAGAGCAGACCGCGACGATATGCTCGCGCGGGACGATGACAGTGACCTCGCCGAAGGCTTCTATGACCTGGCTGACCCATTCTTCGTGTCCATGCTGCAACGCCGTCACCAGCGGCGACGGCGTCGTTACGGCGTTGGAAGACTGCGGTTCAGCCTGTGCCTCAGCACGCGCTCCGGCTCCGGCTCCTCCTGCTTGCTCGTTTTCTGGTGCCATCTTGGGAAAAGACCCTACCTTGCTCCCGACTCGGAATCTGTTGCCGAAAAGCTTCGTTTGTCTAAACAATTCTCAGGATGAGCGACGGCGCTCGTGCCGCGATGCGATGGAGTAGGGGCGCGAGTAGTTCGGTTGCTGCGCGGCAGCCTCGTTGGTCGCCGACACGCCGGAACCGGGCAGCGTGCCCGGCGGCACGGCCTCGCGCGCCTCCTCGGGCGGCACGTCCTTGCGATCCAGCACGGACTCCTTCATGACCTTCTCCTGAAGCATCATGACGGCGTGGATCAGCATTTCGGGGCGCGGCGGGCATCCCGGTATGTAGACATCGACGGGCACTATCTTATCGACGCCCTGCACGATGGCGTAGTTGTCGAAGACGCCGCCGGAGGTGGCGCACGCGCCCATCGAGATGACCCACTTGGGCTCTGGCATCTGGTCGTAAATGCGTCTTAAGACGGGGGCCATCTTGCGCGAGACGCGGCCCGAGACGATCATCACGTCGGCCTGGCGCGGGCTGGCGCGAAACACTTCGGAACCGAACCGCGCCAGGTCGTTGCGCGAAGAGGTGGCGTTCATCATCTCTATGGCGCAGCAGGCGAGCCCGAAGGTCGCGGGCCACAGGCTGGACTTGCGCGCCCAGTTGATGAGCGAATCCAGCCGCGTCGTCAAAACTTCCGGTAAAGCTTCCGCAATTACGTTTTCGAGTCCCATAAAATCCTTCCGAACTCGTTTTCAGGCCGCGCGTCGTGTAGTCGCGCTCGGTTGCGACTTTCTGAGATCGGCGAGAGCGCGCGCTTCGGCCTCCGCCTCGCGTCGCGCCCGCTCGCCCCAATCGAAAGCGCCCTTCCTGACAACATACACGTACCCGACCAACAACAGCACGACGAATATAATCATCTCCCAGAAGACGAGCTGGCCGAGCCCGTAATCGGGCCCGGCGAGAGTCTTGAAGACGACGGCCCACGGCACCAGAAAGATCACCTCTATATCGAAGAGGATGAAGATCATCGCGATCAGGTAAAACTTGACCGAGAATCTTTCCCGCGCGGAGCCTACGGGGTCTTTGCCGCACTCGTAGGGCATCAGCTTGGTGCGCGTTTGCTTACGCTGCCCGACCAGTTGCGACAACAGTACGTTGGTCACGGCAAAGCCTGCGGCCACGATGAAGATCAACAGGATCGGCAAATATGCTTTTAGCTCAAACACACACGCGCCCTCGGCCGGGCAAGCCCGTCGGATGGGCCCATCGCTTCACCCCTCAAAAGGAGGGTGAAATGGCCCCGGTCTGGAGATTGAGAATCATGGTACAAGCTCATCCTAGTCGATGCCGGGGTGGCTGTCAAGCGCCACTTTCGGCGGGTCAAAGCCCGTTTTGCAAAGGAGATTGACCGTCTGAAAAAGGCTATGTTACTGTTCTGGAAGCGCACCTTACCGGCCGGGTTATTCTGATAAAAAGAAGCGAACTTCCGAATCGCCATTGGTCGAACGACTGTGATTACGGGTTTCAACACGTACGTAGAGCATGACGGCGTTACCTACCATGTTCAGACCGAAGACAAGGGATTAGAGTCGCCGCTGATCCTCTCGCTGGTCTACCTGGGTGGAGCCATACTCGCCAGCAAGCGCTCTCCCTACAATGATCTGATCGCCGCCGGGTTCAGCGAACAGACGCTTGCGGAACGTCTACAGCGCCAGCACAAACTGATCTGCGCGGCCATCAACGCCGGTCGGATAGACGACCTCAAGCGCATGAGCCCGCGCAGTAGTAGTAGTAGTAGTAGCAGCAGCGCCAGCGGCGGCGGCGCACAGCAGCCAGCCAGCCCGCCCGAGGCTGTGAGCACAGCGCCGGTCAACAACCCTGCACGGACGGCGCCGCCCGCCGCCCCGCCTGCTGTGAACGAGGCTGTGCCTGCCGTGGGGGTGGGCATGCCGCCGCCGCCTGTTTCTACGGGGCCGCCTGCTCAGCCGCCGCCTCAGCCTGTCGTCCCGTCCTTACAAGGTACGATTGCCGAAAAGCATGCCCCGGCTGATCTGGTGCAGGAGGAGCCGACTACGGCGGCGTCGGCGCATGCTCTGCACTTAGGTTTACTCGAAGAGAGGGAACTGCACGGAGGCGAGTTCGTCACCCTTCGCGTTCGCCTGAGTCGCGGGCCGGAGCAATCGCGTGATGCCGTTCCCGACGCGACCATCACGTTGAAAATCCTGGGGACGACTTTTCGCCCGGTCATCAGTTCGGCGAGAACCGACCGCGACGGCATCGCGATAGTATTCGCGGCCCTCCCGCGCTTCACTACGGGTCGCGCGGCGATTCTCATACGCGCCAACGCCGACGGCGAAGAGGCCGAGATGCGTCGTATCATCCATCCATCCTGAAGGAGCTGCGGCAAACTTGCAGGTCGAAATCAACGGCGAGAAGCGCGACATAGCGCAGGGTTTGATGCTCAAGGAACTGATCGAGCAACTCTCGCTCGCGCCCGAACGCCTCGCCATCGAACTGAACCGAAAGGTCGTGCGCCGCGCCGACTGGCCCATCACCCCGCTCAGCGAGGGCGATCATATAGAGATCGTCCACTTCGTCGGCGGTGGAAGGGATGAAGGATGAGGGATGAATGATTGAATGAACTGGTAATTGACGCATTCATTCAACCCCTTTCATTCCTCCGCCCTGCGGCCCTCATCCCTTTGCCTTCCTCCCTCATCGCTGCCGCCCTTCGTTCTCCTCCTTGCTTTTCATCGCTTCGCTTTGGGTGTAAAGTCAATGAATAAGGATTAA
Source organism: Pyrinomonadaceae bacterium (assembly GCA_035940775.1). GTDB lineage: Bacteria > Acidobacteriota > Blastocatellia > Pyrinomonadales > Pyrinomonadaceae > DASQYE01. Next base: position 5,579 of record DASZEN010000022.1, on the reverse strand, counting down.
AACGGAGAGTGCTTAAAGAGATCATGTCTTCTGTCGCATCATCGCGGGTTGAGAAATCCGAACAGCTTGAGATTGCGGGTCGCACGTTTACCTCGCGGCTCATTATAGGGACGGGGAAGTATCGCAGTTATGAGGAGATGAAGGCGGCGCACAGCGCTTCGGGTGCGGAGATGGTGACGGTGGCCGTGCGCCGCGTGCCCATCGAAGACCGCAGCCAGGAATCTTTTCTGGATCATCTCGACCCGGCGCTCGTCATCCTTCCCAACACGGCTGGCTGTTACACGGCGGCGGACGCCATACGCACGGCGCGTCTCGCACGCGAAGCCCTTCAGACAGACCTTGTCAAGCTGGAAGTGATCGGCGATCAGACCACGCTGTTCCCGGACAACGAGCAGACGCTCGAAGCGGCTCGCGTTCTGGTCAAAGAAGGATTCACAGTGCTGCCCTATTTCAACGACGACCTGATTATGGCGAAGAAGCTTCTGGACGCAGGCTGTGCCGCCGTGATGCCGCTGGCCGCGCCCATCGGGTCGGGTCTCGGCGTACAGAACCCGGCGAACCTTGCGATCATGCGCGAGCAGCTTCCCCAGGCGACCATCATCGTAGATGCGGGCGTCGGGACGGCCAGCGATGCGGCGATAGCTATGGAACTCGGCGCTGACGCCGTATTGATGAACACGGCGATTGCCGAAGCGAAGGATTCGGCAATGATGGCGCGCGCCATGCGCCTCGCCATAGAGGCCGGACGCCTCGCTTATGAGGCCGGGCGCATGCCCAAACGACTCTACGCCAGCGCGTCGAGCCCCCTCGCGGGCGTCATACGCTGATTCTATATTTCAAGACTGCCGGACGCGCCCGAGCATTCTCTATCAGGAATGCTCGGGCGCACTTGTCTTACGACTCTTTTATAGATTTGGCACGGTCTACGGGCAATTGTTCACGGGCGAAGAATTATTGCGCGGGGCTGGCGCCGGGTTGGTGGTGTTATTGTGCGTATTAACGGCAAAGTTCGTCGAGTTGTTGTCCGTGTCCGTGCACCCGTCGCCGAGCCTGACTCCGACTTTGGTGGCGCTCAAGGCAGCGGTCGGGGCAGTCTCCGAACAACTGGCCCCGCCGTAGCCCACGAAATCTGCGATGTTCGTGTTGGGAAGCGACGGGCAGCTTACGCCGAGCGCTGTAGTGCCGATCACCAGCGCGAGCTTGCCATCGGTCGCCGACGGGTTGATGCTTCCGGTTGAGTCGGCTCCTGAAACAGGTGTTCCGACCGTGGTGCTTCCGCAGTTAAGCTGCACCAGATAATATTCGCCCGGATCAATACTACCTGTGTTTATAACGTGCAGATTAGCCGCCGTTCCAGTCCCCCCGACATTGCCCGCCGCCGCCGCATACTGCAAAGAGTAGTTTGATGTCGTGAAGTCTACCGAAGTCACGCCCCTGTTGAATATCTCAACGAAGTCGCAGCGGTAGATTCCAGTAGTACCGCTCCCGCCATAGAACCTGCTGATTACAAGCAGGGGAAGTTTAGCGGTGGTCGTCGTGGTCGCCGAATTGGGCGTCGAGGGATCATACGTGGCCGAGGTGGCCTGCGCCGTATTGGTGATCGTAGTGTTATCGGCAACCGTGCGATTGACCGTGGCGACAATCGTAATAGTCGCCGACGCGCCATTCGTAAGCGAAGCGTAACTCGCCGTCACATTGTTACCCGTGTTCGAGCAGGAGCCGCCGGGCGCTGCGCATGAGACGAAAGTCAACTCCGCAGGCAGGCTGTCCGTTACGGAAACATTCTGCGCCGTATCCGGCCCGCCATTGGTAACCGTAATCGTATAAGTGATGTTATTGCCGACCGAAACGGGATCGGGCGTATCGCTCTTTGAAATAGTCAGGTTGGCTTCGGGCGGCGTGACCGTGACGCTGCTCGTGTTATTCGTAGTGTTCGGATCGAACTGGTCTGAGGCCGTGACCTTCGCCGTGTTGGTCTTAGAGCCTGGACTCGTGACGGTCGCCGTGATCGTCAAAGTACGAGTCGCACCGTTGTTGATAGAGCCCACAGTCCAGACGCCCGTCGTGCTGTTATATTCCGCGAGGGGCGACGCCGTGACGAAGGTCAGGCCCGATGGTAGCTGATCCGTGACCTCTACGCCGGTCGCATTGCTGAAGCCGAAATTCTTGAGCGACAGCGTAAAGGTGACGTTCTGCCCGACGTTCGGTGTGGTGGTGTTTGCCGTCTTGGTCAATTCCAGATTGGCCTGCGGGGGTGTGACGGCGACGCTGCTCTGATCGTCTTCAAACGGGTCGTTATTATTCGGCTCCGAGTTCGGGTCGGCCTGGTCAGAGGCAGTCACCTCCGCCGTGTTGATCTTGAAGAAACCCGAGTTCATCGTCGCCACTATGGTGAGCGTCGCAACGGCAGCGCTATTGGAGACGCCGACTGAGCCGACAGCCCAGATGCCCGTCACATTGTTGTACGTGCCCTGGCTCGCGCTGTGCGATACGTAGTCGAGCCCCGTGGGAAGCTTATCCGTTACTTCGACGCCGGTCGCCGAGTCCGGGCCCGTATTAAAGAGCGAGATGGTGAAGGTGACATTCTGCCCGACGCTCGGGTGTTCATTGTTCACCTCCTTGAGCAGCGACAGGTTGGCCGTCGGCGGCGGGGGGACATCCACCGTGGTCGTCTCTGTGTCCGTATTGTTGCTCGTCGTGCCGTCAAAGGTAGCAGCATCGGCGGTCGCCGTATTGCTGAGGGTTGTGCCCAAAGCCGTCGAATTGCTGACCGTAGTCTCAATGGTAACAGTCGCCGATGCACCGTTCGCAAGCGATGTGTAATTTACTTCAATGTCGTTCCCGGTATTCGTGCAGGAGCCGCCGGGAGCAGTGCATGAAACCAACGTCAATTCAGATGGCAGGCTGTCTGTGACCTTAACGGCCTCGGCGGTGTTCGGCCCGTGATTGGTCACGACAATCGTATACGTCAGAGCATCGCCGGGCTCTACGGGGTCGGCCGAGTCGCTCTTGGTGAGCGAGAGATTGGCACGCAGGGCCTTGACCGTGACGCTGCTCTGGTTGTTCGACGTAACGGGGTCGGGCTGATCCGAGGCCGTGATCGTCGCCGTGTTGGTCGCCCCGGATGTCGAGGCGGCCGCCTGTGTGACCTCCGCCGTGATCGTCAAGACGCTATTCGTACCGCCGTTGACCGTGCCGACAGTCCAGACGCCGGTGGTGCTGTTATAGGCCGCGGCGGGCGAGGCCGAGAGGAACGTAAATCCGGACGGTAGCTGATCGGTAACCTCGACGCCGGTCGCCGCGTCCGTCCCGTTGTTGCTAAGCGTGAGGGTGAAGACGACTTGATCGCCCACATCAGGTGATGCGTCGTTCACGGTCTTGGTAATAGAGAGATCGGTGGGAGCCTGCACGGTCGTCGTCTCCGTGTCCGAGTTGTTGCCCGGCGCGCTGTCAACCAGATCGCTCGCAACGCTCGCGGTATTGCTAATAACGGTTCCGTCGGCCGTACCTAAAGCGACCTTGACTGTGATGGTGAAAGTCGCTGTGCTATCCGCACCCGTGCCGGGCATGTTCGTCCTCTTAAAGGTGATCGTGCCCGTTCCGCCGGAGGCCACGGAATCGGTTCGCGTCCAGCCGGACGGAAGCGTGCCCACGGAAACAAGAGACGTACCCGAAGGAAGCGGGTCTGTGACCGTCACGTTCGGAACTATCACGCTCGCCGTATTGTTCGTGACGACCAGCGTATAAGTGATGTTCGCGCCCGCATCCACAGGGTCGGGTGTATCCGTCTTGACAATCGACAGGTCAGGGCTAGTCGTATTGATACAACCCGAGAATGAATTTTGCGGATCGCTGGGATTGATTAACTGGAAGTCAGTTAAATTATCGTCGGTATCCTGACCATTACCGGCCGCGCCTCCGGGCTTCCTCTCATAACTGCGATCTATGTTGGCTGCGGTGGTATTTCCAAGCGAGGTCTGCGGAGTGCCTTCCTTATACGCAGACCCGGCGCTCAATCCCACCTGGTCAATAATCCCCGTAGTCCCGTCACTACTCGGCCGCGCAAACGCGATGCCGCCGTCTTCTGTTATTCCGGTGGCGTAAGTATCGTCACCTACAACCGAATCGTTATAGGGGCCAGTCGCATTTGAATTCGTCAGGAGATAATGGCAGCCAGCTCCCAGCGTGACCCCGTTAGCAATTGTCTTATGCAGCGTTCTGGTTCCGGTGCCATTAGACCTGTAAATCTTGTAGCCCGAAATGACTATGGATGCTGACGTGCGGTTGTATAGCTCTATGAACTCGTCATTAGCGCCATTTGAGCCTCGGAAACGAAATTCGCTGATTACCACATCGCCAGCATTTACCTGTGTGACGGTGAGTGTGGCGGGGGTGCTTGTGACGCTCGTCGTACCATCGTCCGCCGTCGCCCTGATCTCAGCCGAGCCGCCGCTCTGTCCCGTCGCCGTCCCCGTCGCAGAGCCAGTGCCCGATGTCGAGCCGGAGACAACGGTGGCGACCGCAGTATTATTCGACGCAAACGTGATAGTGACGCCGCCGAAGGGCTGGCCGAACTGGTCGCGCGCCTGCGCCGTGAACTGCTGCGTCTCGCCGACGCCGATGGTGGCGGAAGCCGGAGAGATAGTGACGCTCGTCAAAACGGGCGGCGGCGAATTGACATTGAGCGTCGCCGTCCCCAGTTGCCCACCCGCGCGCGCCTGAATCGTAGCGCTGCCGGACGCATGAGCCGTAGCCGTCGTCGAGACTCCCGTGAGCGGCGAGACGGTGGCAACGCTCGTGTTGGTCGAAGCCCATATAAAGGATACGTTCTGGACTTCGACTTCCGGCCCGCCCACGTTACTAAAGGCTTGGGCCGTGAACCCTTGCGTATCGTTGGGGTCAACCGTGGCCGACGCGGGCGTGATCGCAATGCGCGTGATGGGCGGCGAGCCGAACGGCGTCCCGTCAAGGCGCGTGCCCGGCGAGAAGCGGCGACCGTTCGCGTCCGTCGGGGTCGTGTGCTGAATGAAAGCTCCAGTCAAATCAGGCGAGCGTGTCAGCGATTGATCGGTCGGCGCGGGCGCTGGGTTTGCGCCGCCATAGATAACCTGGTCGATCTGCACGTTCGTGCCGCCGACCGCGAGCTTGGCCGTAACGGTGTCACCGTCGTTGTTCAGACCGAGAGAACCGGCCGTGAATACCAAAGCCCCGCCGAAGTTGGGGTCGTTGGCAGGAGGCGAGCCTCCGCCGAAAATAATGACGGCGCGGTTAGCCGCCAGGATGGTATTGGCAGGGAAGGTGAAGCGGTCGCTGGTGGAATCCGACAAGACGACGCCTGAGATGTCAACCGGGGCACTCGAATTGTTAACCAGCTCAATAAACTCATCCTGAGTACTGCTCTCTGTGCCGTCCCGGTTAGAGTCGCCCGTAATGCCGGTAGGCGGGTCGGCTAGAATCTCGTTGATGACGAGCGGAACTTGAACCGTCAACGTCGCCGTGTCTGAAACTGTCCCGCCTAATCCATCAGGCGCAGTCGCCGTGATGGTCGTTGTTCCGATGCCGACGCCCGTTGCCAGACC
>DASZEN010000021.1:0-118933 GCA_035940775.1 Pyrinomonadaceae bacterium | reverse complement strand
CCGAACGGCTCAAATACACCCTTGCACTTTAAACCTCAAAGCGCATCACAGTCTCACTACTCACGACTCACCCAACGTATCTATTGTGGAGGCGTCGTGTTGCCGTTCGTGGTATCGGTCGTACCGCCGTTCGTGTTCATGTTGGAGTTCATGCCCCCCATACGGTTGCCGCGACGGCGACGACCGCGACGGCGGCCCGTCCCCGTAGTGGTCGTATCGGTCGTGCCGCCCATGGTCGTGTCGGTCGTTTCACCCGTCGTCGTGGTGGTGGTTCCCATATCGCCGCCCGTCATGGCTGCGCCGCGATTGCGGCGTCCGCGACGACCGCGACGGCCACCGCCCGCCGCACCACCCGAAGAGAACGAGAACTGACGCCTCTCGCCGGGCACGCTCATGAGCGTTACGCGGTCGCCCGTCCGGCGCGCGCGCAAAGAGACGACCGGCAGCGGCGGCGGCGGCGGATTCTGCGTTGCAGAAGGAGCCGTCGCATCGCCGAACATCATAGTCACAGCCGTGTAGCCGCGCGTCGTGACGGCCGTGACGCGGCCCGAAACAGCCGAGCCTCCGCCCTCGGGCGTGAGTGAAAAGTTGTTTCCGGTGATCGTCAGTGTGGCCGGGCCTGTGAGCCCACCTTCAGGATAATTGACGGTTCCCGTGTAGGTTCCAGATAGATCGGTCTGCTCGCCGCCCTGCGCCGCAGTCATACCTGTATTGGCGTTGGCGCCCATCCCTGTGCCGCTCATAGTGGCATCCGTCTCAGCGATACGGCGACCGCGACGACGACGACCGCGACGAGTGCCCGTTCCTCCGGTATTGGCGTTCATGCCCGCGCCGCCCATCGTCGTGTCGGCCGTCCCCGAAACGTTCGCGTCCTGCATGCCGCCCGACGTATTAGCGCCGACCGACATATCGCCCGAGGTGTTGGCGTTGGCGCGCGCGCGCCGCCGCGCTCTTCTGCGGCGTGGAGTAGTAGTATTGGCGCCGCCCGACATGTTTTCGTTCTGTGAAGTCATTGAGCCGCCGCGCGTCGTCTCATCCTGGTTCGAGTTCTCGTTTTGCGCCAATACAACTAGATCGGCGCTGATGAGAGCCACGGAGACTAAGAGCACAAACAAAATTGTGGTATAGCGTGTGATGCTGTTCTTGCTCACGGATATTTCTCCTTCTCTGTTGTATCGCGCACTCTTCTTGTGTCAAAAGCGCGGTACGAGGTAAGTGTCAAACATTTTAGCAGCCCCGTAGTACTGTCACAGAGTGGCCGGGTTCAGGAAATCCGGGCCGCACACTCTCTGGCTGGGCGCGCTCCTTCCGCTGCAAAGGTAAAGCAAGGGGCACTCGGACTACCGAGCCCGAAACGCGAGGTGTCGGGTGCCGTTCTGTCATGAATAAAAAATTCATGCCTTAGGATGCCGGGCAAGACCTGACTTGGATACTGTAAAGCTTTATCAGGTCTATAGTTTCGCACAAGATGTAGATTCTGTGTACTAAAATTTTGCGCTTTCGCCGCCTTCGCTCCCATCTCGGCTTCAGGCGAGCGAAGGGGGCAGCACGAATTGGCCCAGATGCGGGCCGCTATAATTGAGCGCGACGCGCAGGGCCAATTCCAGCGCGTCGCGCGTATCTTCGGGGACGATGACGGCATCGACGAAGCCGCGCGCGGCGGCATACCTGGCATCCAACTGCTGCTCGTAGCTCTCTCTGACCCGCTCCATCTCGGCCCGCAACTCCTCGTCGGGCGCGCCGCCCTCGCGCTTGATCTTCTCCAACTGCGTGCCGAACAGCGCCTGCACGGCCGAATCGCCCTCCATCACGCCCATCCTTCCGGTCGGCCAGCTAAATATGAAATCGGGATCGAACCCCTGCCCGGCCATCGCATAGTAGCCCGCGCCCGACGCATGATTGATGGTCAGCACGATCTTGGGCACGGCGGCGGTCGCCATCGCTTCGACAAAGCGCGCCCCGGCGCGAATGATGCCGGAGTGCTCGGCCTCGGCTCCGACCATAAAGCCCGAAACGTCCTGAACGAAGAGGAGCGGCGTTTTGTGGCGATTGCAGGTCTCTATGAAGTAGGCCACCTTTTCCGCCGAGTCGGCGTAGATGATGCCGCCGAATTTGGGAGGGCCGCCTCCCGGCGCTCGTATCATGCCGCGACTATTACTGATGACGCCCACCTGTATGCCGCGCAGGCGGGCGTGGCCCGTTATCATCTCCTTCGCGTAATCGGCCTGAAACTCGTCGAGGTTGCCGCCGTCCAGAAGACAGTCGAGCACGGCGCGCATGTCGTAAGGCTGACGATGGTCTTCCGGGATCAGGTCGTAGAGGTCTGGAGCGGGGCGCGCCGCTTCCACGCTTTCCGTAATCGAGACGGCGCTCGCGGGCTTGACCGGAAGCTCGGAAACAAACTCCCTGATCTTAGCCACACAGCTCGCGTCGTCAGCGACGCGGTAATGCGCGACGCCAGACAGCTCGTTGTGCGCGCGCGCCCCACCTAAAGTCTCGTTGTCAATGGTCTGACCCGTCGCCCCCTTGACAAGATTTGCGCCGCCCAGACCCATGAAAGAGGTTCCCTCGACCATCACTATGATGTCGGAGAGGGCCGGAAGATAAGCGCCGCCCGCGATGCATGGGCCCATCACCGCCGAGATTTGCGGAATCTTCAGATAGCGCCGCATGATCGAGTTGTAATAAAAGATACGCGACGCGCCGTACTGGCCCGGAAAGACGCCGCCCTGGTAGGGCAGATTGACGCCCGCCGAATCCACCAGATAGATGATCGGCACGTGCGAGCGCATACTGATCTCCTGCGCCCGCAGAATCTTTCTGATCGTTTCCGGCCACCACGAGCCCGCCTTGACGGTGGCATCGTTGGCGACGACGACCGCCTCGCGCCCGCCGACGCGACCCATCACGGTGACCACCCCGGCCGCCGGGGCCGCCCCGCTGTACTGATCGTAGGCGACGAGCAGACCTATCTCCTGCACGTAAGACTCTTTGTCAAGGAGCAGTTCGATGCGCTCGCGCGCTGTCAGCTTGCCCTGCTGGTGCTGTCGCTCGATCTTGTCGGGGCCGCCGCCGCGCCGCAGCTTCGATTCGAGCCGCTGCAAGTCAGCGGCCAGAGCGCGCAGGCGCGTGCGTGGTTCATGGGAAGCCGGTCGTGCCTCAGACTTCATCTCGATATAGACCGACCGCGCTCGCCTGTGCTCTCCGAGGCGCTTCCGGTTCAGGCCGTTCACCAGTCTGTTTCTAAAGCTTTAAGTGGCCCCAAAATAGCACAGGAGGGCGATGCAAAACAATGTGCGCCTCCGCTATTGAGGGGCCGGAGGCGGAGTCTCTTTCGAGGGTGCGTGATGGAGGGATGAACTCAGAGGGTAATGAAGCAGCGGAAGCATGCGACCGGGGCGCACGATTGAAGCGACACTGCCGACGCGCTGCGCGCCCATCGACTCGTAAAACTCAAGGGCGAAGGGGTCGCTTCCGATCACGAGCCGCTCGAACCCGAGTCGGCGCGCGGTCTCGACAGCATGTTGGAACAGTAGACGCCCGAACCCGCGCCCGATTGCACGAGGTTCGACGAACAGATGCATCAGCTCGACCTCCGCGCCCTGCCCGTCGAGACTGTAAAAACCGGCGATCCATCCCCGGTCTTCGATGACGAAGACGGGCACGGAGGCGATGTATTCGGGCGCGAGCGTCAGGTCGATACGACAATCACGCAAAAACTCTGCGTCGTAGCCCCAGTGCCCCTTCGAGCGCAACGCAAGCTCCGTTAAAAGCTCTGCCTCGGACGGAATCGCCTGACGGATATTCGAGCCTGTTTCCTCGCTCATTAAACTCAATCCCCCGGAGGATTCAGATCAGCCGGAGTCGCCCGAAAAGATATCGGGCGTCTAGGATTTCTGCCAGATGGTTTGCAGCAAAGCCCTGGCATTGGCCTTCTCGGGCAGACCTTCAAGGATAAGCACGCGCGCGCCGCGCCGCTCCAACACGACTGTCCCCTCGCCCGCCGTGCGCCAGCCGCGAATGGAAGAGGTTTGGTCGTCCGCAGTTTCGGTCGGCGTCGCCCCCGGGTAACGCCTCGCAGTCCGCTTGGCGTAGGCATCGAAAAATTCAAGCGCATCCTTCTCCGTATCCCAGCTCGTGATTTGCGAGATCACAATCTCGCCCCCGTTCCGGCTCTCGTAGACGGCGTAGCGATCACCGCCCCATCCTCCCGCCGCGCGCTCCGATTCCGTAGCCGCCTTCAGATACTCGTCCAGGATCAGGTAGAAGCTCCACTCGCCGTTGACATCATAATCGATGCGCTTCCAGCCCTGCCCGAGCGCCGAAGCGATGTCCGGCAAGTTCATCTTGACGGGCGCTTCGCGCGAGAAATACTTCTCGACGTGCATGACCTGTTCGGTCGATTGCGGAAGGTCTGTGAAAGCCTGCGAGACGCGCTCCCAGCCGCCGCGCTTGAAGAGCGATGTCACCCAGGTCAGCCCCTTCTCATAAGGAAAGAGTAGGGATTCGCGCAGCGCGCGCGGCGCTTTATCTATCTGTTCGGAAGACGAGCCGCTGGCTTCGATTGATCTGAGCATCGCGATGGCGCGCAAAGGATTGCGGCCGATGTAGAACTGCATGGCGAGGGTGGCGTCGCCCTCGACCAGGGCGTGCGCGGCCAGCTCCGCGTCCGAGTCGCCCTTGGGCCATTTCTCAAAGCGGCGAAGGTTGAAATGCTGATCCTGCAAAGCGTGCGTCAGCTCATGTGCGATGACGGGCTTTTGTCCGTCCACGTCGATCCAGTCGGCGAGGTAAAATTCCTGCGCCTTCGGATCGTAGTAGCCCGCGACCTGTTCCGTCAGCAGGCTGACGATGAAAGGACGATACTGGAAATCGCGCGGCACGAGCCCCAATTTTTTAAGCGCCGCTTCGGCCGCGTGCATCTCTTCGGGCGTCGTGTCCTCGTCCAGATTTTTCATAATCATGCGCTCGATTTCGGCGCGCGATTGTGCCCCGCTCTTGACGGGGCGCAGGACGGCCAGCTTTCTGATCTCGCTCGTCTCCTGCAAAACTGCGGTTGTCGCCGCCGCCACCGCCGCGCTCTTGGCGTTTGTCGGAGCCACGGCCCCGCCCTGTGCACGCACGCCGAGCGCCGCCGGGCCGCTCAGCATCAGGGCCGTCATCGCGAGCGAGGCCAGCAGGCCCGCCGTCAACAGTCTGATTTTCTTTGACATCTCTAACCTTTCGCTTTTATAGTCCGCTGCAAAGGCACAGCGATTTAATTTACCAGAGACACCGTTGCTGTTGAAAGACCAAACGTGGGAGGCGATGTCCATCAGATGGCTATTTCACCCCCTGAAGATGCACAGAGAGAGCCGGAGTGGCACGAGACGAAGGTGCGCGTGCGCTATTCGGAGACGGACAAGATGGGCGTGGTCTATCACGCCAACTATCTGGTCTGGTTCGAGATCGGTCGCACGGAGTTCTGCCGCGCGCGCGGCTTCTCCTATCGCGAGATGGAGGAGAACGAGCAGGCCTTTCTCGTCGTCGCCGAAAGCTACTGCCGGTACAAAGCGCCCGCCTACTATGACGATCAGCTTCTGGTGCGAACTCACATCACGGAGAAGCGCCGCCGCGCCCTGCGTTTCGGCTACGAGATCATACGCATCTCCGACGGGCAGGTAATCGCCGAAGGCGAGACGGGCCACGTCGTCACGGACGGACAGGGCCGCGTACGCTCTTTCCCGGAAACCTACAACCAGCTTCTCTCCGCGCCGCCCGTCGTCCCGTCCCCCTTGGCCCAGCCGAAGGCGGGCATCGCGCCCGACGATTAAACGCAAGCGGCCCCGTAGAACTATTTTAGAGATAGTAGAACCGCCCGAAAGTCATCACAGACCTCTGGGCGGTTGTCTTTCAGGCTTATACGGATTCTCAGCGAGCAGCGATTAAGAATGGGTAATCTCTTTTATCATTTAAAGAGGTCTGGCCCCGGTAATCTCTCTTGCCACCGAGCCCACTTCCCTCTTACCTGACAAATAAGAGTCGCTGGCAGCGTAATCGGGAAAGATAGGGCTGTCAGGAAATCCGTGAGATCGTTAATCAGTTGATAAGCGCGCAAAGTAAAAGCATCACATCCACGCCATTATGCTTATGGTCTTTCGGAACATTAACCGCTTGCGCGCTCCTTATCCGGGCTCGTTCTGATTACCGTTCGTGAGGCAGCGAGAGGCGAGAGATTTCGCGCGCGCGGCCCGTCGTCTCGTCCACGTCAATGACGGCGGCGCAGATACGCACCTCGCCCGCGGAGTGTTCGGCGCGGCGGTGTATGGCCGAGGTGAAGCGCGCGATGACATCCGTGTGATTCATGCCGATGACGCCCGCGTAGCTTCCCGTCATGCCGATGTCGGTCAGGTAAGCAGTGCCGCCCGGCAGCAGGCGCTCGTCCGCCGTCTGCACGTGCGTGTGAGTTCCGACGACCGCCGAAACGCGCCCGTCCAGATACCACGCAATCGCGCTCTTTTCCGAAGTCGCTTCGCCGTGCATGTCCACCAGACGCACCTTTATCGCGGGCGAGAGCGTGCCCAGGAGTTCGTCGGCGATGCGGAACGGATCGTCCGCAGGCTGCATAAAGACGCGCCCGATCAGGTTGAGCACGGCGACCGGCGTGCCGCGCACCTCGCCCGTCCAGATGCCGCTGCCGGGCGTGCCGGGCGGATAGTTGGCCGGGCGCAGCAGTCGCGGCTGCCTTTGCATGTAGGGGATGACCTCGCGCTTATCGAAGATGTGGTTGCCGGAAGTCATGACATCTATTCCGGCGTCGAAGAGCTGGTCGGCGAGCGAGGGCGTGATCGAGAAACCGCCCGCCACGTTCTCTGCGTTCATAATGGCGAGGTCGATTGCGTGCTGCTCGCGCAAATCCTGTATGCGTTCGAGCACGGCCAGCCTGCCGGGGCGCGCCACCACATCGCCGATCATTAAGACTTTCATCTCTTCGGGATTCTACTTTCTCTCGACGGCCCGCGCCAAAACGAAAGTGACAAATGAGAGACGACAACTGACAAGAGAGATTTTCCTGACCCTCTCTCTCTCTTAGCACTTGTCACCCTTCACTTGTCACTTTTGCTTAATGGCGAGAGGGACATCCGCAGTGGCCGTTCCGCAGCCGAAATTGAACCTGCACTAGACAGGTGGGTGACCCTTTTGAAGCCGCAGCCTCTGGCATTTCCTTAACGATGAAGGAATGCACCGGCCTTCTCTAGCGGCCTTGGTCTCCCTTTTTATCGGCGTTGGCTCAATCATCGTAACTCGGTGACGAACCCCGCAGAATCAATTCCCTCTCCCACGAAGGATACTAACACAGATGGCTTGCAGATGTCAGATGTTAGATGCCGGAGGAGGCCATTTTTTTCGAACAAGGGGCGATCCGGACACACGCTTTTCAGGTGAAGGCGATATTGCCGGAGCTGCTGGTCTGCTGTTGCTCGACCGTGGTGCGTACCTTTAAGAGACGATCCAGCATTTCGGCGCACTCTGTGCTGCGCGAGGCGAGCTGCGAATCGGCCTGCTCGTGAAGGCGCTTCAAGCGATGAAGCTCGTCCGCGATGTGCAGGGCGGCGAGGATGGCGACCTTCAGGGAATCGACGGTGAGAGTTCCCGAAGAAATCTCGCGCATCCGCGAGTCGACGAACTCGGCGAGCTGTGTGATGTAATCGCTGTCGCCGTCGGAACGAATATTGTAGGTCTGATTATAGATTTCGACCCGGATGGTCGGCGTACTTGCTGCGTCCATATTTCCCTTGCCTAAACTGATGCGGTGCTGTTGGGCTTCTCTCATTTGCGCACCGCCTCTGCCATTTCAGGATCGAGCGCAGCGATGGCGTCGAGCATCGCTTCAACCTTCATCCGAATAGTGTCCCGCTCGGAGAGCAGCCGCTCGACCTGATTTTCGAGCCGCTCTTTTTCGTTGAGCAAACTTCCGATCTCACGCCGGATGCTGGTGATCTCACGTTCCAGACCCTCCTTCTCCTGGCGAAGCGTCTTCGTCAGCTCGATGGTACGGTAAATTTTATCTTCAAGATGCGAGAATTTTTCCAGTCCGGATAATCCGACCATCGCCTTCTCCTTCAAACAAAAGCGGGGGCATCATACGAGCCGACCGATTATGCGACTTCCGGTGCGCGAGCGCAAGACTTATTGAGCAAAGATCAGAGATCGGAGGCCGACGGGCCGGTAAAAACCTTAACCCTGCGCGCGCAGGCCGTTCCTCGGCTAAGCTCTCATTTTCGCGTCGAACCTTTTTTCAAGAGCATCCACGATGCGAGCGTGAAGCTCGTCAACCTCCTCGTCGCGCAGCGTGCGCTCGTCCGAACGGTATTCGAGCCGCAGCGTAAGGGAACGTTTTCCTTCCGGCAGGCTCGCTCCCTCGTAGACATCAACGAGCTTCGTCACGCGGCGCTCCTTAATCTCAAGCCCCGCGACGGTACTCAGCAATTCCGCCAGCGACACGTCGCGCGCGACGAGCAGCGACACGTCGCGCATCACGGACGGGAAACGCGCCAGCGGCATATAAAGCACGGGCTCTCGTTCGGCTGCGAGGAGCGCCGTCAGATCGACCTCGGCGACGTAGACCGGCTGGCGGAATTTGTACGTGGCGGCGATCCGTTCGGCGAGCCTGCCGATTGTGCCGATAGCTTTGCCGTCGAGATTGACGCAAGCCGTCTGCCCCGCGCGCAGATGCTTGGCGCTGGCCGCCGCAAACTGCAAACGGGGAAGATGCATCGCTTCGCAAGCGGCCTCAAGCGCCCCCTTCAGATCATAAAAATCAGACTCGCGCGCGGCCCCGGCGCGATCCTCCTCGACGATTGCGCCAGTCAGCGCCAGCGCGAAAGCCTCTCTTTCATCGGGCAGTTCGCCGCTGCGCCCGGCAAAGATGCGGCCCGTCTCGAATAGCCGTACATCGCGCGTGCCGTGATTAAAGTTGTTCCTCACGGCATCGAGCAATCCAGGCAAAAGACTGGGGCGCATTCGCGCCGCGCCTTCGATGATCGGGTTGCGTACCGTGACGAAACGATGCTCGCCCTCACCAAGTACAATAAAATCGGGCACAGATTCAAAAAGGTCGTCGTACGAGGTATCAATGAAGCTGAGGCTGATGGCCTCGTCAAAGCCGTAGGCCGCGAGAATCTGTCGCATGGCCCGGCGACGATGCTCACCCGGCTGGTATTCGCCAGCGATGTTCGACGCGGGAAGCTCCGTCGCAATCTTTTCATAACCGACGTGGCGCGCGACCTCTTCGACAAGGTCTTCCTCGCGCTCGACATCGACACGCCAGGACGGCACGACATAGACGAGGCGCGGGTTCAGGTCGCCCGTCACCACCTCTTCCGGCACGCCGTCTCGAAAGCTCCACTCATCTTCAAAGGCGGACAGCCGTGCGCGCTGCGCGAACCCGAGCGCCGATAGGATGCGCCTGATCTCGGGCGTGGCGACCGTCAGGCCGGAGAGCGCCGTCACGCGTTCTGGACGCAGGCTAACATCAATCGACTCTATGTATTTGGGATAAGCATCGACGGCATTCTCGGTCGCCGTTCCACCGGCAAGCTCGCAGATGAGCGCGACGCATCGTTCCTGCGCCTGGAGCACGCCTCCGTAATCCGCGCCGCGCTCGAAGCGATGCGAAGCCTCCGTATGAAGGCCGAGCCCGCGCGCCGTGCGGCGCACCGAGGCCGGATTGAAATATGCGCTCTCGATCAACACGTCCGAGGTCTCAGAGGAGATTTCCGTCTCCTCTCCGCCCATCACGCCCGCGACGGCAACCGCCCGCTCGGCGTCAGCGATAACCAGCATCTCCGCATCAAGCGCGCGCTCGACGCCGTCGAGCGTCTTCAGCTTCTCCCCGGCCAGGGCGCGGCGCACGATGATGCGCTGCTCCCTGAGCTTGGCGAGATCGAAAGCGTGCAGCGGTTGGCCCAGCTCGTGCATGACATAATTCGTAATATCGGCGACGTTGTTTATAGGTCGCTGCCCGATGGCTTCGAGGCGCTTGACGAGCCAGCCGGGCGACGGCCCGATTTTGACGCCGCGCACCACACGCGCAGCATAGCGCGGGCACAACTCAGGATCGTGTATCTCTACGGAGGTGAAAGATTCCGCCAAACCCTCAGTCGCGAACGGTGTAGACCCGACGGGCACGCGCACCGAACCGGCTTCAATCGTCGCCAGCTCGCGCGCCACGCCCAGGTGGGAAAGACAATCGGGACGATTCGAGGTGATGTCGAAATCGAGCACGAAATCGTCCCCGGCCTCGCTCACACTATCGACCGCGAGGCCGACCATCGTCAGACGGTCGCGTAGCTCCGCGGGCGACATCTCTGTGCCGGTCAATTCACGAAGCCAGTTGTAGCTGATATTCATCGAACAATAATCCACAGCCTTTAATCAGCAGCCAGTTAAAAACCCTTTGCTGATTACCGGCGACTCTTATTTAAATTGTTCCAGGAAGCGCACGTCGTTCTCGAAGAGCAGGCGAATGTCGTCGAGCCCGTACATCAGCGCGCACATACGGTCGATGCCGAGGCCGAAGGCGAAGCCCGAAAAGACCTCCGGGTCAATGTTGACGGCGCGCAGCACGTTCGGATGAACCATCCCGGAGCCGCCAAGCTCGATCCAACCCGAGCCCTTGCAGATGCGACATCCCGCCCCACCGCACTTGAAGCAACTGAAATCGAACTCGGCGCTCGGCTCCGTGAACGGGAAGTAGGAGGGCCGAAAGCGCGTCCGCGTCTCGGGGCCGAACATACGACGCAGGAACTCGGCCACGGTGCCCTTCAGGTGGGCCATCGTAATGCCGCGATCGACGCACAGGCCCTCGACCTGGAAGAACATAGGGTTGTGTGTCGGGTCGGGTGTGTCGCGGCGAAAGACGCGGCCCGGCGCGATGATCCGCAAGGGTGCGCCGCGCCGCTGCATGGCGTGAATCTGAACGGTAGAGGTCTGCGGCCGCAGCGCCAGCCCGTCGGTCGTGTAGAAGGTGTCCTGCGGGTTACGCACAGGATGATTCTCAGGGATATTGAGCGCCGTGAAATTGTAGAAGTCGTTTTCAATCTCGCGGTCGTCTTCAATCGAATAACCCAGTGAGACGAAGATGTCCTCTATACGCTGGCGCAGGAGCGTAATGGGATGCAGATGGCCCGTGCGCGGACGCCTTCCGGGCAGCGTCACGTCCAGGCGCTCGCGTTCAAGCTGCGCGACCTCCCGGTAATCCCTGAGCGCCCGCTCGGCTTCGTCGAGCGACGCGGCGATAGAGGCTTCAAGCTGCTGCACGTGCTGGCCGAACGCGGGACGCTCTTCGGCGCTGACGCGACCGATCAGCTTTTTGGCCAGGGCCAAACGGCTCTTTTTACCCGTATGCTGTCGGCGCAGCTCGTCCAGCTCGCGCAGAGCCATCTCCGCCTCCGCGAGCGACATGGAGCCCGCGTCGAGGCGGCCGTCGCGGCGAAAGCGCGCAAAGCGCTCGAACTCCTGCTCGAACGCTTCGCGCGCGGCTTCCACCTGTTGCTTCGGCTCCACTTGTTCAATGGCTTCCGGCATCAACAGAATCCTTCACTCTACGCGTCAGGCTGCCGCCTGCTGCTGCTGCTGCTGTTGTTGTTGCTGTTGTTCGTTCTCAAGCGCGCTCTTGATCTGTCCGGCGAGCGCCGTGAACGCTTCGGGCTGGTTGACGGCGAGGTCTGACAAGACCTTGCGATCCAGCTCGATGCCGGAGATTTTCAGACCATGCATGAATTGCGAATAGTTGAGCCCGTTCAGGCGCGCGGCCGCTCCGATGCGGACGATCCACAGGCTGCGGAAGTCGCGCTTCTTCAGCTTGCGTCCGGTATAAGCGAAGGTCAGGCCGCGCTCGACCGATTCCTTGGCCGAGCGGTAGAGCTTCGATTTCGTGCCGCGATAGCCCTTGGCTAATTTTAAAATCTTCTTGCGCCTTTCGAGGCGCTTGTTACCACGTTTTGCACGAGGCATAACTCGTCTCCTTTCCCTTAACGGATGAGAGCCACCGGGGATTAGGGATTTGAATGGATTTAATCACCTGGAAAGTGAATCAAGCATTCAACCCACTTCATCCCTCATCCTTCATCCCTTAGCTACGTCCATACGGCAGCATCGCCTCGACCCGCTTCTGATCGCCTTCGGAGACGAACGTATCGATGTCGAGCATGCGCTTACGCTTGTTTGTCTTTTTGGTCAGAATATGGCGCGCATGCGAATGGCCGCGCTTGATCTTCCCCGTCGCGGTCAAACGAAAACGCTTGGCCGCGCCCTTATGTGTCTTAAGTTTAGGCATAACTACCCTTTCGATTTTGGATTGCGGATTGCGGATTTCAGCCTGACGCTTTCTCTCTCTCTCTGTGCGCGCGCACCTTGAATCCCTTCAGCCTTTGCTCTTGAAACTTTCGCGCTGACGCGCCGATCTAAAAAATCCGCGACCCCTTATATTGTTTGTTTCTCGCCCTGCGCGTTTCCGGGCGCGGGCGCTACGGGTTCGGCCTTCGCACCGCCGCCACTTCCACCGCTTCCGCCCTTGTGGCGTTTCGGGCCGAGGATTATGAACATCTGATTACCCTCCATGCGGGGGCGTGCCTCGACCTCGGCGATGTCTTGCAGGTCGTGCTCAAGCTTCTCAAGGATACGCGCGCCCAGCTCGCGGTGCGTCATCTCGCGGCCACGAAACCAGATGGTCGCCTTGACCTTGTCGCCCTCCTGCAACCACTGGCGCGCGTGCTTCATACGATAATCGTAGTCGTGATCGTCCGTGCCGGGGCGAAACTTGACCTCTTTGACCGTGATGACGACCTGTTTTTTCTTGGCCTCGTTCGCCTTCTTCTTCGCCTCGTACTGAAACTTGCCGTAATCAATGATGCGGCACACGGGCGGCTCGGCATTCTGCGCGACCTCGACAAGATCGAGCCCCTTCTCGCGGGCCGCGCGGATGGCCTCGCGCGTATCCATGACGCCGAGTTGCTCGCCGTCCTCACCGATCACGCGCACTTCCGGCACGCGGATTCTCTCATTGATTCGCGTGGCAGGCGCGCGACGATTGTCGGGGCGCTGTCCGCGACCTCTAAAGCCTGTAGCTATTGCTGCACCTCCATTGTAGTTAGCCCCTCAACCATCGTGGCGATCAGACTGAATCAGTCTGAGGGCCCGGGCGTCGGGCGCTGAAAGCTGTTTTCCAAAGCGCGCGTTTGCACAAGCTCACGCGCCATTTCTTTGAACTCTTCGAGCGTCATCGTCCCCATGTCACCCTTGCTACGCTCGCGCACGGCGACCAGACCCTCCTCGGCCTCGCGGTCGCCGAGCACCAGCATGAATGGAATCTTCTGCAACTGAGCATCACGAATCTTCGCGCCGATCTTTTCGCTGCGCAGGTTCACCTCGGCGCGCAGGCCCGCCGCGCGCAGTTCCCCCGAGACCCTTTCGGCGTATTCGTTGATGCGATCCGTGATCGGCAGCACCACTACCTGAACGGGCGCGAGCCACATCGGAAACGCTCCCGCGTAATGCTCTATCAGGACGCCGAAGAAACGCTCTATGGAGCCGAACAGGGCGCGATGCACCATCACGGGGCGGTGCGGTTTGTTATCCTCGCCGATGTACTCAAGCTCGAAACGCTCCGGTAGATTGAAGTCGTATTGCACCGTTCCAAGCTGCCATAAACGACCGATGGCGTCTTCGATCTTGATATCAATCTTCGGGCCATAGAAGGCCCCCTCGCCTTCAATACGCTCGTAATGCAGGTTCTCAATCCTGTCGAGAGCCTTAACCAGCACTGCTTCCGCCTTCTCCCAGTCCTCGTCAGAGCCTAGATAATGTTTGCTGGCGTCACTGCCTTTAACCGACAGCTCGAACTTGACCGTGTAGAAGCCGAACGTCACGAACAGGTCTTTAATGAAATCGATGCAGTCGTTGATCTCTTTCTGGGCCTGTTCCGGTGTGCAAAACAGATGCGCATCGTCCACCGTAAAGCCGCGCACGCGCATCAAGCCGTGCAGCGTCCCCGACAGCTCGGCGCGATAGACCGTGCCCATCTCGGCATACCTTTGCGGTAGGTCGCGGTAAGAGCGCTGCTGCGATTTATAGATGCCGATGTGGAACGGGCAGTTCATCGGCTTGAGACGAAACTCCGTCTCTTCCAGCTTAGTCGGCGCAAACATAGAGTCGCCGTAGTTCTGCTCATGTCCGCTGATCTGCCATAGCTCGCGCTTGGCGATGTGCGGCGTGTAAACAAAACTGTAATTGCGCTTGACCAGCTCCGCGTAGAGGTAGTCTTCCATCTGCTTGCGAATGATCGCGCCCTTCGGGTGCCAGAAGATCAACCCCTGCCCGTACTGCTCCTGAATCGAAAACAGGTCGAGGTCGCGGCCCAGGCGGCGATGATCGCGCCGCTCGGCTTCGGCGCGCTGCCTGACCCATGCATCCAATTCCTCCTGCGTGGAGAAGGCAGTGCCGTAGATGCGCTGCATCTGCGGCTGCGTAACATCGCCCATCCAGTAAGCGCCCGACAACGAGAGCAGCTTGAAGGCGCGCAGCTTATTCGTGTTCGGCACGTGCGGGCCAAGACAAAAATCTATGAACGGCGAGCTGTCTATATAATAGACGCTCACGGTATCGCCGCCCTTATCGGCGATCAACTGGCACTTCAGAGGCTCGTCGCGCTCCGCAAAGATACGTAAGGCGTCCGCCTTCGGAATCTCCTCGCGGCGATAGGCGAGGTTGCGCCTGGCAATGTCGCGCATCCTCTTTTCAATTACGGGCAGGTCATCGTCGGTCAACTGTCGCGGCGCGATCACATCGTAAAAGAAGCCGTAACGCGGATCGTCAAGGAGCGCCGGGCCGATGCCGAGCTTTGTGCCCGGAAAGAGATCGAGCACGGCGGCGGCCAAAAGATGTGCCGTCGAATGCCTGAGCACGTCGAGCCCTTCGAGAGTCTGCGGCATGACGGGCTCGATACGAACGGGGTCGCCGTTGTGCGAGTCCTCAAGGCGGTGCGCAAGGTCAACCTCGCGCCCGTTGACGCGGGCCGCCAGAGCCTGTCTGGCAGCATCACGATCAAGCCGCTTCAAAGCCTCGCCGACCGTGACGGGCGCAGCGACGCGCGCCGCCGCGCCGTCTTTGATTTGGACGTTAATCTCGCTCATCATTCATGGTCTACCGCCTCCAACGAAAAATCGCCGGGCCCGGCGGCCCGAAGAGATGCCCCGGGAAGCGCCGATGCGTCCCCGTAAGGGCTCGGCCTCGCGCGACTCCTGGAAGCGTCGAAAGCGTCAACCGAATTTGCGTTTGTGCCGACTGTTTTGGAGGACGGCAACTACTTTAGATCGGATTCGATAGGAGCGCCTTCGACGCCGAGCCCTGGCACGAAAAGAGTGTGCGGGTTCCCGGCTATTCAATTTCAGAATCGTGTAAACGTTCGATTCACGGTCGAAGGTCTTCCGGAGCTTCCTATCAAAAATTGGAAAAATGCAGGAGCCCGCGTTTTTTTGAGTCGCAGGCCCTTGCCGTGCCAAATTACGAACCCGGATTGTACCAAGACAGGTTAAGAGAGCGCAAGTCATACTCAAAAGCAGAAAGCGCTTGAACAGGCCCCGCCGTCCGAAGGGCTGGCTAAAGGTTGAAACCTGCGTACATAAAAATGGCGGGCGCGGGCGGATTTCAACCGCAGACCCCCACCGTGTCAGGGCGGGACGCAAGATTACATTCCTTATATATAGTCTGAAAACCCAGGCTTGTAACCCTCGGGCGGAAGGAGCCCGAGCACCCATACTCGTCAATTTTTATGTTGACAGGTGGAGAGATAAGACATAGAAGCAACTTGATCGACAGCAATCTTTGATCCGAGGAGGCGCTCTTGAATGATCCCAACCCGTCGTCTTAGAATCGTGATTCTTACGCTGGTCGCCTCGGCAGCCTGCGTCACCAATCCACCTGCGGGTAGCAACGACAACGCGAAGACAAGCGGCACACCCACTGCGTCGTCCGACCTGCGGCCTGCGCTCGACAGCATCAAGAGCGACGACATACTGGCGCATATAAAGACGCTGGCCTCGGACGAGTATGAGGGGCGCGGCCCGGGCACGCGCGGCGAGGAATTGACTGTCGCCTATATCACGCAGCAGTTCCAGCGCCTGGGTCTCAAGGCCGGTAACCCCGATGGCACGTACGTTCAGAAAGTCCCGCTCGCGGGCTTCAGTGCCGAGCCGGAAGCCGCCTTCACGACGGGCGGCAAGATTATCAGTCCGAAGTTTCCTGAAGACTACGTTGCGGTCTCGCGCCGCCAGGTGCCTGTGACGAAGGTGGAAGACTCCGACCTCGTTTTCGTCGGTTACGGCGTGGTCGCGCCCGAATACGGCTGGGACGATTACAAGGGCGTTGATGTGAGGGGGAAGACCATCGTCATGCTCATCAACGACCCGGCCGTACCCGACCCGAACGACCCCTCAAAGCTCGACCCGAATATGTTCAAGGGCAGCGCCATGACCTACTACGGTCGCTGGACGTACAAGTACGAGATTGCGTCGGAGAAGGGAGCGGCGGCGGCAATCATCATCCACGAGACGGGGCCCGCCGGTTACCCTTACGATGTCGTCAAAGGGAGTTGGGGGCGCGAGAATTTCGACATCCAGTCGGCAGACCAGAACGCGGGCCGCGTCGGCGTCGAATCGTGGATGCAGTACGACCGCGCGAAGGAGCTGTTGGCCGCCGCCGGTCAAGACCTTGAGGCGCTGAAGAAGGCGGCGCTGAGTCGTGATTTCCGCCCCGTGCCCATAAATGCCAAAGCCGATTTCACCGTCCGCAACACTCTGCGGGCGATTGACTCACGGAATGTCGTCGCGCGTCTTGAAGGCTCAGACCCGCGGCTCAGGAACGAGTACGTCGTCTTCACCGCGCACTGGGATCACCTGGGCCGCGACGAAAAGGCGCAGGGCGACCAGATTTTCAACGGCGCGATTGACAATGCTTCAGGGGTCGCGACGCTGCTCGAATGGGCCGAAGCTTTCACGAAGCTTCCATCCCCGCCCAGACGCTCGATCATCTTCCTCGCCGTCACGGCTGAAGAGAAGGGCCTGCTCGGCTCAAAGTATTACGCCACGCACCCGCTCTACCCGCTTGAGAAGACGCTCGCCAACATCAACGTTGACGGTATCAACCAGTGGGGACGCACGCGCGACATCACGCTCGTCGGCCTCGGCAATTCGACGCTCGACGACCTGGTGCAACAGGCCGCAACCCAACAGGGCCGCACCGTCAAGCCCGACCCCGAGCCGGAGAAGGGCTACTTCTATCGCTCAGACCATTTCGAGTTTGCAAAGCAGGGCGTGCCCGCGCTCGACCCCGACTCGGGCTCTGACTACATAGGCAAGCCGCCCGAGTACGGGAAACAAAAGCGCGACGAGTACACGAACAACGACTACCACAAGCCTTCGGACGAAGTGAGACCCGACTGGGATTTGTCGGGCGCGGTCGAAGACGCGCAACTGCTCTTCACCGTCGGCTACAACGTGGCGCAGGGCGACAAGTATCCCGAATGGAAGCCCGGCACGGAGTTTAAAGCCAAGCGCGACGCGATGCTGAAGACAGGCGGCGCGTAGCAGTCAGTCCGCTTGATTTCGAACGGGTTGCAGTTGAGTTTGCCGTAAGTGATACAGAGTAATCCTCGTGTTCTCTGTGCCCTTCGTGTTGATTCTTACTCGGCAAATCAATTTGCAAACTCCGCACACACTACGGCACACTCGCGCGGTTGACGATATCTGCATGGAGCAGACCGACCGCGTATAGCGCGTAATCGCTTCTTTGTATTGTAAAAGTTAGCCAAAGCGGCCAGAGAAGTCCGCTTTACACCGCAAGAAAAGTATAAAGCGTGAGCGCGGTCTGCCAAAAGTCTGCCAAAATGTTTTATTTTATCGTAGCTTGGTAGTGCTAAATCATGCTTGAGTTGAATGCCATATTCTACCAGAGCCCTGTTTTCTATAGATCATGTTAACCGTCCGCATCCGCGCCAGAAAATCGAGGCGGCAGATTCTCAATTTCCCGCCGTAACTTTGCCGCCAAACGTTTCTGCTCTCGCAGATTCAAAAGTTCATCAGCCCAACGATAAACTTTCTTTTCCTCAAGTTCATTATGCGCTTCGAGGCGATGGCTGACGGCTGTGACTCTTCCCTGCACGTCTTGCAGCATGTTCGCGACGGATTGACTGCCGGGCATTGCGCGCAGGTCGCGCATTTGCTTGACGGCGCTCGCCAACTCACGCATAAAAAAGTCGTGGTCTGTTCGCAGTAGTGCAATCGCCTGCCGCGTTTCGTCTAAAGACGGCGCGTCACCAACGCGTCGCTTTCGACCGCTATTTAATTCGTGAAGGATGGCTGGGAACAGACACAGGTGTTCCGCCCGGATATGGACGCCCAGGCGCGCCCATAAGAGATCGAGCCGCTTGAAACTCTCCTCAACGTCCCCCACGTTGAGTGCGGTGAAGAGCCCACTGAGTATTCCGCCCAACTCCGAATGGTCATGCTCAAGCAGAGAATTCATCCTTATCAATCAATGGCGACAAACGAACACCGAATAGGGGTAAAATCTTTGCCGCTAGATCCATAATCCAAGCGCGGCCAGGCCAAGCGCCATTTTGACGAAATCGAGCGCAACGTATGTTTTATGCCATCGGCGCAGTATGTCAAAGCGCGCATCACCCTCCTGACGATTCACCAAATCAAGCTCTTTTGTAGCCGCGGACATGCGCGGTCTCGCCCAAGTATACTGCGCGAGCGCGATGAGCCACATCACGCCGACACTGATGAGAGCCGCGAGCGACTTGGGCGACACATTCGCGGCGCGACTTAAGATGAGCGCGCCCGCGGCGACGAGAAGCGCTCCCAGAATCGCCTCCAACCGATTGAGCGCGGCAAAGACTTCGCGCCCGACCGCAACCACTTGATTGCGATTTAAGGCCGGGACGCGAAACCGCGCGGGGGTCTCGACGAAATCAATCACGATCAATCCGCCGAGCCACACCGCGAGCGCCAGATCGCGCGCGAATACCAACACCCAATCGATCATCGTTCAACTACTTCGTCAACTTTACCGTAAAACGTCCACACGCGGCCCTTGCACCTTCACCATCCGATCAAGCCGAGCTGACGACCGACAGGACAAATGATACGTGCAAGACATCATCGGATACGTATTCATCTCCATCCCTCACCGCCCCACGCCCTTCCGCAGGCGCTTCTCGCAGGCATCCCAATCTATGTTGGAGAAGAACGCTTCGATGTATTTTGGCCTCTCTGCTGGCTTGTAGTCGAGCAGAAAAGCGTGTTCCCAAACGTCCATCACGAGCACGGGATTGAAGCCCGAGACGTTGCCCGTCTCGTGCAGTGTGATCCAGTGGTTGGAGAGCCGCCCGTTGGCCGGGTTCTGGTAGCAGATGGCCCAGCCCACACCCCTCATCTTGCCGACCGAGACGAAGTCTGCCTTCCAGATGTCGTAGCTGCCGAACGACTGCGCGGCGCTCTGGAAGAAGGTGGACGCCTTATCCGCGTCACCGCTGCCACCGCGCTTCATGTTCTCGAAGTAGTATTCGTGCAAGACCATGCCGTTGTACTCGAAGCCCAGACGGCGTGTCAGCTCCGAGTAGGCGGGCATCTCCTCCTGATCCACACGCCCATCGGCGAGGAACTCGCTGATCTTCTCGGTTAGGTTGTTGGTTTCCCTGACGTAGCCCTCGTAGAGCTTGAAGTGCATCTCCAGCGTCCGGTCGGAGATGCCGCTAAGGCCGCTCAGGTTGAATTCCCTCGCCTGATACGATTCGTTATTGCTCATTCTCCTGTTCCTCTCATCTTTATCAGAAAAGCTCACCGAGTTTGTCGCTGGAGAGCGTCAGCACCCATTACGGCCGTGCGGTATTCTTCGTAATGTTCAGATGGTGCGGGCAGACTTTGTTGCTCCTCTGCACAAGTAGAAGGGTAGTCACAATAGCCGCGATGTTGATGGCTTGCACGACCGCCAACATAACTTCCCGGCGGAGCGCGCAGTAGACCAGGAGCAGCGCACTGGCGGCAAGCCAGATCAGCCAGGTTAAACGGCTGATGCCCCACGCGCACCTTTCAACGTACAGGTGATGTATTTGCGGGTAGTAAGCGACGACGACCAGCGCTGTTCCCGTCCAGCCTAAGGTTTCCATGTTCCGACCCGGTGCAGACAGAGTTGCTCATTTAGGAGAGAGCCACAACACTGATGAGCGGCCTCCCTCCCAAATGAAAATCAATTAAGATCACGCGGCCCGCTTCAGCTCATCGGCGGCCTTCAGCGCCTCGCGCCTGACATGGTCTGCCAGTGTCGGATGAATGATGCTCCTGATCTTCCCGGTCTGGATTCCCTTCTCGGCGGCGGTCTTGAAATCAATGATGTCGTCCACGGCCTTCTCGACCGGCCCCTTCGACGACGGCACGTTCTTGTGCATCTGCCGGAAAGCGCTGCTCGTCTGCATCGCCTTCTGGATGAGCGCACTTTCCTCTGGGTCGAGCAGATGTGCGATGAAGTCAGCGTGTTCGCCCATAATTATCGTCCAGAACTCCGCCGCCTCTTTCATGTCGATTGACGTGTCGCCGCGCGAAAATTGGTCGAGCCTTTTACTGAAGCGCTCGGCCTCGCGCGCCGTGTGCTCGAAGAAGCTCGGCCACACGAGGCTTTGCAGGCGGCCCGCGGCCTGCTCGTCACGCATCTTGTGCTTGAAATCGGCGTAAGGCTTGACGAGTTCGACGGTCGAGCGATTGAAGGCCGCGTAGTTGCTTCGGTCTAAATTAGCGGCGCGAGCCTTCTCAAGCTGACCGGCGAAGGTTTGCTGGAACTGCTCGGCCTGACCGCGCGGCCCGGCCAACTCCGGCCCCGGCATGAGCATGACGAAGAACTTGGCGTGCTCCATCATCTGCTCGTTCCAGAAAAGATTATCGGCGACCGAGTGTGCTACGGGGTCGGTCGAACCTGCTTCCGGCAGGAAGGTCGGTTTCGTGCCGCCCTCTTTAGTCGTGATCCCACGGCTACGCATATCCTGACCATTCATCGCCTGCGCGAGCACGTTCTCTAAGAGCGGCCCCAGCAGAGTGGCCCCGACCAGAGCAGTCCCACCGGCGGTTAAAATTTTACGGCGCGTGATCCCCTGACCTGTCGGGGCGTCTTGCTTCGTTTGGTTCTTCATCTTTCTCTACCTCCAGTTGTTTGTAATTGGCAGGCGGAGGGGGCCGTCTGTCGCTTCTGCACGGGGACGACGCTATGCGCGAGGGCCGTCGGCTCTAGTCTCAGCAGCAGGTGTCTCACTTTGAACTCCAGACCGTGGGTGCGGATAGCGTGTTAACACCTGACAGCCGCGAGTGTTAACACCTGACCTCGTGTCAGACTGTAACAGGGGAGCTGTATTGACGACACCGCCGAAGAAATCCAGCCGCTTGTTGAGCCTGACGGCGCTCATGAATTTGACAGCACATAGTGAGCGGCAGCGCTTCGCCTGAGCGTGTCAACTGCATTGTCATCACTAAGTAGTTCAAGAAAATCCACTGTGCCGTCCCTGAGTCGGGCAGGTGCAGGCATCCGATCAAGCCGCATCAGTTCTTCGATAGCGGCCATCTCCCGGTCGCGGTTCATGCCGGAGACCGCCAGCACGCGGTCATCTTTGACGTAGAAGGCGAGGAAGTTCTGTGAGGGCACGTCACCCTTATAGATAATCTCGTCCCAGCTTGCGGCGTGGCCTACGTACAGGAGTCCCGCGTCGAACTGCCGTGTCCAGAAGAAGGGCACGCCGTCAAATTCGACCGCTTTCCCCGCCATGTTGTGCGCCGCAACCCTTCCCTGTTGCTGCGCCGTGCGCCAGTGCTCGATGCGCTGGCGCTCATTCGTAAGCGATGAAGGAAAGTATGCGATGTCTCCGGCGGCGTACACGCCGTCAGCGGCAAGTAAGTGCCTATCCACGTACACACCGCCGTCCTCGTGCAGTTGGACTCCTTCCAGAAAACCGGTCGCGGGGCGTACCCCGACGCCGACAACCACTAAATCCGCTTCGATCCGTTCGCCCGAATCCAGCACGACCCGCTTGACCGCGCCGTCGCCCTCAAAACGTACCGCGCTCGCGCCGAGCCTGAATCGCACGCCGCGAGCCTCATGTACTTGCTGTAACTGCCCTCCCACTTCTGCGCCGAGCGTTCTCTCAAAAGGAACTGTATCGGGCGCAACCACGGTCACGGAGAGATTGCGCGCGATGAGACTGGCAGCCGTCTCCATCCCGATAAAGCTTGCGCCGATGACGACTGCGCGAGAAGCTCCTCGCGCGGCCTCGATGATCGCGTCCGTATCAGCGTAGCTGCGCAGGGCGAAGATGTTTTTCAGATCGGAGCCGGGAACATTCAGGCGGCGCGGCGTGCCGCCCGTCGCTATGAGCAGCGAGTCGCAGGTGAATGTGTCGCCGTCTTTGAAGGTGATCGTCTTATCGCCAGCGTAAACGCGCACGACCTCCTTTCCGCGCAGGACTTCGATTGTATGCTCGGCATAAAACTCGTCCGCGCGCAGCGGCATCCACTCCGGCTCGGCGTGGCCCTTCAAGTAATCCTTGCTCAAGTTCGGACGGTCGTAAGGCGTGCGGTCTTCGCGCGTAACCATCAGGACGCGGCCCTGAAAGCCGTCTTCCCGTAGGGCTTGCGCCGCCGCATAACCCGCCGCCCCGCCGCCGAGGATGACGAAAGAGCGCCCGTCCGACGAATAATCTCCTTTCGTCATAGCGGGCGTTCTGCGGTCTGTGGTCTCATCCGGCAGGCTCACGATGACGCTATCGCCCTCAACTCTCACTCCGTAGCAAGGTAGCGCGTCGAGAGCGGGCGGCTCTTCCAGGTCGCCCGTCGTGACGTTGAAGCAGGCATGGTGCCAGGGGCAGACGATGCGCTCATTGCTGATCGCGCCTTCGACCAGGGGCGCGCCGTAGTGCGTGCAGTGCGCGCCGACGGCGTGGTATTTACCCCCGATGCGCGCCAGCAGGATGTCGGTTCCGCCAGCCGAAACCTGCTTCATCTCTCCATTTTCAAGTTCGCCGGTTGTGGCTACAGTTATTTCTTTGTGCGTCATAAGACCTTCCTGACCAATGAGCGGTTACTTTCTCCAGCCCTTATTCCAGTCGCTCAAGAATTGCTCCAGTCCTTTGTCTGTGAGCGGATGGTTGAAAAGCTGATCCAGCACCTTGTACGGCATCGTCGCAACATCCGCCCCCATGCGCGCTGCCTCGATGACGTGTATGGGGTGGCGGACGCTGGATGCCAGCACTTCCGTTTTCCAATCGTAGTTGCGGTAAATCTCCACTATCTCGGCGAGCACCGTGAGGCCGTTCTGCCCGACATCATCGAGGCGGCCCATGAACGGACTGATGTAGGATGCACCCGCCTTCGCCGCCAGGATCGCCTGCGCCGCGGAAAAGCAGAGCGTGACGTTGACCCTGATGTTTTCTGAAGACAATTGACGCGTAGCCTTCAAGCCGTCGCGCGTCAGCGGGCATTTGATGATGACGTTCGGGGCGATTTGTGCGTACTCGCGCCCTTTGCGCAGCATGCCCTCCGTGTCGAGGCTCGTCACTTCTGCCGAGACATCGCCCTTGACGATCTCGCAGATGGCGGCAATGTGCCGCTTGAAATCCACGCCGCCTTCTTTGGAGATGAGCGACGGGTTCGTCGTCACCCCATCTATCAAGCCGATATCGGCGGCCTCGCGGATTTCATCCAGATTCGCCGAGTCAAGAAAGAACTTCATGTTGTCCCCTTCACTATTCCAAACTCCCCTGAAGCCTCTTAATGATGCCTCGTCCGCGAAACAAATGTTTGGAAGCTAATCCCCTCATCACACCATTTCCAGCAGATGCCCCATCCTCTCTTTTTTAGTGCGGAGATAATGTGACGCTGCGTCCGTCGGCGAGACTTCTAACCTCACCCGAGCGACCACACTGAGGCCGGATTGGCCAAGTGCACGAATCTTCGCCGGGTTGTTTGACATCACGCGCACGCGGCGTAGGCCGAGGTCAAGGAGTATCTCTGCGCACTGGTCGTAACGGCGCAGGTCTACCTCCAGCCCAAGCCTTTCGTTAGCTTCGATGGTGTCTGCACCTTCGTCTTGTAAGGCGTAGGCGCGTATCTTGTTGAGGATACCGATGCCGCGCCCTTCCTGTTGCTGGTAGACGATTGCGCCGCGCCCCTCTGAGGCGATCAGTTCCATCGCGGCGCGAAGTTGCCGACCGCAATCGCACTTCGTGGAGCCGAACACGTCGCCCGTCATGCACTGCGAGTGGATGCGGACAAGAGTCGGGCATTCTCCGCGCAACTCGCCTCGGGCGAGCGCAACGAACTCTTCCGTTGAGTTGAGCGAGCGATAACCGATGATGCGGAACTCTCCGAACTCAGTCGGCAGGCGCGCTTCGGCCACGCGCTCAACAGTCCTCGGACTGATGTGCTGCTGAAGACCGTGCGGTGAATCTTTCAGCTTGGGCGCTCTTCCTGACCCCGGTTTGTAAGATGACCGCCGTTCCCTCGACCGCATGACGGTTGATGTCGCTTCCTGTGCGCTAAGCATCCACTCGCTCCCCCTGTTCAGAACAGGTATTTAACGAAAATCAGCTCGTTGTTCGGGTCGCCTCTAAACACAAAATCTCTCAGCTAACTTCTCTCTGTGACCCCTTAACGATCAAATTCGTGGCTCAGGCGCGCGAGCGCGAGCGCTCCGAGCGAGAGCCCGAAATCACGTAGGGCGACATCGAAGTAGCCCGGAATCATCAGCAGGTTAACTATTATCAGTAAGAGCCACGCCGAAACGACGTAAGCGAAAATCTTCGGCTTGAACCAAACTCCGAGGCCCGCGACGATCTCGATGACGCCGACGGCGAGCATCAGTTCGTGGCCGTGCCCATTCGTCAGGTTGTTGACGAATGGGGGCAGGTACTGCTCCCAGTTCACCAGGAGATTGAAAAACTTGTCCAACCCGGCCAGGATTGGGGCCACGGTGAACCCCAGATGCAGGATTTGGTAGGCCTGGCGGCTCGGACTGGAGACGCGTGTTTCCGTGTCGGAAGAGAAAGTGGCTTCCGAAGTGCCGTTAAAAATGTGTTCCATCTTCTTGTGCCCTCCTATGGCTGAAAAAAATTAATTTTGCTGCAAAGCCCTCTTTTCTTTTAAAATACACCTATTCCAGAATAAGTCAATGACTATTTTGACTTATTGTGTTTTTTAGAGAAAACGTATATAGTTGGGGCATTCAGAGAAGATTTATGAGGATCAATGAAGACGACTAAACTGGATGAGCGATTTTTCGACAGCACGCGTGGGCGGATCGTGAGCTTGTTGCGGGAGGGTTCCGGCACGGTCAACGAACTGGCGGAAAGGCTGGAACTCACCGACAATGCAGTACGGGCTCACCTGCTCAGCCTTGAGCGGGACGGCTTAATCAGGCAGAGCGGAGTACAGAGGGGGTCGCGCAAGCCTCATTTCTCATATGAGTTGACGCCGGATGCCGAGCATCTTTTCCCTAAAGCTTATGACGCTCTGCTCAACCAACTCATCACCGCACTGAAGGGCCGACTCCCGCCCGACGCGCTCGAAGATGTCCTGCGCGAGGTGGGTCGTTCCCTGGCCGCCAGCCAGGTTTCGGCCGAAAGGTCTGTCGATTTGGAGGGCCGCGTGCAAAGGGCGCTGGAGGTATTGAAAGCGATGGGCGGATCGCCAAGGGTTGAAAGAGCAGACGGCAAGCTATTCATACGCAGCGGCGGGTGCCCGCTCTCCGCGGCGGTCATTGAACACCCGGAGGTTTGCGAACTCGCCGAAGCTCTCGTGACTGAAATCATCGGCGTTCCTGTTCGAGAGCATTGCGACCGTGGGGAGTCACCGAAGTGTTGCTTCGAGTTGGACGGTTCGGAATGAGTTTGTAATCGTCCTTAATCCTGAAGTACCGAAAGCCCTGTTTGCAGCTTTACTGAGTGGCCCACGGAAATTTTGATTAGTGGGGAAATTCGTCTCATATCACGAAGTCCGCCGAAGGAAAATTTTATAGATTATAGTGGCCCTTCGATTCCGGCTGGTAGAGGACTTCTTCCACTTTCAGCCTTCGCACGCCCGACGGGACTTCCCACTCGATTACGTCACCGCGCCGGTAGCCGAGCATCGCCGTCCCGACGGGCGCGAGAATAGAAATCTTGCCCTCGTAGAAATTCGCCTCTGTCGGAAACGCCAGCCAGTAAATCATCTCCTCGCCGGTATCCAGGTCTTTCAGGCCCACCGTCGAGCGCATGGTGACCACGTCCGGCGGGATGTCCTTCTGCTCGACGACCTCTGCCCTCTCCAACTCTTCCTCCAATCTATTTAGATATTCACGGTTCGCATCGCCATCGCGCTCGCGGGCGATCTCGATCAGCTTCGTAAGCCGCTCGTGATCCGGCCTGGTGATATATATGTTAGTTTCCTTGCCCATGACCTCCTCCAAATTTTTTATCCTCACTACTTCCACGCGGGACGGTAAAGCTTTAACCTGATGCCCGAGCTTTCCTCGAAGTTCGCGCGGGGCCGCGCACGACAACAACAGAGCAATGCGCGTTCATCGCGACCGCCTCGGAGACGCTACCCAGCAGGAATCGCTTGAAACCGCGCCGTCCGTGCGAGCCGACGACGATGAGGTCGGCAGCCCATTTTTGTGACTCCTCTAAAATGGCCTCTTTCGCGTTACCGGAGAGCACCACCGCCAGGATCGCCTTCAACCCCGCAGAAGCCAGCACTCGTTCGGCGCTTCTAACCGCCTCTTGAGCCTGCTCGTCGTGCCTCACTCTAGAGGGTTTAATCCCCCAAGGCTCTTCAACGCTTATGATTTTGAACTCGCTCCCTTCGGGCCAGGGCCGTCCGGCGAGGGCTTGAGCCGCCGCCGCCGAAGTCTCCGAACCGTCGGTGGCGAGTAGCACCCTCCTGCCGCTGTCCAGAGTGTGCGCGCGGTCTTCCGCCAGGTCACGCACGATCTGAACGGTGCAAGGGGCGTGCGAGACGACCGCTCTGGCGACGCTGCCCAGCATCCAGTGCGCCAAGTCCTTGCGGACGTGAGCGCGGACGAAGATCAGATCCGAAGACCACTTCCGCGCGAAAAAAGGGATGAGTTGTCGGGGGTCGCCTCTCGTCACCACCACTTCTGCCGGAATGCCGACCTCTTTCAGACGCTCGACGGCGCGGGCTGTTATTTGTTCGCCCCTCCTCTCCATCTCCCGTCGAACAGCACGCTTCCCGTACCCTTCTTCGCGCCAAACCTCTTCTGGAACATCCGCGTCCGCCACAACCGAAAGCACATGCGCCGTCGTACCGTCGGGCCAAGGGCGCACTCCCACCGCGCCCACGAGCACTTCGGTCGAAATCGCCGAATCAACAGCAATCAGTAGCTTCATTGTTCAATACCCTCATCACCACCCCGCGTTCGGGCCGGGGTAAATAATCACACTGCGGAAACCGATTCGGGCAAAGTCTGCGCGCCATCCACGACCAGCTTCTGTCCGGTAATAAACTTCGCATCGTCCGAAGCAAGGAACAACATCGCGTGGGCAATAACATCGGGTTCGCCGAGCCTGCCGATGGGGATGGCTTGCTCTATACGACGCAGATACTCTTCGCTGATTGAGTCGAGGCTCAAGTCATGATTTTGCTGAACCCTTTTTGGACGGGGGGTTTTTACGGGGTCGTCAAAGATGTTCTGCGATTTGCCTTTCGTGGAAACACTGCCCCCGCGAACGATATTCACCGAGCAATGGGCGCGGTTAGCGACCGTCTCGGACACGCTTCCCGACAGAAATCGTTTGATTCCGCGCCTCTCACGCGATCCCTTCACGATGAGGTCTGCTCCCCAGGCTTTAGCTTCTGCGACAATCCGCCGACTCGTCCAACCCGCGACCACCTCACCCGATGCGGTCATTCCCGCGCTCTTGAGGATTCGCAGGGCAGCATTGATCGCTCGGTGCGCACGCTCCGTCTTTCCGCTCCGGGAGAGTCC
The DNA here is from genome assembly GCA_035940775.1 of Pyrinomonadaceae bacterium. Classification (GTDB taxonomy): domain Bacteria; phylum Acidobacteriota; class Blastocatellia; order Pyrinomonadales; family Pyrinomonadaceae; genus DASQYE01. Next base: position 90,874 of record DASZEN010000021.1, on the reverse strand, counting down.
AATTTCTTCCATCGAATACGCGAGCGGATTGACCACGCTCACCACCTTCACCTCAGTGTGCTCCGGCCACGCCCCCGCGGCGACCCGTTGAATTGCGGCGAACGAGCTTTCCGAGCCGCCCGTCGCGAGTAATATTCTCATCTCATCGCCTTCATCCCGACTACCTCGTTAAGCACGGCGCAGTGCTATTTTGATACGGGCTGCAAATACTCCGGTTCGCTATTTCGAAATCGCTTTTGGTCTCACCACAAAACCCAAGCTCAATCGAAATGCACCCCTGTGACTTCCATCAGCACACCGGCGCGTTCTAAATCGGGACTTATTCCCTCCAGCAAAATGCGTACATTGATCGCTTCATCCGGCTCAAGCGCAGTCTGCCGCGCGGGGATGACAACCACCGTGCGTTCGCGCAACCGCGAGCTTTGCGCGTCCAGAACCGTGCCGCGCATTTCCAGCCCGCTGACGGTGCGCCCCGTAGCGTTCCTCACGGTCGCGTTCATCTCGACCGCCATGTCGTTGAAGGGATGCAACGCTTCCATCGCTACAAGCTGTTCCACCACAATCTGTTCTCGCAACTGCTCGAACTCCGGCGCTCCCGGACGGATCGCTCGTTCGAGTTGCGGTTCATTGAAACCCCTTGAAAGGGGCTGCCTCACAGACAGATGAAGCACTCCCGCCAGCAGCAACACAAACAGGGTGGTAATGATCGCTGCGATGAGATAGATAGGCCACCGTAGATCAGGCTCTCTAATCACCATTGGCTCCCGATATGACATAACAATCCTCCCTCTAAATATGAAAACTTACTCTCCCGCGCTGCCGTGACCTCAGGCGGGCAGGCTGTCGCCAGGCGTGGTTGAAAACCTGATGGTGAAACTGTGCCCGCAGTCCTTGCATATGTACGGGTCGTTTTCGCGCGCGCCCACGACAAGCCAGATTTCAGCGCATTGCGGGCACACGACAAGCCAGCGCTTCAGAATCTCAAGCCAGCTTTCGCCCAACCTCTTTTCAGTTCTGCCTCCCGGTAAAACGATGTACCCGTTATCATTTCCTGCCATGCCGGATAACCCTCACAGCGTAATCGCTTGGCGGTGACCGCGCTTCACGCATCTACCTGCTGAAGCACACCCTTTGATAAACCTCTGCCCTCGCTACGCTCACTGATTAATTGGCTGCTGATCGCGCGCTGCCAGAACTCCAAGGCATTCGCGTGATGCGACTGTTCTCGCCCGGTAACAGTCGCTTCGGCCTGTAAGTCCGTCGCGCGCAGCGATCAGCATCTTCTATACCTTAGAGGAGAGGGCTGGCAGGAGATAGCGTGTTAACTCCTGAGTCGCGCGGGTGTTAACACTTGACCTATCGTGCGCACGAAACGCGCAACATCCGTTGACTTTAGACGGCGGGTTAAGAAGCGGTATTAAGAGGCTGTGGAGGATGGGAAGCTCAATCGTGTTGCTTGTGCTCCCTGACGTGGAGCGCAAGCTCGACGCGGTTGCTCAGACTCTTTTTGTCAAGGATGCGGCTGATGTGACCCTCCACCGTCCTCAGACTGAGGTTAAGTTCGGCGGCGATCTCTTTGTTTGAAAGCCCGCGAGCGACCGCCTCGGCGACGCGCCACTCCGCGTCCGTTAAATCTTCGTCGCGTATTAGCTCATCGCCTTCTGTCTCCTGCTCTCCGAACATGCGCGCGAGGTCGGAGTGAGTCCGCTGCACTCGGTCTAGAATGCTCTTGACGACCGCCGCGAGTTCCTCCGGCTCGAAAGGCTTTGTGAGATAGGCGTCCACGCCCGTGCGGAATCCCGCGATGCGGTCGGCGGTCTCGTCCTTCGCCGTTAGGAAGATGATCGGGATGAGACGTGTGCGCGCGCTCGCGCGTAGATTACGCGCGAGCGCGTAGCCGTCCATGCCCGGCATGCGGATGTCGCTGATAATAAGGTCGGGTAAGCTTTCGGCGACACGCACCAGAGCCTCCGCGCCCCGGCGCGCCGTTAACACCTCGTAGCCTTCCGCCCGCAGCGTCTCCGACACGGCGAGCAGGAGGCTCGGATCATCATCGACGACCAGTAGCTGTTTCGCCATTTCCAACCTCCTCTTTGGGTTGTTTGCCGCAACCTGCGTCACGCCACACGGGCAGGTGCAACGTGAACTTGCTCCCACGCCCGACTTCCGATTCGACGCTGATACGACCCCCCATCTGCTCCATGACGTTGCGGCCTAAGTAGAGGCCGAGGCCGACGCCGGACACGTCGGCGTCCTCTAAAAGCTCTGCGTCCGTCGTGGCATTTCGCATGGCCTCAGAGTGCGTCGCGGGACGCCCCCTGTGAAACTTGTCGAAGAGAACAGGCATATCCTCAGTGGGGATGCCGCGCCCGTTATCCGTCACGCCAATCAACACCTCGTCGCCGTCTGCGCGCGCCGAAAGACGAATGCGCCCGCCGTCGGGCGTGTACTTGATGGCGTTCTCGATGATGTTCGACAGCACCCGGCGCAGCGCCTTCGGGTCGGCGCACACGCCGGGAATGTCTTCGACAGGTTCGACGCTGAGTTCATGGCCCCTCTTTTCCGCCGCCCTTGTCTCTGACTTAACGACGGACGAAACGACTTCCGCCACGTCCACACGCTCGTGCGTGATACGAAAGACACCCCCTTCGAGGCGCGATAGGTCGAGCAGGTTGAGGACGAGGTCTATCTGCCGGTCGCACTCGACCGAAATCGTATCCAGGTACTCGCGCCGCTTCGCGTCTTCAAGGCCGTCGCGCATCAGGAGTCTCGTCAGCGCCTTGATCGTCGTCAGCGGCGTGCGCAGCTCGTGTGAGACGCTTGAGACGAAGTCCGACTTCAAGCTGTCCAGTTCAGCCATGCGCGTTTCCCTCTTCTCCAATCGCTCCGCCATCGCGTTGAAGCTCACGCCGAGCCGTGAAATCTCGTCCCCACCGGCGTCGGGCGCGCGCGCCGAGAAGTTCCCCTCCCCGAACTGCTGCGCGGCGAACCCGAGCAGGCGCACGGGACGCGCGATGCTCCGCGCGATGAGGAGCGCCGCCGTCAAGGTGCCGAAGACTACGACCAGACTGACCAGTGCATAAGTGGTGAGCTGACGCCTTGCGGGCGCGTAGAGGACGGTGCTCGGTACGCCGACCATCGTCACGTAGCCCGTGCGGCCTGCGTGCGCCAGTCCGTACACGCGCTCGACACCGTCAATGGTACTCGTGACGGTGACGACCGCAGTGCTCCGGTCGCCGAGCGCAGACAAGACACGAGCGTCGCTCAGATCAAGGCCCAGGGTGGATTCCGGCGTCTGGCTGCGATAGATCACGCGCCTGCGCGAATCGAGCAGGGTGATGACGAGTGCGCGTTCCGGTAATGCGATACCGCGAAACAGGTCTCTGAGCGCCGCCCCGTCGATGCGTGCTATGCAAGCGCCGCCGCCATCCATTGGCGCAGCAACGGCGAGGACATAGCGGCCCTCTCCACGCGTCCAGTCTGTTTCGATGGCCGACTCTCCGCTGTGAGCTTCCGCCATCAGCCTCTCGGCGAGTCCTGCCGGTAGACTCTCTGCGTCCGCCGGGTGTGCAGCTACGACCCTCCCGCCCGCGTCGAGGACGCGCACGTCAATCCAGTGCGGGCGACGGGCCGTCGCCGCGCGCAAGTCGGCTTCGAGCGCCGCCGCATCCCTGAATTGTCCGGCGGGGTAAGAGGCGATAGTGATGAGCGGTTGCCTCTGTGCGTCGAGCCAGCGGTCGAAGACGACGGCCGCCAACTCCGCCTGTTGTTCCAGAGACTCGTTGAGCTGTTGTTCCTTCGCGCCCCATACCACCCACAGCATCGCGAGGCCGAGAAGTACAAGAGGGATGACCGCGCCCAGCGCCAAAGCAAGTAATCGCCCACGGATGCTCAACCTTCGCCTCCAAGTCCTCAGCTCAGACCCAGTCTTTTTTCTTCTCAGTATAACAAATCATCCAGACCTCCATCACAAGAGAAAACACCTGCGCCCGGCGCGTGATAACACTCTCGCTCACGGTTAGAAAAGAAAATAAGATGGCGAGGCGATTCGGAGCAGGCTGTAATGCGAAGGGCAAAGAGGTGTTGAAGCCCGCGATGACAGCAAGCGGGTTTGGAGCAGGGGGTGTGCATGATTTTTCAGATCGATGGGAAAAACTATCAGGATGAATCCGCCCTTGCTATCGTTCACGCGCTGGAGCAGGAGGCTATGGATTACCCGCACCGCGGGCGACCGATTCGCCAGTTCATGCTCTGGTCGCTCAACCAACTGCGAGACTGCGTGCCGCCGCGCGAACTTGATTTGAGCGACAGGCTGGATGATGAGGCGCTCGCGTTCAGCTACCTTTGTTTATGCGACGAGTACGACGTGGGCGAGTTAACAGTTGAGTAATAGGGATCACTGATTTGACTCAAGCCCCCCTCTCACGCTCCAACCATAAAATTATGAGTCCGGCACTGTGTATGAGGAGAACCTTCGCGGCTATCTCTGGAACGGCGAGTTGCTCAGCCCGGGGCGCGTCATCGTTGTCAGGTGAGAATAGGTATCAACCCGCAAGGGTGAAGGTGAACGCGCTCGCGCGTGACGGAATTAAAACACACTTGAGCTTCGCATTTGTCCGCGTAACTCAAACACCCCGGTCTCTGTACGTCGCATCTTGAGCCCGGCTCATTTCCGAGTAAGCTTGCGCTTCTTTGTGGGAGATGCGGGAGCGCCGACCTTCGCGTTATCGCGCGAAGCCGATAGTTGCTCACCCTCGCCCTCATGGCCGCTCGTCGGTGTGCCCTCATCCGCGCTTGTCGGGTTGGCGTTGACCATTCCGCCCTCGTTCTCCCATCGGTCGAGCATTTTTCTCTTCAGACGCTTTCTGGCAATCTGATCCGGCATCGCCGTATCCTCCTTTCTCCACTCATTGTCTCACAATTCACTCGGCGTTTCGCTGTGCGTGTGGGCCGTTACTCACTCCTCGCCACGCGCCTGTTCAACGCCTGCCGGGCGGACGTGGTCGTACCGGTGGGTTGTCGCGGCTGCACATCTTGCGGGTCGGAACGATTCTGTTTTCGTGAGTGAATCTCAAGCCACGCCGCGCATCCGAAAAAGAACAATATGCCGAGTGCGACAACGATAACTCCGCCTAAATCCATAATGCCTCCTTATTTTTCTTCTGCCAACAAGCTTTTGAGCATCCATGCGGCCTTCTCGTGAGCCGTTAGGCGCCCGGTGAGCAGACCTTCTGTCGGCGCGTCAACAGCGGAGCGCGCAACAGATAGGGCAAAGCGAGCCGTGCGGGCGACCGTCTCGTGATCCCTGACCAACTGGCGGAGCATCTCCTCGGCTGCGGGGACGCCTTCCGCCTCATGGAGGCAGGTGAGCCTGGAAAACTCTCTGTATGAACCCGGCGCAGTGAAGCCGAGCGAGCGGATGCGTTCAGCCAGGAGGTCGCCCGCCTGCCATAGCTCCCTGTACTGCTCCTCGAACATCAGGTGCAGCGTGTAAAACATTGGCCCCGTCACGTTCCAGTGGAAACTATGCGTCTTCAGATACAGCATGTGCGTGTCCGCCAGGAGACGCGACAAACCTTCAACGGTTTCCCGCCTACACTGCTCTTCTGTGCCGGTGTTGTTGGGCAGCGACCTTTCTTCTACCCTTGTTGCCGTCTGCATTACCTTATTCTCCTCGATTCAGATGACGGATGATTCGGATGAAAATAGCGAGGACTCGCCGTTTCCATCACGCGTGCCAGCAATTGCCGACTTCACCAGCCTAAATGAGAGGGCTTCCGACCGAAAGCGTATTAACACCTGTGATTCATGGGTGTTTACACGCCCGCCGTCCTTTTGCTCGGGTGATTACGAAGTGTCCTGGAACTGTATGAAGTTGCCAGCCACATAGCGGCGATGGCAGTCCAAGCGACGGCGATAAAAATCCCTCCGCCGGTAGAAGTTTGTGCTCCTTCTAATTGTGATTGGCTGAGAGCCATGAAATTTGCAGCGAACGTCACGATCAATACGCTCCTTTGACAACTGATCGCGTTGGCGGAAAAGGTCAACGATGATGGCAGCTATTCCACCAACGCTTGTATAAGGCTCCGCAAGGCCATGGGTCGCCTTGCGAGGCAGCAAAATAGTTGGCTCGTCGCTTCACGCACGACCTCGACCGAGCGTGCCGCGCTGCTACTACTTATAAAGGACTGCTGATGGTCGAGGCGCGGGCGGAAGGGTAAGGGCCTTGTGTCTGATGTACATAATCGCTGCTTTGCGCAGTCCGAGGTTGGATCAGGCGTAAGCGGTGAGACCTCATGTAGCGTCACCCGAGAAGAGTCGGCTCGCACGACACAGGTGGAAAAGCAGCTTGAAGGAAGTAAAGCGCCCCGGCGACACTGTTTTGTCGCCGGGGCGCTTCATGGTTTATCAGGGTCGCTCGGTTAACTTGAGTGAGCCCGATCTGTGCGATCACCTGCCGTAATTGCTGCGTCCGCCATTGCGATTTTCGCGCGGTTTGGCCTCGTTGACGTTCAGCGCGCGACCATTGACTTCCTTGCCATTGAATTGCGCGATGGCTGCCGCGCCTTCTTCTTTGGAAGACATCTCGACGAAGCCGAAGCCGCGTGAGCGACCCGTCTCGCGGTCTTCCACGACTGTAGACGATTCGACCGTCCCGGCCTGCGCGAAGAGCTGTTGCAGATTCTCGCCTGAAGTCTCGAACGAGAGATTACCAACGTAAAGTTTCATAGACATAAATGTATTTTCCTCTCCACTATTTAGGAGTGTAAAGAGAAGCTTCGAATAAAAGTGACTTCGATGAAACGGTAGCAGCGAAGGCTTCCTAGTTCGGGTGCTCTTTGGGAGAGCGGCTTCTGTAAGTGAAAATCGGCCTGCTCTCGAACCATCCAGAACGCCGCCGCCAGTTTCGAGGCGGGTGGCACATCACCGTCAATGCGCAAGAGAAGGATTCAACTACAAACTATGATGCGCACACTGGCGCTATGGTTGTCGTGACCATCAGCCGCTCATGATCTTACGATATGAAACAAATAGATCGGATAGCCGGTCTGCCGAAGCAGGGTCGCTGCGGGCAAGCAGAGTGATGATGTCATCTCGTCGGGTTAACAATGGCTGCATTCCCTCTCTTTGGGCCTGTGTGAAGGCGGAAGCAGCCCCCTTATCAATTTCTTCACTTATGTATGTGAAGAACTGGCTTGTAGCCTGACGGGCGGGCTCATAATCGCCTCGGCGCGCGTCAATAACCGCCGAGGCAAGATTACTCTGCATCCTGACAAGAATTAGTTGGTGCTCCGACTCGGCAAGACCCCTGGCGCATTCACGGGCCTTGAGCCACATTGGAATGAAGCCAAGCAGGAAGACGACGAGCAGCACGACGGCATAAATGACGAAGCGCTGTCTCGGGGGAGTTGATTTGACGATTTCAGGTTGTACGTCTTCACTCATAGCGAATCCTTTATATGACACCTGCGACTAAGTTAAGCCGTCAATGCATCGCTTCGTTAAGATAAGACGGGGTTATTCTTCCATCCCGTCCTTCTCATCCTGAGCATTTCCCTTTCGGCCATCTGATCCGCCATCCTTAAGAAAAAGCGGAACATCTTCAACCGGCGCTTTAATCTGATCTTCACTTTTCAGCGCCTGGCCTAATTTATTACCGGCTTGCCAGTTCCGTGTATCTTCTTCGGAATTGAGTCCAGCTTCTACTCCTTGTTTGAACTCCGCCGTGTTCGTGTTCACATTTGGTTTTTCGTTCTCGCTCATAACAGCCTTCTTTGTAATAATGGACTCAGGAAGCAAACAAGTTCTTACCGAGGAGCTTCATCATAAAGTCTCTCGATCAACTCTTAGTCAATATAAATTCTCCAAAGAATAGATAAAGTTGCTTCTGTATATCAATCGCCCTACGCTGTTTCCTCAAATAAACTCTCGAAGCGCGGCGTCGTTACGGTGCTTTGCTGCTTGCGTTGTCGCATTTCGCCGACCCAGCCCTTGATGGTCATGGCAGCATCAAGGGCTTTCCCTCGCGCAATGTGAGCAGCAGATGCCAGTCTTTTTGCAACCGCCGCTTCTCTCTGCCGCTCGCGCTCGACGCGTTTGATGATTTTGATGCGATGGTTCGTGTTCATAATCTATACCTGTACGATCTTTCTTAATCCTTTTCTGCTAAAACGAACGTGGGCCGCCATAAATGTTCCCCTGAGCGATATTGGAACTCTTATTGTAGAAGCTTTTGACGATGATTGGCTGGTCGAGTTGTGCGTTGAAGATGCGGCGGGTCACGCCGAGCCTGCGCCCGTTATCCAGCGATTCAAATGTGACGTTGAAGTCGCTGCTCCCATCCACCGATGTGTTGACATCCAGTATGTCGCCGTCAACTGTCGCGCGCGCGCGCATCATGTTATCGTCGCCGACCGACTCGGAGCGTTCCTGCCCGTTGGCGTCAAACGTGATCCGGGGAGCGCTTGAAGAAACGATGGAGAAATTGCTCCCGTGTCGTTCGATGGCGAGCGCGTCAGGCGATGCAAGCCGGGCCCATACATCATCGAAGACGCGTTCTCGTACTCCCGGCGGCAGGTCGTTCGTTCCCCTTTCGGCAGCAGTCCTCGCATCCTCGCTACGTGCCCTGTCAAAGCGATAGGTTCCGGTCAACCGTGAATTTACAAGAGTGTGGCGAGCCGTGCGCGTGCGCGAAGCTCGCGTCGAGCGCCTGTGTTGCGCCTGCGCGGCTATGTTCAGGCCGAGACCCATGAGCGTGATGAGGAGCAATACCATGACGATACGTCTGATCGTGATAAATACAGAAATGATATGTTTTAGATTCTTCATTTTTCCTTCCAACTTGAAAAGCCGTTGCTGGATCGTCACAAAGACCAGACCGGCGTGGTATTAACAGTGCCGGACGATGCCGTTTAATGAATGCGCTCTCCATGCGCGTGCCTTACACATGTCTCCCCTCTGGAAAACCAGAGACGGCACAACAAGGCTAGGCGCTTCCCTTTGGCTCCTGGTCAACTCCGTGCGGCCACGAAATCGAGAGTAGGAAGACACTTTCCTCTAAGGCGTTAACATCGTGCATGAGGCCCTTCTCAAGTACCAATAAGTGGCCCGCCCGGAGTTCGACTGTTTGCCTGTCGAGCTTGATAAGCAGTCGTCCGCTGAGGGCTTGGATGGAGATTCTGGCGTCAGTCTTGTGCTCCTGCATCAGCGTTCCGGCCTTCATGAACATCAGCACGATTCTGAAATCGGAATGCTTCACTAGAGTCTTTGAGATTCGGCCACCCTTGAGCCAGTGCTCCTGGTTGTTTAGTTGCTCGATTTCATCCGCCAGATCAAACGTCAGCAAAGGGGCAGTCAGGCGAGCTGTCATTCCCTCATCTGCTTTCATGCCCTCTGCACGCGCATCGGCCTCCTGCCTCATCGTTTCCGTGGTCATTGCTTTTCACCTCTTTTCATTAAAGCCATTTTGCTATCAGTATGCGAACCTCGCTGGCAAAGTTGCGGGCCGGAGTCTCGGCGTCGAGAGTTTGAATTATCGCCGCGAATTGACTCTTAAAGCTACCTTAATGCCTCACAAGACGGCCGCTGTCCGGGCGTTTGATATTTGCGACCTTGAGCTTTCTTCTCGTGCCGCCATCAGCTTGACCTTCTTGAGTTCCGTTCCCTTCATTCCAAAAAAGACAGCCATCTGGATGATCTGGCCCGGACTCACGAAATCTTTCGGATTGGAGCAGAATTTCTCTATGCCCGGGCCAAACTCACGACAGCTCATCCCCTTGGCGATGTTAAGGCCAAGCTCGCATTTGCCATCCGGCTTGTACTGCAAACAGAATTCACAAACTATCATGAGGCACCTGCTTCAGAGACTCCAGGTCGTTTCGGGATAGGCAGTACCGGGGCACATCGTTAAGTTCGCGCCCGCCGAATCTGCCTTTTGTGCGATGTATTCCTCGCGTCTAACCATACTTGTTGTTTCAACGGCTTCTTGTATTGTCATCCTGTCGCCATCACCGCCACCGCTAAACCCGACCCCGCCTGCTCTCAATTCCCAGTTATCATGGCCCTTGTATTTGCGCCTGTTAAGTGTCTCTACGGCTTCATAGCCGCTCACGGCAGTAAGCGAACGGAGGAGCGCTGCCGTCCGATTGCGCTCCTGCGTGGTTTTTTCAATCGCAACGCGGACTGCTTTCCGGGTCTTGTCAATATCTTCGCTTGATAAGGGTGACTCTGACCATAGATTGATACCGGGCGTGCCGGGAAGTTTATAAAGTTCACTGCGATATTCGGCGAGCAGTGCTAGATACTGTTTGCAAAACTCACTGATGTTTTCACCGGTTGCGCTTTCGAGAGCGTGCCTGGCGTGATGCAGTTTCGCCTCTAATTTTGGATATAACATATAACCGGCTCATCAGTGCCCTATGGCTATCCGTTGAAAGCGTGTTTTCCCTTCCGTATCCTGCCATGAAATATCCAGTACGTAAGGTTTGACCTGACCTGTTATCACTTTAAGACGTTCCAACTGGTCATGCGTAGGATCCGCCGGTTTACCATCGATCCAGGTTCTGTGAGACAAGACAGCCTTTTCTTTCGGGTATATACACTCTACATCCTTGAACTTAATATTGGCTCGTGAAGGGCCACCGCCCGGAGTCTCTTCATCTTTCAAAAAGACAGTGAGAATCTCGACGCACTTGAGGGGCTGATCGGTCGTATTCATCAACTCCAATTGAACCTTCGGGCCAACATCCATGAATGTCGCTGTAAATGGCTTCTCTGTGTTGCTGCTGATTGTCATCATCATTTTACCTGCGCGATCTGTAGCGTCCGATTCGAGGCTCTCTATGGCAAGTAGTGTGCATCTATGCTCCTGCTTGCAACGCCAGCGGCATAGCTTTCTTACTCGACCGGCGGAGCGCCTTAAGCGTCCAGTCAGACGGATGCACGCGGGCGAAATGCCATTGATCGAGCCCCTTCTGATCGCACCAGCGATAATATGGCCCGCCTGCGCGATGGCAGTAGAACACTCCGCCTCCGATGGGCGTGTCCATGCTTACCAGATCGGTATAGACTTTTAGTCTGTACATCTTAACTGTCTTTGACCTTTCAAGGCTTCTGGAACCTTTAACAACTCCGCCCGGGTTGTTAAAGCGCTAAGGCAGGAGGTCATGCGTGGAGTACCTCCAGATCATCATCGCCGTATATCTTCACTATCTCGCTGCTTCCATCAAGCTGAACTTTTAGCTCAAGGTATGAAGAAGCCGGGCTGGCGTGGCGATTACAAACTATTACTTTCCCGGTTCTGCCTCCGTGCCATCCGCGACGTATTCTGACTGCCGCGCCCAGTAAATTATCTTTCACCATATTTACCCTCTTCTCCAATGAGCTTGGAGTCATCCTGTGCAATCTTTGTCCGATCGCGTTCAACTGTCTGTCAGAACCAGAGTGTCTTGACGCGCCGGATGACGACCATTGTCATTTCGGGCCTCGACGATGGTCGTGAAAGGGACAAGCCCCTGTTTGACCTCTTCGATGGCGATGCTCGTTGCTTTACGCCTCTGTGGATCGGCAGCAATCCGTGGCAGTGAGCCGCGCTTGAGCTGCTTGCTTCTTAAAGCCGCGACGACAATCAGCCGATACCTTGAATCTATCTCCGGCCACACCTCCTCATTCGAGATGTGGCTGAACCCGTTGTGTGTCGCTTGATCTGTCCTAATCATAAAGTGCTCCGGTTCCCCATTAATTTTTTGTATTGCACAAAGGTGCATTGCAGCTAGATATCTTTTCCATCTCAAACCTGCCGCATTAGCGTTCCTGCAATTTTTGTATGGAATCGCGTATGAGAAGGACAAGCTGGGCGTGTTCCAATGGGCTGCCCCGGCTCAGATTAACTTCCGGATTATTCACAAGCCAGAAGCAAGTGCTGCCTTCATCTGTGGATATCAGGTCATTCAGCGCACGCTCATTGAGCACCATAGGTCTAAAGAGCATCATCCCTGAATTGCGCGCACGCGCTTGCATCGCCGCACTGGTGCTCTGAAAAACAGGCACTCGCAAACGTCCCTCATCTTTAACGGCGAACCAATCACCATTAGCCCGTTGCATGGCATACATACTGCTCATTGGTATCTCCTTAATTGGGAAATCTTCAACGACATACTATTTATCGTTTGAGACTTGCTGAGCCGCGGCTCAGGAAGTGATGTGCATCTCGTCATTCTTGTCATAGCGCAGCAAAACTGAGAACGCCATGAATCCTACAAGGCAGGCAATAAAACCTATGCCAATGGCCCACCACAGATGATGCGAGCCACCCTGAACGTCCACCACGCCATTGGCATTCTTGAACATCACGAACAGATAGAACTGCCAGATGGCGATTGCCGCAATTGACAGGACACCGATCACGGCTGCGATGACATTTGTCCGGCCCTTTTTAATCTCACTCATGTCTTACCTCCACCATTTGTTTCAAGATCAGGTCAAGCGCGAAAGCAATTGTGCGACTACCAATTGCGCAGGCATTTAGCCTATGCACGGTTTTTAGTACCCTTATCCCTGCGATTTGCCAGAGACATGTGCCCCGACCCAACCCCGGCTGGCGACAGTTCGTCTTGCACCTGTCGCGGCCCATCAGTATTTAAGTCTGATCTGTGGGGCGATTGGACTGATCCATGTCGCGTGTGCGGCTGCCAAAGGCGATTTGAATAGTTGGAAAAGATCGGGCTCTCCGGCAGTCCCAGATCATCTTCATCAAATTTCGACATCATCTTTCTCCTTCAAGTTTCCCCTCGATGTAGCCATCAACGGCTGATACATTCGTTTCTTTCAAGGATGCTTTTCATAATGGGTGCCTCACACAAGGGCAGGCTGAAGCTCTTCGGGCTTTGATGCGGGACTCTTGAAACTGTCGAGGGCCTCTGCTTCGCTATCGTAAACGTCGAAGACCGTCAGAAGCTTCGTGATGACCATCAATTCGCGAACTCTCTTTGTCAGATGAAGCAGCTTTACCTGCCCGTCATTCTTCTTCAAGACCTTGTGACTTGCAATCAGCTCTCCCAAGCCGCTCGAATCAATGTAGGTGATCCCAGCCAGATTCAAAAGAATCTTCCTCTGACCTTCTTCCAGCAGGCGACGAATCGTATTAACGAACACGACGCCGCCTTCGCCGATTCTCATATTGCCGTCCATGTCCAGAACGACCACGTTTTCGACCTGACGCTCTTTGATATGAAGGTTCTTCATTGTAGTTTCTCCGTCGCTTTCCCTCGGAGGGCTAGCGAGAGGCATTGTCACACCTTAGGAAGTTTAGCTGTGGGTTTCAGGTGGTCTGGTGGATTCCAGATTGTCTGAGAAGGGAGTGAGCTGGACTCGATTCTCACTTATTATATCTCACATACAGTATATATGTCAAGTAAGATGATTCCCGCGCAGTGGGCCAGTGTGAAGATCGGACGTATGAAAAGCTCACGACTAGAAGATCAGTTTTATCTCGCGGTCTAGAAGGTCTTGAAGCTTTAGTACCCGTCCTATTTCTTCAGTCACAAGTTTTCTGGGTTCAAGAGTGAGCAGATGGGCGCTCACTGCTTCTAAGGCACTGTGATAGGTTGCCGCAATATCTCGACACTGTTGCAGGGTGGCCCTCAACGCCGCGCCCTTTTCCTGGGCTCGCGAGACAGTCTGCCAATGCTCCATGGCTCTGTAGTAATCGGCAGCGGCCTTGTAGCTTTCGCGTCTTAGCTGAAGCAATTGATCGTCCATTGTTTCCATATTTAGAGTATCGTCAAGTGGGTCAAAGCTTCCTGGATTATGAGACACGCCTGCTTTTGATACCTTGTCTCTTGCCAGCCTTCCTGGCACTCGCCAGTCTCAGCACGTCACCCGGTTGACAGTCTAGCGTCCGGCAGATGCTCTCCAAAGTACTGAAGTTAATCCCCAGCGCCTTGCCCTTCTTCAACCGCCATAGCGTCGTGTGACTGATGCCTGTTTCTTTCGCCAGCCAGTAGAAAGACCGCCCGTGCGCATCCAGCAACTCGTCAATTCGCAGCTCAATCACAATACCCATCCTTCATCTAAAATTCAGTATTACCACATGCGATATATGTCATGCATGCAAATTATATTCTACACTTGATATATAATCCTGTCTAGTGTACAGTCGTTCAGAACCGAGCCTAGCTCACTCCCTTCTCAGACAATCTGGAATCCACCAGGTTAACTGATGCCTATAGCCCAACTACCATGAAGCAAAGGGTGCTTACCTTCCCTGTACGGTCTAAACCATGAGTGGATGTCTTGATTAGGGCCCTTTGGCCCCAGTGAAGAGCGTTGAGAGCTTTCATCGTACCGGGACTTTAATTCTTGGTAAAAAAACGGAAAAGGAGATCGGAGTAAGTTATGACGACGAATATCACACCTCTACACGACCGCATAATCGTGAAGCGCATTGAGGAAGGCGCGCAGGCTCGCGGCGGAATCATTATCCCTGACTCGGCCAAAGAGAAACCGCAAGAGGGCGAAGTGATCGCCGCAGGTCTTGGCAAATATAGGAAAGACGGCACGCGCCAGGCCCTGGACGTTAAGGCCGGTGACCGCGTCCTGTTCGGCAAATATAGCAGTTCTGAAATCAAGATCGACGGTGAAGAGCTTTTAATCATGCGCGAGGATGAGGTTCTCGGAATCATAGAGCGCGCGGGCGCGGCGGCGGGTTCTGCTGCTGGTAAAGGTTCTGCAACAGTCGGCAAGAAGAGCGGCAGGTAGTCCTTCGACGGCAGGGGACTTAATAGCTGAAGTCACTTCGGGGATGTCACAGGCAATTTTGATGAGGAGAAGAGATAAAGATTATGGCAAAGCAAATAGTTCATGGCGAAGAGTCGCGCGCGGCGATTTTGCGCGGCGTTAACACTCTTGCCAACGCGGTGAAAATCACGCTCGGGCCGAAAGGCAGAAACGTCGTGCTCGATAAGAAGCATGGCAGTCCGACGATCACGAAAGACGGCGTGACGGTGGCGAAAGAGATTGATCTCAAGGATTCAATGGAGAACATGGGCGCGCAGATGGTCAGAGAGGTCGCCTCCAAGACCTCCGACGTGGCGGGCGACGGCACGACGACGGCAACCGTGCTCGCGCAGGCCATATTCCGCGAGGGCGTCAAGACGGTCGCCGCGGGCGCTAACCCGATGGCCCTCAAGCGCGGTATTGACAAGGCGGTCGAACGCGCAACGGCAGAGATCCGGAAGATGGCCAAGCCGGTCAAAGGCGAGATGATCGCACAGGTCGGCACTATCTCGGCGAACGGCGATAGGGCTATCGGCGAGTTGATTGCCGAAGCGATGAACAAGGTCGGCAAGGACGGCGTCATCACTGTCGAAGAGTCAAAGACGATGGAGACGGATTTGGAGTTCGTCGAAGGCATGCAGCTCGATCGTGGCTACCTATCGCCCTATTTTGTCACCGACCCTGAAAGCATGGAAGCTGTACTGGAAAATCCGTTCATTCTCCTTAGCGAGAAGAAGATCTCTTCGATGAGAGACATCCTGCCCGTGCTTGAGCAGGTGGCCAAGGCAGGCAAGCCGGTTTTGATCATCGCAGAGGATGTTGAAGGCGAAGCTCTCGCAACGCTTGTCGTCAACAAACTGCGCGGCACATTGAACGTCGCGGCGGTGAAAGCACCGGGCTTCGGTGATCGTCGCAAAGCGATGCTCGAAGACATAGCGATCCTGACCGGAGGCCATGTCATCAGCGAAGACCTCGGCATCAAGTTGGAGAACGTGAAGCTCGAAGACCTGGGCAGCGCCAGGAAAGTCACGATTGACAAAGAGAACACGATCATCATTGATGGCGCGGGCAAAGCGGACGACCTGCAAGCTCGCGTGAAAACGCTCAAAGCTCAAATCGAAGACAGTTCGTCAGACTACGACCGCGAGAAACTACAGGAGCGGCTGGCGAAACTCGTCGGCGGCGTGGCGGTGATTCGCGTCGGGGCGGCCACCGAAACCGAACTCAAAGAGAAGAAAGCGCGCGTTGAAGACGCGATGAACGCAACCCGCGCGGCGGTCGAGGAAGGCATAGTGCCAGGCGGCGGCGTGGCATTGATTCGTGCAGCGAAGGCGCTCGACAAATTCAAAATCTTCGAGTCGAACGGAGACGGCGCAGTGAGCGGCGATGTGGACGAGCAGATCGGCGTCACTATCGTCAAGCGAGCCCTTGAAGAGCCCCTGCGGCAGATCGTCCAGAATGCTGGCAAAGAAGGGGCTGTCATTGTCGAGAAAGTTCGCGCCGAGAAGAATGTTAATTTCGGCTATAACGCCGCGACCGAGAACTTTGAAGACCTCGTGGCCGCAGGCATTATAGATCCGGCGAAAGTCACGCGCTGCGCCCTACAAAACGCAGCCTCAATCGCTGGCTTGATGCTCACGACTGAAGCCCTCATTTCCGAACTCCAGGACGATGACAAGGAACGGGCGATGCTCAGCGGCATGGGCATGTAATATAAAGCATGGTAATGGCTAAGTTTGAAAGGGCCTCAGGCTGTCAGAGGAGAGCTTGAGGTCTTCAAATTCAATCGCGCCGATGCTAACCATCAAAGGCTTGGTTCTGGGCGTATATCCATGCTGCCGACGACCGAAAATGCCGCCGAGCCTTTATGCTCCCTGCTTCTATTAACGAGCATATGAAGAATAGCCCGCATATGCATGGGCGAGATCGGTTTCTGCAAGTAAGCCGTAGCGCCTGCGGCAAGGTTCCCGGCGGGAATCGCTGAATGCTCTACCGCTAGCATCATAATTTTTGGAATCCGCTTAAAGCGCTTCTCCGTATGCATGTAGCCGAGCAACTCCGAGCCGCCCAGGTAAGGCATCACCCCAGCAAAGATGCAGATCAGAAAATCGTCATCCTGCGCCAGTATTCTGTAAGCCTCACGTCCATCCGAAGCCGATACCATGAGGCAGTCCTCCCCCTCTACGAGTGACCGCATGAGCCTTAAATTCTCCGGGTCATCATCGGCAACGAGAATGCGCCTCGACGGACGCCGGGTACATTGGGTCATTTATCTTCTCACTCAGGCGAGCTGCTGCTGTCGTTCCATTAGAACCTGTCAGGCAGAAAGGTAGAGCAATGGTCAAAAATACCAAGCGCTTTGCCCCATGGGGAGCGTTTACCGGGCGCACCGGCCACCCCGAGGACACTTATTCATTTCTTGTGCCAGAGACTAGGCGTCCAGCAGTAGCAGGTTCAGTTCGCCCTATTCAAGACTCATTATTTTCCCAGCCGACAAGTAACCCGTATGCTGTTGCCTTGAGCTTCAGCCTCGCCCTCAATTTTCGAGGGCAATCCCCATGACTACCATCCGCCGCTCTCTCGCAATCCTCTTTTTACAATTAGTTTCCGTCAATCTCATCTTTGCTCAAACCGAGAACGCACTCCCCGGGCCAATTGTTACGGCCAGCGCTTCAACAGATTCTGTGCGCTTTGTCTCTCTGGGCGAGGTCTATCAGATGAGAGTCGAAGCCTTCGCGCTGACGGAGCCAAAAAGTATTCGACTCTGATACACGTCAGGGCAATCTTCTTGAACGGCCTCTTCAGAATCAACAGAGACGGGCTCTCCCAGGTGGTTCTTATCTCTTCCTGATTACCGTCCGAGACTTGTCTGGAAGACTGTCACAAAGGCACGGATCTGTGTCTCTGGAGCAGCATCAGGTCTATTTCGAACGGGGCGGCCGTTACGCGCTTTCACCTGGAGGTGACCTACATGGACAGCGCGGCCTTCGGCACCTGCCCGGTGAATCGCTGGCTGATAAGAGGCGTGGATGTTTCGGCTAGCGCACAGTTTAATGTCATAGTAGTAGGCTAGAGGGTTAAGCCCAGATCAAGTAAGAGAAAGCCAGGAGTATTAACGTTGCCGTGCTCTCACCTGATTTTGATACCGTACTCGATCTCTATGTCGTAGCGCCGGATCATTCGCTCGATGGTCTTAGGGTCAATGTTGAGAAGTCTTGAGGCGGCCTGTTTATTCCCCTTCGTGTGATTGAGCACACGCTTGACGTAGCTGGCCTCCATCTCTGAGAGGGTTAACCACCTGTCATCGTGCCGCTGCTGCTCCGCGTCCGTTTCCTGCTCAGAAGCGACTTCACTCATGGGCGTCTGGTAGCCGCGTATGTGATCGGGCAAATCTTCGGGGCGCACGACGCCGCTGGAGAGCGCCACTGCGCGCACTACGACGTTCTCCAACTCACGTATGTTTCCGGGCCATGGATAGTTCTCCAGAAGATAGAGGGCTTCCGGCGAGAAGCTGATCGCAGGCGTACTGCTTCGGCCGCGCTCGGCAAAGCTGCTCGCGAGCGGAAGGATATCCTCCCGCCGCTCTCGTAAGGGCGGGAGATGAATGCTGACGGCATTAAGACGATAGAAGAGGTCTTGACGAAATCGTCCCTGCTCAATCTCCTGCTCAACCCGACGGTTGCTGGCGGCGATGACCCGCACGTCCACACGCTGCACGCGGTTCGAGCCGACGCGGCGAATCTCTCCTTTCTGCAAAGCGCGTAGCAGCTTGGTCTGAAAGGCAGGCGAGGTCTCCGTAATCTCGTCCAGGAAAACAATGCCCCCGTCCGCTTCTTCCCAAAGGCCCATGCGGTCGGAGTGCGCGCCCGTAAAAGCGCCCTTGACGTGGCCGAACAACTCGGCTTCGATCAAGTCTGCTGGGATGGCCCCGCAATTGACCGCGATGAAAGGGCCACGAGCACGGCGGCTGCGACGATGCAGAGCCGAAGCGATGACCTCTTTGCCCGTGCCCGATTCACCCGTCACAAGCACCGGCAGGTCGGTTGCCGACATGCGGCCGACCAGTTTCATGACCTCGATAAACGCGGCGCTTCGCCCGATCATCTCGATGTCGGAGACGTAGACCCCGGCCGGTTTATTATGGTCTGGGCGGCGGGGTCGGCAGCGCGTGGCGAGTTGCTCACGGACGGAGCGGGCGAGTGTCAGCAATTCGTCCATTTCAAATGGCTTCGTCAGATAATCGTAGGCCCCGAGCGAGGTAGCATCGAGCGCGCCGACTGCCGTTCCATGCCCCGTCATCAAAATGACAGGTGTCGTGGGCGACTGCTCCTTAAAGCGGCGCAGCACTTGATAGCCATTCTCTCCCCCCAGCATCACATCACAGAGCACGAGCGACCAATCCTCCGAGTGCAGCATGTCGAAGGCCAGTTCGGCCGAAGAAGCCTCGCGCACGTCCCACCCGTCTTCTCCGAGCACGGCGCTCACGAAACGGCGCACCTGCGGCTCGTCGTCAACAATAAGGGCTTTTAATTCTTCATTCATCGTTATCTACCTTTGCTCAATCATCATGGTCTGTATTTGCAGGTGGTCTCTGCTCATGAGATGAGGTTTGTCCAAGACCTCTCGCACCTTACGCGCCAGAGCGTCAGGCGTGAACGGCTTCTCGATAAAGTTCACCCCTTTGTTGAGCACTCCGTGATGAACGATGGCGTCCTCCGTATAGCCGGACATGTAGAGAATGATCGTCTCGGCGCGCAGTCTTGTCACCTGATCGGCCAGAGTACGCCCGCTCATTCCCGGCATGATGACATCCGTCAGCATCAGATGAATCGGCTCCGCGTACCGCTCGAACAAGACCAGCGCCGTTTGACCGTCGCTCGCCTCAAGCACCCTGTATCCGCTTAACTCAAGCACCTCCCTGACCATGTGGCGTACCATCTCGTCGTCTTCGACCAGCAGCAGAGTCTCTGTGCCCTGCGCGCTCATGCGGGGTTGCTGGGTCTGCTGTATAGCGTCCACCTCTTCTTCGACTCGCGGCAGATAGACCTTGAAGGTCGTGCCGGAGCCTTCTTCCGAGTAGACCCAGATATTGCCCCTGCTCTGTTTGACTATGCCGTAGACCGTCGAGAGCCCGAGGCCGGTTCCTTTGCCCTGCACCTTGGTCGTAAAGAAGGGCTCGAAGATGCGGGTGCGCGTCTCTTCGTTCATGCCGCAGCCGTTGTCGCTGATGGCGAGCATCACGTAGTGGCCGGGCTCGACGGCGATGTGATGGCGGGCATACTCTTCGTCAAGATAGACATTCTTCGTCTTGATGGTCAGCTTGCCCCCGTCCGGCATCGCATCGCGGGCATTGACCACCAGGTTCATGATGACCTGCTCCATCTGTCCGGGGTCGGCTTTGACGCTGCCGAGTTGCGGACTGACGGCGACTCGCAGGTCAATGTCCTCGCCGATAAGACGATGAAGCATCTTTTCCAGATCGGATATGACCATGTTGAGGTCAAGAACTTTCGGCTGCAAGACCTGCTTGCGGCTGAAGGCGAGGAGTTGGCGCGTGAGCGCGGCGGCCCGGTTGCCTGCTTTTTTAATCTCCTCGATGTTTTGCCGCAGAGGGTCTGAACTTTGCAGCCGTCGCATCGTCAGGTCGCTGTAGCCGTTGATGGCCGTCAGCAGGTTGTTGAAGTCGTGCGCGACGCCTCCGGCGAGGCGGCCCACGGCCTCCATCTTCTGCGACTGGCGTAGCTGCTCCTCTTTTTCACGCTCCTGATTAAGGAGGCGCACGTTCTCAATGGCGTTGGCCGCGAGGTTGGCGGCCATCTGCATGGCCGTGGCGTGCTCCTTCGTATAAGCATCCAACTGGTGGCTCTGGACTTCGATAGTGCCGATGATGCGCCCCATAATCGCCATCGGCGCGATCAGCGCGGAGAGAGGTTTCTCGTCATCTATGTCGAAGCCGACGTTCACGCCTTTACGGCCGTTGTCCGTCTCCTTGAGATAATCATTAAAGATCAGGGCGGTGCCGCTATTGATAGCGCGACTGACAGGCCCGGAGCGCACCGGCAACTCATCCACGATAGTATTTTCCAGCTCGACGCCGTTGATGTAGAAGTATTCGCCCTTGCGCACGGCTCGCGCATCGTCGTAGTGACAGATGGCGAGCGCAAAGCTCGGGGTCAGAGCGAGTGTGAAGTCGCGCAGCCCGCGATAGATGGTTTGCAGGTTGCGCGCCGCGCCGAAGGTGAGCGCCAGGCGCGCCAGACGGTCGAGCAATCGCTCGTATTCTTCGAGGGCACGGTGGCCTGCAAGGCGCAGCATCTCCTCCGAGCGCTTACGCTCGGTGATGTCGCGGGCTATTCCCTGCACGCCGACTGCGACCGTATCTTGATAGATGAGTCTGGAATTAACCTCAATCGTGATCCGGCGACCATCCTTCGCAATACCCTCCAGCTCGTAGACTGTCTTCTCCTCACCGGCCAGCTTTCTCTCAAGCATCCGGCGCGTCTCTTCCAAGTATTCCGGCGCAACGGTCTGCGCGAGGCTCATCCCCAGCACCTCCTCGCGTGTGTAGCCGAAAATCTGCTCGCCCGCCCGGTTAATGGACGTATAGTTGCCCTTCAAATCGTGACTGTAGATAATGTCCCGTGCGTTCTCGACCAGCTCGCGGTAGCTCTCCTCGCTCTTGCGCAGCATCTTCTCGGCGCGCTTGCGCTCCGTGATGTCGCGCGCGATGGTGGAAGCTCCGACGAACCCCCCGCCCTCTGCCTTGATGGGCGACGCAGTGATCGAGATGTCGATGAGCGTGCCGTCCCGTCTGACCCGCACCGTCTCCATCTGCTTGATCTGTTCGCCCCTCTGAAGCCGCGCCATAATCTCGGCCAGCTCCTCCAGACGCTCCGGCGGTACGATCAGCGAGATGTGACGGCCGACGACCTCGGCCTCCGCATAGCCGTACATCTTTTCGGCCCCCGAGTTCCAGCTCGTGATCGTGCCGTCGAGGGTCTTCGAGAGGATGGCGTCCTGCGAGGATTCGACGATTGCCGCCAGGCGCTCGCGCACTTCCTCCGCCCGCTTGCGCTCCGTGATGTCGGAGATCATTCCGAGCGAGCCTGCGAAATCACCGTCAGGGCCGTAGATCGGATTTGTCGCGACGAGCACCCAGAGCGACGTGCCATCCCGGTGCGTTAACAGGCGTTCATACTGCTCTGCTATCCCCTGCTTTCGTCGCTCAAATTTCTGCAACGTCTCGCGCGCCGTCGTCTCGTCCATAAAGTCGGAGATGTGGCGACCGAGCATTTCGTTAACCGTATAGCCGATCATCTCCGCCATACGCTGGTTGACGTAGTTTGTCCTGGCCTGCGCGTCAATCATCCAGATGCCTTCCCTGGCCGTCTCGACGATCTGGCGATACTTGTTCTCGCTCGTCCGCAGGGCTTCCAGCGTCTTGGCGCGCTCAATGGTGTAGCGAATGGAGCGCTCCAGAAGCGGCCGGTCAATATGCCCCTTGACCAGATAGTCCGATGCCCCGGCCCTCATGGCCTTGAGGTCTACATCCAGGTCGTCCTGCGCTGTGAGCAGGATGATCGGTATCCCGTAGCCACGCTCCAACGATTCGTGCAACAGCTCGACGCCGTTATATTCCCCCAGCCGATAATCTATCAGGCAGACATCGGGCTTGTAATTCTTGATCGTTTCGAGTGCTTCCTCGTAGGTCGTCGCCCAAGTCAGGTCGAACCTGCTTGACTGGATCTCGGCGAGTAGTTCGCGGGTCAAGAGATAATCGTCCTCATCATCCTCGACGAGCAGCACTTTGATTACGTTCTCATACATTTGGTAACTCTCTGCATTGGAACAGTCATGCCGCAGGGGGGTTTTGTGAGTGTTGCGGAATGTGGACTGATGAAAGGAAAGATGCCTTTCATCGTCATTCGCCTTACATCTTCAGATTCGGGCCTTCCTCTCGCATGATTCGCTTATGTCCGTCAGGTCGCAGAAGCGAATACTGCGATTTCGACCCGCGCGCTTGGCGGCATAAAGTCCCTGGTCGGCGGCGGCCATCAGTTTGTCAGCAGACAAGGCGTCGGCGGGCAGCGCGGCCACGCCGAGGCTGATCGTGACGGGCAGATGGCAGGGCTGGCCGCCATAATTAAAACTGAATGGGTGCGCGGCCACGCGGCGACGCAGGCGCTCGGCCATTTTCAAAGCCTGTTCGCTATTCATCTCGGGCAGGATGACGGCCAGCTCTTCGCCGCCGTAACGGGCCGACAAGTCAACAGTGCGCGCCGTCTCCTGAACCAGACGGGCGAGCCACCTGAGGACATCATCACCGATGAGATGGCCATAGGAGTCGTTGATGGTCTTGAAATAATCCACGTCCAGCATCACCAACGCTACGGGGCGTTCATAGCGATGATAACGCTCGGCCTCTTCCTTGAGCAGGCCGTCCATTGCGCGCCGGTTATAGAGTCCCGTCAGCTCGTCATGGCTTGCCATGTTACGCAGCGTCTCGAACACGCTTGACCGTTGCAGGGCGTGGCGGATTGACCGCTCGATGAGGTCTGTGTTGACTTGAGCTTTGATCAGGTAATCGGCAGCTCCGGCCTTCATAGCCTCCGTGTCAATCTCGTAGCCACTCTGGCTGGTCAGCATAATCATCGGGATGGCAGGATTCCAGGCCATCGCTTCACGCAGTAGATCGAGCCCGGTGCGTTCACCTAGCAGGTAATCGACAAGGCAAATATCATGTGTGCCTCTTTCGATGGCCCGCACGGCATCCTGATAGTTCGCCACCCACTCAAGATCAACTGTACGTCCATCGATCTCCGATAACAGACCGCGGGCCAGGATGAAGTCATCCTCGTCGTCTTCAACGAGCAGCACCTTGAGCGGGCGGGCCGTCATTTTATCTCACCTGGCATGGCGGCGGGCAACTCGACGATCTCGAACCAGTACTTGCCAAGGTCTCTCATTACTTTAACGAGCGACTCGAACATCACGGGCTTAGTGATAAAAGAGTTGGCCCCCAGATCGTAGGTGCGATAAATATCCTCTTCGGCCTTTGATGTCGTCAGCACGACGACCGGTATTTGGCGCAAGGAGGGATCAGCCTTGATCTCCATGAGCGCCTCGCGTCCGTCTTTGCGTGGCATATTGAGGTCTAACAGGATGAGGCCCGGACGGGGGCTGTCTGCGAGTGCGGCATATCTTCCCCGCCGGTATAGATAGTCCATCAGCTCCTCGCCGTCACCCACCATGTGAAGCTCGTTAGCCAAACGACTCTCCGTTAAAGCATCTTTAGCCAGCATGCGGTCATCTTCGTCATCATCGGCCAGTAATATGATGATCGGATGTTTTTCTGTACTCACGTTCTTCTCCACCTTCATTTATCGTGTGACCGGCAGGGTCACGACAAAGTTCGCGCCGCTTCCCGCTGAGCTGTGCGCTGTAATATGTCCGCCATGACGCTCGACGATCTTTCTGCAAACCGCCAGACCGACCCCCGTTCCTTCATACTCTTTGCGGCTGTGCAGGCGCTGGAACACCGTGAAGATGCGATCCAGGTATTTTTCGTCGAAACCGATCCCGTTATCTTCCACATGAAGCTGACAAAGCTTGCCGGTTGTAGTAGCTCCCGGCTTCGGTTGCAGCCTCCGCTCACTGGTGACGACCGCATGGACTTTAATGACCGGCGCTTCGTCGGGCCGCCTGTATTTCAGGGAATTGCCGATCAGATTCTGCAATAGCTGGCGCATTTGCAGCGGGTCGGCTTCAATAACCGGCAGGTCGCCGATCTCAATCGTTGCCCCCGTCTGATCCACCTGCACTTCAAGGTCTGCGGCTACTTCCCGCACAATCTCTAAGAGGTTTACGGGGACGAATGGCCGCGCTTCGGTTTCAACCCTTGAGAACGTCAGCAAGTCGTTTATTAAGGTCTGCATGCGCGCGGCCGCCGATTGCATTCGCTCCAGGAAGTCGCGCCCTTCTGCTCCGAGCGAGTCATGACATTTAACCTTGAGACGATCACCGAATGCCTGGATTTTGCGGAGCGGCTCCTGCAAGTCGTGCGAAGCCACGGAGGCGAAATCCTGCAACTCGCGATTGCTCCGCTCAAGCTTGGAGGCGAATACCTTCAACTGTTGCTCGATCTGCTTTCGTTCCGAGATGTCCATCATAGAGCCGAGCAGGCGGATGGCCCGTCCGTCGTCCGTATGCCAGACGTAGCCGCGGTCAAAGACGATGGCGAAGGAGCCGTCCGCCCGCCGGAACCTGTACTCGCTCGACCAGGTCTTGCCGCCGCTCTCGATCAACTCTCGAATCTGTCGTTCCATTAGATGGCTATCGTCCGGGTGTATCCTGCTCGTCCAGGACTCAACCGTGGGCTCAATCTCTTCTGCCCCGTAGCCGAACATCTTGAAGAAGCTCGCGTTCCACCAGAACTCATTAGTCAGCAAGTCCCAGTCATAGACGGCGTCGTTGGTGGCGCGGGCGACCAGTTGGAATCGCTCCTCGCTCTTTTTCAGCTCCTCTTCGGTGCGCTTGCGCTCCGTGATGTCTTCAATGGCGAGCAGGATCATCTCCGTCGCGCCGGTCTGCCCGTGAAGGCGGCGCGCATTCAAGAGCATGGTTCTTTGTCCGAGGCGGGGGAATTGCCGTTCGATCTCCAAGTCATGCACGCGCGTATCGCACGGGAGTATATCGAGCAGCAGGGAGCGCAATTCTGGGATTTCCCACTGGCAACTGCCGAGACTGAAGAACCGCACCCCTTCTGTCTCCGCACTGCTCACACGAAACGTCTGGTAGAAAGCCCTGTTGGCGAGTCTCACGCGCAAATCAGCGTCGAGGACGACGAGCGGCTCTCTCACCGTTTCCACAATGCTCTCTGCCAGTCGTTGGGAATCTTCGATTAACGGTTGGCAGCCGGTCATCACATCTTCAAAAATCATGGATTGATACTCCCAGAAACTGCCTCCGGCCCGTAGCGCTCGATGAGGTCTTTAAAGATTTCCACCAGCTTCTCAAAGTCTCTTGCCTTATCCAAGAAATAGTCCGCGCCGAGCTTCAGACATTTTTCCCTATAGTAGGCGGAAGAGTGGTTCGTCATCATCATCACGAGGGGCGCGGGCTTTTCCTGTTTGATGATCTTCAGCACTTCAATCCCGTTACCGTCGGGCATCTGTATGTCCAGAATCACGACTTTGGGCTTCAGAGTTCGGATGCCCGTGACAGCTTCGGCGGCGTTGCTCGCCTCTCCGATGACTTTGACGCCATCAATCTCGGAAAGCATCTTAGCCAGTCGCTCGCGTATCGCTTTTGAATCATCAACAATGAATATCATTTCGGCATCCTCTTGAACCTTCAAGCCAATACTGAAGATAAGCTACCTGTTGATTGTGCGGAATCGGCTCAAATCTGATTCTTCTGACAGTCTTTGTCTTACAGAAAAATCATTGGAATGGTGAAGGCGGAACGCGCAATGATGAATGAAAAGATGGGGCTTTAGTTGATAATTCCGCACTCCGCCCTCATCATTTCCCTTTCACCCCGTGAGGTTGTTTCTGATGGCGTAGTGGATTAGTTCGGCGCTGGTCTTCATCCCCATCTTTTCCAGCACGCGCGCCCGGTAAGTGCTGATGGTCTTGACGCTGAGCCCCAGCTCATCAGCGATGTGGCCGACCGTCTTTCCCGAAGCGATCATGCACAGCACTTGATACTCTCGATCAGATAAATCTTCGTGCGGCATGCGCGCCGAGTCGCCGCCCAGGCTGACGGCCAGCATCTCGGCCAGCGCCGGGCTGATATAGCGCCCGCCTCCGATGACTTTACGCACCGCCGCGATTAAGTGATCCGGGGCAGTTTCCTTGTGCATGTAACCGGCGGCTCCGGCTCTCAAGACACGAATCGCGTATTGCTCCTCCGGATGGCCCGTCAGGATGAGGACAGGGGTTTTCGGACAGACCTGCTTTAATTCCTTGAGCACTTCGACGCCGCTTCTGCCCGGCATGGAGATGTCCAGCACGATGATGTCCCAAGTCCCGTCCCGAGCAAGACGCAGAGCCTCCTGAGCGTTGCGCGCCTCACCGACCTCCAGTCGGCTAAACTCCTCGGCCAGGATATGTCTCAATCCACGGCGGACAATAGCATGATCATCTGCTATGAGGACTTTCATGGTTTCTGTTGAGCGAGGGCGAGGCGTCAGCACTTAATCGTGGGGGATGCTGATAGTCACCCTTGTTCCTTTCCCTTCGGCACGGGCAATATGCACCTGTCCTCCGAAGACAAGTGCGCGCTCTCTCATTCCGAGCAGTCCGAGAGATTTGGTATTGGACATCTCGCTCTCTTTAATACCCCGGCCATTGTCCGAAACTTCCAGTATCACGTCGCCGTTCTGCTTTTCCATCCTGATCTCGACCAGCGTCGCTTCGGCATGGCGGGCGACGTTGGTGAGAAGCTCTTGAAAGATGCGAAAGACGGCTGTCGCTTTCTCCGAGCTTATCGTGACATCTTCGTGTAAGGAGATGACCCGGCACTCTATCTCTGTGCGATTCTGGAATTCCCTGGCCTGCCATTCAATGGCCGCCGCCAGACCCAGATCATCCAGGATGGCGGGCCTCAATTCGGTCGCGATATTGCGTACCTTCTTAATCGTTTCGTCAATCAATTCGAGCATCGCCTGCATTTTCTGCTGTTTCATCTCTTTCGCAGGCTCCGACAATCTTTTATCAAGCCACGAAAGATCCATCTTCAACCCGGTTAAGGCCCCTCCCAGCTCGTCATGGATCTCGCGCGCGATACGTAAGCTTTCCTCTTCCCGCACCAATTGCAGGCGGGCAGAAAGCGCGCGCAACTCTTCATTGGAGCTTTTAAGCCGCTCCTCTACGCGCTTACGCTCTGTGATGTCCTCGATCATCCCGAGCCCATACATCGGTCGGCCTTCCCTATCGCGGATCAAAGTGGCGGTCAGGTTAGCCCATACAGTCTCCCCGTTCTTCGTGACGAACCGTTTTTCGAGATGGTATTTATCTATTTCCCCTTTGAACAGGCGCTCAGCCTGACGAATGTCGGCGTTGACATCTTCGGGATGTGTAATTTCCGGGAACGTGAGCGATAAAGACTCGGGCTCCGTGTAGCCCAGAAGCTCGCAGAAAGCCCTATTGACTTGTATGAACCTGGCGTCGAGGCTGACGACGGCCATGCCCATGGGCCCGGCTTCAAAGATCGAGCGGAACCTCTCTTCACTCTCACGCAAATCTTCTTCTGCACGCTCGCGCTCCGTGATGTCGGAGAACATGGCTAGAACACCGATCACTTCTCCTGCCTCATTCTTCAGCGGGCTGGTATTCGAGAGCGTATAAATTGAGGTGCCGTCCTTACGGCGGATACGGAACTCTGATTGTCCAAACACTCCCCTCCTTCTCTCTTCGAGCCTTCTGTACGCTTTCCCAAGGTCTTCTTCAAAGACAAATTGGAAAGCCGAGCGACCGACAATCTCCTCGACCGTCGTGCCTAGCATTTCTGCCACCCGCTGATTGACGAAGAGCGTTTCCCCTTCCATATCGACCATCCAGATGCCTTCGTTCGCCGTTTCAATGATCTGGCGATATTTGGCCTCGTTCGCTCGCAAGGCATCGTCGGCGCGCTTGCGCTCGATGAGTTGCGCCACCCTGGTAATCAGGCGCATAGGGTCATAGGGCGATTCCAGGTAATCGTCCGCCCCGGCCTTTAACCCTTCGATCACGCTTGCGCTGTCTCTGCGCTTGGCGCTCACGAGCAATACAGGAATCGTACGTACCTCCGGGTGCGCGCGTATCAAGCGGCACATTTCTATGCCGTCCAGGCGCGGCATAGCGACATCAGAGATGACCAGGTCTGGATGCTCCGCCCGTGCGACTTCAAAACCTTCCTGCCCGTCAAAAGCAGTCAAAACGTCGTAGCCGGACTGTTGCAGGAGTTCTTTCATGAGCGCCACCAGATCAGGCACGTCATTGACGACCAGGACACTGATGTCGGTTTTCCCGCGCGCCCCTCGCGCTCCCCCCCCGGCCACTGGGCCGGGGCCCGCATTCCTGTTTGCTGAAGGCAGTGAGAAACTTTTGGCAGTTGAACTGTGAGGGCAGTTCTCGTCCTGTATTTTATTGCTCGATGAGGTCACTACATATCATCCTCCGAAAAGAACCGGGCGGCCCCTCGGTCACAATCATTCTAAATCGCTCAGATAGTTTCTGAGCGGAGCGCTGCTCTCGTGAGACCTAATCTCTGTCGTGGAAAGATTGGTTGGGGATGAGCGAAGGCAGCCAAGGTCGCCATTGCCGTTGCGGTTTCGGCGGCTCCCACCCCGCCTGCCGCCAGGTCTAAATTCAGCCAAAGTGATGCCCAAATATAAGGATAAAACCTCTGGCCGCTGCGCGATATCAAGGTAAATGTAATTTTCATGTCAGTATTTGACTGACAGAACCGTAGGTGTTCGTCCTACAACGGCGAGGTGACGAACTTACAAGCTCGAATCCAGAGGATATCCGAACCCTTGTAGATGTCGGGAGCGGATTATATCACTAGCCTGAAAAATAGCAACACATGTCTCTAGTGGCAGTAGTCAGGGGGATAATCAATAAATTAACGGCGGCCAGTAACAATGTAGAACGTCCGGGTGTAACGATACCCGGCTTCAAAATTATATTCCCCATAATCGGCAATAACTCCCGAATCCGGGCATTTCAACCAAAGGTTTGCAATTCAAAATCGCTTTTATTACTACGGCTTTGACCTTAGTCTACAGCTCTTCGTTGGCCGAGGCCAGTTCCTGCGTGCGTTCGGCGATTCTTTGCTAAAGCTATTAGTTCAGTCTATTGCGCATCGCGGTTGCCTCCCAAATGTCTTCCGACGCTCGTTTCCATCTCCGACTGCGGTAATAGGTTCAGAGCTTTGCGCATCTCATCCAGAGGGTTCTACCCCGGACTTTCGCCCGCTCCTCGCCCTTTTTGTACTCGCCAGACAGAACCCGTACGTGTATGGCTTCGGCGGCGCAATCGGCGGGCCCGTCATGGGATTATCGCGGCTATTGCAACCACTCCGGGCTTTGAAATAACGCGAACGCCGTTGGGATTTGTAGCGGCACGATCATTGCAATGGTCGGGGCGGTCGTGGCCGCGAGGGTAGTATGGCAGTTGACAAGGTCGCGGCACTGACCGATAGACGATAATCCCATCAAGCGTTGAGGGGCTGACATGATTTTCTATCGAAGCCCCTCAACCTTTCTCTTCAAGCTCTCTGAGCAGATCAACCCACCAAACACTTCATCGAATAGGAGAATAATTTAGAATGACTTCCCGTTTCCCACTTCGCTTTGGAGTTCTTCTGGCCGCGCTCTTCGCTTTCGGAGGAGCAGCCTATGCGCAGGGGCCTGTGATAAATGGCTCTAGCACAACTTCCGAGCTGGAGATGTCGGCCACCGTGCAGACCGCCGTGCAGCTCAATATCTCTACGGGCGCGGGCGGCGCGACCGTATCAGGCAGCAACTCGACCGGCCTTTTCAGCGTCAGCTTCGGCAACGTCAACGGTCTCGGCCTGGGCACGCCCGCCGCCGGAGTCAGTGTCGTCGCCAATGGCTCCGGCGCGCTCTACAAAACGCCCATCAACCTGACGCCCATTTACTCCGGCTTCACGACCGAGACGGCCACCATAGAGGTCGAACAGGACGCAGCGGGCGATACGGCTCTGGCTCGTGAAGGCAATTCCTCCATCTCTTCTGCTTCGACGGTGAGCACTTCGACGCCCGCTTCGGTCGCTTCGGGCGGAGCAAGCGGCAGCGCCATAGAGCGTTACGTCGGCATGTATGTCAGCCGAAGTGAGGCCGCCGGTGCGAAGAGCGCAACACTGATCTATACCATCACAGTGGAGTAACCCACCCCTTTCCCAACAATCAACAACCGACCGACCGCTTGCCTGACGAACAATGGATTCCGGTCATGAGAGGAATCCGAGGAGTCTTACTCCTAGAGGCAAGCGGCGCACGGTCGGCTTGAATAAAGGCGGAGCCCGGATGATTCGACATCCCTTCTTGACTCAACTTCTCTTCATATTGGGCCTACTGCTATGCGGCTTCGAGGCTGTGGCGCAGGCGCAGCCCAATACGCTTGGTGTTTCGCCCGCTTCTGTCGAAGCAAAGGTCAGGCGCGGCGCGACCTATACGCAGGCTTACACGCTCTCCAACAGCACGGGCGAGCGGTTGCGCCTGCGCTGTTCCGTTATAGATTACTGGTACGACCAGCAGAACAAGCGTGTGACGGGGCGGCCCGGCACGCTGCCGCGCTCTGCCTCCGCCTGGGTACAATTCTCGCCCTCAGAACTGATCGTCGAGCCACACAGCTCTGCCACCGTCAAAGCTCTCATCACTGTCCCCCTGGCGGCGGCTGGCGGCTACTACACCATGCCTGTCTTCGAGGCCCTGCCCATTAAGACAGCCGACGCGCCTTCACCGTCAGGCGAGAGCACGGCGACCGCCTCCATCGGCATACGCTTTCGCGGACTCGTGATGCTCGCAACAGAAGACGCCAGCGAATACAACGTCGAGATCATGGGCGGCAAAGTCCTGGCTCCGACCGCTTCGACTCCGCTTGAACTGAACCTGGACGTGCGCAATCGCGGGACTGTCCATGCTCGCGTGCATGGCAATTTCGCTCTGCTCGATGCTAAGGGCAATCTTTCGGGTCGTGGAAAGGTGGAGAACGGGAGATTTTTACCCGGCCAGCGAAACATTCTCAGAGTGCCCTGGGCCGGAGAGCTTTCACCCGGCCATTACACGGTTGTCGTTACGCTCAGCTACGAACGCGTTGAGATGGATGCGGCCACCATCGTCTACGAGCTTCCCTTCGACGTAAGCCAGCCGGGCAGTGTCGCGCGGGGCCCCGTTGAAGCCGTCCCCTGATCGGCTTTCGGATACACTTGATTAACAGCAGACCCATCACCTGCCGCCGCTTCGCCCGGCGGTCTATCAGAGCCGGGTGCGCGCTTGCGCTCGCCATCTCTCTCCTGGCCCCTGTACCTTTGGGCGAGGCGGCTTCATCCGCAGTCTTCTTCGTCCGCTCAACGCTCCAACGCATAACGCCTGAGAAGGACGGCTCTGAGGGCGCTCATCCTCCTTCGCGCAAGATAGTGCCGCGTATCAAGCTCCTGCTGAGCAATACGCATGAGCTGGCTTTCGGCGAAGCTATCCTGGCCGCCACACTACTCGATCCGAGCGTCGCCTCAGCCGAGAAAAAGGGCGAGCGTAGCCTCACCATCAAGGGCCTGAGCGCAGGCGAAACCATACTTATCATCTCAGGCCCTAACACGCGCAGCACCTACGTCATAGAGGTCTTGCGCCCCGCTCGACCTAGACGTGCGCAGGAAAAGGGCGCGGGACGAGCGTTGCCGGTCGAGTCCTTCTCCGGTTTCTACAGCCTTTATTTCTCTCCGGGCTTTGACGGCGCTCCGTCGCTTGCGCGCCACACCTTCGAGTTCAAACAAAAGCTGGCGCAGGCGCGCACCCTGCGCGCTGGCGGAGAGCTGTTTAACTTTATGGGAGGCGGCGAGCGTGCCCTGGCGCAGCCCCTCTGGACGAGCTTCGGCGCGGGTCGCCTGCGGTTCGGCCTTGATTCTCCCGAGAGCAGTTTTGACCTGCTCGATAGCGAACTTGCCGTCTCCCGCCTTAGCTTCAACCAGTACACCGTGCGGGGCCCGCATTTCGTCTCGCAGACAGCTTCGCGCTGGCGCGGGCTGGAGATTTTCGCAGGTCGCGCTCGCCCACAGCTCTCACTTTTCAACCGGGGCGAAGGCACGCTCGCAGGCGCGCTCATCCCGCTGGCAGTTGGGCCATCATGGCGCATTCGCGTGGGCGCATTTTTCGTCTCGCCCGCGCAACAAAGGGAGACGGAAAGCGGTATCATCTGGCACGCGGACGTGCGTTATGCTCCCGATGATAAGACGACCGCGGAGGCTGAAGCAGACTATGCAAAGGGCCATCTCTCCTGGCGCGCGCGTCTTGACCTGCGGCGTGGCCCCGTAACTCTCTACGGCGAGCTTCTCAGACTAGATCGAGACTCGCCGCTCGTCTTCTTGGGGGCACAACCCGGCGGGCGCAAGCTCCATAGCTTCGGCTTGCAGTGGCGAGCCCTGCCGCATTTCATTGTCTCGGCCAGCTATCACAGCGCGACGAATTCACCGCCCTCGGTGGCTCGCCGCTTTGAGCTGAACAGCCGCACTGTGACGGCCACGGCCAGCTATGCCCCTGCGCGCGGCACGCGTCTCAGCTTCAGCATCAACCAGCAGGAGCTTGAGCAGCCCGCCGCCCGCGACATTCCCTTTCTGCTGAGTCTGCGAACACGCACCGCGACGTTGCGTTACGGCCAACGCATTGCCGCTCACTGGACAAACGACCTGGAAGCGCGATTTATTCTGAGCCGCGAAGAGGAGACCGCAGAACAGATGACGCGCGGCCTTACCTTCCGCGAGCAGTTGCGCTATTCATGGCGTCGCGGCTCTCTCACGGGCTTCGTCAATTACCGAGGCAACACGCCTTCGCTGACGAGCCTCGTTCTACGCAACCCGGCACTCCTTCCTCCGGACACTCGCGCAGCTTTCGCGGCCGATCCGCTGCGCTTCCTGCTCTTGAATGGTGACGCCCTGCCGCAGCTTCTCGCCGGAGTGGAGTTGCCCATGACGCGCAGCACGGAAGCGGGGCTTCGTCTTCAGGCGGCCTTCTCGCGCCTGAGCATGACGGGCGAGGTTCACTACGGCACGGGTGAGGTGGCGGCACGCGCGCAGCGAAATATGATCGTCAGCTTTAGCGCCAATCTGAAGCTAGACGCCGCCAATTCCATTCAGGTGAGCGGCAGCCGCATACATTCCTTCGACGG
Organism: Pyrinomonadaceae bacterium; assembly: GCA_035940775.1. Taxonomy (GTDB): domain Bacteria; phylum Acidobacteriota; class Blastocatellia; order Pyrinomonadales; family Pyrinomonadaceae; genus DASQYE01. The sequence continues at coordinate 57,212 of DASZEN010000021.1, read as the reverse complement.
CAGCGGAGACAGAACCGCTCTGACCGTCTCATTCACCCATCGTTTCGGAGCCGAAGGTCATAGCGGGTTCCAGTTCTCCCGGCTGCTTGGTCTGACGGCGCGCGCGTCCGTGCGGGGCCGTGTCTTTCTGGATACAAACGCCAATGGGGAGGATGACCCTGAAGAACCCGGCCTGGCCGGGATGAAAGTCCAGCTCGACGCCAATCATACGCTCATGACAGACAGTAGCGGCCGCTTCAACTTCAGCGCACTAGAACCCGGCGAGCACGCTGTAGCCCTCGTACACGATGAACTCGGCGTGCAGTTTCGCGCCAGCAACACGACGCTCAGGCAGCTTGTGCTTGAGCCACGCGAGACAGTCAACTTAAGCTTCGGATTGACTAACGTCGGGTTCGCACAGGGTCGTATCTTTAACGATCTCTTACTGGCGGGAGAAAAAGAGGCGGGCGATGCGCCGGGAGTCGAGGGCGTGAGAGTATTCCTGCGCGGGACTTTGAAGGGAAGCGCCGCCTTGACCGAGCCGCTGACGCAGGCGGTCAATGCGAGCGGACTCTTTGAGTTTCGCAATCTCTCCCCCGGCAGCTACATACTTGAGGTTGATCCGGCATCCATCCCGGCGGATTTCCATCTACGGGGTCAAACGGCGTGGCCCCTCAACATCAACCCCCTGCAAGGCTCCTTCCTTGACCTTCCCCTCATCGCGCAACGCGCTATATCCGGAATCGTCTTCGTTGATAATGACGGTGATGGGAAATTCGATGCAAATAAAGATCAGGCGGTGGTAGCGGCGAGGGTTATCGGGGGGAGCGTCGAGGCCCGGACGGATAGCCACGGCTCTTACATCCTGCGCAATCTACCGGCCGGGAAGCTCACAGTGCGCGCATTCCTGCCAAACGAGGTTGCGAGTGAGCCCGTCCACCTGGAGCTTGGGCCCAATCCGGTATTCAAAAGAGCTGTGAATCTGTCAATCGGTAAATAGTGATGAGCACGAGGCCGTGGAATGCAGTGAAAGCCCTGCGAGATTGAATAGCTTCTCAATCTTGAAAGGCTTTCGCCTCTCTCTTTCGCTTTTCCGGGACTTTTCCTAACTTTACGGGGGTGCTTAGGTCACAACCAGTTGATGTTCTGTGGCCTGCATCATGCGGTTATGTATGTGGGCCAGATCGGCGCGGCTGAGCTTGAGCATGGCTAGGCGGTCTGACCCGAGGGCGTCAAGGGCAACAACCTTGTGCGGATTGTCGGCATGAGCGATGGTGTCCGCCAGATGCAGCAGCAGCGCTGACGGGGCGTTGGTTCTCATCGCGTCATGATGCGTCTGCACGGCGGCGGTCAGAGAGCGCGGCACTCCGCACGCTTGAAGTATCCAGTGACTGACCTCCGCATGATCCACGCCGAAGGCGGCAACCTCACGGTCGCTGCGCACCTCTTCTTCAAGCCACAAGATATTTTCCATCTCTTCCGGGTAGAGCCCGAGCATCAACAGCTTCCCAATGTCGTGCGTGAGGCCGAGCATATAGGCTTCTTCCGGGTCTAAAATCCCCGTGTGCTCGGCGAGCAGCCGCGCCGCCGCCGCGCACCTCAGCGCATGTTCCAGCAGGCTTTCGGGATTGTGCGTGCACCTGTCGAGCACGCAGTGACGCACGGCCAGTGCGCGCGTGCTCGCTTCACCCAGTAGCCCGCAGGCAGCGCGCAGGCTCTTGGCGGGCACTTCCGTGCCATACTTCGTGTTAGCCTCCGACAAGACGAGCGCGGCCAGTGCCGGTTCCGATTCGATTAAACGAACGAGATCGTCGAAGGTGGCATGGCCCAGGTCTGTGACGCTCCAGGCGGCCGTCAGTCGCATTCCATAAAAGCCCGCCGCGATGCTCCTGTGTATGCGCGCGATTGATTCGAGGCTACAGAAAGCGCGCACGACCTGCGGATCGAATTCCGTTCCCGCTAGTTTTTCCAATTGGCAGACAGCGGTGTCATGGTCGTGCGCCTCGCGGAAGGGACGCGGGCTCGTCAAAGCGTCATAAGCGTCGGCGACGCGAATGATGCGCGCGATGATCGGGATTTGTTCGCCGGTCAAGCCTTCGGGATAACCCGTGCCGTCATAGTTCTCGTGATGATAGCGCACGGCGTCCGATACCTCCTGCATGTCAGGAATACCGGCCAGCATGCGCGCGCCGCGCTCTGCGTGCTGCTGCATCACGGCTCGTTCTTCGTCCGTCAGGGCCGCCGGTTTCAGCAGAATATGGTCGGGCGTGCCGATCTTGCCTATATCATGCAGGAAGGCTGCCAGCGAGATATGCTCTATGCTCTGAACGTCGAGCCTCATGCGGCGACCGATGGCCGTGGCGAAACCTCCGACGCGCCTGGCATGGCCATAGATATGCTCGTCCCTGGCTTCCATTGCATCGGCGATGGCGCGCACAGTCCCGCGCGTCAACTCCTGCAAGCGAACGTGCAGACGTAGATTGGCCTGCTCAAGCTCACTACGCGATTTGTTGGTTTCGTAGTGCTGCAAGGCGCGCTCGACCGTTAAGCGGAGGTCGTCGTTGCTCCAGGGCTTGGTCACGTATTTATAGACGTGGCCGCAGTTGATGCCTTCTACGAGCGAGGCCGTATCCGTATAGCCCGTAAGGATGATGCGTACCATGTGCGGGCGAAACTCTACCGTGCGCTTTATCAGTTCTATGCCTGTCATGCCGGGCATGCGCTGGTCGCTGACGAGGACGGCCACGTCATGCTGGACTAACAGTTGCAGCGCTTCGTTGCCCGAAGAGGCCGTGACGACTTGATAATCCCGCCTGAAGAGCCTTTCGAGCAGGCGTAGATTGGCAGGCTCGTCATCCACGATCATGATCTTGTAAGGCATATCCGAGGGGTCTCCATTTCTCTTTGTGGTTGTAGGGTTTATTCGGGTATCCAAGGTGTGATGTCCAAGTCTTGCCGCCGGGCGTTGATCGGGATCGTAACCGTAAAGGTCGTTCCCTGCCCCAAACGGCTTTCGACGCTGATCGTGCCCTGATGACGCTCGATGATGCTGTAGGAGACGGAGAGGCCGAGGCCGGTTCCTTCGCCGACGGGCTTGGTGGTAAAGAAGGGGTCGAAGATTTTCTTGAGAAGCTCGGGAGCGATGCCGCACCCTGTGTCTGTGATGGTGATGAGGGCCATTTCTGCATTGTGCCTCGTCGTCACACGCACCTCGCCCACGCCTCCCACAGCCTGCGCGGCGTTGACGAGCAGGTTCATCCAGACCTGATTGAGCTGCCCGGCATAGCAGTCCACCGGGGGCAGTTCCGCGTAATCCCGCTTGAGCGTGATGGAACCCGAGCTGTAGTAGCGCGACAGCAGTCTGATCGTGGACTCCAAACCCTCGTGAATGTCCACCTTCTTGAACTCGGCCTCATCTAGACGAGAGAAAAGGCGCAGGTTATTGACCACGTCGCGTATGCGCTCCGCGCCTTCATGACAATCGCGGATGCCGGAGAATAGATCGTCGAGCGTGTTCTCATAATCAATCTCGCTCTTGATGCTGCGGGCCTGCGCTTCAACTTCTGCTGTGAGCGGCACCGAGTCATAGAAGGCGAGCAGGCGCTTCATGTCTTTCGCGCACTGGCCGAGCACTTCCATGTTGCCGTAGATGAACCCCGCCGGGTTGTTCAGCTCGTGCGCCACGCCCGCGGCCAGTTGTCCGAGCGAGGCCATCTTTTCACTATGAACGATCTGTGCCTGAAGGCGCTCAAGCTTGGCCTTGCTTTGCCTCAACTCCATATTCCGTCTTTCCAGGTCGCGCTTGTGCTGGCGCGCCGCGCGCAGCAGCGCTCGCCTCTCCAGAGCGCGCTCGACCGTCAGCTCCAATACATCCAGCCCGCATGGTTTAATTAGATAATCGTATGCGCCCAGGCGCACGGCATCCAAGACCCTCTGCGTGCGGTCTACGCCGGAGACCATGATGATGGCCGTGTCGGGGAAGCGCGTTGTGACCTCGCGCAGCAGCTCTATGCCGCTGCGTCCGGGCATGATGACATCAGAAATGACCAGGGCGAACGATTCACGATTGAGCAGCGCCATCGCCTCGTCAAAGTCGCTGGCGACGGCGCAGGAAAAGCGTTCACTTAAACATTCTTCAAATAAAGAGCGCACCGAGTTGTCATCATCGACGATGAGAATGCGCTTGTCTTCGGTGGGACAGGCGATGGAGTATTGAGCGAGCCTTGCGGGCGACTGTTGATGAGCAAGCGTCATCTCTGCCTCTAAATGTTCGTTGGGCTGGCGGTTCTCTTCGGGAACATACGTGTGTAAAGAATGGCTACGCGGCCCGGAGGCCGCCTAAATTGGCGCGACCGGAGCTGATCGCCATCGCGTTGTCCTGCGTTAAAGCTTTGTGAAGAGGGGCTTGATCTTCTTTAACTCTCCAGCCTCGGCTTAAGGTGTGCGAATGCCGCAGTTCATCCCACTCTTTGGCACTGACGCGCTCGAAGGCTGCGACGACCGCCGGGTCGAACTGTGTGCCCGCGCAACGCCGAAGTTCCGCGGCAGCTTCTTCGTAGGTGTTTCCTTTCCGATAAACGCGATCGCTCATGATGGCGTCAAAAGTATCTGCGACGGCGAAGATGCGCGCCTTCAAGTCAATCTGTTCGCCCGCGAGCCCCTGTGGGTATCCGCTGCCGTCCCATTTCTCGTGATGCTGCTCGACGACGAGTGAGGCCCCCTTCAGGAACTCGACACCCTCCAGGATCTGTTTGCCGTGCAGTGGGTGAAGGCGCATCTGAGACCATTCATCTTCGGTCAAACCAGCGGGCTTGAGCAGAATAGCGTCCGGGACACCTACCTTGCCTATGTCGTGCAGAAGCGAGCCGTATTCCAATGCAGCCATCTCGGCGCTCTCCAGTCCCAGTTCGCGCCCCAATCGCAGGCTGAAATGGACTACGCGTTCCGAATGTCCATGCGTCTCGCTGTCTCGTGTGTCGAGTGCCGTCGTGAGCGCCCTGAGCGTCGAGCGGTATGTAGCTTCAAGTGAAGAGAGGGCCTGTTTGACCTCTTGTGTCCGCTGCCGAACAAGCTCTTCAAGGTAGTTTTCATAGTGCCGTTTGGCCTGACGTAGCCCGCGATGCTCCAGCGCGCGCCGGACGGCTGCCTCGACGTGAAGAAGATCGAAGGGCTTCGTGATGTAGTCGAATGCTCCCACGCGCAGGGCGGTGATTGCAGTCTCTATCGTTTGCAGACCGCTGATCATAATAACGACCGTGTCGGGAGCGTGATCTATAAGCTTAGAGACAAACTCCAGCCCGCTCATCCCGCCCATCTGAATGTCAGTGAGAACCAGATCAAACTCTTTCGCATAAAGGAGCGCGAGACCATCTTCGGCCGAGCCTGCACGCAAGCATTCGTGATCTTCACTTAAGAGATTAAAGAGCAGGCCGGTTATCTCCGGCTCGTCGTCAACGATAAGAATGTTTGCTTTCGCGTCTTGTTTCTTGAACATCGTACCGGCCTCCTGGTAAGGGAATCATCATGCTTTTCAGTTGACCGTTTTGATCAATTAATTTATCCGGGGCAAAAGGGGAGAGGGTTGGGCATTGTGCCGATCTATTTCTCGTAAAAGGCAAGAACTAGCGACCCTTCACACGCTCGCCCCTCCTCAGCCTGCATGAACTGTGCCAGACAAAGACTCTTATTGCAAAGGTTGAGCGATACGACCGAACGACCGACTCCGTGACTCATCCTGGATAACAAAGGGCTTCCTCATAGGAACGACAATTGCTACGGTTAATGATCGAGCCACGCTTGTAGATACGGATGGCTGTTGACTTTCGACGTAGATAAGAGGAATCAGGATGACAATGGCAAAGCGGTCAATTTTGTATCTGGACGACGAGGCCATGTGCTTGGACGTTTTTCAGCAGGTGTTTTCAGAGGAGTATGACATCAGAACAGCCCTCACGCTCGACGAAGCCCGCCGTGCGCTGTCCGAGCGTCCGCCCGACATCATCATTAGCGACCAAACGATGCCCGGGCTTCAGGGCTCTGACTTCCTGCGTGAAGCCGCCACGGCGTGCCCCTTGAGCATTCGTGTGATGCTGACGGGAAGCGTGTATGCTGGTGAAGTGCTGCGGGAGATCAGTACTGGGGTCATCAACCTGTTTATCTCAAAGCCCTGGGCCGAAACGGATATGCGGCGGGCCCTCGAACGGGCCATGATGCCGGTTACGTTGCGAAAATTATTTTGAGCTGCGAAAACCTTGCGCGAAACGGGGTCGACGACGTTGACCTCGACCGACGGGTTGTGACGCAGGTTCGCAACCGTCCGCGGGGAGCGGATGTCGGCGAAGATTAAATGCTCGTCGTCCCGGACGGTTGTCGTCCCCTTCGGCGACAAGTTCGGAGCCCCGTCCGGGCAGACGGTAGCGACAAAGCCGAGCCGCTGCTCCTCAACCACCCGTTTCATTTCTGCGGTCAGAACAATCGCAACAACGCTCCCACTCTCCCTGACAAAGACATCTCCCGCACTTCGAGAAGGCGCCGCTTTGATCTAAAAATCACTACTGATTTGTCGCCTCGACTTCGAGCCGCACCATCCGTACATAAACCCTTCCTCGATTATAAGCAGGATGCTCTTCAAGGTAACGCGCGACAAAATCCGCGACGAACTCTTCGCGCCTTTCTTCAGGCACCCGCTCCACATAAGGGAGCCAGGTCGAGCCGATCCACCTGGCTAAACCCTCTGCCCCGTCGTGCGTCATGTCCTTCGGGATTAACTCGACGCGGAGAGGGCGCAATCCCGCTTCGTGCAGCCATATCTTGTACTCATCTACTCCATAGAACCCGTACGGAAAACTGAAATCATTGAAAAGCCTTCCCCACCTTTCCGATCTGATCATCGCGTCGAGAACCTTCAAGACTTCTGCCGCGTTTCCTCTGCCACCCATCTGAAGCATGGCCCGTCCGCCCCGCTTCAAGCTTCTGCTGATGCCCGCGAGAACCGGCGAATGCTCACGCACCCAATGCAGCGCCGCGTTCGAGAACACTACGTCGAAGGCGATGGTCGAGGCGGTCGAAACCCTCGAATACTCTGTAACTCTGTTACAGAGCGCATTCGCGGTAGTGAAAAAGCAGTTGCAGGTAAATGAAACTAGAAAGGCCGGTTAGCTCTTGGAAGACTCGCAAGAATATTTCAATTCGGAGTCTGCCAAAAGTCTGCCAAATTGGAGTGCAATGCGGGAAGGTTACGAACTATACGACGGGTCTAAACCTCTGCAACCTCAAGACATAAAAATGGTAGGCGCGCGCGGATTTGAACCGCGGACCCCTGCCGTGTCAATTCCATGTCAGGTGGTGATGGCGCAGGTGGCTACGCAGTTATGTGGCATCTGAGGAAAAATGGTAAGCATTCAAGGTCTGTTAGCGAGTAGCATTGATGCCCAAGGCGAGGCATAACAACTCATTCAACCCGACGCCTCGACCGCATGGCTTTCATGGTGCTTCCTTCGATCTACATTGTGTGCTGCTCGCTCGCGCCCGGTTAATTCGGGCGTTAGATTGCTTTCTTTTGGGTATCTGAGAGAATTTTTATGCAGCGAAATCTGAAAACCACTCTCGTTCTCATACTTCTGATTATTGGTGCATCCATACTCGTTGCGCATGCACAGACCGCTCAGAATCCTCAAATCTATGGTGAGCCTAACGGCCTTACCGGCGCTGATTGTGAGGGAATAATGACGCGGCTTGATTTCATTGCTATTGCCGCCGATGAAGCGGGCAAAGATCAGACAATTATTATCATTGCTCGTCCTGGTACTGGGGAAAGCTCACGTAATTTGGTTCGCGGTCGGCTGCGTCAGGTAGCTGATTACCTTAATCGCAGGATTTCCAGGGAGCGAATAATTATGGCTGAAGACGCGCGGGTTCGCTCTCTTGGGCAGCTTGAGTTTTATGTTGGCGGGAGATTGCACAGTGTTTTCAAGGTGAAGCGCAACAGAGATTTAATTAAAGGCTGTGGTGACTGGTAAAATCCGAGGTGCGATTTTCGGCTAAAGGCGCAATCTAACAACTCATTGAACCGGAGCGCGAGTTAGCTTGTCTCTCATGCTAGGCTTGTCCGTATCGGTGGTTCGTCGCGCCCGGTTAATTCGGGCGTTAGATTTCTCTCGGTTACAACCGACTGGGAATAATTCGAGAAGGAGTTTATTTATGAGTTGTCACCAAATTTATGCCACAAAAGTAGCTCGCGCGGTGTTTTGTCAACGATGATTTTAATTGGAGGAATGTTTTTATGAAATTGCGTGGATATTTCTTTCTGTTCGGATTCTGTTTTCTTCTTCTCCCGGCGTTTGGTGTAAAAGCTCAAATTGGCATTGTTGACAGAGACGCCAAGACCAAACCGACGCTTGTTGTTTTGGGGACTTACCATATGGGAACTCCTGGGAACAATGTCGTAAACGGCAAAGTTGACGATGTTACCACTCCCGAACGACAAGAGCAGATGGTAAAACTTGTCGAAAAGCTGAAGAACTTCAAACCGACTAAGATTGCGGTCGAATGCGACTTCGAAAAAGACGCGAAAACTCAGGAAATTTACAGTAAATACTTATTGGGAAGCTATCAACTCTCAAAGAATGAAACCAATCAGATAGGTTTTCGCTTGGCGAAAGAATTGGGGCACAAAAAAGTTTATTGTGTTGATTCAGGTGGGTTCTGGGACGATACCTCTATGAATTATGAAAAATATGCTTCCAAAGATGCCGAACTGGATAGCTACCTAAAAGGAGTTTATCTAAATCTAAAAAAGAGAATAGATGCAGAACACGAAAAAATGTTCACATTGTCCGTTATCGACCAACTTGTTCTTATGAATCAACCCGAACGAATAGAGAAAGACCATCAATATTATTTTGACATCGCGCGAATAGGACGCGGTAAAGAATATGTTGGAGCAAATTATTTTGCGTGGTGGTACGGCAGAAACATGCAGATTCTTACGAATATCATCAGAGTCACCGATTCAATGAATGACCGAATTCTCGTGATTTACGGCGCAGGACATCTTAAACTTCTCACGCAGTTTGCAAAAGAATCAGGCTTTTATAATGTTGAGAGTCCTTTGAAATATCTGGAAAGTAGAAAGTAATATTTCATCCGCGGTATTTGGGCGATGGCGGACAGTCGTTTCTTGATAACGGCGAAATCTAACAAGTCCTTCCACCTGACCGCCCGATGGTGTGCCTCTCATCAATCTTCCTCGCGGTGAAGGTTGAATGCCGTTCGCGGGCGGCAGGTGAAGTCCGGCGTTAGATTTCTTCTTGTATGGAACAGTCAAACCTAACATATATCGGTTCTGAAATTACCGACCCTAAGATTCTGGACAAAGTGCCGGAAGATTACCGGCACCTCTTGAATCAGACAAACGGCTTCATCCTCTCTGATGGCGGGCTTCACGTTCGCGGCGCTGTGTTGGCTCCTGAATGGCACTCCCTCAGAAAAGTTTGGCTTGGCGATTTCGCTCTCCATAGACTCTTTCCTGCAATCCATGAATCAGATGTACCGTTCGCTCAAGATTGTCTTGGAGACCAGTTTATTTTGAGAGGTGGCATCGTTTATAAACTTGACGCTGAAATCGGAAAAGTTGAAGGCTTGGGAATGGATTTGGAAACATTCCTGAATCGTACTCAGGAAAACCCGGTGGAATTTCTCTCGCTCCAGCCGTTGTTGCAATTTATGGGCGATGGCGGAAAGCTGAAGATGGGACAACTGTTGAGTGTGTATCCGCCTTTTATCGCAAGGGAATCTGCCGATGGTGTTTCGTTCAAGGCAGTCTCGATGTTCGATCGCCTTGGCTTTTTGGCGGATTTCGCGCGGCAGATTGCAGAAATTCCTGAAGGTACAAAAATAGAAATCAAGGTTGTAAATGTTCCCGGCGACGAAATCTAACAACTCATTGAACCCGAGCCCGCGACAGCTACTCTTTCATGCTCGTCCTTTGCCATAATATTGAAGGCTTCATGCGCGGGCCGGGTTAATTCGGGCGTTAGCCTCATTCCTGTTCCGAAGCCACAAAAGTTTGATATGATTCTGGCGTGAGGTAACGACTTATGACTGATTTAATTAATCGCTCTGACGACATTCTTGGCGGCACACCTGTTTTCGCGGGTACTCGTGTGCCTGTGCAAACTTTGTTTGATTACATTGAAGAAGGCGATAGCCTCGATGAATTTCTTGATGATTTTCCTGCCGTCAGCAGAGAGCACGCCATCAAAGTTCTTGAGAAAATGAAGGAAACGTTCTTAGCGCAAGAATATGAAAGTGCTGCTTGATGAGTGTGTGCCGCGCAAATTAAGGCGAGAGTTGGCGGAGCATGAAGTCCTCACGGTCACGGAGCGAGGATGGTTAGGCATAAAGAATGGAGAACTCTTGGTGCTTGCCGCAGCAGAGTTTGATGTTTTTCTCATAGTTGATCAAAATCTGAAATATCAGCAGAATCTCAGAGCCTTCAACATCGGCATTATTCTCTTGGTGGCGAGAAACAATCGCCTGAAGACATTATTACCATTGATGCCTGAAGCTAGTGAGGCATTAGAAAATATTAAGGCAGGCGCTTTATTCGCGTGGGCGGAGGCTAACAACTCATTGAACCCGACGCCTCGGTAGCATGCTTCTCATGATTCTTCCTCTGATGTAAATTGAATGCCTGCGCTCGGGGCGGGTTAATTCGGGCGTTAGGCTACCTACTTGAAAAAAGGTCGTGAAATCGTTGAGAATGCTAAGCATGAAACAAGATGATCTTCAATATGTGACAAATCAGGCAGGCGAAAAGACCGCTGTCATTTTACCAATCAACGAATTTGAGGAATTGCTTGAGGATTTACATGATCTCGCAACTGTAGCCGAACGACGTGCAGAGTCAACCATTTCGCATGAGGAATTGCTTGCCGAGTTGAAACGAGATGGCATCATACAAAGTTGAGTGGAAGCGCTCTGCCGTTAAAGAACTACGAGATTTACCGAAGGATGCTGTTGAGAGAATCTTAAAGGCAGTCGAACTGTTATCTGTGAATCCTTATCCTGTAGGTGTGAGAAAGCTGGTAGGCTCAGAGCATACCTATCGTATTCGAGAGGGAGATTATCGGGTCATTTACACTGTCACTGCACCGTCTCTAGTGGTGGAAGTCATTCGTATAGGCCATCGCAAAGATGTCTATGACCGGTAGCCTAACAACTCATTGAACCCGACGCCTCGATAGCATCCTTTTCATGGTGCTTCCTCGCATCATAAATTGTGTGCTATTCGCTCGGCGCGGGTTAATTCGGGCGTTAGATTGCTTTTTTAGAGGTGCCCTATGAATCTGGAACTGAAAAGCATATATCTGGATGATGTCGTCAACGACCCTGAAGATTTATATGACTTTAATGTCCCAATAAATATTGAGGTTTGCGAAAAGGGTAAAAAGAGGTCAGAACTCTTTCATTTTGTGTTTTCCTCTCCGCAGCGGCTCCAACATGATATATCGGAAAGTGTATTCCAATTCATGCATGGATACATTCTGCTGGCGAAGTTCGATTGGAGAGCGATTCATCATTCCATGGAGACTCTGATTGACCGCGCACGTTCAGGAAGGAATTGGAAGGAAGTGATCGCATTCCTTAGTCGTTATGGAGTATATGAATCAAAAGATTTAGATAAGAGGCCATTCCCCGTGAACGGCGCAATCTAACAACTCATTGAACCGGAGCGCGAGTTAGCTTGTCTCTCATGCTAGGCTTGTCCGTATCGGTGGTTCGTCGCGCCCGGTTAATTCGGGCGTTAGGCGTCTATGCTTGAATAGTAATTTAGAAGATTGGGAAAGGTCATGTTTAGACAATTTACAATACTCGTTTTAACAGTTCTTATCTTTGCTCGAATTCCTAGCGCACAAAATCCTATTGATAAACCGCCATCACTGGGAACATTGAAGGTGGTGGTGATGGATGTTACTGGAAAGCCGATTCCCAACGCTTATATTCTTCTCGAAACTGATCACGCAGCATTGAAGTGTCTCAGTAATCAAGAGGGCAGATGTGAACTGGGGCTTCCGCGTGATTTGTACAGGGTGAGCATTGTTAGCTCAGAACAGTTTTGCTGGTCTCGGCGAGCGGCCATTCGCCTCACGCCTTCAACCTCAGCGACGCTCAATTTTATTCTGATTGAGTATCAGAGCGTCGTTCCAAAGGGTAATGGACGAGAGTTAGGTGATGACGAGTTTGTGGACACATGGGGGGTGAACATACAATATGAGAGTGTGCCCCTGCCACGCCCGCAAAGCAACGTGCCAGAAGTCGGCATTCAGTTTGGCGAGCGTACAGAGAAAAGGAGGCGTATAGAATACAGAGCCGACTTGCTTTATAGCGGCCACTCTTTATTCGGCGATCAGCATCCAGGTGTCGTGGTAAGCTACGATACAACAACTATTTATGCGAACGTAGTACGTTTCGACAAAAGGTCTTTTCAGTTTGAGGCGGAAGGTAATGTAATCATAGAAGATGGTAAGCAGCGTATTCGAGTCAGAGGCGCTAAGTTAAAATTCCAATCAGGCGTACCGACACTTGAATTTATCAGATAATGAAATTCAGGATACCGAAACAAGTAACTTGAATGTTTGAGCGACGCCTAACAACTCATTGAACCGGACGCGCCGACAGCTTCCCCTTCATGGTGCTTCCTTCGGCGTAGGTTGAATGCCGTTCGCGGCGCGCCGGTTAATTCTGGCGTTATGCCGCTTCGCATCAAAACGGAAGTCGAGTTGAATGAATCAGAGAGTAAAGTCTACTGCGACACTTGAAGGATACACTCAAAGGGCGGCATAATAATTCATTGAACCGGAGCGCGGATTGAATGGCTTTCATCATCTTTTGCTGCGATAAAATTGAACGCTATTTGCCGCGCCCGGTTAATTCGGGCGTTAGGCTGCTTCAAATTTGGTGGATCTCAGGACTGATAAATAAGGAAACATCACGCCGCTTAACATCAATCAAGTAATTATTTTCAATTCAGGAGTTTCTATTGAAAGAAGGAATATCTCAATCCACTTCAGCCTTCTGGTTAAAGTCCCCCACAGCATGGTTAGCATACATATTTGCATGGCTTGCTTTTTCATCCGGTTTTACGACGATATTTCTATTAACAAGTCGCCCTTCCTTAGCAACAGCCATTTGCGCCTCTTTGCAGATTGTGTTGCCGGCGGCCGTGCTTGGTATTGGGGTTATCTGGTCATGCAGGTACATGCCTCTACCTACAAATAAGAGCCTTCGTTTTTTGGGGGCTCATATCTTGCTGGCAATCATTTATCCTTCTCTCTGGATTATTACAGTAGTAGTCATTGCCAGTATCATTGCTTTAGCGCAGCAGGGACATTGGATTTTTTCACTTCCTCCTGACCACATAACACACTGGCACTTCTTTGCGGGAAGCATGATTTATTTTGCCCTGGCCAGCGTCACCTATACGATTGATGGAGTCGCGCGTTCAGAGGCGCGGCGGCGGCAAGCGGAAATTTGGATGTTACGCGCTCGGCTTAATCCCCATTTCTTGTTCAACACGCTTCATTCATTATTGGCATTGGTACGCTATGACCCGGATGCGGCTGACAGCGCCCTCGAACAATTTGCCGGGATGTTTCGCTATGCTTTACGCGTAAATCAAAATTCACTTGAAGAAGTTACCCTTTTAGAAGAATGGAATTTTACTCGTGACTATCTGGCTCTGGAGCGATTACGTTTAGGCGAGCGACTCCGTCTGGAGACCAATATTAGCGAACAGGCACTGACCTGCTTGATCCCTGCATTTTTGCTGCAACCCCTGGTCGAAAACGCAATTCGTTACGCTGTTGCGCCGCGCGCGGAAGGCGGCACAATATGGGTATATGCCAGTTGCGAGGCACACTATCTGACGGTTACAGTCAAAGATGATGGGCCTGGCACCACTTCCCCTGAAGCGCTGACTTCTTCTGGGGTAGGTCTTCAAGTAGCCCGCGAACAGCTAGCAGCTTACTATGGAGGTAGCGCTAAAATTGAAATCGCCAAAGACTTGAGCAAAGGGTTTGCGGTTACAGCAAGTATACCTATTCGTGAATAGCATCTGCTAAAACTTCAGACTGGGGAGATCAAATGAGGATTCGCGCTTTAATTGTTGAAGATGAACCTCTATCGCGCCGCACCCTGCGTGAGTTTATCGCGGATGCTGCCTGGGTGGAATGTGTCGGAGAAGCTGCTGATGGGCGAACGGCGGTAGAACTCCTCAACAGCCTCAAACCTGAACTGGTTTTCCTTGATGTGCATCTGCCGGAGTTTTCCGGGCTTGAGGTGCTGGAGCGAGTCCAGTTCGACCCGGCCGTTGTGTTTACTACTGCATATGACCAATATGCCATCGACGCATTTCAACTTGGCGCAATTGATTATTTGCTAAAGCCGTTCGGGGCCAAGCGCTTTAGGGAAACCTTGAAACGGGTTCGAGAAAGATTGCAATCAACCGCAAAAGAGCCTCCTCTCAGAGAACGAACTCGTGCCCTCTTTAAGGAGGGCGTATGGCTAAAACGGCTCTTCGCCCGTAAATCAAATCAAATCGTCCCCATCATTATTGATAACGTGACGCGCTTTGAAGCATGCGATGATTATGTTGCTGTCCACATTGAAGGCGAAATTCATCTCTTGCTATTGCCGCTCTCCGATCTTGAGGGGCGTCTGAACCCTCAAAAATTTATTCGCGCTCATCGCTCTCACATCATTAACCTGGATCACATAACTCTGATGCGGCAATACGATGACCGACGGCTGTTAATAAGCTTGAGAGATGGAACGGAAATCCTGGCAAGCCGTTCGGGTTCGCAGCGATTAAATGGTTTGATCCTCTGAGTCCTGCCGTCAACCGACTTTTCCGGCTCGTTGACCGACCATAGCGGCAACTTGCCGATTTACTCTTTCCTGGATAGAGGCTGCTCGGTAGGATTCTCTTCCTGAGCATGATGCTAAACTTAATCATACTTAACGATACTGAGGCTTAATAAAGTTAGAAAGGATGCTAAAGTGAAATTCAATCCGCATAGACGATTATTGATAAAGGCAGTCGCCGCAGCCACGACATTTGCTGTAACTATAAGTCTCTCTATCGGGGCTACAAGAAATGGCTCTCAGGACGAAAAGACCCTACTTCCAACTGAGGCTCTTCACGAAATATTTCAGGAAATGGTGGGACAACCCAACAAACAAAAAGAGATAGCCACTAAATATTTAGCCAAAGCAAAGACTACGGATTTAACCTCGGACGAGCAATTTGCTTTAGGTGAACTTTACTTTGCCGCCGTCATGCCGGACGAGTCTAAAGCGGTTTTTGAAAAGTTTATCCCTGGCAACGATCTCAAGGCACGTATGGCCTGGCAATCAGTGATGTTGATCAACATGCGGGCGTTCCAAAACTACGATGGTACAGAGAATGATATTCGTAAATACCGGGCTAAATTCCGGCCCGTTAAAGAGGATTTGCCTCATCTATATTGGGTGGTCTTTGGTGTGGCGGATAATTATAGAACTAAGGGGAATCATGAAAAGGCCATCGAATTGGTAATGCAGGAAATTGAGTCTCTTCCATCTAATGCACCCTATTATTCTTATGGGTTGGCAGCTACTTTTCTAGACTCATTCAAGCAGGTGGGTAAACAAGAATATGCCATTCGTATATTGGAGAAAGCCAGGGATATTTACACCACTGCCTTAGCCGGTAAAGACGACATGCCACAGATAAACAATCCGAAGGCCGCAATTGCTCATCGGCCTGGCGTTCTGCACCGAGTGGTAGAAGGTCTATGGGCCGATTACGGAATGGACAAATATGCTAATCCGACCCTGAAAAAATTGCTTTCAAGGATCAACACCGCCCTCGCCGATGCTAAGAAGAGTCACTAGGATTGTTAATTTCCTGGTTCATTGCCGCTTTACTTTCCACTCATCGGGAGACAGATGGCGCTTAGAAAATCCTGCTCGCTGTCGGCATTATAGAGACCCGTCCGCCAACAAATCACACCTGCCAAACACCACCTTGGGGACGAAGGCAGTATCACGATAGATGCTAAGCCATCAATCGTCACGGCCTAAAGGATTCATGGAAAGGGCAGCCTAGCACCTCATTCAACCGGAGCCGAATGAGCTTGCCTTTCATCCGCAGGACTTAAATGCCTGATTAATTCGGACGTTAGGTGGCTGCAAATTTTGTCACCCTGCGAGGTGATAATGTTATATATACCTCGCTCGAAAATATGGAGGCTCCTCATGAATAAACCACTATTGCTCCGCCGCATCATAACTTTCACATTGTCTATTACTGTATCAAGTATATCTTTTCAGTCCAATAAACAGAGCTACGTGCTACTCGGCAAATCCGCACGCCGATGTAAAAGAGAGATTGCTTAACGCAGCCAACGTAGAGCTGCGCCAGCTACTGAGGTCGTAATAACCGACAATGCTGCTAAAGATTTAGAGGTTATTCTAACCAGAGCGGCCAATAGACTTGTGCAAGATAATGCTGATGAAGAAAAAATCAAACAAGCAGAGGGTAAGGTCGGTGAACTCACGCGTGGACTAAAAGCGCGTGGCATCCGTAGGGCGGATGGACGTGTTAAGATCAACCGGGCCATTGTTGCGGGAATACGTGATTGGTTCTGCCCAGCCTACCCTATATGCAATTGAGGAGAATCCAATGGACATAATAGAAGGATATAAATCCGCGTACCAGTTGACCAGACAACTGATCACCATAGCCACTGGTGTCATCGCTCTTAGCACTACTTTTACCAAAGACATTCTTAGAGGGGTTCCTCAAAAGAATGTCTCGCTTCTGAAATTGTCATGGCTGGCTTATCTGTTATCCGTATGCTTTGGAATGTGGGCGATGATGACTCTAACTGGAATGATTTTCAAAGTCTCCTTACAAGGCGTTGACTCTGTGCGTTCAAATCCATACGGAAGTAGCTTTCTCCCGTCACCACTTCAAATCCTATCGTTTATTGCAGGCACTGTCCTCATAATCAGCTATGGATTAAAGGCTCTCAAGAACATAAGAACGACTGAGGCTGAATGAGAAAGTTGCTGAGTACCGCCAACGCACGCCACCTAACAACTCATTGAACCGGAGCGCTCGATAGCTTTTCTATCATGCTTGTCTTCTCCGATAATATTGAATGCTGTATGCTCGCGCCCGGTTAATGCGAGCGTTAGGCAGCAGAGGGAAGGACGGATCATTGTGAGTGCTGACACCACCATCCAGTACCCGAGATTCAAGTGGCTCGTGGCAAGCAAGATCGCCGGTGCGCCGCACCCAGATTTGTTCGGGGGGCTGCAGATAGTGGCTTCATTCCTTCGCGAACAAGGAATCGGTGGCATCGTCACTCTTTGTGAGCGGCCTCTTGAGCCGAACGCCGAGTCTCTCGGGTTCGCAAATCTCTTCGCTGAGACTCCCGACTTCAGGCCGCCGTCGGACTTCCCGCGTATCCTGGCCTTCATGGAAGCGCAAGTTGAGCAAGGCAGAGGCGTACTGGTTCACTGCTTCGCGGGTATCGGGCGCACCGGTACGGTGCTGGCGGCGTGGCTACTTCGGCAAGACCCCACGCTCTCAGCCGTGGAGGCAATCGCTCGGGTCCGGGATGTGTACATATCCGAATATGCGCAGAACCGATTTCCAGAGCATCCATCGCAGTTGGAGGCCCTCCAAAAGTTTGCGCGAACGAGGTAGTGGCAACTTCACCACTACTGAAGGCCGCCGCCTAACAACTCATTGAACCGGAGCGCGAACAGCGTTGCTTTCATGCGCGAGACTATGTTGGTTATCATGGTTCGTCGCGCCCGGTTAATTCGGGCGTTGGGTGTCTTCTTAATATGAAAGGTATGAAATATGAAAAGGGTCTGGTCGCTCATTATCATCTGCTGCGTAATACTTAGTAGCTCCTACGCCGCAATTGTCCCTCGGGAAGCAGGATTGTTCGATAAATTCGGGGATGTTTGCTGCGATGATGAGAAAGCGCGGCTTGATAATTTCGCTATTCAATTGCAGAACGAACCTGAAACTCAAGGTTATATCGTATTTTATGGCGGGCGGCGTCATAATTATCCCTACTGTCATAGCTCACGACAAAGACTCCCTCGTCGTGGAGAAGCTGAAGCCCGTGTCGAGCGCTTAAAACCATACCTTGTTGCTTCACGCGGCCTTGATCCTAAGCGCATCGTGGTTGTAGATGGCGGTTATCGTGAGTCATGGGAGGCTGAACTCTGGATAGTGCCGAAGGGTGCAAATCCACCGACACCGACTCCAACGATTAAACCCCAAGAGATTAGATTCAGGAGAGGCAAAATCAAGAGGCGCGATTATGAATGCTAGGTGTGAATCTAAGCGGTATTATAAACATCAATCGCGCCGCCCAACGACTCATTGAACCGGAGCGCGATTGAGCTTCTCTTTTATCGAGAACTTGAATCTATCGACGTTGTGCGCGCGCCCGGTTAATTCGAGCGTTAGGTTGCTTCCCGAAAACTGTGAGTTGCGGTGAGACAGGGATTGAGAGATAACTCATCCGTCACACTCAGATAAGGTCGGAGATACATTGCTTATGAAATCGCTCCACATTGCTGCCCTTGTTATATATGCCTTGCTCTGGCTAGGCTGCGGCAATGTGGCTCAGCCTTCCGGGCCTAATCAAGTTACAAACGTTCAACCATCTGTGCAAAACGCGGGCGCAGCAGGTGATGACAGTTCAATCGGGCGCGCATTCAAAAACAAGACGAGCAATGTCCAGGTTGAAGGCGAAGGCGTAGTTTCGCGCGTACTAGCGGACGACCTTGCTGGCAGCAGGCATCAGCGATTCATCCTACGCCTCGCATCAGGTCAGACACTTCTTATCGTGCACAACATTGACATCGCACCGCGTGTCGCTAGACTACAGGAAGGCGATAGGGTTAGCTTCTACGGCGAGTATGTGTGGAACGAAAAGGGCGGCATGATTCACTGGACGCACCATGACCTGGAAGGGAGGCACGTGGCAGGTTGGCTCAAACACAACGGGCGGACATATCAGTAATACCCGGTTCGTGTCTCTAGCTGAGGCGCAACCTAACAACTAATTGAACCCGACGCCTCGGTAGCATCTCTTTCATCGTTATCTTGTCCCTGTATCTTGGATGCTTTATGCTCGGCGCGGGTTAATTTGGGCGTTAGGCTCTTGTTCGTTTTATGATATGAACACTTACATGATTCAATTAAAAGCCTTCCTAATAGCACTGTTATGCGTATTTCTATTAGGCTGTGATGTCGTATTTATTAGTCCTTTGATAGATCCGAAGGATTCTGTTGTTGATAGACGCCTCATAGGTAAATGGAGTGTCTTGGATGGGCCGCTCCATGAAAAGAGTTATATCGACATTAAACAATCAAATCAGAAGTTGATAATTGCATCTGTAACTTCTAAAAAACTAAGAGATAAATTAATGAAGGAGTTTTATACTATCTCATGTAATGAGAAGAGTTTTATCGTTGCTGCGTATACGGGAAGAGTGGAAAAGAAAGAGCAAAAGGGGTACCTGGTCATTAAATATAAACTAGAGAATGATTCATTGAAACTGTGGCTCGCAACCCCCACCACGTTTAAAGCAGCAATTGAAGCCGGTCAACTTCACGGCAAAGCAGGCGAGGCTTTTGACTCAACGATCATCGCTGAGCCTGCGAATGAGGCGTTGAGATTTTTATGCTCATCGGATGATAAAACGTTTGAATATTTGGGTGAGGTCAGAAGAGCTGAATGATATTGCCGTAAACCGAGCCTAACCACTCATTGAACCCGACTGCCCTTAGCTTGCCTCTCATCAACCTTGCTGCCTGTGCTCATGTTGAATATTATCGTCGAGCGGCGGGTTAATTCGAGCGTTAGGCGTGACATATCTCATAAGCTTGTAGCCTTCATACTTGTTTATTAAAATCCACTGCCATGAAAACAGAGATTCTTAGCAAATATCGCCAATCAGCAAGTGAGTTGCGCCAGCAGCTAAACGTAGGAAAGTACAAAACTCAGCCGCCGGAGAGAGCATTTATTGATTGGTATGTTTTGGTAAGGTTTGGTAAACCAAGTAGCTTCAAATTGCTAGATGGCAAAAAAGATGGCGGGCTAGACGCTCTGATTGAGAGTGACGGCATTGTTCATCTAATTCAATCTAAGTATGAGGTGAAACCCAAAGTCTCCCTAGTCACGAGAAATGAGATTGGAGCATTCGAGAATCTTGCTAGAAAGTTTAAAGACCCAAGTTACCAAGAGGAGTTTGATTCATGGCTTGATACTGTACGTCCTCAACTGCATGCAACTTACAAAAAGGTGCGCCAGGACGCGATTAAGCATTCGCGTAATGTTCGTTTCATTTTCGTTACATCGAAACGTTCCGAGTTCTATGAAGGTGATTTGTTTGAGATTGAAGATATTCAAAATATTTCGGCACTCTGGGATCTTTATTCTGAAGGGTTTACTCCACCCACTGAATCTATTCTTCTTACTTTAGATAGTGCTTGGTACACATCATCCGGTAACGTCGGGACTTACGTGGGAATTGCAGATGTCAAAGATTTCATCCGCTTAATGGAACGTGACGAGAACGAAAGACTCTTTGCCCAAAATGTTCGTACTAACTTACATTCCAAAGTTAATGAAGGAATTAGGGATACATACGAAAAAGAGCCTGATGTTTTTTGGCTTGGGAATAATGGTATTTATATAGTATGCAAGAAAGTCTATGTCACAGGGAAAGTACATCGGCTGACATATCCTTCAATCATAAATGGTTCACAAACATTGCATTCTATTGCAGAATCCAAGAAAAAACACTCCTGTAAAATTCTTGTTAGAATTCTTGAAATGGATGTTTTGGGTAAACCGTCCCTCTTAGATACTGTTATTCGTAGAACTAATACCCAGAACACG
Organism: Pyrinomonadaceae bacterium; assembly: GCA_035940775.1. Classification (GTDB taxonomy): domain Bacteria; phylum Acidobacteriota; class Blastocatellia; order Pyrinomonadales; family Pyrinomonadaceae; genus DASQYE01. The sequence goes on along the minus strand of DASZEN010000021.1, from coordinate 36,252 downwards.
ATGAAGCTAACAAATCTTTTTGCTCATGAATCGGTACAGCTTAATATTGCCCGTTTCTTAGACCGCTATAAGATATTCTATGAAAGAAGAGAAAGAGAGTGGGCAAATGAGAAGAAATTAACTCTCGTCGATTACACTCCTATTAAGCTCAAAGAAGTTGCTCAATGGTTATCAACAATTCACTCCCAAATTGGGCTTGGTTTAGCAAGGAGTCGCGTGGCAAGTTTGTTTGAGACTGAAAACTACAATAGAATTTTTAGCTCATTCGATCAAAGTTTCAAATCAAGTGCTTATACAGATTTAAGTAGTATTGTTTGGTCTGGCCTGTTTATAAAAAACATGTTGCGTCACCTGTCTCCTCAGAATAGAGTTTTTGCGAAGATTTCTCATCTCCTCTTGGTAAAATTCTTGTATGAGAGCATTCAACAATCAAGGGCTAATGAAGAGGAAGCGATTAGAATGCTTGAGGAACATAGATTTGGGCAATTTTATATCCCTAAGCCGATCATCCAATCAGTCAAGAAAGTAATCAGAAGTTTTGTAGAGATTCAGCGAAAGGCTCAGCGTCAAGACGTGAATCTCGACTTTTCAAATTTCTTTAAGAGGGATGAGCTATGCAATCTAGCATACCGCGAGAGTTGCACACCAAACATTGTAGCAGGATTCTCGAAGATTTTGACCCGTTTAGCTGAGCGAATTGAATAGACTTGAATGTAGCGTTGGCCCGCCTAACAACTCATTGAACCGGAGCGCGGGATAGCATTTCTTTCATCATTCTTCCTCTGATTTGTGTTGAATGGCACTCGCCCGCGCCCGGTTAATTCGGTCGTTAGGCTTCTGTTGAATGACTGTGAAAGCCATGAGAAAATAGGCAGCCATGAAAATCCGTATTCCATCCTTTATCAAATTAAGACCCATCCTTGTTGGTGTGGCTATATTCAGCCTCATGTGGATGGTGATGAAAGAAATGATTTTTAGGTACGAGTATTACAACAGAATAAATGGCTATTATGGTTCTCATGTCACTCCTGGATTGTATTACGGTGACATAGCCAATTCTATTCCGCTTGTAATTGCTTCGATTATCATACTCGTGAACCGAGTATGGAGTCAGACAATCGCACTAATTCTTAGTGGCTTTCTGTTTTTTGAACAGCTCTATTATTTCCTCTGGACATCCTATGATACTTGGGAAATCAGGAGGAATGCGCTGAGATTCAGCTATGAACACTTCGCTATTTTATGGCGCGGTTCTGGTGACGGGGAATTCTTACAAATCCTGCTTGCTGGGGTTATCTTTAGCTGCTCCTTAGCGTCACTTATTAGTTTGATATGCAGCCACAAGAAACCAACGAAGCCTAACCACTCATTGAACCGAAGCGCGAGTTAGCCGGTCTTTCATCCGCAAGATTGAAGGCTTGATACATTGAATGCGCGCTCGGTCAATTCGGGCGTTAGGCGTTTTCTCATGACATATCAATCTCGTATCATTGCTGACTCCAATTACCTCCAAGCCCTCGGACGGAAAAAGGAACGTGGGACGAGATTGTAAAGGCGTCTTTGCATCGTGATGGACTTGAGCGATATGCGAGTGATGCGACGCAGCTATTATCTGCGCGCCGTGAAGTCCCTGCGCGTGTAATTCCTCAGTACGTCAATCCGATAATCCAAAAGCTGCATTACGTTCGTTTCATGATGAGCCATGAGGCTAGGACTCAAAGGGATATTTATAGAACGGTGTATGGTCTGCCTTTTGGCGCTGCTAATCCCGGCACGGAGGGCGGTATAGACTGGCTGAATCATTACATGATGGTAGATAAAGAGAGGGAGCATCCTTTCAGGCCGGGGCAAAAGGGGTTCTCTCGCTTCTTCCTGATCGTAGATGATAACAAGCTAGAGTGTCCTGCTGCGCTCTTGCCCGATGCTCTGCATGGGTCTGATCTGGCCCGCTATCAATTCAAGCATTGGTGAAACCGCGTGCCTAAACTCATGGAGGGCGGCATAGTCGAGCATGGGCCGATGAAGATGGATGATGATTACGGGCAAGGGCTTCAGATGCTTTATTGGGACAACTGCGTACAGGCCGCTCCCCTCACGGAAAACGAGCGATATGAGGAAAAGCTATCGCCTCGCATTAGGGCTGCTGCACTTGCGAGAATGCATGACGGTGAAGAGAAGCACAGGGCGACCGAGGCGCACGATTTCTGGCGAGATAATTTCAGGTATAAGAAGAGGAGGAATCCCGTCGCGTAAGCAGCGGACGATTTCGGGTTCGAGGAAGATACCAGCGACGACGAGGGTTATAATCGTTTTTATCACGACAAAGTTTGGACAAGACGAGCAGGGGAGCGATGCGCGGAGATTAGACACATTTATAGATCCCCTGCTTCTGACCGTAACATGACTTTTGTTACGGTAGAACCTTCCTCTGCTTGGCGCTTGGCGATTTCATAATACATAACTGCCTGCTTGGTTTGTGGCGATAGTACACGCCATGCGCTAGGGTTACGCTCTCGCATCCTTAATAGAGCTTCGTAGTGTGGGTTTGGTATTTGTGCCTCTTTGCTCGCCATACCTTTACCTCAAAAGAGAATTGTATCCTCGTCAATGTCTGGGCCTACCTGTGGTACGTCGCTCACTACGGGCCTAGAATCTGCCCGCCTCTTGCTCTCATCTAACCAAGTATCTATGTTCGTGGCGTTGCCGGGTGCTTGCCTTCGGTCAAAATCTTCGTCCGTCTCGGTTGCCAGAATAAAAACATCTTCGGGGATACCCTCATTCTCAACCGCCACACTCGCCATATCTTTTATTCCATTAGAGTTATTGTCATTCTCAACCGCCACAGGCGGGGGTTCTTGTGGCGTTTCGTTTTGGCCGTAAGTTGTTGAGTCCGTAGCGTGTGGCGTTTGTGGCGTTTCGGTATCCAGATAACGGGCAAAGACTTCCTCAAAGTCGCGTCTGATGTAACCGCGCAGGGTGTCTTTGCCTTCTCTCCATTTGTCGGGATAAATCTTGAAAGGATTTAGAAGCTTAGCGAGCCTCGTCTTGCTTAATGGCTTATCGTTTTTACCTTCTGCCCAGGGATGGCCCTCAATTTCTATTAGAGCATTAACAATCTTTTCTGACTCAAGGCGCTCTGCTTTCTTCTCATCAAATATTGCTCTGAGATCGTATAGCAGAAGAATCTTGTTTGATTCCGTGTCCGGCTCTGTGTTGGAAAATATCAACGCTACTTCACGCGCCCTTGTGGGCCAATGTCCGCCTGCGGCGTCTGCAATGGCTAGTAGAACGCGCCAGTTATCACGCGCCCGCGCGTTGGTGATGTTGGCCGGAATAAAGGGATCAGCAGCTTTAAGCTTGTCAAAGTTGTCTGCGGCCCAACGTGCGGCCTTTTGGCGAAGAGGCTCAAGTCCACTCAATCTATCAATGCGAAGTTCTTCCGTATCTTCTCCCGGTCGGCGTCGCTGCATACGGATGGGAAATGAACGATCTTCGAGGGTGTCAGGCATTGCGCCGATAAGAGCAATGGCCTTCGCTGCCCATGTGCAGAATGTGCGCGGTTCGTGCTCATCTCCTACCGTTCGGATAACGTAAGCTCCTGCTCGCCTATGTCCTGAATTGATGATGCCGCGCAGTTCTTCATTGCTCGCTAAGAATGTATCGGCCTCGTCAATTAATAATGTGGGCTGATATTTTTCCACTACGCGGAACAATGCGCTTGATGTGATATTAGCGACTTGTAGAGGGCGCGGGGCGAATGTATTAACCAACATCAGCAATGTGGTCTTGCCGCATCGTTTTTCGGGGCTGGTGATGGCGAGGAGGGGCGAGATTTCAAAAGCATTTATCGCGTGGGTGAAGAGAGACCAAAGGGCTACGGTTTCGGGTACTCCTTCAGCAGACGAAACAAAGCGGCGGGTTGTGCTGACAAGTTCATCTAATAACTGAGCGCCGTCAACGGGGTCGGGCCATAACTCAGGCTCATGTAGTACAAGCTTCGCGGGCTCATTCGTTTCCTCGTTCCCTACCGTTTCAGACTTGAAGGCTCGTTGTAGGTCGCTGGCCTTGATTCCGAGTGCTTTAGCTGCATCCGTTAGAGCTGCATTGCGCTCGCCTTCATCCTCAAAGCAAGTTATTAGCGGCAAGACGTGCTCTTTCGCATAGGCCCACTTTTTACGGGCCGTTGTATCGTCGGGCGCTTCGGATAGCGCAAGGTCGAGGGCATCCATCGCACTAGGTTTCAATTCTTCATGTGGGCCTTTCGCTTTCTCTCCTTCGTCCCTGGTGAAGTCGTTTATATCCTTCCGGCCTGTGCCGTAGTCTGCTTTGCAAAGTCTAGCTTTCGGGTAAAGCTCGCGTACCCATGTGCGACTTGATTTAGTTCCGGGGTCGTCGGCGTCCGCGTAGATGTATAAATCACCTTTGAGTCTTAGTAACTCTTCTTTCTGGCGTTCGCTTATGCCGGTGCTGCCGATGGCTACGGCGTTCAATCCGAGCGCGTCAATGAAACCCTCTACTACGTGAACGTCGCCTGCTATGCTGCCTGGGATGAATAGAGGTTTGTGCCCGTCGGCAAAATCTTCTGCGCTTGATAGTAGATATTTCGGTTAGCCTTGAAGCCTGCGCCTGATGAGTCCTTTAATCCGCCCGCGATGCCAGTATGGAATGGTGGCTGCTGTTCCGTCTTGGGTGCTTCCTAAGATGTAACGCTTTATCAGCTCATCATTGAAGCCGCGCAGATTCCACCACTCTATTACTGTCTGCTGTTGTGAAAGTGCCTGATGACAGGTTAGAGCCTGATCTTCATATTCAGCCTCTTTCTGCCTGCGCTCGTCGGCCTTTCTTTGGGCGTCGGGGTCTCTATCGGGTAGCTTGATATTGTGCTCATGGGCCAAGTCCAGTGCAGCTTCAATTCCGGGGTTTAGTCCTTTCAGGGCCGCATGGAGGTCAATCACGTCACCGTGAAACTGACACCCGAAGCAATGCGCTCTTGCGTCATCGTAGATGAAGAAGGACGGGGTTGCATCCTTGTGGATCGGACATTTGCCCCGCATCATTTTTCCCGCGCGCTTCAACAGCGTGCGGGTGCGCGCCACTTTGACTATAGCTACCTGCTCGCGCAAGGTTTCAAAGACAGAGACAGTCATAAAGACACCTATGCAGCGTGCCGCGTTCCGTATCGTAAATCTTCGACGCAGAGCCCACACAAGTAAGCAAGCTCGCGCCAGCCGTTGGGTTTAGTTATCTTTAGTTATCATCGCGCTAATTCGGCCCCTACATTTCGCTGGCCGTTTGCACCGATTGCATTGCTTGATCTTGGGTTGAGATTTAGGTGGGGTTTCGCCTAGATGATTGCCACTTAGATTATCGGGAATGGCGTGCTCAAACCGTTGGCCCGACGATCATTAACATGGAGATGGGTGTCATGCGTCGGATTTTGAAGAGGGCTAAACTCTGGCACACTCTGTCGGACGACATAAAACCATTAAAAGAGCCAGGTACGATAGGACGCGCCCTCGCGCCTAAAGAAAAGAGTCGGCTGGTCGAAACTGCATCTCTCAAGCCTGAATGGGAGACAGCTTATTGGGCCGCTCTGCTGGCCTTGAATACTACGATGCGCTGGTGCGAACTGCGCCGCCTGCGTTGGATGGATATAAGTTTTGATGAGCGCCTTTTGACTATTCGGAAGAGTAAGACGGCTGCTGGCGAGCGTGTTATTCCATTAACTGAGGAAGCTCTTGAAGTGCTGGTGCTACTTCAAACGCGGGCCGCGCTTATGGGGCCGGTCGAGTTGGTGCATTTCGTTTTTGCATCCTTCAGGCCAGTGGGACAATTCGACGGTAAGAAAATGCTTGGCATACGCATGAGCGACTTCGACCCGACCTATAGGTAGTTGGAAGAAGGCATGGAGAAAGCTAACTACTAAGGCTGGCCTGCCTGGGCTTCGCTTCCGCGATCTTCGTCACCACGCTATCACTGAATTGGCTGAGGGCGGCGCGAGCGAGCAAACCATTCTCTCTATCGCGGGCCACGTCTCCCGCCGGATGCTAGAGCGATACAGTCATATCAGGATGGAAGCGAAGCGGAGTGCTTTAGAGGGGATTTCTCGAAGCCGGAAGGGTTACAGCACAATTTACGGCACAATCGGAGGGTCTGAAACTGAGAATTTGCTAATTCACCAACAAAATGAAGTAGGCGCGCGCGGATTTGAACCGCGGACCCCTACCGTGTCAAGGTAGTGCTCTACCCCTGAGCTACGCGCCTAAAACTGTTTGAGGACAGTCGCTTCAAACTACTCTTCGGAAAGCGAGTCCGTAAGGTAACAAAGGGCCGACGCCTGTGTCAAGCAGACCATGCGGGCCGCTAATCATTATGGCTCGCGCGTTGAATCAGGGCTCCGTATTTTAAGCTTAGACGCTCTTCTCGGGATAAGGAGCGACCGCGCGCGAGCCATCATTTAAAGCGCCTTCGCCGCCTGTCCCGGGACTTAGATATTTGTCGCTTCGGTGGCCACTCGATCCCATTCCTCGTAGAGCAGCCGCAGCCGCGTATCGGCCCTTTGATAATCTTCGTTGAGCGACAGCAGCCGAACGGGGTCGCGCGCCACTTCCGGAAGGGCGAGCTGTTCGGAGAGCGCGGTCAGTTGTTTTTCGGCTTCGGCGATCTCCGCCTCAATTGATTGCGAATCGCGTAGGGGCTGCTTCCGGCCGCCTTTACCGCCATGCGCTTTCGACTTCGTCCGCTCGGCGCCCCTTTTGACGGGCGGGGACGCGAGATTCATTTCAGGCGCGCGTCCATTCCCCGCTTGCGCTATCCTTGCCGATTCTTCCGTGGCGGATTTCTTAGACGCCGCTTTCCAGTCGTGGTACTCCGTGTAGTCGCCGTCATAATGTTCGGCGTTCCCCAGGCCGTCCAGGGCCAGAATCTGTGTCGCGACGCGGTCGAGAAAATAGCGATCATGGCTGATGGTGATGATCGTGCCCTGATAGGCGTCGAGCGCCTCTTCCAATGCCTCGCGCGAAGGGATGTCGAGATGGTTCGTGGGCTCGTCGAGCACCAGCACATTGACGCGCGAATAAATAAGCTTGGCGAGAGCGAGCCGACCCTTTTCGCCGCCCGAAAGATCGCGCACGTGTTTGTAAACGTCGTCGCCCGTGAAAAGAAACTTGGCGAGAAAGGAGCGAAGCTCGCCCGCGGTGGCCGTCGAAGGGGCGACGCGCCGCAACTCCATGATGATCTCGTTGCGGTCGTCGAGGTCGTCCAACTGCTGCGCGTAGTACCCGACCTGAACCTTAGTGCCCCAGCGCACCTCGCCAGCGAGCGGCGAGAGCTTGCCGAGCACGGTCTTAACAAAGGTCGTTTTGCCGGAGCCGTTCGGGCCTATGACGCCGAGGCACTCGCCGCGCCTTAGTGTAAAGGTGATGTCACGCGCGAGAAGCTTGCCCGGATAACCGACGGCCGTCTCCTGTAGCGTCAATACCTGTGTCCCGGCGCGCTCGATGGCTCGCAGGCTGAAATCACCCGAGGATTGATCGGCGCGCACGCCCTCGACGCGCTCCAGTTTTTCGAGCATCTTGCGGCGCGACTTCGCCTGCTTGGTCTTCTGCCCGGCGATGTTGCGGCGGATGAACTCCTCCGTCTTGGCGATCAGTTGTTGCTGATTCTCGAAGGCGCGCTGTTGCGCTTCGCGACGCACTTCGCGCTCCGTCTGGAAGGCCGAATAGTTGCCGGTGTAGCTGGCCGCCCGTCCGTTCTCAACCTCGATGATGCGCTGGCAGGTGCGATCCAGAAAGTAGCGGTCGTGGCTGATGATGACGTAGGCCGACGCGTAGCCCGAGAGAAACTCTTCGAGCCATTCGACGGAGGCGACATCCAGGTGATTGGTCGGCTCGTCGAGCAACAGAACGTCCGGCTCGGCCAGAAGCAAGCGGGCCAGCCCGAGGCGGTTCTGCTGGCCGCCGGAGAGTTTTTCCGTCTCCATCTGCCACATCGCGCGGTCAAAACCGAGCCCCTGCAAGATCGCCTCGGCCCTGGCGGCATACTCGAAACCACCCTCGCGCTCAAACTGGTGTTGAAGATCGCTGTAGCGTTCCAGCACGGTCTCAAGGTCATCGCTCGCTTCGGCCATACGATGCTCAAGCTCGTGCATCTCGTGCTCTATCTGTTGCAGGTGGCCGAAGGCCGAGAGAGCCGATTCGTGCACGGTCGAGCCGGGCTCGAAATGGATGTGCTGCGCGAGCAGGCCGAGGCGCGTGCCGCGCGAGCGCACCACCTCGCCGCGATCCGGCCTCTCCTCGCCGCTGATGAGCCGAAAAATCGTGGTCTTGCCCGCGCCGTTGCGGCCCACAAGCCCCGTGTGCTCACCCGCGTTGAGCTGAAGCGAAGCGCCGCGCAGTACATCCTGCGCGCCATAGGATTTATGAACGTCTGAGAGTCGAAATAACATGATCTATCGCAACTCTTCAATCGGACGCGCGAAGCGGGCGCGGGGCTGAGGTTATAAAACCCGCCCGCACCCGCTCCATTGAGCGTGCAAAAGAATGGCGCCCCTTAAGACCTGGGCGTAGCCTTCGGCGAGGCTTTGGGTGAAGCCTTCGGCGCAGACTCCCTGCGCGGAGTGGGGCTCGCTGCGGCGGCAGGAGGAGGAGCCGTCGGTGTCGCGCTCGCCGCCGGACTACTCGCCGCCTGCGGCGTGGTTGCCGCCGGAGACGCATTCGCGTTGGCCGCAGGCGAAGCGGCCGATCCAGCCGGGCGCGGGCCGCTCAGGTTGCTCGGGCTATTGAGCATATTGTTCGCCAGATTGTTGACGATCTTCGCGTCGTTCATCGCGACTTCCAAGAGCGCAGTATTCAAAATCTGCTTGCGCTGGTTCAAAAGAGCGTCCGTGATCTGTTGCCGCACGCCCGGGCTTTCGAGCGTCAGGTTCTCCGTTTGAAGCTGCTTTCGCTTCAGCTTGAAGATGTACCACTTGCCCGAGCTGAAACGTATCGGCGCGGTGAAGCTGCCCGCCTGCATCTCGGAGCCGAAGAACTGGCCGACCACCTCCTGAGGAAAGCCGTTCTGCTTGAGGTCTTCTTCGGTGGCGAAGCCTATGTCGCCGCCGCGCACGTTGCTGGGGTCTTCGCTGCGGAGGCGCGCGACATCCGCGAAATCCGCCCCGCTCTTCAACTGCTGGTATATAAGGTCTATCTTCTGTTTGGCCTCGGCCTCGCCCTTGGCGTCATCCTGCGCGCCGTTATCGGCCGGGTCAACGACGATGTCGGCCAGCTCGACGCCGCGCGCATTGACGAAGACCTGACGATTGTTGTTGTAATAATCCTCGACCTCTTTATCGCTGATCGTGATCTTGCCGTAGATTTTGTCCTGAAGCTTCTGAATCGCCAGAGTCTTGCGCGCCTCTTCGCGCAAGGATTCAACCGTCTGGCCCTGTTCCTTCAATCTCTTCTGAAATTGATCGTCGGTCATACCGGCCTGCTGCTTCATATTATTGATGAACTGCGTGACATCCTCTTCGTTCGGCAGCAACTTCTCTTTCTCGGCGCGCTGGAAAAGCACCTCTTTTTGAACCAGCGTGTTCAAGACCTGCAAGCGGGCCTGGGCCAGTTCGAGCGGCGACATCTGCGCCTGCTGGCCCTGTATTTGCTGGCTGATAAGTTTTTCAACTTCGCTCAGCATGATGTTTTTGCCGTTGACCGTGGCCGCGACGGCTGCGTTGCCCGGATCGCTGCCTCCACCGGCTTGATTACAAGCCGCAAATGAAACGGCGGCGAGCGCGACGAGGGTTAAAATTAGAATCGGTTTGATAACTCTTTGCACTTTGGCTCTTTGCTCCTTCAGACTAGACGATCATGTTTATTCATTAGTGCCTGGGAAGGGCGCGCCCGCGTCGGCGTCTCCCCCAAGTTTGACTTTATGGAAACCTGTTTGCTATAAATTCTCGTTTTGGATTCGTTCCGCTTTTACGGGTATTATCAACTGATAAGATGGCCCGAAGCGCTTTTCCTGAAGTTCGGAGGTATCTGGTAATCATGGCTAAACGATGCGAAGTTTGTGGTAAATCCCCGCAGTTCGGCAATAATGTCTCGCATGCGAACAATCGCACGCGCCGTCGCTTCGACCCCAACCTGCAATCCATACGGGTCGAGCGGCCCGGCGGCGGTGCTCAACGCATGAAGGTTTGCACCAGTTGTATAAAGGCTGGCAAGGTCGCAAAGGCGGCCTGAGAGAGCCCTGACTTACAGTTTTCAAACTCAAAAGCTATCGGTTCTGCACGCTAGGATGATTAAATTCGCGTAGGCGTGCGCCGGTAGCTATTCTTTTCCCGCAAGCGCGATGGCTTCGATCTCGACGCGCGCATCGCGCGGCAGGCGCGCCGCTTGCAGGGTCGCCCGCGCCGGAGCCGCTGCCCCCTTGAAATGGCGCCCGTAAACCTCATTCATCGCCGCAAAATCGTCCATATCGGCAAGAAATACAGTGGTCTTCACGACGCGGCCGAGACCCGTCCCGGCGGCTTCGAGCAGGGCCGAAAGATTACGCAAGACCTGCTCGGTCTGCTCCACGATTCCGCCCGCGACGAACTCGCCCGTGGCCGGGTCGAGCGGTATCTGCCCGGAGGCGAAGACGAACCCGCCCGCGCGCACGGCCTGCGAATACGGGCCGATGGCCTCCGGCGCTCGCTCTGTCTTGATGATCTCCCTCACTGTCGGCGACAACCTCTTTTTCATCTTCGAAAACAAAAGATGCATTCTAACAGAAAAAGGGCTAAAAGGTGAAAAGGCGCGCGACCGGCTCCGCTTGAGAGTCCTCTTTTCCTGTAAGTAGACGGGAGCCGCAATCGCCCAGAACCGAGCGACGCCCCGGAGCGTACACTAAGCATGACGCGAGGTTTTAAGATAACGGGCTGGATCGCGATGACGACGGTGGCGACCTTCATCGGTCTGCTCTCGCTCAGATATTTCGTTATCAGCCCGGAGATAGCCAGCGGCCCGCCGCTCGGCAAGAGATTCGCGGAGTATATCGTCCCGTTACTGTTTCATGCCGGTGGGGGCGTGGTTGCCTTGCTGCTGGGCCCATGGGGATTCTGGGGAGCATTGCGCCGGAATAAATATCTTCAGATACATCGCTGGATGGGTCGCGTCTATTTGGCGGCGGTGCTGGTCGGCGGCGTGGCCGGTCTCTACATGGCCTTGACGGCCTTCGGCGGACTGCCGACGCGCATAGGCTTTAGCATGCTCGCCCTGCTCTGGCTCTCAACGGGCGGTATGGCCTACGGGCTCATCCGCCGCCGCGAGGTCGCAAGGCACAGGGAATGGATGATTCGCAATTACGCGCTGACCTTCTCGGCCGTAACGCTGCGCCTCTGGTTGCCTGTATTTCTTTCGCTCGGCTACACCTTCCCGGAAGCCTACACGACCGTCGCATGGCTCTGCTGGTTCCCCAACCTGTTGATCGCGGAGATGATAATCGGCTACGGAAAGACCAGACCGGAGAGACAAAAACTGAGCCCCCTGGAGCCGTACAAGGCATGACAGGGGAGCTTCAGAGCGCGCGCACGCACGCGGGTGGAGTCGTCGATACAGGCCCGGCGGATATGAACGGGGCGCTTTTTAATCTCCGGCTCAGGCGACGCCCTGCTGGCGTTCGACATCCAGCACGCCGGGCACGCTCTTTATAGAATTTATCACCTTGTCCAGGTGCTTCACGTCAAAGACCTCGACCGTAACTTCTATGCGGCCCCGCTCGTCGTCGGCGACCGATGCGCGCGCGTCGCGTATGCCCGTCTTCATGTCTGAGATAGCGCCCGTGATACCGGCGATCATACCCGTACGATTCTCCGTGATGGCGAGCAGTTTAACGGCATAAGCCTCCTTGTCGGCCTTGCCCGCCCACTCGACCTCGACGATTCGCTCCGGGTTGACCATCAACTGTTTGACGTTCTTGCAGCGCAGAGTATGTACGGCGACGCCTTTGCCGCGCGTGATGTAGCCTATGATCTCTTCGCCGCGCAGCGGATTACAGCAGTGGGCGCGTACCACCATCATGTCGTCAACGCCGCGCACGACAATCGAATCGTCGCCGAGGCGTATCAGCCGCCTGACGGCGCGCACGCCGCTCGACAGGCGCGACTCTTTCCTGGCATCCAATTCCTCGAACTTCTCCGGCCCGAGGTATTTCGCTATGACGTTGCGCGGCACGAGCTTGCCGTAGCCGATTGCCGCCAGAAGATCGTCGATGCGCCCGTATCCGTATTCGCTTGCGACGCGCTTGAAGGCCCCGTCGCTGTCATTCAACAACTTTCTGGCCGAGAGTTGAAAGCGCACCGCCTCCTTCTCAAACAGCTTTCGCCCGATCTCGATTGATTGGGCGCGCTGCTGCTCGGCGACCCAGTGCCGCACGCGATTGCGCGCCCTGGAGGTGACGACGAAGTTCAGCCAATCGCGCGAAGGGTGCGAGTTTGCGGTAGTGATGATCTCGACGACATCGCCGTTTTGAATCTGCGTGCGCAGCGGAACCATGCGATTGTTGATGCGCGCGCCCGTGCAGGTATTGCCGACCTCCGAGTGGATCATGTAGGCGAAATCCACGGGCGTCGCGCCGCGCTGGAGCTGTATCACCTTGCCCATGGGCGTGAACGCGTAAACGTCTTTCGGATACAGGTCGAGCTTCAGCGAATCCAGAAAATCGCGCGAGTCTTTTACATCCTGCGTCCATTCGACGAGCGAGCGCAGGGCTTTGAGGGCCTCGTCATCGGCCGCAGCGCCGCGCTTCCCTTCCTTGTACTTCCAGTGCGCCGCCACGCCCTCCTCGGCAATGTGATGCATCTGTTCGGTTCGGATTTGAACCTCGAAGGAGTGGCCCTTCGCGCCGATGACCGAGGTGTGAAGCGACTGGTACAGGTTGTCGCGCGGCGTGGCGATCCAGTCCTTGATGCGGCCCGGCACCGGTTTCCAGATGTTGTGGATGACGCCCAGAGCGGCGTAGCAGTGGCGCACTTCATCGGGCGTGATGACGCGCGCGGCGACGAGGTCGTACACCTGATCGAGTTCGATCTTTTGTCGCTTCAGCTTTTTCCAGATCGAATAGAGCCGCTTGACGCGCCCCTCTATGCGCACGTACGGAACCTCGGATTCGTGCATCTTCTCTTCGATGCGCGCCGTGACGCCCGCAAGGAAAGCCTCGTTCTCGGGGCGGCGCTTTTCGAGTTGCGCGGCCAGCTCGCGATACTCTTCGGCGTGCAGGTGCTGGAAGGCCAGGTCCTCCAGCTCGCCGCGCAGTTTGCCCATGCCGAGGCGGTGCGCGATGGGCGCGAAGATGTCCATCGTCTCCTGCGCGATGCGCTTGCGCTTTTCCGGCTTGAGATATTGGAGCGTGCGCATGTTGTGAAGACGGTCGGCCAATTTGACGAGCACGACCCTGACATCATCTATCATCGCCAGGAGCATCTTGCGGACGTTTTCGGCCTGCTGCTCCTCGCGCGAGACGTTGCTGATCTGGGCGATCTTCGTCAGGCCGTCAACCAGATGCGTCACCTCGTCGCCGAAGTACTGACGGATCGTGTCGAGATCAACCAGCGTGTCTTCGACCACATCATGCAGCAGGCCCGTCGAGACCGAGACGGCATCGAGCCGCATGTCGGCCAGGATGTTGGCGACTTCAAGCGGGTGAACCAGGTACGGCTCGCCCGAGGCGCGCGTCTGCCCCTTGTGCTCGCGCGCCGAGAAGAAATAGGCGCGGCGCAAGAGATCAAGGTCGGCCTGCGGATGATTGCGCGCGACCTTCTCGACGATGTCCTCGATGCGAATCATAAGATCAGAAGTCAGAATTCAGAACTCGGGGTTCAGAATAAAGGCGATCAATTCTGAATCCCGAGTTCTGAGATTCTGAGTTCTCTATTATAACAAGAAGTGATGCCCGACTCGAAAGTGGGGCATCACCTCTGTAGCGAATGGCTTTTTGGGCGCGCGGCCGTCGCAGCTAAGGCGGCGGCGGCACCGCGCTCAAATCTGATTTCAAGGGAGCTTTAACTGGTTGGCGGCTTTTGACCCTTTTTGGCTTCCTCGGCCTCTTTCCGGCGCTCATTCTCCTGGCTCAACTTTGTGGTCTGCTGCTGCGCGGCCTCTGCCTCTTTCTGGAATCGCTCCTTGTCTTCGGTCTTGCCGTCCATCTCGGCCAGCTTGACCCTTTCGAGCAGCAGATTGGTTTTAAAAGACCATGCGGATTCGTTGTTGGGATCAAGACTGATGGCCTGATTGGCCTCCTCGAGTCCGCGCGCGACGCAGGTCTGCGCGGCGTCGAAATCCTTCTGCTCTTTAGGCTTTTTGGAGACCAGCAGGGTTTTGCCGTCCTTCTGCACGGTCTGTTTGTTCTCGGGCTGCTCCGTGATCGTGTAGGAGCAGTTCCAGTCCTGGCTCGCCAACACGACGTAGGCTTCGGCACGCAGCTTGGCATCGACGGAGTTGTTACCGGCGCGCTGCATGATCCACTCTCGCTGCTTGTCGTTCTCCTTGATCGCGCCGTAGAGCGCAGCGATGGCTTTGTATGCCTCTTCGTTGGTGGCGTTTATCTCCAGCAGCTTTTGATAAGCCTCTATGGCCTGGCGGGCTTTCTCCAGGTTCTGCGGCGTATCGATGCCCGGCTTGTACTGCGCGTGGACGGAGCGCGCTATGAATGAAGGTGCTGTCTTGTTCCCAGGATCCAGCTCTAGTGCCCTGCGGGAGCGCTGTTCGGCTTCGGCGAAACGACCCGCCCTGTAGGCGCGGGCCGCTTCGTTCAATTCATTCTTGGCGCGGATGCGGTTGATGACGGCGCAGCCCGGGGTGGTCACGAGCACGACCAAGACCAAGAGAGCGATCCTGGCTTGAGAGAGTTTCATTTGATTAATGGCCCCCAATTTTAAGTGTCGGGCGACCGAAGCGCGATGAGGGATCGATGCGCCTCATCGCTCACGCGCGCGCGCGCGCCGGTCGCGCATCACTGCTTGTTACTGCGCTAGGTCGTCTACTTGCAGGCCGACAGGGTTTGCGCCTGAGCCCTTGATAGCATCTATCACTTTCACAACTTCACCGTATCTGAGCGAGCGCGGCGCTTTGACGAACACGGTCTTTTCGACCTCGGTCGTCCCCGGCCTGAAGGCGTTCTGCTCCTTGCGCTGCTGAAACAAAGCCGTGAGTCGCTGGCTCAAAGGGGCCGTATCGTTGACAGACCCCATATCGTCCTGGTTGAGCTTGAGCTTGAGGTCATTGGCGACCGTCACGACGAGCGTGAGCGGATTCGGTTTGACCTGGCTCATGTCCTGATTGGGATCGGGCTCGGATGGAACCTTGGCCTCAAAGCGACTCGGCTTCAAAGGGGTGACGACCATGAAGATAATCAGAAGCACCAGCAACACGTCGATCAGAGGCGTGATGTTGATATACGGTACGGCATCATCGCTGCCACCGCCTGCACTCATCCCCATAACACTTAACTCCTCATAATTGATGGCGGGCCGGGAGCGCGAGCGCGTCCAATCGTCTGAATCGAAGAGAGCGCTCGCCCGTGCCTGCCCTTTCAGTCGATTTATATGTTTAAGAAGCGGCCGGAGCAGCGGCTGCTCCACCCTTCTTCTTCTTATCGGCGACCAGCCCGATCTTATCGATCCCGCCCTTGCGGATGATGTTGATGATCTCGACCACGTTGCCGTAGCTGACGCCGACGCCGCTCTTGATGTAAACGATGCGGTCGGCCTCCTGTTTGTTCTTCATCATACGCTCGATGCGCGGGGCGAGGTCGTCTTTGGCGAGTTGGTCTTTGCCGATATAGAACTGGTTATCTTCAGGGATAGAGATGACGACCGAGGACTCCTTGATGATCGCAGGGTCGACATCCGGGCTATTCATGTCGCGCGGGATGGCGACCGTCACGCCCTGTTGCAGGAAGGGAGTGACGACCATGAAGATAATCAGAAGCACCAACATTATGTCCACCATCGGCGTCACGTTGATCTCGGATTGCATCTCCGAATCGCCGCTGCTCGCTGACATTCCCATGACTTAAATCTCCTAATGTCTGGGTAAGGAAGGAGGACGTGAACCGATGTGCGCGCCGCCGGGGGCCGCGCCTCGCTCACGCTCGGGAGCGGGCACACGCCGAAGAGCAGCGCGGGGCGCACACACGGCCACGTTAGCCTCTCGCTTACGGATTCAATTTAGAACTCGGCATCGTGGCCGACGGATTCAACTGCCGTCCGCGATTCTTCAGAAAGTAGTCTATAAGCTCGGATGCCGAGTTATCCATCTCGACGACGAAGCCCTGCACCTTGCTCGTAAAATAGTTGAAGAGCCACACGGCCGGAATCGCCACGCCGATGCCGAGCGCCGTCGTAAAGAGCGCTTCGGAGATGCCGCCCGCGACGGCCGCGATACCCGCCGATTCGGCGTTCTTCATGCCCTGGAAGGCGTTGATGATGCCGAACACGGTTCCGAACAATCCGACGAACGGAGCGGTCGAGCCAATGGTCGCAAGGCTCGAAAGGCCGCGCTTGAACTCGGCCGTCTTGATGGCGATGGCGCGTTGCAGAGCGCGCTTGCTGGCCTCTATCTCGTCGCCCGAAATCTCCGACGACTGTTCGTGGGCCCGGAACTCGTGCAGTCCGGAATTGACGACCATCGCCAGATGCGACCTCTTATGCTTGTCGCTGATGTTGATGGCCTCTTCGATGCGGTCGTTTTTGAGGGCCTGCGCGACGCGCGGCGCGAACTCGCGCGACTGCTGCTTGGCGGCCCTGTAGGTCAGGAAGCGCTCGACCATGATCGCCACGGCGTAGACCGACATGATGAGCAAGATAATCACGACGGCGAGAGCGACGCCGCCCAGATTCTTAATCATCTCCGTGATCGTGAAGTGTCCGCCCGCATCTGCTGCCGGGCTGGCCGCCGGGCTGGCCGCCGCATCCTGCCACAGAAACACTAGAAAGCTGAGGGCTTTCGCTCCGAGAAGAGTTGTTAGAATAGTCACGGTAAACCCCTCCAAAAGGTTTTATCACAAATTGTTAAGAGCCGGGGACGAGCCGTGCGGCCGCGTCCTTCAGCAGACCATACTCGCTCTGCCCAAAGTAAGGCGGCCCCGGCGGCGCGACCGAGAGCCCACTACTATTGCGGAAGAAAGTTGTAAGTTATCACGCCTGTGACCTTCACGGGCTGCCCCGAGAGCTTCGTCGGCGAGAAACGCGCCTGACGCGCGGCCGCGACGGCTGACGCCTGCAACAACGGATGACCGCCGACGGCGCGGGCCGAAATCACGCTCCCGTTCTCGTCAATGGTCACCTGCACGGTCACCGTTCCGGAGGCGCGCGCCGTGCGCGCGATGGCCGGATATTGCGGCTTGGGCAGACTGATGGCCTTACCATTGAGCACGCCGCCTGAGATCGGAGCGGTCGGCTTGGGAGGCGAAGGCTTGGGCGGGGGCGGCGGCTCGTCCGGCACGACCACGGTCGAAGTAGGCGGCCCGGTTCCTCCCGGAATACCTCCGCCCGAGCCAGCGCCGATGGGGCCGGAAACGGTCGCCTCGGTATTGGACGTTCCGATTGCCACGGGGACGCCCTTTGGAATGGGCGGAACCTTGCTGGCGACAGCCGAGACCTCCTTCGGAGCAATCGGCTGGTCGACTCTGGCGACCAACTCCGTACGGGTCGCCACCGTCTGCTCCTTCGGCTGGTCAGCGGGCTTGGCCTTCTGCTCGGGCTCGGCCTGTTGCGGTACTACGGGGACGGGAGCAACCAGCGTCGTCAGTTCCAGGTTCTGGTTCTCCAACTGCGCGTCGTACCAGTAGATGCCCGCCACGAAGAGCGCTGTGCCCAGGATGGCGTACACTACTACCGTGCCGAGAATAAATGAGCCCTTTCGCGCATAGTCTTCTTTGTGCGAAGTGGACTCGACCAGGTTCTCGAACATTATGTTTATCCTCCCTATTCCGGTGCCAAATGGATCAGGGGTGCGAATTTTAAAAACCCACTATTGCTTCTCAAACGTCGCGGCCTTACAAAGAGTGCCCGCAAAGCGCGTCACATAATATGGAGGGGAAACCAGCGGCCCGTTCGGCGCTTTTGTTCACGCCATTAAGCTTTAGAACCAACCGCTGTGCGGGAATGACACAAATACGGCTGACCGCTCAACATAGACCACCGCGCCCCCTGTCCGTTCCAGAGACTGGAACACGGGCACGATTTACAAGGCTATTTAATTGGGCCAGCAACGCGGGCAGTCTATGCCGCAACGACCAGGAAAGTCAAGCGCAAAATAAATTTTCAGCGCCGGGGGCGAGGGCGCGCGAGCAGGTTAAGGAGCAGCGTCTGGCGCCGCGGCGTTTAGAGGGCGGCGGCTTTGGCCTTGCTCGTGCGCGTCGCGCCTTCTGAAGCCCTGCCGCTTTTCGCCGGGGGCGTATGCACGCGGGCGGCATCCAGGCGCTGTTGCCACCAGACCATGATCGGGCTGGCAATCGCTATCGAAGAGTAAGTGCCGAAGACGATGCCGATCAGAAGCGCCAGTGAAAAGCCGCGCAGGACATCGCCGCCGAAAATGACCATCGCAAGTACGGAGAGGAAGACGAGCCCGGAGGTGATGATCGTGCGCGAGAGCGTCTGGTTGATCGAATCGTTGGTGACCTTGTAGAGCGAGTCGCGGCGGTGAAGACGCAGGTTCTCGCGTATGCGGTCAAAGACGACGATGGTATCGTTGACCGAGAAGCCGACCAGCGTCAGCAGCGCGGCGATCACCGTCAGGCTGATCTCCCACTGGAATATAGAGAAGAACCCGAGCGTCACCAGCACGTCGTGAAAGACGGCGATGACGGCGGCCGCGCCGTACGTCCACTCGAAACGGAACGCTATGTAGAGGAGGATGCCGACGAGCGCGGCGAGCGTGACGGCGATGGCCTGATTGCGTAACTGTCGCCCGGCGACGGGGCCGACCGCATCCGTGCCGACGATCTTATAAGCGGCCTGCGGATCCGTGTTGAGATCGTCCTTCGCCTCGGGCCCGAAAGTGTTCAGCGCCTCTCTCACCTTGGCGCGCCCGATATCGACCTGTGATTGTGTTTCCCCCTCGCTCGCGGCGGCCTGTCCGATCTGCGGCAGCTTGATGAGCACCTCATCCTGCTTATCGGTGGCGAGCTGGATGACGGCGTCGCTCAAGCCCTGCTTATTGACGGCCGTGCGGATTTCTTCGGCTGACGGGCGCTGTTTGAATTTCGCCGTGACGACCGTGCCG
Organism: Pyrinomonadaceae bacterium; assembly: GCA_035940775.1. Lineage (GTDB taxonomy): Bacteria > Acidobacteriota > Blastocatellia > Pyrinomonadales > Pyrinomonadaceae > DASQYE01. The sequence goes on along the minus strand of DASZEN010000021.1, from coordinate 17,008 downwards.
CCCTTGAAATCGACGCCGAGGTTGAAGGCGTCGGTTCCTCCCGGCACTGCCTGCCGAACGACGGCGGAGACCAAACCGACCAGCATCAGAAGAGTCGAGATGGCGATGAAGATACGACGATCAGCCAACCAGTCGAAGCTTGCGTTTTTGAAAAATTGAATCATAACCTTAAATTAAGCGAACAGCCCTCGTGAAGCAGCAGCAGTAGTAGTAATAGCCGATCCGTAGCTTTCAACCAATGGCCGTCCGCTGATTTTCCTCAAATACTGAGCGTTTCCGGACGCCGTCCTTTGCGACTTAAAAGCCAGATGAAGATCGTCCGCGAGACGTAGACGGCCGAGAAGAGATTGACGACAAGGCCGAGCACGAGTGTGACGGCGAAACCGCGAATCGGCCCCGTCCCGAAGACGAAGAGAAACAGCGACGAGATGATCGTCGTCACGTGCGTATCGATGATGGTCACGAAGGCGCGCGCGAACCCCTGCTCGACCGCCGAGGGCACGGTCTTACCCGTACGCCATTCCTCGCGTATGCGCTCGAAGATGAGCACGTTCGAGTCTACGGCCATGCCTATGGTCAGAATAATCCCGGCGATGCCGGGCAGCGTCAACGTCGCCTTGAAGAGCACGAGCGCCGCCAGCATCAGGATGATGTTCAAGACGAGCGCGATGACCGCATTGACGCCCGACCCGCGATAGTAAAAGAGCATGAAGAAGACGACCATCGCGAGGCCGACGAGCGAGGCCGTGATGCCCGCCTTGATCGAATCCTGCCCGAGGCTTGGGCCAACCGTACGCTCCTCCTGATACTCTATGGGCGCGGGCAATGCGCCGGAACGTAAGGTGAGCGCCAAATCTTCGGCCGATTGCTGCGTAAAGCGCCCGCTGATCTCGCCCGAATCCGTGATCTGCGATTTGATGTAGGCGATGGACTTGACCTCGTCGTTCAGGACGACGCCCATATATTCGTTGACGTTGGCCCCAGTCCACTGGCCGAACTTCTCAGCGCCCGAAGGTTTTAACGAGAACGCGATCTGGTAATCGTCCATACCGCCGCCGCGCGAGGAGACGGCTGCGGCGTTTCGCAGCTCGCTTCCGTCAACGACCGCAGGGTATTCGACGACCACCCAGCGCTTGGGCTTCGGCGCGTTGGCGTCCTGTTCCTGCGCGCCCGCTGCCGTCGGCTCGGTGCGCTCGGCATACGGCAGGACTTTGCGATTCGAGGGCACGGTTCCGCCCAGCGAAGCGACGGCCTCTTCCTGCGTCGCGTAGCTTTGCGCGGGCGACGGGCTCGGCGGGCTGACGACGTGGACGAGTTCGAGGCGCGATTGCGTCTTGAGCAACTCCTTGACGCGCTCAGGGTCCTGGATGCCGGGCATCTGCACTAGTATCTGGTGCGAGCTTTGCCCGCCGTGACGCTGCACGAGCGGCTCCGCGACGCCGACTGCGTCGAGGCGACTGTGAATGATTCGTTCGGCCTGATCTGTCGCCTGCTCGGCCAACAGACGCTGGGCAGCGCCGGAGAGCGTCCACGTCACAGTGTTGCCGCTGACGCTGGCGGGCCAATCGTTGAGGTCGATTTTCTTCTTCACCTCGTCGGCGACCTGATTGACCCTGGAGGCGTCGTTGAGTTCGAGGGTGAAACTGTAATTGCCGCTCGTGCCGGGGCGCACCTCTTTTACCGGGAATCCGGCATCCTTGGCGGCCTTCTCGACGGCGACGGCATTGCTGGTGGTCAGCGTCTGCAAATACTTATCCGTCTGGACGCGCATCACCAGATGCGACCCGCCCTTCAGGTCAAGGCCGAGACGAATGTTGTCCTTGAGCGAGTTCTTGATCCCGGCCCATGTGAAATCGCTGAGATGCGGCCGCCTGTGCGGGCCGATCACAATATAGAGACCGACCAGGGTCACGATGGCGATAATGATAAAGCGTTGAAGCAGGTTCTTTTTCTTCATAATGAATGCGCGCGGCCGCGCGCGCCCGCTAAGGGCGCACAGGCTCGCACCCGTATTAAATTATTTCTTCTCTTCCGCCTGGAGCCCGGCCACGGCCGAGCGTGCCACTTCGATGATCGACTTGTCGGCGCTTCGCAAGAGCAGGCTGGTCTCGCGCACGGACGTTATAGTGCCGATGATGCCACCCGTGGTGACGATGCGATCACCGGCCTTCAAGTTCGAGATGGTCTCCTGCAACTCCTTCTGTCTCTTGCGCTGGGGCACGATCAGCAGGAAATAAAAGACCGCAAAGATCAAAAAGATCGGGAGAAAATTGACGATGAAGCCGCCCGCGCCCGATTGAAGAAAGATAGCCAGAGTAGTCATCAGTTTTAGGTTGCGAAACTTGTTTTTGGTGATGCGCCGCGTCGAGGCGCGCGCCGACCGAAGACGGAATCTACGGCTCGCCTCTCGCGCCCGCCGCACAGAAGCCTGAGCGTCCGGCGCGCCGCCCGTTTAAGGGCCACGCTCACTCTACGCCGGAGCCGACCTGCTCTATGAACTCTCGCCGAAATCGCGTGAAATCGCCAGACCCGATAGATTGCCTCACGCGCCGCATAGTGTCAAGGAAGAAGGCGAGGTTATGATGCGTCAAAAGGATGCTCGCCAGCATCTCGCCCGTCACATAAAGATGGCGCAGGTAGGCGCGCGAGTGGCGCGCGCAGACCGAGCAGCGGCAATCTTCATCGAGCGGCCGCTCGTCCGCAGCCCAGCGCGCATTCTTGACGTTCAGCTTTCCGCGCGAGGTGAACGCCTGACCGGTTCTGCCGTTGCGCGTCGGCAGTACGCAGTCGAACATATCGACGCCGCGCGCCACCGCCTCGACCAGGTCTTCGGGCGTCCCGACGCCCATCAGGTAGCGCGGGTGATCGGCTGGCATCGCGGGCGCTAAACCCTCTACGATGCTATACATACGGTTTTTCTCCTCGCCCACGCTGAGTCCGCCGATGGCATAGCCGTCGAAGCCTATCTCCAGGGTGCGCCGCAGGCTCTCGCCGCGTAAGTCCAGGTGGGCTGCGCCCTGTATGATGCCGAAGAGCGCCTGCGCTCCGCTCAACCCCGAGGCGGGCGCGAGGCGGCCCGTGTCCATGCCCTCTTTTTGCTGCGCGTCGAAGGCGAGGCGCGAACGCGCGGCCCAGCGCGCCGTCAGTTCAAGACTTCTAAGCGCCTCCTCGTGCGTGGACTGGCCGGGCGCGCACTCGTCAAACGCCATCACGATGTCGGAGCCGAGCGCCGCCTGCACCTGCATGGATACTTCCGGCGAGAGGAAACGCAGGCTCCCGTCAACGTGCGAGCGAAACTCTGTTCCCTCCTCGCTGATGCGGCGCAGCGCGCCGAGGCTCCAGACCTGAAAGCCCCCGGAATCGGTCAGCAGAGCGCGCCGCCAGCCTATGAATTTATGTAGACCGCCGCACGACCTGATGATCTCAGGGCCGGGACGCAGCCACAGGTGATAGGTATTCCCGAGTATGATGCGCGCATCCAGTTCGCTCGATTCCAACTCGTCGAAGCGTGTGCCCTTGACCGTGCCGAGCGTGCCGACGGGCATAAAGACGGGCGTTTCGATCACGCCGCGTCGAGTTTGAATCACCCCGGCGCGCGCCTCGCCCTCGCGCGCCACCGTTCGCCACTGTATGGCTCGCTCGCTCATCACAACATCAGTTGATATGGCCGCTTCCCGCTTCATCACCGCGGCGGCGCGCAACCGCGGCGGACTCGTCCATGCTCGCCGAGAAATTTTCCAGCGGGAGGCGCACGGTAAAAATTGTGCCGCCGCCGTCGCTCCTTGCTTCGACGTGGCCGCCGTGCGCTTCGACCAGTTCCTTGACGAGCGCGAGGCCGATACCCAGGCCCCCGTGCCGCCTCGTCGATGACCCGTCCGCCTGCCGGAAACGATCCCAGACGAAGGGAAGAAAATCCGGCGGTATGCCTTCGCCCGTATCCTCCACTTCGACGACGACCCAGCGCATGGGCTCCGTCTCCTCCTCGTCTTCGATCAAAATGCCGTCGGGCGTGACGAGCCGCGAGCGCACCGTTATGCGACCGCCTTCGGGAGTGAACTTGATGGCGTTCGAGAGAAGATTCCAGAGGATTTGCTGTACCCTGTGCGCGTCCAGATAAGCGGTGGGCAGATTCTCGTTCAGTTCGAGGCGTAGCTCCTGTCGGCGCTCGATGGCCGCCTGGCGCACGGCCCCGACGGCTTCGAGGACGGCCTTGTTGATGTCGCTCGGCTGGCGTTCGAGGCGCAGGCCCTTGCGCTGTATGCGCGATAGGTCGAGCAGGTCTGAGATCAGTTGCGAGAGCGAAGCGGTCGAGACCTTAATCACGCCCAAGCCTTCGGCCAATTCTTCGTCGAGCAGCAGCGCCTCGCTCTCGCTCAACAGCTCGACCCACCCCTTGATGGCCGTCAGCGGCGTCCTAAGCTCGTGCGAGAGCGTCGCCAGAAACTCGTCCTTGAGGCGATTGGCCTCGCGCAGCTCTGAGATAAGGCGCGCATTCTCAAGCGTTGAGCCGACCTGCGTGGCGACCGCCATCAGCAGCTCGACATCGTCCTGGGCCCATGCGCGCCGTCGCGCCGTCTGATGCGCGCTGAGCGAGCCGATCACGCGCCCCTGGTGCATGATGGGGACGACGGCGAGGCTGCACAGATTCATACGCGCGTTCAAATCTTCGATGCCGTCCGAGAGGCTGTGCGTCGTGACATCACTGATGACGAGCGGCTGGCGGTGCGTCCTGATCCAGTGGGCGACGGGCGAACGCTCCTGTATCTCTGGGTCTTCGCTGATCGGGTTGACTCCCGAGGCGCACCACTCGCCGAGGAAATCGGCGCGCTCGTCCTCGCCGAAGAGCATCACAATGCAGCGGTCAAGCTCAAGAAGCTCGCCGACGCGCTCGACCACGACATCGACGCCGCGCTTGGCCTCGCTCGTCTGCTGAAGCGAGAGCACCAGCCTGTTGACGACGGCCTCGCGTTCGGCCTGGGCCTGAATGGTGGCGAACAGGCGCGCGTTGGCGATGGTCTCGGCGGCCTGCGCGGCGAAGATTTCAAGAAGCTGCACGTCGCGCTCGCGGAATCCGCCCGGACGGTTGGCGACGTATATGAAGCCGATCAACTCGCGCTTGATACGCATCGGCACACAGAGCACGGAGCGCACCCCGTAGCGCATGATGAGGCTTTGATTAAGACGCGGGTCGCTCGCCGGATCGTTCGAGTAGAAGGCTTCTCCCGTCCTGTAGATGTAGGAGCTTGCGCCGTCCTGATCGAGCGTGAAGCGAAACTCTTCGATCAATTCGGGCAGCGTGTTGTAACCGGGCGCTTCGGCGCGCACCGCGTTGTGACGGCGATCATAGGTGGCGATCAGGCAGCGCTCGCCGCCGACGAGTTGAGCGATGGCGCGCGTCAGCCGCCCGTAGATTTCCGAGATGTCTGTCAAGGTCGAGAAGGCGCGCGAAATCTTATAGAGCCCCTCAAGCTCTTCGCTGCGCCGTCGGCTCGCCTCGTAGAGTCGCGCATTCGTGAGGGCAAGCGAAACTTCACGGGCGACCATCCCGAGCAGTTTTGTGTCATCCTCCGTCCAGCGCCGCGCGCTCGAACAATCGTGCAGCTCCAACAGGCCCTCGGGCGCGCCGCTCATGATGATGGGCGCGGCCATCACCGCGCGCACGCCCAGGCGTTCGTACAAGCGCAGCAGCTCGTCCGGCGGTAATCGCTCGATCTCTTCGACGGCGACGGGAGAGTCTGAGGCGAGCACGCGCCGCGCATACTCGCTCGCGAGCAGTGGGATGCGATGCCCGCGCATCGAGGCAATGCCCGCGTGGGCCACGAACTCGTAGCCGACGAGCGCGTATTCGGCGCGGCGGTCGAATAAAGTGACGTGACAGCGATCAGCGCCGAGCGTCTGGCCGAGCACATCGACCGTCTCCTGCAAAACCGACGGTGCATCGAGCGAGCTTGAGAGCTGGCGGCCGATGCGTCCGGCCAGTTCTTCGCGCCGCGCCGAGGCTTCCATCTCTCTCGAACGCCGCTCGGCCTGCTCCAACAGCAGTACCTTCTCGATGGCGATGGCGAGCGGCGGCGCTAGGCGTTCGAGCGCCAGCAGGTGTTTGCGCGTGTAGGCTTCGGGCATGCGGCTCGTCAGGTTGAGGCTGCCGATTGGCCCTTTGTCCGAAAAGAGCGGGACGCAGACGGCCGAGCGGAAGCCCTCGCTCTCCAGATCATCATAAACATTGAAGCGCTTCTCGGCGCTCAACTCCGGAATGACGATCATCTCGCGCTTTTGAAGCGCAAGCTCTGTGACGGAGCCGCGCATGGGGGCGCGCGCGCCGACCGAAAGCGGCTCGGCGTATTCGCCCGAGAGAGCGAAGACGGAGAGGTGCTCGCCTTCGGGGTCGATAAGCGCGATTGAGGCGCGGTCGAACGGAATCAGCGCGCGCATCTGTCCGCTCGCCAGTGTAAAGACCTGATCTATCGTCCGGCTGGAATTGACGGCGGCGACCACTCGATTGACCACTTCCAGTTGCTCGGTCGCCTCGCGCAGGTACTCGAACAGCGCGCTCGTCTCATCGCTCGTCATCTCTTCGTCGTCGTCGCCGTCGCGCGCTTCCTGCGTCTCCCTGTCTATGCCCCTGACGATGCAGGTCGTCGCCGCCTCGTCTTCCCAATGGCAGCCTATGCACTCGACCGCGATGTGCAGCGGATACTCGCCATTGACAAAGACGGTTGCGTGCGCTGCGTCGTGCGCCCGCGCCTCTTCTGCGGCCCCGGCGCGAGTCCTCTCGAAGGTCAGTGAAGAAGAGATGTCTCGTCCCTTGAGCGAGGGGAACGAACGCATTACGAGCGCCGTAAAGGCATCATTGCAGGCGAGCACATGTTCTTCCCTGCCATCGACGACGATGGCCGGGTCGCTCATGCCCTCGAACAACTCTCGAAACTCGTTGCGTTCCTCAGTCATAATTCAATAGGGATGTCTGATGACGGACACTGCGCTTCAACAAACCATCCGTCGCCTGTTCTTCATCCTCTGTTTTTCTTACGATGACGTTCGACGATGCGCAGTGGAGTGGCGAAGAAATCAAACTCTTCGCGGAGGCGGTTCTGTAGATAGCGCTCGTAGGAGAAGTGCAGGCCCGCGCGGCCTCCGGCGGTAAAGACGACGAAGGTGGGCGGGCGCACGCCGACCTGCGTCATATATTGGATGTGCAGGCGCGAGACGCCTCCCTTGACGGGCGCGGGAGCGCCGCCGCCGCGCGGCTGGGCCACGGCGCGCTCGAAAAAATCGTTGAGTTGCGAGGTCGGGATGCGGCGATTGCGTGCCTCGTTGGCGCGCAGCACGACGGGCAGAAGCCGCTCGACGCGCTGGCCCGTCAGGGCAGAGATCGTGATGACCGGAGCCCAGTCCAGAAACTTCATCTTGTCGCGCAAAGCCCGCTCAAAGGCCGCTGGCGTGCCGGTCTCTTTATCGGGGACGGCGTCCCACTTGTTGACGGCGATGATAATCGAGCAGCCCGCGTCGTGCGCGTAGCCTGCGATGTTGGCGTCGAGAGCGGCGACGCCGTCGGCGGCATCTATGACGACGATGGCGACATCGGCGCGTTCAAGGCTGCGGCGCGCCATCAACACTGACATCTTTTCGGCCATCTCTTCGGTCTTGCCCTTGCGGCGTATCCCTGCCGTATCGATCAGGCGAAAGGATTGGCCGCCGACTTCAAGCACCGTATCGACGGCATCGCGCGTCGTTCCGGCGACGGGCGAGACGATGACGCGCTCTTCGCCGAGCAGCCTGTTCAAAAGCGAGGACTTGCCGACGTTCGGACGGCCGATGATGGCCAGCCGAATCTCGCGCGCCGTGCCCTCCTTCTCTTCAACTTCCGTAAAGGCTTCGAGCCCTTCGGTCAACGAATCGAGCAGGTCGCCGAGGCCGTTGCCGTGCTCGGCCGAGACCGGGAACACCTCTTCAAAGCCGAAGCGATAAAACTCACCGGCATCAGTCTCAAGCCGCTCGGCATCCGCCTTGTTGGCGGCGACGAGCACGCGCTTGCCCGTCAGGCGCAGCAGCCGCGCCAGTTCTTCATCGAGCGGCGTCACTCCTTTGCGCACATCGACGACCCAGACGAGCGCCGCCGCTTCCTCAATCGCGGCCGCCGCCTGCTTTAAGATATTGGAGGGGATTACGGCATCGTCGTCCGGCACGATGCCGCCCGTATCAACGAGCGCGAACCGGCGGCCATTCCATTCCGTCTGTCCGTAGATGCGGTCGCGCGTGATGCCCGGCTCGTCTCCGACGATGGAGCGCCGCTCGCCCGTTAGCCGGTTAAAGAGCGTGGACTTGCCCACGTTCGGTCGGCCCACGACGGCCACGAGCGGCAGCGCGCGGCGCGTCTCGTCCACGCGGACGGCGCCGCTCTCCTCCGCATCGCTCAAGGCCGCCTCCGACACCTCTTCCGTTCGATCAACACCTTCCGGCATCATACACTTCCCGCATCCGAATTATTTTGTGAGCAAGAGAAGGCAGGGATCAAAGGAATCCCCCGGCTCTATTGCCTGTCGAGTGTAACGCGCGATGAGAACAGCCCGCAAGGATGAAGCCCGGCTCAAAAGCCTGCGGCGCAAGGCGGCCCCATTCCTGCAAGAAAGACTATTGCGCCGGACTATCGAAATCGCTTACCCTTTCATACATCTCATGCTGATCGCCTCGGCGCAGTCGCGGCGAAGCGAATTGAAGCCCGGAGATCATCGCCATGCCGACCTGGCTCAAGGCCCTCCTTATTATTAGCCTCTGCGTCGTCCTGCTCATCATCGGCGCGGTCGGCCTCGGCGCGTACTGGTTTACCAAACACAAAGACGAGCTGCTGAAGAGCGCTCAAAGCGCGCGGGCCGAGGGTGTGGAACTTGGCCGCAAGACGGACAACCAGGGATGCTTGTCCGAAGCGTTGCGGCGTCACAGGGAGCATCCAGGGTTCAGCGACGCAATTGCGAACAATCTGTTCCTGAATGGTTGTCTTGATGCAAGCCGCCCGACAACAGGCTTTTGCGACGGTGTGCCACGGTCAACGGAGTTCATCGAAAGCACGCGCTGGGCGGTCAGAAAATGCACGGAAGAGAATCTATCCGACAGCTACTGCGGCCAGATATTCACGCAAGTCCAGAAGTATTGCGACACGCATAGAGAAGAGACAAAGTGAAGAGACAAAGCAAGGCTCATCACAGCAGGGTCAGAGGCTTATCAGGCGAGGTCATCTGAAGGCAACTATCAATCGCGCCGCGAGCGCCCGTCCCGAGAGAGAGTGTGTATGTGTCCTCATCTCTGACTGTGATCCATCCCTTCGCGCAGGAGTCGAAAAACCATGCGTTGGCCCAACTTCGATCCGAGAGCCTGGATGAAGAGGACACTTGAACGGCCCGTCGGCGACGATACATCTATCCGACTTAAAGGCGAAGCGAGCGAGACGGCCCCGCATCTAGTGCTCGGGAGGCGCGGCGAGGCTCTGGCCGCCTCCCATCTCGAACGCTCAGGCTATCGTCTCGTCGCCTCCAACTTCCGGCTGCCGGTCGGACGCAACCTGCGCGGCGCGCTGCTTCACGCAGAGCTAGACATCGTCGCCTATGATGGACGAACGCTCTGCTTCGTCGAGGTGAAAACGCGCGCGTCCTCCTGGTTCGCCCCGCCCGAGGCCAATGTCGACCTGCGTAAACAAAGGCAGGTTGCCCGCGCCGCCCGTGCATATCGACGCCTCCTGGGCCTGACGCGCGAGCCCTACCGTTATGATGTGGTCAGCGTCGTGCTGCCCCACGAGGAGAGCGCCGAGACCGCGCCGCGTCTTGAGCTATTCAGGAACTTCTGGACGGACGATAAATTCCGCAAGCGCCGCTGGTCGGACGCCCACTACGATTCTTGAACGCGATTATTGAAAAGGGGGTTCGGCACCCGTCCGGGCCGCTTTCACGTTCCGAGCAGGGGGCGCTTGACAAGAAAAGCTGAATCTGTAGAATCTCTAATCACGCGAGCGGGAGTAACTCAGTGGTAGAGTGCGACCTTGCCAAGGTCGAAGTCGCGAGTTCAAATCTCGTCTCCCGCTCCAAAAATTTCAGGCGCACAGGGCCGAAGCGGCGCGCACGGAAACACACCGGTTTCCCCGCGCCGCTTCGATTCATAAGCCCAAACAGTAGTCGCGGGCCGCGCGAGCCTTATCCCAACGGCCCGGCTGAAAGGCCCTTTGATGCCCTCCGCGCGCGCCTGTATAATGCCCACAGCACCCAACCGGGGCGGCGTAGCCAAGTGGTAAGGCAGAGGTCTGCAAAACCTTTATTCATCGGTTCGATTCCGATCGCCGCCTTCCCAAACTTCTATTTAGTCAATTAGTTAGCAACGGCTTCAATTTCGGGCTCTGAGAAGCTGCGGGGGCGGGTGTGCCCACTTTTGTGCCCCCTTTTGTGTCCGGGGCCATAATAGCCGTCTTTTTCATCGCCGCCGCCTCCTGGTGTTCCTCTGTAAGGATGAGCGTAGCGTAAGACCATCTGAATTTTCGAGTGTCCGAGCATCGCAGCCAGTGTCACCGGATGGACTCTCTTTTAAGTGGAGCGCGTCGCCCATATATGCCTCAAGTCGTATAGGCGAAACGGCGTCAACTCCGCACGGATGAGAGTGGCGGCGAGAGCGTTATTGACTTTGAGGATAGGGCGGCCCCTGACGCCACGACCGGAAACAGATAAACGCCCGCACGGGCGAACTCGTCAACTCACTGGCAGGATGATTGAGATAGCTGACGGAAAGCCCTCGTATGACTTCGAGTACATACTGCCGTCAGGGGGCGACGAGCCGTGAGGGGGAAAATTTGTTTGACAAAGAGGGATGGTAATGATAGCGTCCTCCTTTCTAATCCGAGAAAAAACGGCGTTTGATTGTTAGCAGTAACCCCCTTTGCTGCTGCACCCGACCCAATCGCTGTACCCCGACAATTTAATATATTCGATGCCATCGCCTCTGATCTGCCGACCAGTGATTTGTGGTTTGCTGTCGGGCGTTGGCCACAGACTAAATATCCAGTAGAGCTGGCGCCAGATCATCTCAATATGAGGATTGTTCCCGTCGTTTACTGCTTGCCCCTCATGCCGGTGAATATGCTGGACTGTAATTTGTTTGATGGTGCTTTGTGTAGCCGCCCTGCGTCGCCTCTTTGATGTGAAGGTTGATGCTGCCGTTCCTGACTGATACAGGCCGGGAATGGCCATATGAAAGGGTTGTTCTTTTCAGTATTCGAAGGTCAGGAAGGCTCATCTCGATTTCCGTTGCTTGTAGAAGCAGTGTATGAGCACATTTTGAAAAAAAATTGCACAGGATGTAGTCACGAGCATTCTGAGCTACAGGAAGTTTCCGAGGAGGATTCATAGAAATGACTCTCAAGCTTCGTCGCCACCATACTTTTTTGCTTGCGCTCCTATTTACTGCTATCTGTTTCCTCGCGCTTGCGTTCGGCGTCACCACATCATCACAAGCTACCAGCGGTAAGGACGGGCAAGATGCCGCTGCTGTAACAACGAGCCAGGAGAAGAGCGCAGCACCGAGTGAACCGGCAGATGTAGCCGCCTTTCGCCAGTCGGTCGGCGGCGACATCACGCCCGTCATCGTCGAGTTGAGAGACGAGCCGGGCGTCGTGCGTAAAGCCGCTGCCGAACGGGAAGGGCGTCAGATGCAGTTCAAAGAGATCGCCGACTACGGCCTTCAAATGTACGCCAAGCAGAACGACTTCCGTTCGTCGCTCGCGCGGCGCGGCGTGCGCCTTCTCATGCGCGAGGCGGACGTGCGGCAGATCGACGGCTCTGTGCGACATGTCGAGTACCGCTTCACATACCTGCTCAACGGCTTCGTCGCATACGTCGCCACCGAAGATATCGCCCGGCTGAGGGCGCTTCCGGAGGTCACGCACGTCGAACAAGTCCAGCCGATGAAGTTCCACCTGGACAAGGCGATTGACTACATCCTGGGCACGCAATCGTCTCCGGCCGCTCGCCGCACCGCCGTCTACGGCACGGTGAAGGAGGTCGAGGTCAGCGGAAAGCAGTTCCAGCCACAAGGCGCGCCGGGGCACCCCGAAGCCCCGCAGGAGCCGAACCAGAAGGTTGACGGCTTCGAGGGACAGGGCATGAACATCGCCGTCATTGACACCGGCGTTGACTGGCGTCACCCGATGTTCGGCGGCACGGGGCAGACGACGCCTACCCCGCGCGTGTCAGGCCAGGCGCCAAGCTCGGCCGACAACAAAAAGGTTATTTACTACTACGCGCTCTCCAGCCCTGGCGACATCACGGACGACTTCGGGCACGGCACGCACGTCGCTTCCTGCGCGGCAGGCTACGGCGTCGACGGCTCGACGCCCCGTCGCGTGGGCTACGGCACGGGTGTTGACGACCCCGCAACCGGCCTCCCCGGCACCGGTATCGGCCCGACGCCGAATGGCGTACAGTTGTTCGGTACCGCGCCGCAGGCGAGGATCATGGCTTACAAGGTGTGCGGCCCCGCGAACGCCTGCACGGGCGATTCCGAGCTGGCGATGGAGGATGCCGCTTCGCCTTTTACTCTCGTCGCGAGCGGCGACACGGGGCCGACGCCGGTCGCAAAGCCCGTCGCCGATGTGATCAACCTCTCGCTCGGCGATGAGCAGGGCGACCCGGCTGGGGCGAGCGCGCGTGCGGCCAATAACGCGGCCCTCGCCGGTACAATCGTGGTCGCTTCGGCGGGCAACTCCGGCCCCGGAGCGGGCACAACGGGCGCACCCGCCGCCGCCACGCTGGCCATCTCGGTCGCCGCCACCCTCGACCCAGGTTCGACCCCGGCGGGCGACGTGCTCGCGCCCGGGCAGATTCCGCTCGAAACATGTGCCGGAAAGCCCCCGACCAGTTGTGCCGTCCCCGGCCCGCCGCCCGAGGAGGGTGCGGCCTCGAACGCGAACGCGCCCCAGCCGGGCGAGCGTCAGGGAATCAGAATGTTTCCCGTCGCGGGCGGCGGCCCACTTCCGGAAGGGTCTCTCTCCGCTCATTACGTCTTCGTTGACGATCCGAATACCACGCCGACGCAGGTGAGAAATCGCATCGCCCTCGTCCTCGGAGGGTCGGGCACGTTCTTCAACATCGTCAACGCCGTCGCCGCGCAGATGCCTGCGGCGATCATTATCACAGACGACAGGGAATCGCTGACGGCGCTGGTCGTCGCCGGTGAAATCCCTGTCTTCAACGTCAACACGGAGACGGCCACCTATCTCGTCAATCGCATCAGCAATTCCGACTCTGACGGTAATGGCGACGGGATGGACGACGTGGCGGTCGGCACGGTCTCACAATTTCCTCTGCGTCTGGCCGACAGCGTCACGCTCGCGACCTTCTCGCCCGGGATGGCTGGCTTCAGCTCGCGCGGGCCTAACGATTTCGACACGCGTTTTCGCACCGTCAAGCCGGACATAGCGGCCCCCGGCGTCGGCATCACGGGTGCCGCCACACCGGACGGGCTCCCCAGCGAGACTGTTGGCATGGCGACTCCCATCGGCTACATCACGGTCAACGGGACGAGCTTCTCAGGCCCGATCACGGCGGGCGCGATGGCCGTCGTACGCCAGCGCGTGCGCGAGGAGTTGGGACTCGATTCGACCACCACCACTGCGGTCAACTACCGCACGAAGCGTTTCGACACGGTGACGGTGGCGCGCGCCCTGCTCCAGAACGCGGCGACGAACCTGCGCAGCGGCCTCGGTGTGCCGCAAGGCAACGGAGCGGCCTCGTCCGCTTCCATCAACGACATGGGCTCCGGCCTCGTCAACCTCGACGGTGCGCTGAAGGCTAAGGCCATCATGGTTGCGCCGACCACACTCTTACCTGACGAATTTACGCCGCAGCCTGCGGCCTCGCCAGCACCCTCGCCGACACCGATGACTGTGTTGCTTCCGACCGCCAGCTTCGGCACCGTGCCGGTCGTCGGCGTCAACGCAACCGTGACGCGCACGCACCAGGTCATCATCCGCGATCTGCCCGTGAGCGGCGGAGACGGAACCTACAATCTTACTTTCCAGAATAATCGCTTAGCCGATCATCCTGGCTTCAAGATCAGCTTCCTGGCGGCGAATGGCACGACGCCGATCAGCTCCGTCAGCGTCCCTGCAAACGGGCAGGCGTCCTTCTTCGTGAAGGTCGTCGCCGACGGCAACCTTATCGTAGCTGACCCGTCGGAGTTCCAATGGTACGTGACGGCGACGCACGCCGCCACCGGTCAGAAACTACGCATGCCGTTCTACTACAGAGCGGTGCGCGCCCTTATTCCCAACATCACTTCACCGGATCAGCAAGCTCCGACGGGCACGGAGCAGCCCGCCCCGTCGCCCTCACCGAATTGTCCGGTCGATACGAACGGCAACTATACGATCAATTGGACGTACACCAAGCCGTCAGGAGGCCCAGCTCCCGTCGGCTTCCGCGTCCAGGAGGCGACGCACTCTATTGAGGTATTCTTCGACGACGCTGACGAGCCGCTGATCGCCGGCGAAAACTCTAAGTGGATTAATGCCACGACGCCGCCGCAATGGACGACACAGGTCAACCCGGACACGGGTAGCCCCGCATACTTCGTCCCTGACACCTCCGATCAGAACGAGCCGCTCACGATGAAGGACGCGATCATACTCCCGGTGGGTGGCGCGACGCTCAGCTTCTATAGCCTTGAGGAGACGGAAGAGGGCTTCGACTTCGCCCACGTGGACATCGCCACTTCGGACGACAATTTCCTCAACTACAGCACCATCGCCTCGTTCTCCGGCAGCTTCTCCGGCACACGCATACTTGATCTCTCCCCGTATGCGGGCAAGGCGATCAAGTTGCAGTTCCGCCTGACGAGCGACCAACTGGTTCCTGCCGTGGGTTGGTACGTGGAAGACATTCGTGTGAGCATTGATGACTTCAACACTATAGCCGACACAGGCCCGGCGGCCACTTCGTTGAACATCACCGGAAAGACGAATGGGACTTACCTCTATCGCATCGCCGCGCTCTTTAACAATCCGAACCCGTCGGAGGCGGGCACGACCGTCACCGGCCCATTCAGTAACCTGGAGTGCGTGACAGTGCAGGGCGTCGCTCCGCCACCGACGCCGAAGCTCTCCATTAATAACGCGACGGTCGCGGAGCACAACAGCGGAACCACCAACGCCACCTTCACCGTCACGCTTTCGGCGGCCAGCGCTTCGACCGTCACGGTCAAGTACGCGACCGCCAACGGCACGGCCACGGCAGGCTCCGACTATCAGGCGGCCACCGGGACGCTGACCTTCACCGCTGGTCAAACCAGTAAGACCATTACCGTCAAGGTCAACGGCGATACCACGGTCGAACCGGACGAGACGTTCGTCGTTAATCTCTCGAACCCGACGGGCGCGACCATTGCCGACGGACAGGGGTTGGGCACCATCCTTAACGATGACCAGTCGCCTCCGCCCACACCGCCGAGCATCTCTATCAACGATGTGTCGGTCACAGAAGGTGACAGTGGGCCGACCAGTGCCACCTTCACCGTCACGCTTTCAAAGGCCAGCAGCTCGACCGTAAAGGTCAACTTTAGTACCAGTAACAACACGGCCGTGGCTGGCTCGGACTACCAAACAAAGAGCGGGATAGTGACTTTTACTCCGGGCCAAACCAGTAAAACGATCACCATCAACGTCAATGGGGATACCACTGCTGAGCGCGATGAGTCATTCTTCGTTAATCTGAGCAGTCCGACCAACGCCACCCTGGCCGATAACCGGGGCGTCGGAACAATCCTCAACGATGACCCGAAGGGCGTGCAGTTGGATGCCTCTACGTACAGTGTTTCGGAGGGAGCCGGTCACTTTACTATTACGATCACGCGCCCGAACGCCTCGAACGCGGCCAGGGTGGATTATGCCACCTCGGACACGGCGGGGTTAAAAAACTGCAATGAGTTCAACGGCATCGCTTCGCAGCGGTGCGACTATGAACTCACCGTTGGAAGACTGCGTTTCGCCGTCGGGGAGGCCAGCAAGACGATCAACATCCCGGTCATAAACGACGTCTATGTTGAAGGGGATGAGACCTTCACCTTCACCCTATCCAACCCGAGCGGTATGGGTCTGGGTATTCGCACCAAGGCCACGTTAACGATCAAGGATAACGACAGCAACCCGAACGTGCCCAATCCGATAGACACGACGGATTTCTTCATCCGCCAGCATTATCTGGATTTCCTGAACCGCGAGCCCGAGCCCTCGGGCCTGCGCGACTGGCACAATATTCTGGTCAACTGCCCGCAGGGCGATACGCGTTGCGACCGGATCGAAGTCAGCTCGGCTTTCTTCCGCTCGCCCGAGTTCCACGAGCGAGGCTATTTCATCTATCGCTTCTACGAGGGCAGTCTCGCACGCAAGCCCAACTACGCGGAATTTATGTTCGACCTGTCAACGGTCAGCGGCTTCCAGACCGAGGCGCAGAAGGAGGCGAGCAAGCTGGCCTTCATAGAAGACTTCATGTCGCGGCCTGCGTTCAAGAACCGTTACGACAGTAAGACTCAACCGCGTGATTATGTGAACGCGTTGGAGCAGGCGGCGCGCGTCACGCTCTCGAACAAGGAGCAGATCATCACCGATATGGAGCAGCACGGGATGACCAGGGCACAGGCCCTGAGGGCTGTCGCGGAAAGCCCCGAGGTGACCCAGAAGTACTTCATCCCGGCCTTCGTGGTCATGGAGTACTTCGGTTATCTGCGGCGCGACCCGGATAGCCTGTACCAGACCTGGATCAACACGTTCAATAACGATCCGAACAACTATCGCCAGATGGTCAACGGATTTATGAACTCACAGGAGTACCGGTCGAGGTTCGGAAAGCCATAGGGGAAGAAGGTTCTCAGCTCAGCCGCGACGGCCAGAGCGGAGGACTTCAGGATGGCGGCGAGCCCGGACGCCGGAAGCCGCAAACTTGAGGGAAAAGGTCGGAGGCCCGAAGCTGCGCAACACACA
>DASZEN010000020.1:0-41021 GCA_035940775.1 Pyrinomonadaceae bacterium | reverse complement strand
CGCCCATTGCCCAAAATTCCCGACTGCTGCCTCCCGTAGGAGTCTGACCCGTATGTCAGTGTCAGTGTGACCGACCGCCCTCTCAGGCCGGTTACAGATCGTCGCCTTGGTAGGCCATTACCCTACCAACTAGCTAATCTGCCGCAGGCTTCTCTTCAGGCGCGAGGTTCCTTGCGGAATCCCCCGCTTTAACAACTGTCTCGATGTCGAGCCGCTGCATTATGCGGTATTAGCAGCCGTTTCCGGCTGTTATTCCCCACCCGAAGGCAAATTACCTACGTGTTACTCACCCGTGCGCCACTCTACTCCCCTCCCGAAGGAAGGTTTCGCGTTCGACTTGCATGTCTGAGGCACGCCGCCAGCGTTGATTCTGAGCCAGGATCAAACTCTCGTTAGAATGTTGATTCTGGAACATAATCAAAAACTACTGGTTGTAGTATCCGATTATGACTCTTTCTGAAAAAGAGTTTTACGCGAACTTTATCGTTCAGCGTTTGACTCCCTCAAAGTCATTAACATGGACACGCTCTATCTAGTTTTCAAAGATCGCTTCCAACTTCACCGAATCCAGACTTAGGTGCGACCCCGTCCGTTTTCGTTGCCTCTAAGGACGACTTTTTCCGTCCCAAGCAAAACGTGATATTAACCAAATCACGCTCACCTGTCAAGCACTATCTTTCCACCTTCGAGACGCGCTCTCAGGGATGAAACAGCCGCTCCCTCAAAAAAATTCCTTCTGCTCGAGAGAAGCGGCTCTGGATATATGCTCGATGGCTTGCTGGATGTCAACTGCCCTGTAGGCAAAGAGGCATTATAGACATCGGCCATTTTTTGTCAAGCGGTATCTAATGATTTTTCGATTATTTTCTTCTTCGCCCTCTCGGCTGCTCGTTCGGCGCCGAGACCTTCAGGACGCCTCTGTCGTCCCTATAGACGCTATAGGTCGAGTCGGTTTTCTGGCCGCTATCATCCAGTATCTTGACCGTGAAGGTTTTATTATCTCCGCGCCCTTCTATGCGCAGCGGGAGAAAGCCTTTCAAGTCCGGGCTCCTGTAGGCCGTATAGTGTTCCTGGTTGGTCTTGTCGTAGCCGAGGACGTAGATACGGTCAAAGTCCGGCTCGTCCAGCTTATGCGGCTCGTTTGAGCTACTCTTTTCCAGGATGACCCAACTGCCGGGTTTGATCTCTTTGCCGACATCCTTATCTTTCGCGGCCGCCGCCTCGACGCTCTGATCGTCGTCCAGTCTATGCCAGGCGACGAACTCGCGGCCCGTGCGATAGAAGATGATGTCGCTCGGAACCGTCAACTCGACCTGCTTACCGTAAATCCATCCGGCGGGCACGGGCGAGGTCGAAGGCGCGAGCCTCACTTTATACCAGAGTTCGTTGACCTCTTCAGGCTCTTTCGGGCCCTCGCTCTCTTTTCTCGAAGTGCTCTGCTGGGCGCTGCCGGGCTTCGGCGCATCGTCGCTTTCGGGGGCTTCTTCGGTTTTCGGCTTTGGGACGCGCTTCCACCCGACGATCTCGAAAATGGAGCCGCTTTCAAGCTTCATCAGGATATTTTCGTTGCCTGAGCGATCAGGACTGATCCGCAGGTTTGTACTGGCGCGAAGCTGTCCGGTCGCCTGCGCGGGCGTATCCTTATCCTCTTCGGCGAGCTTGCGCGCACGGTCGAGCACGTCGAGCGGCATAACATTACGCGCTTCGATCCATCCTTCCGTGTTCTCCTCGTCGTGTGCGCGCACGCGCAGCCAACGCTCGCCGTTCTCCGCTTCGTCGGTATCGAGTATATCGACCACGTCGCCTCGATTGACCTCAACGAGGTCGGCGGCGACCACTGCGGTCGAGCTTCGCACCTGTGCCCGGCGTGCGATGACCACGCCCGTCTCATCCTTTTTAGCGAGCGTATTACAGCCCATCGCGATTGTCGCGACGGCTACAAGCGATAGGAATTTAAGGCTCGGAATCTTTCGCTGATCTTTCACTTCAGTTCAATTGGCTCCGACTCTCGGTTTACGTCTATAGATGAAAATATCACGGGCGGATTATTCGTCTCCCGACCGCTGGGGTACGCCGTGGCGCGTTTCCGCATTGTAACCGAATTTGCGTAATAAATCGCGCTGCTCGCGCCCCAGAGAATCGGCGACGACGAGGCGCGTACGCACGCCTCCGCCGTCAAGTCGCAGGCCAAAGGGCATGATCGCCGCGCCCAGGTCGATGATGCTGGCGCTCTCTATGTAGCGCCCCGTAAACTCGCGCATATCGGAAGGCTCGTTCAAAGCTGTGATGGCTGCGTCGTTGCCGTCAGTTCTCGCTGCCGCTGCTCTGGCCGCCCCGCGATAGCGACGAAAGAGTGCGCGATACGCATCATCGAGCGAGCGCTTGCCGCCCGTCTTTCTTCTCAACGTCAAATCGTAAAGGAATGCGACGAGCATACCCTTGTGATAGATGAGCGCGGGCGAGCCCGTCCAGCGTCGGCGCGAAGCATCGAGCAGAGAAAGCTGATCTTTGTTGGTGGCCGCCGAATAAGCGTCAAAGGCGCGACCGATGGCCGTCAGAAAATCCTGGAACGTTAAAAGATTCAATCGCCCTGCGGCGCGCATGGCCTGATACATCGTGAAGCCTTCGTAGAACCAATCGTACTCGCCTTCGAGCGCGAAGCCGTTCGGAACCCAGAGGTGAAATAGTTCGTGCGTGAAGGGCACGCTCAGGCGGGCCAACGCGGCGGTTTTAGAGGGCGCGCGCCCCGCCAGAAGCACGACCGTATTCCCGCGCGTCTCGGCGCTCCAACGCTCGGCCCCCATCGGGCGCGGGTAGGGAGCGAGCGCCAGCATCGCGCGTTCCTGCATTGTGCCGCCGAACGTCTCCGTGTGCTCTTTGAGAATGCTCGAAGCCATGCGCGCGGCATCGTCGTCCGTAAAGGCCCACTCGCCCGTCGTCACGAAGGTAAACTCCATAGCGCCGAGCGACGCGCGTTTCTCGCGCAAGCTTCGACCGACGAAGAATACTGCGCGCTCTGTATCCTTGATCTCATACCGCCCGTCACCGCTCTTAAGTTCGGTCGAGCCCGCGCTCCAACCGGGCGGTAAGAGAAGGCGCAAGTTAGCGGTTGCCGCTTTTCCTGCACCGTCGGTGGGGCGCGGAAGCAGATCGCCCGTCATCAAAAATCCGTGTTCGCCCGCGAGCCAGGAGACGTAGGCCGAATCGGTCGTCATCAAGGGCGCGTCCAGTTTCACCTCGTAGCTGAATCGAGTGGCTGGCCCTTCCGATTTCCACTCTCCGGGCGCAAGCATTCGCACAGCGACGTTGGCTCCCTGCCCGTCCGCGAGCTTGAGATTCTCGATCCGCTCGCCGATGCCCATCAGGGACGCATAGGTATTGCGAAACGACCAGATGTTGCTCGCCGCCGCTCGCTCTCCTTCGACGCGCACGCGCGGCGGCGAAATGGAGAGGATGCTGACAGAGCCCTTTATCGATTGCGCTCTGACGATGGAGGCATGACAGGCCAGAAGCAGGATCGCCGCGAGCAGCGCGCGCGCCGGAGAGAAACAGAGCGGGCGCTTTTTGGAGCCCTTCAAAGCGCTCCCGTGAGGGCCAGAGGGTGTAGTGACGGAAATCATTTGACTATCTTATTTAGAGAGCGAAACCGACAGGGCTGCACGGCCGTATACAGGTTTGACAGTACGAGTCGCAGGTGTTTAAATTTCATAGGATTTCTCGGACTCTAGCATAAAGCTCTACACAGTGACCAGTCACAGCAGATCGAAATCGAGCCGCCGTCATTCGCTCCCAACGCGCGTGCTGGCGCTTCTCCTGTTCGCCCTTATCATTCAGGGCGCGACCGTTGAGATTGCGCACACGCACGGCGGGCCTTCGGTTGCTCGCGGCCGCGTCGTCGTCGAGACCGAGACTCTGTCGGCCAGCGATTCCGGCGACGCGGATTCCTCATCGCAGCAGGCGCGCTCTCGCAGCGAGTGCGTTATCTGCCAGCTTCATCAAAACCTATCCATCACGCTCTTCAGCGCCCGGCCCTGGGCGGCCCCGCCGCCCGCGCGGTTCGTGCCGCACGAGGCGTGCGCGAGCACTTACTTTTCACCCGTCAGTACGGCCCAACGAGGCCGCGCTCCGCCACTCGCCTCTCTACTATAAAGTCGTGCGCCGAAGCGTCGCGTTATTCGCGTGACGTGTTCGGCCTCTGAAGACATTGAGATGACGCTTCAAGGTCATCGCCCTGCTACATCTGAGTTTCACAGGTGGGCCGGGGCTCTCGACCGGGAAGCCAGCAGGCATACCAGTTCGCAGCCATTTATAGAGAAGAGGCAAGCATGATGAATTATCGGGCCCATATCTACACTCTCGCACTCCTTTTATTCCTGACGCTGTTGGTGTCTGTTTCAGCGGGCGCGCAAACACGTATCGGCACTATTCAAGGCACTGTGAAAGACCCGAACGGGGCGCTCGTCTCCGGCGCGAGCGTCACACTGACTCAGGGCGTCACGGGCTATCAACAGACGACGCAAACGGACGCCCAGGGCGTCTTCAAACTCGTCAACATACCTTTCAACAGCTACACGGTGCGGGTGACGGCCGAGGGCTTTCAGGCGACCGAGCATCATATCGACATGGAAAGCGCGATCCCGCTCAACCTGGACTTGAGCCTGGCCGTCGGTGAAGCGAACGTGACGGTCACGGTCGAGGCAGATGCCGATCACGCGGAGCACGACAAAATCTCTTCCGACACGGACATCACGCAATCGATCATCGAACGTCAGGCGGGCGCTGCGCCTTCGCGCGGCATCGAGGCCATCGTCGCCTCCGCGCCCGGCCTCGCGCCGGACGATAACGGACGCCTTCACCCGCGCGGCTCCGAATCGCAGGTTCAGTATGTAGTCGATGGTATTCCCGTCACCGAGAACCTGTCGGCCATCTTCTCGACCAGTTTGGACGCGCGCACGCTTCGCACCGTAGAGGTGATGACGGGCGGCATCCCGGCTGAGTTCGGCGATAAGCTCGGCGCCGTGGTCAACGTTAACACGCGCTCTGGCCTTGAAACTCCGACGCAGGGCGGCCTGACGTTCTCGGGCGGCAGCTTTTCGACTGGCGAAGTGGGCGCGGACTTTTCCACGCGCACAGGCAAGTTCGGCTTTCTCACGAACCTGACGGCGAGCACCTCGCAGCGTTTTCTTGACCCGGCGACCATAGACAACTTTCATAATTTCGGTCGCACGGGCAAGGGTTTCTTCCGTCTCGACTACCAGTTCGACCAGAACAATAGTTTGCGCGGGACGTTTCTCTTCGGCGGCTCGAACTTCCAGGTTCCGAATCGGGTTGAGCAGGAGGCGGCGGGACAGGATCAGCGCCAACGGCTGCGTAACAGCTCGCAGTTCATCACCTACGAGCATATCTTTTCGCCCAACGCGCTCGGCCAGTTCTCCTTCTTCAACCGTTACGGCACGGCGCGCCTGACGAGCAATCCGGAATCCACGCCGGTCGCCGCCTTTCAGGATCGCACGCTGCAAAATACGGGAGGGATCGCCGCCATCTCTCTGACGCACGGCACGCACAACATAAAGTTCGGAGGCCAGTTGACCTGGACGCCCGTGCGCGAGCATTTCAGCTTCTACACGACAGACCCCTTCGATGACCTCGTTGACGAGAACGGCATGACGCATCCCAACCCGGTCAACAATTTCACCGCCGCCAACCCCTTCAACTTCGACGGGCGAAGGACGGGGCACATGATAAGCCTCTACGTGCAGGATCAATTCACACCGTTTCCCAACTTCACTGTATCGGCGGGAATCCGCTACGACCACTACAAGCTTGTCATCAGCGAAAGCGGCGTCAGTCCGCGCCTCGCCATCGGTTACTACATCCCGCGCACGCAGACGACGCTTCGGGCCTCCTACAACCGCTTTTTCCAGCCGCCGCCCGCCGAGAATCTTCTGCTCGCCAGCTCTTCGGAAGCGGCCGTGCTCTCGCCGCTCGCGGTGTTGCAGGGCCAGGCGGGCGTGCGCCCCATCCTGCCCGATAAGCAGAACGCGTTTGAGGTCGGCGTGCAGCAGCAGCTTTCGCGCTTCCTGCGCCTGAACGTCATGGCTTATCAGAAGCGGATCACAAACTTCGGCGACAAGGATCAGTTCTTCGACACGGGCATAATTTTCCCGATCTCGATCTCTTCGGGGCGCGTGACGGGGACTGAGATACGGCTTGAATCGACCGACATGGGCGGCTTTCGCGGCTTCGTCTCCTATGCCAATGCGCGCGCCTACGGTGTGACGCCGATCAACGGCGGGCTGTTTCTGGGTGAGGCCGTCGAGAGTTTGGACAAGCCCGGACTGATCTTTGCCAACGATCACGACCAGCGCAACTCTCTACAGTTTCAGATGAGCTATACGCACGCTCCTTCGGGCATCTATGCCATTTTCGGCGGGCGTTACGACTCGGGCTATCCGACGGACGTGGAGCCGGGCACGACCCTCGCCGATTTTACGGCACAGGGTTTTGATCCGCGCCTTTATAACGAGATAGACTTCCAGCGTGGACGCGTGCGGCCGCGCACCATTCTCAACTTCTCAATCGGCGCTGACCTTTTGCAAAAGGAGCGAGCCTCGCTCAATCTGCAATTCGACATCCAGAACCTGACCGACGAGTTGTTCCTTTACAACTTCGAGTCGGTCTTTAGCGGCACGCACATCGGCTCCCCGCGCCTTCTGAGCGGGCGGCTGGCCCTGCGTTTCAAATAAAACGCCCGAGAGACAGCAAATAAATCGAACCCCGTCGGCCCATCCCGCGTACTGCCTTTTATCTGAGGCAAACGGTGCGGGATGGGCGACGGACAGGCGCGCGCTCTCTCTCTGGGCCCGATTCGCCCCGCGTTGACAGCCCGAGTCGTCGGCCACTACAATGAATTTCGTTCGTCTCGCCTCCTGTTTTCAGGGCATTTGATTGTTTTCGACCAAGAGGAATCAACCGTGAGCCTGGTCAAGATCATAGTCATTACCATCGCCTTGATCCTGAGCATATTGCTGTTCGGGCGCTTTCTGTTTTAGTCCCGGCTGGCGGCATGATCCTGTGTCTCGCAACACCTCGGACGCGCCCTCAGCGCCTCTACGCTTCGGCCCTGCCCAAATCCCGCTCCGCACTCTTTTCTCGCTCCGCATTCTTTCTGCACGCTTCCCTGCTGCTTCTATTGCTGGCCTATGCGCCTTGCGCTCGTGTTTCGGCGCAGGAAGACGCAGCGTCCGCCGATGAAGCCGATGTCCTGAGAGTCCGAACAGACCTCCTGACCGTGCCGTTTTTCGTGACGGACAAAGGGGGTCGCCGTGTGGGGGGACTGACGGCGGCGGATTTTACGGTGCGCGATGACGGGCATCCGGTCAAGGTGGAGTACTTCGCGGCGGGCACAGAGCGGGTCGCGCTTCTGTTCGCGCTGGATTCATCGGGCAGCGCGCGCGACATCCTTACGCACCAGCGCGAGACTGCGCTGGCGCTCTTCTCCCGGTTCGGGCGCGGCTCGCGGGTCGCCGTCCTCCGCTTCGCGGACAAAAGCGAGCTGGTCGTTCCCTTAACGACCGATGCCCGGCAACCCCTCGCAGGATTTTCTTCGCCCGCGATGCCGGGTCGGCACACGGCCATCTTCGATGCCGCCGCTGCCGCTCTGCGCGCCTTCGACAATAGAGGAAGCGACCCGTCCGAGCGCCGGATCGTAATTTTATTCAGCGACGGGATGGATACGGTCAGCACGTGGAAGGCCGAGGCGGTGATAAGGGAGGCGCGCGCCGCCGCCGTCTCGATCTACGTCATCCATCTTTTAGCGTTCGCGGTCAGTGATGGCCGTCTCGTCCCGCGTCCTGCCTCCAAGGGTTTCCGCGAGCTGGCGGAACGAACCGGCGGCGCTTATTTCAGGATCGGCGATGCCAGGTCGGCGCTCGACCCGCGCGCCGAGTATGATCTCAAGCCCATCTTTAGGGCGATTGAAGAAGACCTGCGCGCCCAGTATATTCTCGGATATTATCCGGGCGAGGGAGCGCGCGACGGTCGCTCGCATCGAATCGAAATCATTCCGGCTTCGCGCAATCGCGGGCTTCAGGTACGATCATTGCGCGAGAGCTACAACTTGAAACAGTGAGGGGCGACCGGGTCGAAAATGGCGGCTCCCGCTCGTCACTTATCGCTTAATATATGACTGAACAAAACACGGAAGGTCTCCGCGTCATTCGCCGTGCGCTGCTGAGCGTCTCGGACAAAGCGGGAATCGTAGAATTTGCGCGCGAGTTGCAGCGCTTTGATGTCGAGCTTATCAGCACGGGCGGAACCGCCAGGGAGTTGCGCGAGGCGGGCATCTCGGTCACGGACATCTCCGAAGTGACGGGCTTTCCGGAGATGATGGATGGTCGCGTCAAGACGCTTCATCCGCGCATACACGGCGGACTGCTCGCCCTGCGCGACAACGCAGAACACCTGCAAGCGATGCGCGATCACGGCATCACTCCAATTGATATGGTCGTCGTCAATCTATACCCCTTCGAGAAGACGGTCGCGCGCGAGGGCGTGATGATTGAAGAGGCCATCGAGCAGATAGACATCGGCGGCCCGGCGATGATTCGCTCGGCGGCAAAGAATTTCAGGGATGTCGCGGTCATCGTCGAGCCCGCGAGCTACGAGCTGATCCTTCACGAATTGAAACAGAATAAAGGGGCGCTCCCGGTTGCGTTGCGGCGCAAATTGGCCTTACAGGCTTTTGAGCACACGTCTGCGTATGACGGCGCAATCTCTGAATATCTAAGTCTGGCGGAGGGCGAGGAGTTCCCCGCCGAAGAGAGCGCGCCCGACGCTCTTCCGGAAACGGATACGCAGATTTTGAGCAAGATTTCCGACCTGCGCTATGGAGAGAACCCGCACCAGAAAGCCGCGCTCTATAAGATAGACGATCCTTATAAAGCGACGGAGACGGGTGGCGTGGCCCGCGCCGAATTGCTCAACGGTAAGGAGATGTCCTTCAACAACTACGTTGACGCGGATGCCGCCTGGCAGCTCGTTTCTGATTTCGACGAGACGACGTGCGCGATCATCAAGCACACGAATCCGGCTGGCGTGGGCTCTGCCTCCACGGCCGAGGAGGCTTACCGTCGCGCCCTGGCGACCGATCCCGTTTCGGCTTTCGGCGGGATAGTCGCCTTCAACTGCCGGGTTGACGAAGCGGCGGCGCGTGCGGTCACAGAGATATTCACGGAAGTCGTCATCGCGCCGGATTATGACGGGAAAGCCCTTGAAGCCCTGAAGGCGAAGAAGAATCTTCGCGTGTTGCGAGCGGGCGCGCTCCCGCGCGCGGCGGGTCTTGACTACAGGCAGATCACGGGCGGAATGCTCGTCCAGACGCGCGATTCACATCGCCTCAGCCGCACAGACCTGCGCGTTGTGACCGAGCGTGCGCCGTCCGAAGAAGAGGTGCGCGCTCTGCTGTTTGCGTGGACGGTCTCGAAGCATACGAAGTCGAACGCCATCGTCTATGCGCGCGAGGGGCAAACGGTCGGCGTCGGTGCGGGGCAGATGTCGCGCGTCGACTCCGTAAAGCTGGGAGCGATGCGCGCCCAGCTACCTTTGCGCGGCACGGTGCTGGCATCCGACGCCTTCTTTCCTTTCCGCGACGGCGTTGACGAAGCGGCACTCCACGGCATCACCGCCATCATTCAGCCCGGCGGCTCCATGCGCGACCTGGAGGTGACGGCCGCCGCCAATGAGCATGGGCTCGCGATGGTCTTTACGGGCGTGCGTCACTTCAAGCACTAAAGCTTCTGGCCCTTTACGGTTTGAGGTTTCCGTAACGCGGCGGCGAACCCGACCCGGCTGATTGCTGATCGCCGACCGCTTCCTTATAATCGTCAATACTTTTGCGCCACGGGCAGCCGAAGATCAAAGCATCTACAGAAAAGCTATCCGCGCTATTTTCAGAGAGACAAGGAAGAAAAAAGAATGGCAGACATCGAACCCGGCTCGACAGATAACAGACAGGACTCCGTACGCTGTCGCTATTGCGGACAATTGAATCAGCCGCGCCCCGAAGGCGGAACGGCCAAGTGCGGGCGATGTCGCCTGCCTCTGTCGGACAAGCCGCACAAGAAGTTCGCGGAGCTGGACAAGCATGAGTATGTGCATCCGGCAGACAGTCGAGCGCTGGCCGCCTTGCGTACGATTCCGGGCATCGACTCGGCTTTGAAGAAGCTCTTGGAAGTGACGGGCGAATCGGCCATCCGCGTCATCTTCACCGCGAGCGCTGTCAAGGTCACGCCGAAACAATGCCCGGATCTTTACGCCAAGCTACAGATCGCCTGCACGACGCTCGGCGTCGATATGCCGGAGCTTTTCGTCCAGCAGAATCCGGTCGTCAACGCCTTTACGGGCGGCGTCAAACGCCACGTCATCGTTCTTCATTCATCGCTGCTCGAACGGCTCACGGATGAGGAGGTGCTGGCCGTCGTCTCGCACGAGGTGGGCCATATACATGCCGAGCACGTCCTGTATTTGACGGCGGCGCGATTGATCGAAGCGCTGGCGAGCGCCGCTCTGGCGTCGGCCCCGATTGCCGCCATCGTGACGCAGATTCTGACGGGCACGATGCGCGCGGCGCTGCTTGCCTGGGCGCGTCGAGCCGAGCTTTCATGTGACCGGGCGGCCCTGCTCGTCACCCAAGACCCGCACGTGATCGGGCGCACGATGATGAAGCTGTGCGGCGGCACCTTCGCCTCAAGGGTTGATTACGAGGAGTTTCTGGCCCAGGCGCGCGACTTCCAGAAAAACTATGACGAGAAGGCGCTCGACCGCTTCTGGGCCGACATCATCTCTTCCGGCATGACGCATCCCTTCCCCGTCTGGCGCGTTTCCGAGATTCTCAAGTGGGTCGACAGCGGCGAGTACAAGCGCCTGATGAATGGTCAGCCTCAGAGCGCGGCAGCGTAAAAGCAGAGGCCCGGGGTTAGGGGTCGGGGGCCGGGAAAAACAAAAGATGCTCGGCCCTTCTTCCCCGTCCCCTGGCCCCTCTTCCCCAATAGGAAGTCTCCCCATGTTGCAAAACAAATTCGGTATCATCTTCGGCGTCGCCAATAAGCGCTCTATCGCGTGGGCGACGGCGCAGGCATTGTCCGAGGCGGGCGCGCGCCTCGCCTTCACTTACCAGGGCGAGCGCCTGAAGGAGAACGTCGAGGGATTGACGCGAGATATGGAGGGCGCGCTCGTAGTGCCCTGCGACGTGACCCGGCCGGAGGAGGTCTCGGAGACGTTTCGCCGCGTAGGAGAGGAGTTCGGTCGGCTAGACCTGCTTATCCATAGCATCGCTTATGCGCCGAAAGAGGCTCTGGAGGGCGAGTACGTCGATACTACGCGCGACGACTTTTTGACGGCGCTCGAAGTCAGCGCTCATTCGCTCGTCACCGTCAGCCGCGCCGCCGCCCCCCTGATGACCGAGGGCGGCAGTATCGTCTCCATGACCTATTACGGCGCGGAGAAGGTCGTGCCCAACTACAACGTCATGGGTGTGGCGAAGGCGGCGCTTGAGGCGACCACGCGTTATCTTGCCGCCGATCTCGGGAAACGCGGCATTCGCGTCAACAGCATCAGCGCCGGGCCGATCAATACGCTCTCGGCGCGCGGCGTCTCGAACATGAGCCTGATTCTCAAACATCACGCCGAGCGCGCGCCCCTACGGCGCAACGTAGAGGCGCGCGAGGTCGGCAATACGGCTCTCTTCCTGTGCAGCCCGCTCTCTTCCGCGATCACGGGTGAAGTGATACACGTTGACTGCGGCTTCAATATCATGGCGGTCTAAGGGAAACGGGGATGGCGAAAAACGAAACCAGGGAACAACGCCTTCAACAGGTCACGCAGGACGAGCAGCTACTTGATACTCCGAAGCCGGATGAGTTCACGCGCTCTGATACCTGGCGCGTGCTGCGTATCACAGGCGAGTTCATAGAGGGCTTCGACAATCTGGCCACCGTGACGCGGGCCGTCTCGATTTTCGGCTCGGCTCGGACGGGATCGGAAGACCCCTACTACAAGGCGGCGCAGGAGACGGCCGCGCTTCTGGTGCGGGCCGGGTTCGGTATTATCACTGGCGGCGGGCCGGGCATTATGGAGGCCGCCAACCGTGGGGCGTTCGAGGCGGGCGGTCTCTCCATCGGCTGCAATATAGAGCTTCCCTTTGAACAGGACTCCAACGCCTACCTGACGCGCTCGCTCAGGTTCAAGTACTTTTTCGTGCGCAAGACGATGTTCGTCAAATACAGCACGGCCTTCATTATCTTTCCCGGCGGCTTCGGCACGCTCGACGAGTTTTTCGAGGCGCTGACGCTCATCCAGACGCGCAAGATCAAGAACTTTCCGGTAGTCCTATTCGGCTCCGAATACTGGGGCGGGATGATGAAGTGGATACATGACGTGATGCTCAAAGAGGGAAAGATTTCCGAAGACGACCTCACCCGTCTTCACCTGACGGACTCGCCCACGGGCGTCGTGGAGATCGTCAGCAGCAGCCAGGACTCGCTGCGAAAACTCGATAAATCCGTCTCTGACGAATATTCAAACGGCTGATCTTCGACCGGGGCCCTTTCCGGCCGGAAAGAGCCTATTCTTTATCGGTCGCCGCGCTTTTGGTGTCGGGCGCAGCTTCCGGCGGGGCGTTACGCTGCGGCTCGACCGTCGCGCCGAGCCATTCCAGATAGGGCGCGGAACCGGCTTCGACCGAAAGGGCTATGATCTCCGGCGTCTCGTAACTGTGAAGCGCGCGTACCTCTCGCTCCAGCTCGTCGAATCGCCCGCGCGTCGTCTTGGCGAGCAGGAGTATTTCCGGGTCGCGGTGGACAGCGCCCTTCCAGTGATAGATGGATTCCATCTCCGGCATGATTTGAACGCAGGCGGCGAGCCGCGCCCCGACCAGCATCTCGGCCAGACGAGCGGCCTCTTCCCTGCTCCCGGCGGTCATTAAAACCACGATCGCATCCATCGTATTTTCGGCCATCACCAGACTCCGAAGGGAGGACGGCAGCGATCAGGGATGAATGATTGAATGCAGGCTCACCTGAATCATTCACTCAACCCCTTTCATCCCTCATCCCTTCGTTTCTCCTTCTTCTTCTGCGTCTTCTTCCAGGGTTGTGCCGGTCAGCGGCGTCGTGTCGCTGCCGAAGAAGGCATTATAAATCTCCTGCGCGCGATCCAGGTCGCGCTCGTCAACCAGTACGACTGCGCCCGGAGAGGTCGAAGAAAGCAGGGGCGAAAGAGCGTCCATACCGCCCGACT
Organism: Pyrinomonadaceae bacterium; assembly: GCA_035940775.1. Taxonomy (GTDB): domain Bacteria; phylum Acidobacteriota; class Blastocatellia; order Pyrinomonadales; family Pyrinomonadaceae; genus DASQYE01. The sequence continues at coordinate 27,725 of DASZEN010000020.1, read as the reverse complement.
GTACGGCCGAGCGGATACCGTTCTGCGTCAGAATGTCGTTGACCATCTCGGCCTCGGCGGGCGAGCCTATGTTATGGAGCGGCACAAATCGCGCCTCGCTGTGATCGCGCGCGGTATTCTCTGAGGTCAGGCGCTCGACCAACTCAGTGTCGTCGTCCGGGCAGCGGTCGATGCCCGGCTCATATTCGGATTCACAAACGGGACAGAACATAAACTCTCCTGCGATGCTGATGGAATTTGAAGACTATGAAAACCGACCCAGTGTAGCGCGCTCGTCTGCGGGGACGCAAACAGCAACACGCCCGCGATGGAGGGCCGAAGCGACTGGCATGGCGTAGAGCGGCGGGACTCTGGCGCGCACCCCCGTGGGCGTACGTTTAGCCACCTGCGCCGTTGGCTATTGAAATCCCATCGAATTTAACGGCGCAGTGAGTTGCGGCAAACCTTCTTGCTCAGAGAATCAGAGAGGCTTACAAACCATGCCCACCTTTGAGCATGGGCTGCAACTCTGATCTGCTGGATATTGTCCCTGACGACAGAGACACTGTACCCAACACTTTTCGCCAGGGCCCGGCGTGTGGTCGGAAGGTTGGTCGTAAGCGTCCGGGTCTCGAACGCAATTGTCGCCTTCTTTATGCTCCCATTCCTGACACTGTTTGTCCTGGGCCACTACTGCTGGACTCGAGGAAGCGCGAGGGTGATTGTCCAGCCTAAAAGAGGTAGCTGATAGCGCCACTGCTATTCCAAAAATGAGCAGGATGAGGCTATAGCGCAACGTAGGTCGATCCATGTAGCACCTCCTGTCAAGCGGCGGGAGCGTATCACGGATCGCGTTTTTCATCTATCAAAGTCGGGCGACCGAACATACTATTACCCGACCACACGCGCTCTGCTTGAAAGTGCCGCGATGGAAGCGGCAGGAAGGTTTATCTTCGTCCCGCCCTTGCCAATCGTTTGCTAAGGGCTTGAACCACTTCCATCCACGGCGAAGCGAACGGCGCGGCCCTAGCTCTATCCGGCCTGCTCAGTCGTCGCGCCGACGGCGCGCTCGAACGGAATCTCCTCGAAGTACGTCATCCGCTTGAAGGCCCGAAAGCGTTCGTTAATCTCTTCATGGGTCAGGCGCTGGACGCGCTCCGTGCCGAACTCCTCGACGTTGAATGAGGCCATCACGGAGCCGAAGATCATGGCGCGACGCATGGCCGCTTCGTCCAGGGTGCCCTGGCTCGACAGGTAGCCCATGAAGCCGCCAGCGAAGGTGTCGCCCGCGCCCGTCGGGTCAAAGACGGATTCGAGTGGATACGCGGGGATGGCGAAGTAGGTGTCCGGGGTGAACAAGGCCGCGCCGTATTCGCCGCGCTTGACGATCAGCGCCTTCGGCCCCCAGGACAAAATCACACGCGACGCACGGATCAGGTTCGGCTCCCTGGCAAGCTGCCGCGCCTCGGCATCGTTGACGATCAGGACGTTGACGCCCCTGATGGCTTCGATCAGAGAATCGCGCGTGCTTTCGATCCAGTAGTTCATGGTATCGAGCGCGACCAACTCCGCCCCTTTGATCTGCTCGCGCACCTCTCGCTGAAGATCGGGCTGAATATTACCCAGAAAAACCAGCCGCGAGCTGAGCGAGTTTTCCGAGAGCTTCGGCTTGAAATCGGCGAAGACGTTCAGTTGCGTGTCGAGCGTATGCGCCGTGTTGAGGTCGTAATCGTAGCGACCGCTCCAGAAAAAGGTTTTACCTTCGGGGATTCGTTCCAGGTCGGTCGTATCGACCCCGTGACGATTGAAGACCTCCTCTTCGGCGCGGCTGAAATCGCCGCCGACGACGCCGACCACGCGCACGTCCGTAAAAAAACTGGCCGCGATTGAGAAATGCGTCGCCGATCCGCCCAGCAGCTTATCGCGCTTGCCGAATGGCGTCTCGACCGCATCGAAGGCCACAGACCCGACTACCAGAAGGGACATCTTTTCTGATCGCTCCTCTTGAAAATATATTTCGAGCGTCTAAGAGAGCACGCTCCCTTTTTTACAGCTTATTGCCCGGTCGCCTGTTTTGGCCCGCCGAGGCGTTCTAACTCTTTTTCCGCGAGCTTGCGAAAGTCGCTATCCGGGTAATCGTTGACGACCTGGGAGAGATAGTCGCGTGCATCCGTGCGATACTTCTCGGCTGAAATCTCTTTTTTCGGCGCTTGCTTGCCCTTATTTTCGGACAGGTAGAGGCTGCTCGCCCCCGCATAATATAAGACCTCGTCGATGCGCGAGAAGGTCGGATTGCCCGCGATGATCTCTTCGCATCTGTCCAGGGCCGCGACGTACGCCTTCCTCAACTTGAAATAGAGGCGCACGGCCTCAAGGCTCTTCATGGAATCCTTTTCAAGGTCCGGATCGCGTACGGTAGACGGGTCTGGGCCGCGCGCCGCGCCGCCCTGCGCCCGCGCCCCCTGCGGCGACACAAAGCCCACAGTCAGCACGACCGCAAGCGCACACATGAACAGAACAGTTCTCTTCATAATAAGCCTCCAGGCTACATTTATAAGTGATGCGTGACGGGCGACCGCCGGAACCAGTTCCATCATCAAGTCGCTCGCCCGACCTCGGCCGCCATTGCTAACCGCCGTACTTTTTGATGATCGCTTCCAGCTTCTTCGTTGTCGCCGCGGGCCAGAGGTCGGGCGCGGTGAAGATCGCGTTCCTGAGCGCCGACTCGCAATGGCATCCGCGCGGCTTGCCGCTGAGCTGTCGGACTGCCTCGCGCATGATGAGCTGAGCGTTGCGTACGTTCTTGTTCAGGTATTCAATGACGGCCTCGACCGTCACCGCATCGTGGCCCTCGTGCCAGCAATCGTAATCCGTGACGAGCGCGAGCGTCGCGTAACAGATTTCCGCTTCGCGCGCCAGCTTCGCCTCCTGTAGGTTGGTCATCCCGATAATGTCCATCCCCCACGCGCGATAGACGTTCGATTCCGCTTTGGTCGAAAACGCGGGGCCCTCCATGCACAGGTATGTCCCGCCGCGATGCACGTTCACGTCCGCCGCCCCGCAGGACGCTTCGAGCACGTCGCCAAGCTCAGCGCAGACCGGATGCGCGAATGTTATATGCGCGACGATGCCTTCGCCGAAGAAGGTCGACTCGTGGGCGCGGGCGCGCGTGCGGTCGAAGAACTGATCCGGGATGACCATGTCGAGCGGCGCGTACTTTTCCTGCAACGATCCGACGGCCGAGGCCGAGAGGATACGCTCGACGCCAAGCGTTTTCATGGCGTAGATGTTCGCCCTGAACGGCAGCTCCGAGGGCGTCAGGCGATGGCCTCGCCCGTGTCGCGGCAGAAATGCGACGCGCACGCCTTCGAGCGTCCCCGTAATGAAAGCGTCCGAGGGACTGCCGAACGGAGTGTCAACCTTGACCTCCTCTATATCCTTCAACTCGGGCATCTGGTAAAGACCGCTGCCACCGATGATGCCGATCTTCGCTATAGACATATATTCGACTCTCTATCCTTTACACTTCGTCGTGTTGATCTCGCGCACATATTCTTCGAGCGTGCCCTTGCTTCGCCTCTCGATCAGTTCGTCCAGAAAAGGCCAGCGCGCTTTGGGCTTGGCTTTCAAGATGGCTTCATACGCCTTCAACGTGCCCTCGACCCCGGCCAGATTGACGGCCACCGCATCATTGGCCTGATCGGGATGCTCAATGATGAAAGCGGCGCTGGAAAAGGTCATCTGGAAGAAGAGATCGGGTGCATAGTTTTTGTCCTGGTTAAAGATGGGTCTGAGGTAATCCGGACAGATAGTAACTGTGATGTCGGGCACGTCCGTCAACCACGTCACCAACCAACGACGCGCGTCTTTAGAGTCCCTGGCGAGCGGGTCTGCTTCGAGCGCGCGCGTGAGTTGAACAGCCTTGGCGCGCTCCTCCGGCGTAGACGGCCCGCGCTTCTGTGCCCGGCTCGATTGAACACCTGATCCGAGCATAAATGCCAGCATGACGGTCACCAGCAGTAGCAACGCTCTCTGCCTCTTCATCTCTCGTTCCTCACAATTTGAGTTTATCAGGCCGGGCGACCAGCGCTCGGCCCCTCTGCTTGCGATTTGATATGACTGCATCACTCGCCCGGAATGAATCCACTCTGATCGTCGCAGTACGCAAACGCACAGAGGCGTCCCGCTTCTTCCGTCAGACGGCACAGAGGCGCATCCGGGTCGTGGTAAAAGAGGCAGAGCCAGCCTTCGCGGGCCGCCTGCGGCAATAAGCGGCGCTTGGCTTCGAGCGTCTCCACGGGGTAGAGATCATAGCTCATGATCCAGGGCAGCGGCACGTGCGCGCGCATCGGCACAAGGTCGGCGAAGCCGTAGAGCGTTCGACTCGCGCGCTCCAAACGCACACACTGCATGGTGCGTGAATGGCCCGCGACCGTCTCCATACTGAGGCCCGGCACGACCTCGTAATCCGCTTCCTTCAACTCCAACTGGCCTCTATCCTCAAGGGGCCACCAGTTCTCGGGCAGGTAGCTGGCGCGGTCGCGCTCGTGCGGCGCTCGGGCGTGCTCAAGCTCGGCGCGCGAGACCATATAGCGGGCATTCGTAAACGTCGGCACAACCTCGCCGCTCGCATCGTCAAAGGTCGTATTGCCGCCCGCGTGATCGAAATGCAGGTGCGTGTTGACGACGACGGTTATATCCTCCGGCCCGAAGCCAGTGATCGCGCGCAGCGATTCGCCCAGTGTCCGCTCGCGCTTGATGCCGTAGATCGCGGCCTGCTTCTCAGACCATTTATCCCCGATCCCCGTCTCTATCAGGATGCGCTCGCGTCCGGTTTCGACGAACAGGCAGTTAGTGTTCAGGCGGATACGATTGCGTTCGTCCGGCGGACAGACTTTAGACCATAGGGAGCGCGGCACGACGCCGAACATCGCGCCGCCGTCCAGACGAAACTCCGCGTCCGGTACGATCTCTATACGATAATCCCCAAAACGCATCCGGGTTTCCCTATTGGCCCGACCGAAGCCTTTAGGGATTGCGACCGCCGCGCCGCGTGCCGCCCGAGCGCGAAGGCGTCGCGCCAGGCGTCGCTCGATTAGCGCCCGCCCCATTGCGCGGGGCAGGCGACTCGCCGCCGCCCGTGCCCGTCGGGGGCGGCGGAGGCTCCGACGCTGCACCACCACCACCGCCGCCTTCTTCACCCTCGGGAACCATCATGCCCGGAGGCATGGCGGGCATCTGCGGCGGGGTGACAGTGAAATTCTCCGCCACGGTAATCCGCGAGCGATCCGTAATCTCCTTGATGATCTTCTCTTCCTTCTCCTGCTGGACGGCGGCACGAGCCTTGTCGCGCGCCGAAGACTGCTGCTGCTGCGGTGGCGCGAGCGGATTTTCTTCCTGCTGCTCGCCGGAAGGGATCAATATATGGCGCGCATGGATCTCTTCCTGCTGTTCGCCGGTCGCCGACGGGGCGTTGCGGCGCTCGTCTAATTTGATGATGTGATAGCCGAACTGTGTCTGTATGACCTCGCTGATCTGGCCGGGCTGAAGAGCAAAGGCGGCGTCTTCGAAGGGTTTCACCATCCGCCCGCGACCGAACCAGCCCAGATCGCCGCCCTTATCTTTACTGCCGGGGTCGGACGAATACTCTTTCGCAAGTTTCTCAAAGCTCTCGCCGCCGCGCGCGCGCTTGAGAATGTCGTCGGCATGCGAGCGCGCCTTCGCCGGGTCAAGCTCCGGATGTTTCGCCAGATAGGCGTCTATCTCGGCATCGGTCGCCTTCGAGCGATCCGCTACGTTCTTCTGCGCGTACTCCTGGGCCAGCGCGCGCGCCTGTTGAAGCATGATCTGTAATTTGACTTCCGGCTTTTGGTCAACGCCAGCGGCAATCCCCTTGCGCTCAGCGACCAATACCTGGCCCATCTGCTGCCTGACCTGCTGAAGCTGCTCGGGCGGTATCTGCTGCGACGCCATCATCGGATTCTTCGCCAGAACGTCCTTGATAAACTGGTCGAACTTCTCCTGCTGTCCGGGCTCCTTAAAAAAGTCTTCGATCTCTTGTTTTGTAACGAGCGAGTCGGGCGCTGCGCCGGGCGATTTCTTCTGCTGCTCGTCCAGATAATTCTGCGCGATCAGGAGGGCGCGCATCAGTTCGAGCTGGCGCTTCATGTCAGGGCGGTCGGCGATGCCCGCCGCGCGCGCCTCTTCACCGAGGGCGAGTATCTGCTTGATCTGAACGGCGAGGTCTTTGCGCGCCTCTTCACTGGAAGCGAATTGCATCTGCGCCTGTGGCGGCAGACCCTTGACGATCAGGGTCATGTCTTCGGCGGTGAGATTGATGGCTCCGGCGCGTCTGGCTTGAACCTGCCACGCGATCAAAGCGGCGGCGAAGAGAACCGCCACCCCGGCAGCGATCCATGCTTTCATAGTAGAACTCAAAATATACGTCCTTTCAATGGCGGCTCTCGGCCGTGTGCTCGACCAGTTCGAGAAGCACGCCGTCGGCCGCCGATGGATGAATAAATGCTACGAGACAGCCGCCCGCGCCCGTGCGCGGCGTTTCGTCTATAAGGCGCAATCCCTGCTCTTTCAATCGCGCCAGTGTGGCGCGAATATCATCGACGCGGACGGCGATGTGATGGAGCCCCGCGCCCCGCTTCTCTAAAAACTTCGCAACCGGCGAACCGTCGCTCGTCGGTTCCAGTAACTCTACGCGCGTCTCTCCGATGGGCAGCATCGCGACGCGCACGCCCTGTTCGGCGACCTCCTCCGTCTCGGCCACTTCGAGCCCAAGCGCATCGCGCCAGAAGCCAAGCGCCTCCGCCAATCCCCGCGTCGCAATCCCCAGATGGTCAATCTTCATTTTCTTAGTAGATTAGCCTTTTCGCCCTTCGTTGATAATGTCTATGAGTGCATCCAATCGTTGATCCGTATGAGTCTGCGCCGCCGCCAACTCGTTCATCCTTTCGGCGAGACTCGTCAGAGCACCCTCTGTCCGAATCTGAGCGTCAGCCAGAGCAGCAATCTTAGCATCAGCGTTCGCCCGCGCGCCCTCTGTTTGAATCTGAGCGTCAGCCAATGCAGCAATCCTGGCATCAGCGTTTGCCTGGGCACTCTCTGTTTGAATCTGGGCGTCAGCCAGAGCAGCAATCCTGGCATCAGCGTTTGCCTGGGCACTCTCTGTCCGAATCTGAGCATCGGCCAGCACCGCCATCCTGGCATGGGCATTCGCCCGCGCGCCCTCTGTTTGAATCTGAGCGTCAGCCAATGCAGCAATCCTGGCATCGGCGTTTGCCTGGGCACTCTCTGTTTGAATCTGAGCGTCAACCAGCGCCGCCATTTTCTCTTCAAGATTGTCCACGCGCCCGTTGGTTCTGTCCAAGCGCGCATCAAAGTTGACCGCCAGTTGAGTAAGCAAGTCCAGGCGCTCTTCCGCTATGCCCAAGCGTTGACCTGCTACGGCCAGGCTTTGATCTGCTTTAGCCGATAAATCCAGAATCGCCGCAATAGCGGTCTCAAGTCTCAAAACCCTTTCGTCGGTGCTCACGTGCTCGCCGTCCTCCATTGTCTTCCATTTAGACGAAGGAGTTTAGAATCTCTTCGACCGCCGAGTAGGGGTCGCGGCGCTTGGCGGCGACTTCCGAGACGAGGGCATCAAGCTTTTCTGATGCCGAATCGGCCTCAAGAGTTCGCGCCAGAAGTCGCTCGCGCAGGAGTTCGATGATGCGCCAGCGCGCGATTGATTCGCGCCGCTCGATGCTCGCTTCCGTCTTGCGCTGAAACTCGTAGTAGCTCTCTATGGCGGTGTCCAGATCATCGATGCCCTTGTTCTCGGTCGCCACAGTCTTAATGATAGGCGGATACCAGTGGTCGGGCCGGGCCGCCAGAGACAGCAGCGCCTCAAGCTCTTTCTCCGTACGCAGCACGCCCTCGCGATCAGCCTTGTTGATGACGAAGATATCGCCTATCTCCATGATGCCAGCCTTGATCGCCTGTATGTCGTCGCCCATGCCGGGCACGAGCACGACCACGGAGACATCGGCTGTCTTGACGATCTCGACCTCGTCCTGGCCCACGCCGACGGTCTCGACGATGATCTTTCCGTAACCCGCCGCGTCCAGGATAGCGACCGCATCGACGGTGGCGCGCGCCAGTCCGCCGAGATTGCCGCGCGTCGCCATCGAACGGATAAAGACGCCACGATCCAGCCCCAGGGTTTGCATACGGATTCGGTCGCCGAGGATAGCGCCGCCCGAGAAAGGGCTCGACGGATCGACGCAGATAATGCCGACCCGCTCGTTGCGCCGCCGATAGAGGAGCGCAAGCTTATCCACGAGCGACGATTTTCCGGCGCCGGGCGAGCCCGTAATGCCGACGATAAGCCCGTTGCCCGTGCGCGGGAAAACAGACTTCATCAAAGCGGCGGCATCCTCTGCGCCGTCTTCGACCTTGGAGATGGCGCGGGCCACGGCGCGCACATCTCCTTCGTAGACGCGTTCGATTAATATCTGGCTATTAGCCGTTGAAATCATTAATGTCCAGATAAAGCCTTGAGAGTCAGAAGCGATGCTTTGCCATTTTTATAACCGGGAGGCGCTTTCTTCTCTCCTTAATTCGTATTGATGTGCAAGGAAACGAGCGAGGCCCCAAAAGAAGGCTCCTGAAAAAGTCATGACTATAACCCATATAACAGAGCTTGAAAATCCGCTTTGAGCAGGCGGGTATGTCTTCCAGCCCGGAATGTAATTCAACAGGGCCCCGCCGACGCCACTCATGAATCCGAATAAAGCTCCATAAACCATGCAGGCTACGAGCCGCGCTGTTTCATTCGGCTTATGATGGCGCTCAATCGAATCGTCATTGGCGGATTCCATAAAACACTCGATCTTTCATCACTGCTTTAACAGTTGCTTGGCGATGACGATGCGTTGAATCTCTGATGTACCCTCGCCGATGGTGCAGAGTTTGGAGTCGCGCCAGAATTTTTCGGGGGGATAATCCTTCGTGTAGCCGTAGCCGCCGTGAATCTGGATGGCCTCCTCGCAGACCCTGACGCTGACTTCCGAAGCATAAAGCTTCGCCATCGAAGATTCTTTCGTCACGCGCTTGCCCTGATCCTTGAGGTACGCGGCGCGGTACATCAACAGTCGCGCGGCCTCGATCTGCGTCGCCATGTCGGCCAGCTTGAATTGAATCGCCTGAAACTCGGCGATGGGCTTGCCGAACTGCTCGCGCTCTCTGGCATAACGCACGGCCGATTCATAAGCGCCCTGCGCGATACCTACGGCCAGCGCGGCAATCGAGATGCGCCCGCCGTCCAAAACCTGCATCGCCTGTATGAAGCCCTCGCCCTCTGCGCCGAGCCTGTTAGTGTCCGGCACATAGCAATCCTCAAAGACCACGCTCGCCGTCTCCGAAGCGCGAAGGCCCAGCTTGTTCTCCTTCTTCGACGGCGCGAACCCCTTCATGCCCTTCTCGAAGATGAATGCGGTGATACCCTTGCTCCCCCTGGAACGATCCGTGGAAGCCACGGCCACGCAGGTGTCGGCATGTATCGCGTGCGTGATGAAATTTTTCGAGCCGTTGACGACCCAGCCGCCGTTCTGGCGCACGGCGTTCGATCTGGTTCCGGAGGCATCCGAACCGGCGCTCGGCTCGGTCAGTCCCCAGGCCCCGAGGTGTTCCCCTCTGGCGAGCGGTACAAGATACTTCTGCTTCTGCTCTTCGGTGCCGAACATGAAGATATGGTTCGAGCAGAGCGAGTTGTGCGCCGCCACCGAGATGCCAACCGAGCCATCAACGCGTGATAGCTCCTCGATGATAGAGGCGTACTCGATGTAGCCGAGCCCCGCGCCGCCGTACTCTTCAGGAAAGATGACGCCCATCAATCCCAGTTCGGCCAGCTTCGGGATCAACTCAACAGGGAAATGCTGCGACTCGTCCCACTCCATGACGTGCGGCGCGATCTCCGCTTCGGCAAACTCGCGCACGCTCAGCCTGACCTGCTGCTGTTCTTCGTTCAGCTCGAATTCCATAAAAAGCCCCCCAACCAAGGGATGAGGGCCGCAGGGTGAGAGATGAAGGAATAATTACTCAGCTTGAATAATTATTCCTTCATCCCTCATCCTTTATCCCTTCGTTATTGTACCTTAATCTCTGCGCGCGCCGTGACCCGCGGCGCGTGTTTTCGGCTTTGCGCGCGACGACGGTTTCAGTCTCTTTTTCATCAGGCGCGCGACCTCGGCTGGCATCAGTATGCGCCATTGTTTCGGGGCCAGATGCTCGACCGAGAGGAATCCTATGCGCACCCGTCGCAGCTTCACAACCGAGTGGCCGATCTTGTCGAACATGCGCCTGATCTGCTGGTTGCGTCCCTCGTGCAGCACGACCTCGAACCAGGAGTTGGCGTCGCGGTCGTCCATCTTCCTGACCCTGGCGGGTGCTGTGCGCTCGCCGTCTTCGAGCGCTATGCCGCGCCGCAAACGCTCGATGGCCTCGTCGGGCGGCGTGCCCTTGACCTTCACCTCGTAAACCTTCTCGACGCCGTTGCGCGCCGAGGTGATGAAGTTGGTGAACTCGCCATCGTTGGTCAAAAGCAACAGCCCTTCGGTATTGAAATCGAGCCGACCGACGGGATGAAGACGCCCCAGCGAAGCGGGTAAAAGCTCCGTCACGAGCGGGCGACCCTCCGGGTCTGCGAGGCTCGTCAGGTAGCCGCGCGGCTTGTTGAGAAGGATATAAACTTTTTCGCGCGCCTGAAGCGAAGGATTTATCAAGCGCCCGCGCACCTTTATGTGATCGCGCGCGGGATCGGCCTTCGTCCCCGGCGTCGTGATTACCCGCCCGTTGACCGTCACTTCGCCCGCCGCGATCATCTCCTCGGCATGACGACGCGAAGCGATGCCAGCTTCGGCTATCAGTTTTTGCAGGCGATGTTCCACTACTTTGTCCTGACTAAGGTTCTATAGTTCTCAGCATATCGCGCAGCGGGTCGAGCTGAACGTCCTTCAGCTCGATCTCAATTTTCCCGAGACGCATCATCACTTTGCCTGCTTTCGCGATCCGCTTGAACGTATCAAAGGTGATCGCCGTGCCCACCCACTCGGTATGGTTGCCCTGCGGCCATTTGGTCGTGTTCACGACTCTCATCTCGCCCGCGCCGATCTCGCGATCATCGACTAAGATAGTCAGGTAACGACCCTCGGAGGTCGCGAATTTAGGCTCAAAGGTTTGTGTAATAAACTCAAGCAGGACGAGGCCGGGCGCAATCACCTTTTCTCCATTCACTTCAAAACGGACTTGCAAACCGAGAGTATCCAGCTTCCCATCCGTCTTCCGGTCATAAATGGGAAGGTTGGTTTTCACAGCGGTTTTGTTTGCCGATTTGAAGTAATAAACCTCAGCCTTTCCGACGGTTTTAATAGGTTTGGCAGGGGGCGGCGGCGGAGGCGGAGCCTGGTGTGCATCGCACAGTATTGCATAAACGGCTATGAGGACAAGGGACAACGAGCACAGATATAGTTTATTCATGGTCGATCTTTCCTGTCCGATCACTTATGTAAATCGTCTGGTCGAGAATTTAGGTGACGCCTCCCGCCAAGTCCTCGAAGTCCTCTATGCTCGGCAACTCCGTCAAGTCCTTCAATCCGAACTGGAGGAGGAACTCTTTCGACGTGCCGTACATCATGGGCCGACCGATGGTCTCCTTGCGGCCCTTGGCGATGATGAGGCGTTTATCCAGAAGCGTCTTGATGGCCGAGGGCGACTGAACGCCGCGTATCTCAAGAATCTCGGGGACGGTGATCGGCTGCTTGTAGGCGATGACGGCCAGCGTCTCCAGAGAGGCGAGCGAGAGCTTGGCGGAGGGGCGCGATTTCAGAAAGGCGCGGACGTGCTCGTGATGCTCCGGGCGGGTGGTGATCTGCCAGCCGCCCGCCACCTCGCGCAATTGCAGGCCGCTGTTGCGCGCGTTGAACTCTTTTGACAACTCCTCGACGGCGACCTCCACCCAGCCGCGATCTTCCTTGAGCACGTCGGCGAGCGCTTTGGCGCTGATGGGCTCTTCCGAGACGAAGATGAGGGCCTCCACAATCGCCATCATCTCGGCCATGCTGCGCACGCTATGCGGAGCGCCGTCGTCGTCGTCTTCCGCCCGTCGGCTCGCTTCGGGCGCGTCCTGCTGCCTCGCGCTGTTTGCCAGGGCCGCTTCCAGGGCATCTTCGGCGTCGGCGTCGTGTATGATAACGTCGTCATCATTATCATCCGCCTCAGCATCAAGAGGCTCAGCCGACATCTCTGCCTCGGGCCCGTCGCCGGTCTCCGGTTCCACTCGGTCGCTCTCTTTTATCTCTTCTGCCATGGCTCTCTTAGAAGTTTAAGCGCTGGCGATGGCGGTAATGTCGCCAAAGGTTTCGCGCTGGATAAGGGAAATTTCCGTCGTGCGAACGAGTTCGAGCACGGAGAGAAAGGCGAGCACCAACTCGCGGCGCGAGCGTGCGCGCTCGAAGAATTTGATGAGGTTCAGCTCTCCGGCCGACATCACCATGTTACGCAGGCGTTCGAGCATTTCCGTCATCGTCATCTCGTCGCGCTCGATCTCCATCAAGACCTCTTCCTTGCGACGGGCGAGTATCTGCTGAAAAACCTTCAGGAGATCGAAGAGGCCGACCGCCACTTCCGGGTTCTGCTTGTCCGTCTCAAGCTCGGCGCGCGTGAAGACGGCCTGCTCGACCGTGGCCCGCGACCAGAGCATCTGCGCCGCGGCCTTGTATTTCTGGTGCTCCAGCAGTTGGTTGACCAGCTCGCGGCGCGGGTCTGCGTCCTCGTCTTCAACGCTGTCCGAGAGCGGGTCGCGCGGCAGCAGCATACGCGACTTGATCTCTATGAGAGTCGCCGCCATCACTAAAAAATCGCCAGCGACGGCGATATCCAGCTCCTGCATCAACTGCAAGTAATGAAGATATTCGTCCGTGATGCGCGCCACCGGAATATCGTAGATGTCCACCTGTTCCTGTCGAATCAGGTAGAGCAGCAGATCAAGCGGCCCCGTAAACTCGCCCAGGGTGAGTTTGAGGGAGTCTCCGCCGGAATCGACCACGATCTCGGGGCGCGCCCCGGCGACACTGATGGTCTGTTGAGCGGTCGCCGCCGCAGTAGTAGTAGTAGCAGCAACAGGCGGCGTCTGTTCCGGTGTCTCGTTCATAAATTCTACAGCTCCCGGCCGTCAGGGCGGCGCGCACCCTCTATTCCCATGCGCGCTTTGACCTCTGCGAATGTCCGACTGGCGAGTGAGCGCGCTCTCTCAAGCCCGCGCCCGAGAATATTATCCAACTCGTTATCGCTGATGCCACGCACTCGTTCCTGAAAAGGGGCCAGAAATTCTATAGTCACCTCGGCCAGGTCGTTTTTCAGTTGTGCATAACCATGGCCCGCGAAGAGCGTCTCGATCTCTTCGCGCCCCTTGCCCGTCAAAAGTTGATAGATAGTCAAAAGGTTCGTGAGCGCCGGGCGCGCGTCGTCAAAGCGAATCTCCGTGCCGGAATCCGTCACGGCGCGCTTGAACTTGCGCCTGATCGTATCCTTGTCGTCGAGCAGAAATATACATCCATTCGGGCTCTCGTCCGACTTCGACATCTTCTTCAGGGGGTTGTCGAGCGCCATGATACGCGCGCCGACTTTCGGTATAAACGGCTCGGGCACGCGGAACGTCTCGCCGTAGTCGCGATTGAAACGCAGGGCGATGTCGCGCGTCAGTTCAAGATGCTGCTTCTGATCTTCGCCGACCGGCACGAGGTCTGTCTGGTAGAGCAGTATGTCAGCCATCATCAGCACCGGATAATCGAAGAGACCGACGAGCACGTTCTCGCGCGCCTTGCGCGCCTTCTCCTTGAACTGCGTCATGCGCTCAAGCTCGGACATGCGCGTCATGCAGTTCAGAATCCAGGTCAGCTCCGCGTGCTCGGGCACGTCCGATTGGATGAAGACGGTCGAAACCTGCGGGTCGATCCCGGCGGCCAGATAGATGCGCGCCAGTTCCCTGGTCTTTTCGGCCAACGCTCGCGGGTCTTGCGGGATGGTCAGGGCGTGCAGGTTGACGATGCAGAAGAGGCTCTCATAGTCGCGCTGCAACTCGACCCAGTTGCGCAGCGCGCCGAGGTAATTTCCGAGATGCAACTCGCCGGTCGGCTGTGCGCCGCTAAAAATTCGCTTCATCCGATTTCAGAAAGCACCGATGAAAACTATGTACCAGGCCGCGGGCATCACTACATTAAAGACCGCGCGCAGGACGCCTGTGAAGGCCGCAATGAAAAGCAGTATATAACCGAATTGATTGAGGGCATCTATGGCTGATCCGAAACTATCGGGTAGCAGGCTGCTCAGAATGCCGCTGCCGTCGAGCGGAGGAATTGGAAATAGATTGAAGACGCCGAGTACGACGTTCAAAGTAAAGAATGTCACGAGCAACTCAACCGCGCCGACAGCGATCATGGATTCGGTGGTGGCGGGCACAAGCCCTGCATCGCCTATTGCGATCAGCCCTGTCTGCCAAAGGATGCGAATCGTAATTCCTGAAATGATGGCGATGATGAAATTGCAGATGACGCCTGCCGCCGAGACCCAAAAGTTTGCCACACGCTTGTCGCGCCACTTGAGCGGGTTGACGGGTGTCGGACGCGCCCAGCCAATCAGCGGCGCGTGCGTGAGAAACGAGATGGCCGGAAACAGTAATGTCCCAATCGGATCGACGTGCACCATCGGGTTGAGACTGATACGCCCCTGAAGGCGCGCCAGATCGTCGCCGAACCTATTCGACATCCAGGCGTGAGCCGACTCGTGCACGGACAACGAGAAAATCAGCGCCACCATGTAGAAAATGAACTGTCCTATATCGTAGTTGCCCATCGTCAGACCACCAAAGAGACCAGTGCCCAAAACTGCGACGCATCACACTAACACGCGCCCGCAATGGAGTCAAAAAGCAGAAGACAGCAGTTAATGGAAAAGAGAATCAAATGCTTTTCCAATGGCTACGCGGCTACCGAAAGAGCGTTCCGTGAATGCCGAGGGGCAAACTATAGACGGCTTCATTTGTGGCGACGACCATATCGCCCGCGGCGCTAAAGGCCAGCCCGACGACGTTCATTCCGGCCACGGCCATCTCCGCCTCGCGCCCATTAGGCGAGATGCGTATGATGCCGCGCCGCCCGCGCATGGACGCCGCCACGTAAAGATTTCCGTCACGGTCGAAGGCCAACCCCTGCGGTCGGCCCAGGCCCCTGTAAAAGATACGCGGCTCTCGGCTTTCGTCAATACGCATCACGGCGTCGTCGCTCGATACGGTCGGGCCCGTCACGTACAAAGCATCGTCCGGCCCGAAGGCCAGATGATAAGCCGATACGGACGGCTCAAGCTGCGCCCAGGCTGATTCCTCGCCGATACCGTTGATGCGATAGATCGTGCCCGAGCGGTCGCCCACGTACATGCGTCCCGCGCGATCAAACGCCAGCCCGGTCGCCACCCCCAGATTCCCCGCGAACGCGACCGCCTCCTTGAATGGCGTAATGCGGTACACGGTTCCGTCCAGACGGCTCGTCACGAACATCTGTCCCGTCTTATCGAAGGCGATGGCGGTCGGATTCGTGATGTCGCCGGAAAAGTCCGCGATCTGGCCGTTCTGGTCGATGCGAAAGATGGAGACGGGGAAATGCTGGCCGCGCGAGCCGGAGCGCGTCACGTAGAGCGAGCCGTCGTCGGGGTCGAAGGCGGGGTTGGCTACCGGGTGCAGGTCTTCGGCCAGCCTGGAAGCGGTGCGAAACGGAGCCGGGGCGCTCCGCTCGCCGCCGCTCTCAAGCATCACGTCTATCTCGCCTCCGTCGCCGCCATCGGGGACGAGCGCGAGCGCCCTGCGCGTCGAGAGGCCGACCAGATGCGCGCGCGCGCCGTCGAACAGGCAGCCGCAAGACCTTATATTGCGGGTGTCGAAATCAGCGCACTCGATGACGACCTCGCCGCCCGGGATTCCCGCCGACGGGTCAACGCGCACAATCCGCCCTGCTCTGCTCATCACTGAAATTCTCCGTACACTATGGCCGCCTGTCCTGTAGCTCGACATCATACGATGGCCGCGCTCGGGCTGTCTAATTTAGACCCTCGCCCGAGGTATAAAAAGGGGGCGGAAGATAAAGAGTGTGGGCGACCGCGTTTCCATTGCCCCGCGCGCGCCTTCGCTATGTTATAATCAGCGCCGGTCGAGCCAATCGAATGCTACAGGCTAGGGGCGGAGAGACCGCTTTTGCGATTCTTCGCGCGCGCTTCTGAAGCTGCGGCTTGACCTTCATATCGTAATGCTCAAGCGACCGAGCGCTTCAACTGCGCTGAGCAACATCAAAGAGGGTTTCAAGAGAGCGCCCGACGCCCACCGCTCGCTTCAATATTTTTGTAACTACAATCCGTCGGCAATCGGCTTCGCGCGGCCAGCCCGTGTTTTGGGGCCTTACAGGGCGTCTTCTGCCCCGACCATCGAGTCTTCTTGCCGGGGCGCGCTCTCGTTTCGGCTGAACGATTTTTCGGAGGGATATAACTATCAGTAACGTACACGGCAATACACAGGGGTTGAAGCAGAATCAACTGCGCCGTATCGAAAAGCTTTATGATCGCCGCATCTCGCCGCACCAGATTGTGACGCCGGAGTTTGCCCGGCACATGACGGAACTCTCGCACGAGACGCGCAGGCAGATCGGCGTGCTGGTTGATCGCAAGGGCTATATCGAATACGTCGTGGTCGGAGACGCGCGGCGCATAGAGCTGCCGGACTTGAAGCGCACGCGCGTCGCGTCCGACCGCTTTCGCGGGCTGCGCTGCGTCCATACGCACCTGCGCGGCGAGCATCTGACACAGGATGATTTGACAGACCTTGCGCTCCTGCGGCTCGATCTGATGGTCGCGCTCGACGTGGACGAACGCACGGGCCTGCCCGGCATGGTGCGCGCGGCTCATTTGCTGCCGACGACGGCCGCCGAACTGGACGCCAACCAGGGCACGGCCCCATACGCTTTTCTGGAACCGCAGATTCCTTCGCAGCTCGACGTGGATTTCCTGGCGCTCATCAACTCGCTCGAAGAGGAGATGGCGCGCAATCGCAAGGTCGCGCGCCGCGCCGAAGCGCGTGATCGCACCATCCTCGTGGGCGTCACGACCGCCTCGCTTTCCGAAGCCGAGGAATCCATGGCTGAGCTGGCCGAGTTGGCCGTATCGGCGGGCGTCGTCGTGCTCGATCAGATTATTCAAAGGCGCCCCGCAATAGACCCTCGCACGCTGCTCGGGCGCGGCAAGCTCGAAGAGCTGCTGGTGCGCGCGCTCCAACTGGGCGCAGATTTGATAGTCTTCGACCGCGAGTTGCAGCCCGCTCAAGTGCGCTCGCTCTCCGAAGCCACCGATCTTAAAGTGATTGACCGCGCGCAGCTCATCCTGGACATCTTCGCCCAGCGCGCGCAATCGCGCGAAGGCAAGATTCAGGTCGAATTGGCCCAGTTGAAATACCTTCTGCCGCGTCTTATCGCAGGTCACGACTCCGCCTTTTCGCGGCTCGCGGGAGGCATCGGCGGACGAGGCCCCGGCGAGACCAAGCTCGAAACGGATCGCCGCCGCGTGCGCGACCGCATCAACCGATTGGAGAAGGAGATCGAGGCCCAGCGCCATCGCCGACAGGAGCGCCGTAAAGAGAGGACGCGGCGCGAGTTTCCGATCATCTCCATCGTCGGCTATACCAACGCCGGAAAATCCACCCTGCTCAACACGCTGACGGCGAGTCGCGTCCATGCCGAGCAACGTATGTTCGCCACGCTCGATCCGACTTCGCGTCGCCTGCGGCTGCCGCGCGAACAGGAGGTCATCGTCAACGACACGGTCGGTTTCATACGCGACCTGCCGCCCGACCTGCTCTCTGCCTTCCGCGCCACGCTCGAAGAGATCAGCGATAGCGACCTGCTCATACATCTCGTCGACGCTTCAAATCCGCGCTGGTGGCAACAGCTCGAATCGGTCGAGAGAATCCTGGGCGAGCTTAACTTCGGAACGATCCCGCGCCTCCTGGTCTTCAACAAAGCAGACCTCGTGGATGAGCCGACGCTTGAAGCGATGACTCGACGGGCGTCGCAGAACGGCGCGCGCGAATGCATTCATATCTCGGCCACCCGACCGGAGACCCTGCGTCCGATGCTTGAGAGGGCGGGCGCGCTGCTCGCGCGCAATCTGGTCTCGGAGCCGGGCGGGCCCACCGCCGCCGCCACCACCATCGAGCCTCAGTTGGAAGAGGAAGCATACGCCGCGCAGACAGTGAAATGAGCACACGTCGTCCACGCTTCACATCGAGAATGAAGAGGGCACGCGACGCCGCGCTCCGGTTCGTCACGCTCCCGCTGCAATGGCTCTCGCCGACCACGCGCTTTGCGCTCGGATTCGCGCTGATCGTCGTCGTAACCACGCTGCTTCTGCTGAACAGCTATACGCGCGTCCCGGCAGAGTTTTACCGCGAGGGAGATGTCGTGCGCCGCACCGTCATCGCGCCCGAAGATATAGCCGGTGTGGACATCAAAGATTGGAGCGCCGAGAGAGAAAAGGCGCGGGCGGCGGCCGTCAATAAGACGCCTCCGGTCTTCAGCTTCGACCCGACGCGCTCGGAAAACGCCGTGCAGAGCTTTCGCGCCGCATGGGAGGACTTGGAGCGTCAGGCCGAAGCGGGCGACGCGGGCAGGAAAGAGCCTAGGTGGGTTGGCGAAGGCGTGACGGAGACCTCGCGCGTCGAGATTGCGCGCGCGCTCATCTCGCATCGATGGGCTGACGGCGACCTGGAGCGTGTCACCGCGCTGCTGCGCGAGACGGGCGACCGCTATATCTACGACGATCAGGACGTGGAACGACTCAAAGGCCCGATCACGCTCGTCGATATTCGTAACCCTTCCTCGCCGTCGGTTGCGACAATACCGCCGGAGCGCATGACCTCTCTCTCGGCCGCGCACGGTGATCTGAGCTTTCGCATCTCAAAACTCGGCGGGTGGCCGCACGAGCAGCAGGCGGCGCTGATGGCGGCCATGCTCCCGCTCGTCAAGCCGCATCTGGTCTTCGATCAGAAAGCGACACAGCTCGCACAGGAGGCGGCTGTGAAAAGGGTGGCTGCCCCGCCCATCTCGCTCAAACGCAATCAGGTCGTCGCACGCGAGGGCGATACTGTTACGGAACCCATGCTCGTGCAGTTTCGTGAAATCCGCGAGTACGAGCGCACGGGCCGTCCCTGGCATCACCTGATCGGTCTCTTCTTCGTCGTCGCGGCCGTTTACTGGGCGGCCTGGAAATTCGCGGAGCACCGAAGCCTGACGGCCAACCTGACGCTCTCGGACAGGAAAGCCTTCGCGCTGATCGGCATGTCCGTGATCGTCGAGACGATTATCATGCGCGTCTGTTTCACCTTCACCGAAGGCATCGCCGCGCAGAATATGCACGCGCCCTATAACGACCCGACGCTCTGGAACTTCGCCATCCCATTCGCCGCCGCAGCCCTTCTCGTCACCCTCCTGGTCGATACGCAACTGGCGCTCATCACGGCGCTCATCACGGCTCTGTTCGCAGGTCTGCTCGCGCCCGACGGCGTGCTCAAAGCCTTTTACGCGATGATCTCTTCGTCTGTCGCCATCTACGGCATCGGACGCTATCGCGAGCGCCAGTCGGTCACGCAGGCGGGCCTGATCGTCGGGGCCGCCAACGCGTTGATGGCCGTCGCGCTCGTCGCCTACGCGCAGCAGGCGCTCACTCTGAATACGATTCTGCTGGCGGTCGGATGTGGAATCCTGAGCGGACTGCTGACGGCCACTTTCACGGCGAGCGGGTTGCCGATCAACGAATCGCTGTTCGGCATTCTGACGGATGTGAAGCTGCTTGAGTTGTCGAACGCAGACCTGCCGGTGCTGGGCCAACTGGCGCTCAGAGCGCCCGGAACCAACCAGCATTCGCACGCCGTGGGCCAACTGGCGGAGGAAGCCTGCCGCGTCATCGGAGCCAATCCGTTGCTGGCGCGCATCGGCGCTCTCTATCACGACATAGGCAAGACGGCCGCGCCCGATATGTTCGTCGAGAACCAGCAGGGAGAGAACCCGCACGACCGCCTGCGCCCGACGCAAAGCGCGCGCATCATCACCAGCCACGTCACCTATGGGATGAAGCTCGCTAAAGAGATAGGGCTGCCCAAACAGATCACCGACTTTATCCCGCAGCATCATGGCACGCGCACGCTTCACTTCTTTTTACGCAAAGCGCAGGCGCAGGCCGCGCCCAACGAGGAGATTGACGAGGCGGAGTTTCGATACCCAGGGCCGAAGCCGCAGTTCAAGGAGGCGGCGATTATGATGATCGCCGATTCGTGCGAAGCGGCGGCTCGCTCTCTGGCTCATCCCGACCCCGAAAACATTCGCACCATCGTCACCAAGATAGTCGATGCCATCATCAGCGACGGCCAGTTGGATGAAAGCAACCTGACCTTGAGCGAGCTGAGAATGATACGCGAAGCGATCATCACATCACTGACGGCCATCTATCATGCGCGCATAGATTATCCGGGCTTTAACCCGCCCGCGCTGACGGGCGCGCTTCCCCCTCTGCCCGAAGCCAAGCTTGATACGGAAGAGCGCGGCATCAGCTACAGCCGAACGTCGGAGATACCCATCAACAAGGGCGGCGAGGTGGAAGACGAAGCCCTGACGCGCAAGACCGTAAAGCGGTAAGACAACGGCCCCGCGCCGTTTCCTGGCCAGACTCCTTCTGAGCGGAAGCTCTTTTCGCCCTCGCTTACAGCCTCTCGTCCGATTCCGCGCGCGAGCGCGCGATCACTTCCGGCTGGCGTTTAAAGTCGCGTGAAGAGTCCGGTTCTGCTCGGGCGGGGCCGACCGTACGATTGTTGCCTGATGCCAGATCGAGTGTAATCATCTCCCTGCTGAGCAGGGACGGGACGAACCTGCACCACTGCCAGTAACCGACGCCGAACAGCCCGGCCCAGATATACAGCATTGTGAAGAAGTTCAGCCCGTAATCCATAAACCCTATGATTAATATGAAGAGCAGGAAGAGCAGGCCCGTGGGGAAAGATAGCAAAGTCATCCAGACAAGCAGCCACCCGCCCGTAGCGATTGTGCCAAGCTCGCTTTCGGGCCTGAGCTGGCCGATCACGTAAACCACCAGCACCGAACACGCAGCGATGACCCAGGCTTCCTGAAAATCGAATCTCGAAGAATCTCTCGGATTTTCACTCATGCTCGTCCTCAAGTCCCGAAGCGGCGGCCGCCATTATTTCGCTGCTAATACAAACGGGTCGGGCGACGAATTAGACACCACCCGCAGCGGGTTTGTTCCCGAAGGGGAAGAGCCCGAGGGTGTCGAGGATAGGGTCGCGCGGTTCAGAATTTACCGTGGAGCTTGTGGTAGGTCGTCGAGAGGTCTTCGGGTATGACGCGGGTTTCGCCGATGGTGGACATAAAGTTGGTATCGCCCACCCAGCGCGGCATGATGTGCAGATGAATGTGATCGGCGACGCCCGCTCCGGCGGCGCGGCCCAGGTTCATGCCGAGGTTGAATCCGTGCGGGCCGTAGGCTTCGCGCAGTAAGGTTTGAGCGCGCTTCGCCAAATCCATCAACTCGTCCGTGGTCTCTTTCGGCGCGGCGTCCAATTCGCCCAGGTGTTCATAGGGGACGATGAGCAGGTGGCCGCTGATGTAGGGATAGATATTGAGGACGACGAAGTTGTAAGAAGCGCGATGGAGAATAGATTTGCTCTCGTCATCGCCCGTCTCTTCCTTCAACGCGCAGAAGACGCACGACGGCTGCTGCTGCTGCTGGGCCTCTGCCTCACCCGAGCCCGATTTGATGTAGTCGTACCGCCAGGGGCTCCACAGTATGTCCAAGTCCCTTTACCGCCTCTCCATAATTCAGATGGCAGAAGGCGTGCGGTCATCCGGCTCACCGCCCGCAGCCGGTGCTTCCGACGACGATGACGCCGGTCGCGCGGACGCGGACGAGGAATCGCCCTCTTCGTTGATGAGTTCTTTCAGTTCCTTGCCGGGCTTGAAGTAGGGGACGCGCTTGGCGGGAATGTTGACCGGGTCTCCGGTCTTGGGGTTTCTCCCACGGCGGGCTCCGCGCTCGCGTACACGGAAGCTGCCGAAGCCGCGCAGCTCTATCTTCTCGCCCTGATTGAGGGTTTCGATGATACTCTCGAAGACGATTTCGACGAGCCGCTCCGCATCCTTTTTGGTCAACTCAGCCGCGCGCGCGACATCTTCAACCAGTTCCGCTTTCGTCATGCCGTTACCTCGCTGTCGGACAAAGGCTAGATCGCCCAAAAGGCCCCGTTGCCGGGCCGAGAAAATAGTGCAAGCGAAAATCTAACGTGAGGGATACAAGTGAGCCTACAGTAGCAGAAAAAGGCGGCCTCCCGCAAGACCGCAAGCGCATTAACTCCAACATCTTACACGCCAAGCCGAAGGAGCACTGAAAGAGCGGTCGCGTGCCCAAGCTTTTGATTCGAGAGCTTCGGCACGCGACCGCTCTTTCAGACGGTCACAGGACGAGGGGGCGATTACTTACTACTGCTCGCGGTCGTCCTCGTCTGTCATGTTCTTTCTAAGGCCAGCCAGCTCGCCCAGCGAGGCCATGCCGCTGCCGACCTCCGAAGAATAAGTCTTCGTATCGACGACCGGCTCATCGCGGCCCACGGCGCGCGCCGACAGCCCTATCTTTTTCGACTCGGGGTCGATACGCAGGATTTTGAAATCCATCTCCTGGCCCAACTGGACGACATCTTCGGGCTTCTCCACGCGATCATCCGAAAGCTCCGAGATGTGACACAAGCCTTCGAGGTTATCGTCCAGCTCGACGAACGCGCCGAAGTTTGCAAAGCGCGCGATCTTACCCTTCACGACATCTCCGGGCTTATGAGCCGTGACGAATCGCTCCCAGGCGTTGGGCTCCAAATCCTTGATCGAGAGCGAAAGCCGACGGTTCTCCGTATCTATGCTGGTGATGACGGCGTCTATCTCCTGCCCCTTCTTTAAGACCTCGCCCGGATGCTTGATGCGCTTCGACCAGGAGATGTCGGAGACGTGCACGAGACCGTCAACGCCGTCCTCCACCTCTATGAATGCGCCGAAGTCCGTCAGGTTACGCACCCGTCCATGCACGCGCGAGCCGACCTCGTAACGATCCTTCAAGGTCTGCCAGGGATTCGATTGAATCTGCTTCATCCCGAGACTTATGCGGCGCGCTTTGGGATCAACGCTCAGGACTTCAACCTCTACCGTGTCGCCCGGATTGACCAGTTTCGAGGGATGCTTGACGCGCTTCGACCAGCTCATCTCGGACACGTGGACGAGTCCTTCCACGCCGGGCTCAAGCTCTATAAAGGCGCCGTAATCGGTCACGCTGGCGACCTTGCCCGTCAGACGCTTGCCGAGCGTGAATCGCTCTTCGATGCTGCTCCACGGATCGGGCAGAAGTTGTTTGTAGCCGAGAGAGACGCGCTCGCGGTCGCGGTCGAATTTCAGCACCTTGACCTGAACCGAGTCGCCGACCTTGAATAGCTCCGCCGGGTTTTGCAGGCGTCCCCAACTCATGTCCGTGACGTGCAGGAGCCCGTCTATGCCGCCCAGATCGACGAACGCGCCGTAGTCCGTCAGATTCTTGATCTGGCCCTCGACGATGATGTCCTCTTCGATCTGGTTGAGCGTCTCGCCCTTCTTGCCCTCGTTCTGATCTTCGATGACGGCCTTTCTGGAGAGCACGACGTTCGAGCGCTTGCGGTTGAGCTTGATGACCTTGGCTTCGATCTCCTGATTGCGCAGGCTATCGAGGTTGCGCACGGGGCGCGTGTCGACCTGCGAGCCGGGCAGGAAGGCCGCGATGCCGTCTATATCGACGCGCAGGCCGCCCTTGATGCGTTCCGTGATGCGGCCCCTTATGGGCGTGCCCTCGCTGTAAGCCTTTTCAAGCTCGTCCCACGCCTTCATACGCACGGCGTCGGCGCGCGACAGCACCGGGTAACCCTCGTGCGTCTCCATGCTCTTGACGAGCACATCGACCTCATCGCCGGGCTTGACCGTCATCTGGGCGTTATCCATAAACTCGGCTTGCGGGACGATGCCTTCGGACTTGTATCCGAAATCTATGACGACGCCGCGCTCCGTGATGCCGACGACCGTGCCGCGCACCACTTCGCCTTCCTGAAAGGCCGCCTGCTCCTGCTCGAATTGATCGAGCATCGCGCCGAAATCCGACGGCGCTTCATCATCGTCGTCGTCATCAACCACTTCGGGCGCGCTCGTTCTGGCCGAAGCGGCGGCGGATGCGGATGCTCCCTGCTGTTGCTGCTGTGGCGTAGCAGCAGCAGTAGCAGCAGCGGGGCGCGGTTCGTTCATCGACGGCGCGGCAGAAGATTGGTCGCCCGCCTGAGTTTGATTGTTGTTATTGTCGGCCTCGCCGTCATTCGGCTTGGTTTCTTCGGTAGACATGCAGACTCCTGTCAGACTCCTCTTTACTACTGGCGGCGCGTTTCAAGAGCTTATCGCACCGTGGCCCGGCGCTCTTTCTCCCTCCGGCTCGCATGATTCTGGACGGCGAGCAGCGTTTCAAGCGGCCCTTGCTTTCGAGTACTTGTGGCGATGAAGTCGGATCGGAGAGCTTCGAGGTGAGGAAGGGAGCAGTTAAAAGTTTGGAAAATGGTTAAGTAAGTTTCGATTTCCGTCGCGCCCGTAATCACCCGCTTGATCCGACTTGTCGCCTGGCCGCATTGACCGGGTAGGTCGGCAATGTACACGCCAAAATGATGGCGTGTCAAGGCGATAAGGGCCATTCCGGGAGAAGAGCGAGCGGCACGGCAAAAGGCGGAAAGCGGTCTCGCAAGCGATAGAGACTGCCTGCCGGTGACCGCTTTTCGTCTTCCGCTTTTACCCTGCGGGCTGCTAATTGCCCCCGCTTAACGCCGCGCCGACGCCGCGCTCCGCGATGTAGATTCCGGCCGAATGCGACCCGACGAAAAGCCTGTTGGAGCTGCGCGGATCGAAAGCGAGCGACCAGATGCGCTGGCTCGGGAGGCGCGCGTCCTGGTCAACCCTAAGCCAGGTCACGCCCGCGTCGACGGAGCGATAAAGCCCGCCGCCGTTCTCATAAGCGCTGCCGACGAAAATCTCGTCGCCGTTCTGCGGGTTGATAAGGATGCTCGCGTAGTCGCCGTAGGGCAGATTGCCGCCGCGCCGCGTCCATCTCTCGCCGCCGTCATGCGAATAAAAGAGGGTCTGCTTCGTGCCGACGTAAATGTAGCCCGCGCGATTCTGATCCTGCGCGATGGCGCTGATCGGAGCGCTCGTCGGAATGCCCTCGACCTGCTGCCACGTCGCGCCGCTGTCATGCGATACGAGGACGCCGGAAGTGGCCGTCCCGACCCAAATGGTCTCGGGATTTTGCGCGTTCGTGGAGACACAGAGCGTGCGCGCATCGAACGATCCGGAGTACGGAAGCCGCTCCCACCCTTGCGCCGGATCATAGCTGCGATATAGACCGGCGTTGGTCGCGGCAAGCATGCCGACTCGCCCGTTGCGCTCGTCGTGCGTCGGGGCGAGCGTATTGACCGCGTCGGTCAGAAAGAGCGTCGGCTGCGGCAGCTTACCGGCGGGCGTGCTCGTCTGCACTCCTCCGGCCAGCCCGAGCGCCACGAGCGTCGCATCATCGAGCGCGCCCGTCACATCAATGCCCTTCGCGGATTGAAAGTTTCTAAGCGCGTTGACGGTTCGCGTGCCCGCATTGCCGTCCGGCGTGCCCACATTGTAGCCCGCAGCGTTGAGCGCCTCCTGCGCCCGCTTCACCATGTCATCGCCTCGCGCCGCCGCGCCACGCGCTCTCGCTGCCGCGCGGCCGCGTCTGCCTTTGCCTTTAGGGGTCGCGGTTGGTTTCGGCGCGCCCAGCGGAGCCCACGATGCGCCCCTGTCGAGCGAACGATAAACGCCCAGGTTCGTGCCCA
Organism: Pyrinomonadaceae bacterium; assembly: GCA_035940775.1. Classification (GTDB taxonomy): domain Bacteria; phylum Acidobacteriota; class Blastocatellia; order Pyrinomonadales; family Pyrinomonadaceae; genus DASQYE01. The sequence continues at coordinate 1,696 of DASZEN010000020.1, read as the reverse complement.
GGTAAATAAGATTCGGGTCGCGCTCGTCCTGCACGATTGAATAGCTGATGAGGCGATTCGGCATGTTACGCATGGAGGGCTGCCAGTTCATGCCCCCGTCGTTGCTGACGAAGAAGAACCCGCCGCCGGTCGCCGTATTGATCGTCGTCGCGTAGATGCGGCCGGGCTTTTCGCGGTCTGCGAGAATCGTATTGGCGAAGCGGCCGCTGTAGCCGCCATTGCTCGGCGCGAAGTTTTTCCCGCCGTCGGTCGAAACCATCACTCCGTAATTGTTCGTGCCGATGTAAATGGTCTGCGGATTTTTCGGGTGAACCGCAATCGAGTTTATCTCTATCTGCTTTGAGGTGGTCAGCGTCCAGGAATCGCCGCCGTTGGTCGAGCGCCAGAACCCTTCCGTCGTCCCGGCAAAGACCATTCCGGCAATCGATGGATGCTGCAAAATGGCGCGCGTGCGCCGCGATTGCGAGGGAATGCCCTGCACCTTGCGCCAGTTTGCTCCACCGTTGCGCGTATCGTAAATCCCGCTGCAAGCCGAAGCGATGATGTGGTCAGGGTTACGCGGATCGATGTCTATTGAGAAGACATCGGAATCATCAATCATGCCCGTCTTGATGATATTCCAGGTTCTTCCGCCATCACTGGACTTATAAGGCAAGTACCACGTGCCAGCGTAGATGGTCTCTGTATTGCGCGGGTCGATGGCGAGCGATTCGATGGCGGTCGTTCCGAAAGGAGATACAGGCGACCAGCTCTCGCCCGAATCGACGGAGCGAAAAACAGTCCGGTTCGTACCGACCACGAGAACGTCCGGATTCGCCGAAGATTGCGTCATCGAATGCAGCGCCTCGCCCTTCAGTTGATTCGATTCACGCCACGTCATGCCACCGTCCGTGGTTTTGAAGAAACCGCCAGGGTCTTTGTGCCGATGACCGGCGACGTAGATGGTTTTCGGGTCGCGCGGATCAACGATGATGTGGTCGAGCACGAGCTTCGGACGATTGAAATTGAAGAGCAGGCGCCACTGCTGGCCGCCGTCGATGGAGGTATAAATCTGCCCGTCGAGCGTGCCAAAGTAGAAACGCTGCGGGTCGCTCGGGTCGACCGAGAGCGCGCGTACGTCGCCGCCCGTCGGGCCCGTGATGCGCCAGTCCATCGCGTACTGCACGGGCTCCGCACCATCATCGCGTGACTCTGCCATGACGCTACGACGCGGGAGCGCCGTAGCGGCGAGCGAAAAGAGCATTAAAAGTAAAACGGCGCGTTCCATTAATTTAATCATCGACAGTTTCATCGGGTTTCTCTACTCAGAATCTACGGGAGAGCGCATTGAGCCATTGTGCATTAATAAAAATGCGTATCATCAAACCGAGACGCTACGCATTCAGCCATAAGATGCCGCGCACAGCAAGGGCGGTTGTATAAAAACTACTCTATTCCGCACACTTACGCAAAGCGAGAGCGGGCGATGTATCGATTGATGACATCGCCCGCTCCCGGTCTAAGCCCAACGTCTCTCGATTGCTATCCGCTTGAGGGAGACGCGAGCGTGTTTATTTACAGCTTACTCATCATCACGACCTCGACGCCGACTCCTTCGTGTCGTCCGCCGCGTCGCCCGCGGCTCGCACGGCACCGTCGATGCGCTGTCGGCCGTCACCGCCGGTGCTCCCTGTGGCGCGATCCACAGTTCCACCGT
>DASZEN010000019.1:0-49288 GCA_035940775.1 Pyrinomonadaceae bacterium | reverse complement strand
GCAGAACAGCAGCATCGCTCACATCCGAGACTCGATCATCGGCGGCAACAGCGGCGATGCAGTGAGGACGGAGACGAGCGCGAAGGCCAACGTCGACAACTCTATGCTGTCGGGAAATCTGAACGGCGCGAACAACGTCGGTGGAACGATGAACCTGACGAATGCGACCATCATGAACAACGGCAGCGGAGTATTAGGAACTATCGTCACGTTTGGGAATAACACGGTGAGGGACAACGCGGCAGGTAATACGCTGCCAGCAAGTGTCGGCCAGCAGTAAGAGGCCGCTCGCGCCCTAAGAGTCAGACCATCACGCCGCGCGCCGGAATCCATCGGTTCCAGCGCGCGGCGTATCACTATCTTGTAGCGACGTATTACCATTACGATCATTCGTTCGCCTATCCGAACGGTGATCCTTTAGAGCGGGGATGGTTGAGCAATACCATATTTAAGCCGCTCGTCGGTCGCGCCAAACTGCCGTAAGATTTCACGCTCTATACTCTGCTGCGCCGCTCATTGGCTACACTCAGGACGGCGACCGGTGCATCACGTTTGGGCCGCAGCGTCCTGGTGGGACACGCCGACCCCGACTCTACGGATGAGTTCTCACGGGACGATGCTGAAGAGTATGCACAGGTCTGTGCCGGATGCGCTCGGAAACCTTTGCGCTTGAAAACCCTCTTTTTTCGTCACCTCGCACACTTTCCGGACATTCTGGGGCGGAAAAGATTGATGTCGGGCTCAGAGATTTAGTAACTTAGGCTGAGAGAATTTATGTTCACGGGCATTATAGAAGAACTCGGTCGCGTGCGGAGCATTGAGAGGCGTGGCGAGGGCGCGCGGCTCGTCATCGAAGCGCGCAGCGTGACCGAAGGGACGCACGAGGGCGACTCGATAGCGGTCAACGGCGTGTGCCTGACGGCGATAGACGTGCGCGCCGATTCTTTCGCCGCCGACGGTTCGCGCGAGACCTTGCAGCGCTCGACGCTCGGAAGATTACGCGCCTCCTCGCCCGTTAATCTTGAACGCGCCGTGACGCCTTCGACCCGTCTCGGCGGCCATATCGTGCAGGGCCACGTCGACGGGCGCGGACGATTCCTCGGCAGTGAAGAGCACGGCGGCTCCTGGACAGTACGCATCGCTTACCCGCCGGAGCTGGCGCGCTACCTTGTCTTTAAGGGCTCCGTCGCGGTCGAGGGCATCAGCCTGACGGTGGCCGCCCTGACAAACGAGTATTTCGAGATCGCCGTAATTCCGAAGACGTGGGCCGTGACCAATCTGTCGCACCTGCGCCCGCAGGATGAGGTCAACCTCGAAGCCGACATCATCGCCAAATACGTCGAGCGCATCCTCGCGGTCGGCGGGCGCGAGCGGGAAAGCACGCCGTCGCCAGCGCTTACTGTGGAGAAGCTGGCTGATCTTGGCTACTAAGTAGCGATCAAATCCTTTCGGCAGGAGGAGGAAGCAACACAGTTGAGCACGAGTTTACCGGCATACAATAGAGGAGTGGTCAGGCCGGTCGTCTGTTTGCAGACCGGCTGGGGCTTGATTAAAAACCAGTACTGGCTTTTCCTGGGCATCACGCTGGTCGGCGTACTGATCGGCAGCCTCGGGCCGATGGCGCTTCTTCTAGGGCCGATGATGTGCGGCATCTACCTGTGCCTGTTCGCGCATTTTCGCGGTCAACCGGTAACCTTCGAGCTGCTTTTCAAGGGCTTCGACTATTTTGTTCAGGGCTTGATCGCGACCCTCATTCAGGTCATCCCCATTTCCCTGCTGCTGCTGCCCATCTATGCCATCTTTTTCATACGGTTCATGGGCCTGATGAGCGCGCCGCGTGTGCGCACGCGCGGCGCGCCCGTTGACCCTTCCGAAATGTATTCGATGTTTCTAGCGATGGGCGGGATGGTGCTCGTCGTGATCTTCATAAGCACGCTGGTCGGCGCATTCTTCATCTTCACGTATCCGTTGATCGTCGATCGCAAGCTTAAGGCGCTCGATGCTGTACGGACGAGCTTTAAGGCCGTGATGGCGAATCTGGGCGGAGTCCTGGGCCTGATGGGTCTGAATATGGTGCTCGGAGTCATAGGGCTGATATTCTGCTATGTCGGGGCGATATTGTTGATGCCGGTCAGTTTTGCGGGGTGGGCCGTGGCCTACAGGCAGGTCTTTCCGGAGCAAAGCTGAGAGGCGTTGATACAGGGAAAGGCACGGGCCGCAAGCGCCCGCTTTTCTCTTTCCGGTTTATCGCTATGAACACGAGCCTCTTTGGCCGAGCGCCCGACACTTGTCGGTCAAATGCTGCGCCGCGCAAAATGCTTTTTCCAGGCGCGGGCAAACCAGCAACGGCTCATCCGCTGCGGTACGTTTGTTGCGACGCGCGATTCCGAGCCACGCTCGGGCCTCGGAGGGTTAGAGTCGCAAAAATAGAAGCTTTCGGGTAACATAGCCCCGTACGAGACGAACTCTCCTGAAAATCTGACGAGTGAAAAGAAATGACACTGGCTTCGATTGATAAAGCCGCCGCCGATATCCGCGACGGACGCATGATTATTATCGTTGATGACGAGGATCGCGAGAACGAGGGCGATCTGGTCTGCGCCGCCGAGAAGGTGACGCCCGAGATCATCAACTTTATGGCGACGCACGCGCGCGGTCTGATCTGCATGCCGCTCACGGAAGAGCGCTGCGACGAGTTGCACCTGACGATGCAGGTGGCCGACAACACCTCTTTTCTGGGCACGGCCTTCACCGTCTCGATCGAGGCCCGTAAGGGCGTGACGACCGGCATCTCTGCGGCTGATCGCGCGACGACCATCCTGACGGCCGTCGATCCGAAGACGCGCCCGCAGGATTTGGCGCGGCCCGGCCACGTCTTTCCCCTCAGAGCCAAGAAGGGCGGCGTGCTCATGCGCCCCGGCCAGACGGAGGCGAGTGTCGACATGGCGCGCATCGCCGGGCTGTATCCGGCGGGCGTCGTCTGCGAGATCATGAACGAAGACGGGACTATGGCGCGCCTGCCGCAGCTCGAAGACTTTGCGCGCCGTCACGACCTGAAGATAATCTCGGTCGCCGATCTGGTTCGTTATCGCATGCGAAAGGAGGTGCTCGTTCGGCGGGCGGTCGAAACCGAGCTGCCGACCGTGTACGGTCATTTTCGCGCCATCGCGTTTGAGAATATCCTTAACGGTGAAGTCCACGTCGCAATGGTGATGGGCGACGTTGAGACGGAGGAGCCTGTCCTGGTCAGAGTCCATACGGAGAACGTGACGTTCGCCATGTTCGGCTCTCTGATCGGAGACACAGGGTTTCAGCTCCAGACCTCGCTCGAAAAGATCGCGGCGGCCGGGCGTGGAGTCGTGCTCTATCTGAGACAGCGCGAGCATGGTCTCGATCTGGTTCACCAGTTACGCACCTACGCCACGATGCAGGAGAGAGACCTCAGCCTTCAGGAGGCGAGCCTTGAGACGGGCTACGGCGCGAATCGTGATTACGGCACGGGCGCTCAGATTCTTCACGAGCTGGGCCTGCGCCGCATTATGCTTTTAACGAATAATCCGCCGCGTGTGGCGGCGCTCGAAGGCTTCGAGCTGGAGGTCGTCGGTAACGTGCCACTGGGCTCTCCCGCAAGTGAGAAAGAAACGGCGACGGGCAGTAGCAGCAGCAATCACACTACTACTACAACAACTACTACTGCTGCTGCTGCGCCGCCGCGCGGCCCCGTGCGACGCTAGGGTTATGCGTATGCGCCGCGTCCGCCGCACGCGGTGCCGCGCGAGGATTGCGCCGCTTCGGCTTTGCGGTTTTCAGGCGGAGACACAAGGGGTTTGAACCTCTATCTTGAAGCTCTTTTCGGCTCTCCCTTTTTCAATCAATTTTGCTACCGGCTTAACTGAACAGGCCCACGCATACCAAGTCTTATGCCCGAGGACTTCCCGGACGACGCCCCGCAGAAGCGCTCGCCCGAAGAGACAAAGAAGAGCGAACTGGCCGCCGCGCTCCAATCAGAGACGGATGAGCCTTTGCCGCCCGCCGCCGAGCGTCTGGCCGAGCGCGACGCAGACCGCCCCAACCCGGTCACGCCACAGGGCTGGCACAGGCGCTGGCTGACGCGCCGCAACGCTTTTATCCTCACGATTGTCATCGCCGTCGGCATCGTCGCCCTGATCCTCGTAGCCATCCTCGCCTACAGGCTCGGCTACGTTGATCGCTACGTCGCAAATCAGATCAAGTCGACGATGGCCGAGTACGGTATCCGCGCCGAGATCGGAGAATTTCATACCCTCTTAAACAAACGTACGGTCGAGATGCGCGGCATAGAGCTTTACGACGCGCAGACGGGCGCGCACCTCGGCAAGATCGAAAGAATGCTCGCCACCGTCCGCATCGAAGACCTCTACGCGCTGAATCTGCGCCGCAACGTCAATCTCGAATCGCTCGTCATCGACGGCCTCGAAGTCTGGGTCGAGTTCGACGCCGAGGGGCGCTCGAACTTTGGCAATCTCAAATTGCCGCCGCCCGACCCGAACCGCCGCATACTGTTCTCGTATTCGACCGCAACCGTCCGGCTCAACAGCGGCGTCATTCATTACGGCGACAAACGGCACGACATTTCAGGCGAGGCGCGCAACCTCGTCGCCACCATCCAGCCGGACAATCCTTCGGCTCCCGCCGCAAGCTGGATGAACACGGTCACGCTCGCGGCCTCGGACTCGACCTTTGTGTACGACGGTCGGCCCGTCAATAACATAGATTTCGAGGCGACGGGGCGCATCAACCAGACTCGCGCCGAGATACAAAAGATGGTTTTGCGCTCGCCCGTCGCCGAAGCGCACCTCGCGGGCACGATGGACGACTGGCGCGAGTTGAGCTATCAGCTTCAGGTCACGTCGATGAGGGTCGATCTGACGCAGACCTCCGACCTCCTGCAAACCGATACGGCCTTGCGCGGCGTGGGCGATCTCTCGGGCACCATTTCGGGCAAGGGCTCGCAGTATAGCTTCAACGGGCAGGTCAAATCGGACGCGCTCGCCGCCGACAATATTCGCCTCCAGGCTTTGAACGCCACGGCGCGCGTTTCGGGCGAAGGCAAGACTTACAATGCGACGGGCGAAGTGGTCGCGGAGCTTTTGACGGCTGGCGATTTTCAACTGAACGCCGTCCATCTGGCGGGCAACGTGATGGGCACGGGCACGGATTTTAGCTGGATAGGCGATCTGCGCGCGGCCGCCGCACGAACGGGCGGGAGAACCATCAGCGGGCTCATCCTGAGCGATGCGCGGGCCGAGAAGACAGGCGAGACCCTGAAGGCGAGCGCCGCGCGCGTTTCGGCCAACGGATTCTCTTCGGCCGACGCGCAGGCCGGTGGCCTGAGCGCTTCCGACCTGCGGCTGCAATCGGAAGGCGGCGTCACAAAGGGGTCGGCGGCAAACGTCCAGGCGGGCACGATCAACGCTTCGGGCGCGCGCGTCGAAGGCGTCGCAGGCTCGGGCGTCGAATTTGTAGACCGCGACGGCACTACCAATGTCAATGTCAACGCTTTGCGCGTCGGCCGGATAGCAGCGCAGGGCGCAAAGGTCGGCAGCCTCAACATCGCTGGCGTTCGGCTGACGATTCGCGGCGGCCGTATCGAGGGCACGTCGGGCGACATCAACGCCGGGACGGTCGCCTTCACGGATGGCCGCGCTGAGAATGTGCGACTCGCGCGACCCGCCTTTACGGTCGAGCCTTCGGGCCGTTACCGCGCGAGCGCCGACCTGAGCCTCGGCGGCGGCGTCCTCGGCCAATTCAACCTCGGCCCGGCGCGCGCAAGCCTTGTCGCCACCAACAGCCAGATACAGTTGAACAACTTTACGGCCGAGGCTTTCAAGGGCCGAGCGACCGGCAACGCCGTTTTGAGCACGGCTCGCGGCGGCACTTCGCGCGTCGTCGCCAACTTCAGCGGTATGGACATCGGCGGGCTCCTTGCTCTCTCGGGCCGCGTCGTCCCAGTTTCGGGCAGGGCCACTGGAACCGTCGATCTGGCCTTTCCCGGAACCAGCGTCAAGGCGGCGAGCGGCGACGTGCGCGCGCAGTTTGAGGCCGAGACCGGCGCTGAGGCGGGCGGGCGCACGCCCGTAACGGGCGCGGTCGCGCTCCACGCCGACAGCGGGGTTTTCAAGATCGAGCAGGCCAACCTGAGAACGGGCGCGACCGAGTTGACGGCCTCGGGCCAGTTCTCGTTCGACCGCGACGAGACGAATCTTAAACTCGATCTGGCTTCGGGGGACGCGGCCGAGTTCCAGGACGTGCTCGTGGCCTCCGGCCTCTTTCCGGCCCTGTATGAAGAGCTGGATCGGTACGGCATAGGGCTCGGCGGGCGTCTCGCCTTCAACGGCACTGTGAGCGGCAGGCTGAACAATCCTGTCGTCGACGGACGCGCCTCTATTGATCGTTTCTCGGTGAAGGGGCGCGAGCTTGGCTCTCTCTCGACCGCCCTGAATATCACGCCCGAGGTGATTAACCTGACGGACGGGCGCTTGACCGAACCGGACGGCGGCGGCGTTCAGTTCACGCTGAACGCGCCGCGCACGGGCAGCAATAATATAGAGCTTAATGCGACGCTTGAGCGCGCCAACGCCGGGAATCTGCTGGCCGTGCTGCCGCAAGGTAAGCAGAGCGATTTCCTGGGGCCGGGAGATTTTACCGGCGATCTCTCGGGAAACATAAATATCCGGGGCCTGCCGGATGCGATGAACGGGGCGGCGGACTTGCGTGTGGGCCCAGGCGCGATCAGGGGCGAGCCCTTCCAGAGCATGAGCGCGAGCGCGACCTTCCAGGGTTCGACCATCACGCTTCAGAATCTGGAAGCGCGACTCAACGCGGGGCTCGTTAAAGCGAGCGGAACTATTAATAACGAGAGCGGGGCTTTCGACCTCGACGGGCGCGCGACCGACTTCCGGCTTGAGCGGCTCGAATCCCTTGCGCTCAATGCGGGCACGGTTCCGCGCCTGACCGGCACGGCCAACCTCAACATTCACGCCCGCGGAGCGAAATTCACAGACTTTGCGACCTACCAGATAGACATTGACGGCGAGGGCCGCGACGTGACCGTTAACGGTCATCCGGCCGGGACGCTCACGCTCACGGGGCGCACCGAGAACAAGATTTTCGATCTCCGCCTGACGACCGGACTGCTGGGCCAACCGCAGGTCGTCGCCGCGCGCGTCGATCTGGGCAACCCGCAGCTTCCGGCGACGATTGAAACTACTCTGACGGGCGCTGATCTTACGTCGCTCTTCTCTATCCTGCTGCCGCAATCCAATGTCAGGGTGACGGGGCGCGCGACGGGGACGCTCAGGGCCGTCGGGAACCTGCGTACGGAGAACGAGGAGGGCGAGGACGTGTTCTCGCTGGCGGGCCTGAAGGGGACTGCCAATTTCACAGAGCTTGGCGTCCAGATAGAGGATATACAACTGACGGCCACCTCGCCGCTGCTGGTGCAGTTCTCTTCCAACGAGGTCTTCTTCGAGAAAACGCAGTTCACAGGCCCCGGCACTAACATAGTGTTCGGTGGTACGGCGGCCATCGGCCCGGGCGGCCGCCAGTCGCTCACGGTCGACGGCCAGTTGAACCTGCGCGTCCTGAATAGCATCTCGCCCAACGTCTTTCTATCGGGGACGGCTGAAGCGGCCGTGCGCGTCGGCGGCAGCTACGAGGAGCCGCGCCTGTCGGGCACGGCGAGCGTCGCGGGCGCTTCCGTCGCCACGCTTATCGGCGACGAGCGCCTGATGCTTTCAAACGTTAAAGGGCTCGTCCGCTTCAACTCCGACCGTGTACAGATTGATACTCTGACGGGCACGCTCGGCGGCGGGCGCGTGACGGCCTCGGGCGGCGCGCTGCTCGAAGGCTTTACGCTCGCCCGTTTTCGCTTGAATGTGCACGGCGACGATGTCACCGTCCCGTTCCCGGAAGGCTTCAGATCGACGGCCGACGCCGACCTGGACATCAACGGCTCCACCCGCGAGCAGATCATTACCGGCGTCGTCAATCTGCGACGCGCCGAGTATACGGAGGACATAGAGCTGGCCGACCTGCTCAATCGTCGCGGCGAGGCATCGCTCACGGAGGGCGGCGGCGGCGGCGCAGCGTTCGGCGCTACCACTCAGGTTGACCTGCGCGTAGAGGGGCGCGACGCGCTCGTTGTGCGCAACAACCTCGCGGACGTGGTCGGCTCCGTTTCGCTACGCATCGTCGGCCCTGTCGAAGACCCGATCATCTCCGGGCGCATCGCGGCGACGCGTGGCACGCTCAACTTTCGCAATGACCGCTACGAGCTGATGCGCGCCTTCGTAGACCTTCCCGCACGGCGCGACGCCGACCCGATCCTGAATATTCAGGCCGAGTCGGAGATACGCGGCTATACGGTCATCGTCAGCCTGACGGGGCCGCTGTCGCAGCCGCAGGCGACCGTCAGAAGCGACCCGTCGCTGCCGCAGTCGGATGTCGTCTCGCTGATTACGACGGGCAATCTGTCGTCGGGCGACACGAGCGCCTCGACCTTGGCGCAGACGGGATTGGGGACGGCGGCGAGCCTTCTGACCGATACTCTGATAAACGCTCCGGCGCGGCGCGCAACCGACCGTCTCTTCGGCCTCAACCGCTTCGAGATCGATCCGCTGATCGCCGGGCGCGGCGGGGCGAGCCCGACGGCACGGCTGACGGTCGGACGCCAGATCAACCGCAACCTGTCGATCACGTATTCGACCAACGTGACCTCGGATCAGAACCAGGTGCTCGCCCTCGAATACCGCGTCTCGAATCGCCTCTCCTTCGTCGCGCGCTACGAGCAGGGCTCGGTCAACGGTTTTAGCTCACGAAACGATAACTTCAGTTTTGAGATTAGATTCAGGAAGAGATTCTGAGACGTAAGCGATTGCTCTGCAATCGGTCAAACCATTTAGCTCGGGCGACCCTTTCAGGAGCACGTTTAAGAGAACAAGGTGAGGCTTCGCTTCTTTGTATCGATTAGTATGCTGGCGGCTGTCCTTCTGATGACAGCGCCAGTCGCACGCGCGCGCACGGTCGCCACCGCCGCCACCACGGAAACAGGCGAATATGACGGACGGCCCATCGCCAACGTCCGCATCGTCATCGAAGGCCCGGCGCGCGACCCCACCAATCCGTGCGAGCCCGGAGCGGCGGCGCGCACCGGCGTTGTCGCTGGCGGCACAGGCATGGGTAGTAGCGTCGGCGTCGGCGGGGCTGCTACTGCTGCTGCTGCTGGCTCCGCCTCATCATCGGTCGCCGCGCCGCGCGATCAGGCGGCCGCTGAGGCCGAGCTTTTGTCGCTTCTGCACGTCGCACCCAATTCAGAGTATTCGACCGTACGCATTCGCGAGTCTCTGGATGCGCTGTTTCGAGAGGGCGGGGTGGCGTGCGCGCGCGTCGAGGTGCGCGAGACGAGCGCCGGGGCGACGAGCCCCCTGAGCCTCGCATTCATAGTCCGGCGACAGATTAAAGTCGGCGACGTGAAGCTTGAGCTGGGCGTTATTCCGCCGGGCTCGACCATCTCCGAGGACGAACTGCGCGCGCGCTTGAACATGCTCGATCCGGGCTCTCGCTTCTCGCTTCAAACCCTCAGAACCAACGCTGACCTGATCCAGGCCTATCTCCGAGACCGTGGCTTTTACCAGGCCGAGGTCGATTATTCGCAGGAATTAGACGCCACGGGCACGCGCGCGACCGTCATCTTCCGCGTCGCGCCGGGCGAGCAGGCGACCGTCAGCGCTTTCAATATCAAGATCAATGGTTTCGACCCGGCAGGCGTCCGTCCCACGCTCAGACTTCAGCCCGGCTCTCCCTTCACGCGCGAAGTGCTCGGCCAGGACATCAATCGCATTCGACAGGCGATCATCCGTCGAGACTACCTCGCCCCACAGCTCGAAGACCCGCAGGTGTCCCTGGACGAGACGGGCAAGCTCGTCACCGTGAACCTGGAAGGATTCATCGGGCCGAAGGTTTTTGTGACGACCACGGACTACGACCTGCGCGACAAGACCGCGCGCGAGCTTCTGCCCGTCAAACGCGAGGGAACCATAGACCAGTCGGCCATCGTCGAGGGCGCGCGCCGCCTGCGAAACAGGTTACAGCAGGACGGCTGGTTCTTCGCCAACGTTGAGGCCATTTGCACTATCACGCCTGCGCCGCAGAACAACGGCGCGGCAGTCCCGAACGGCACGGCCGAGACGTGCGAGAACCTGAACCCTTCGGAGCTGAGCGGAAGCACCGTCAATATCGTCTACGATGTCGAGCGCGGCCGCCGCTTCAAGCTCACGGACATTCGCATCACCGGCACAGACCAATTGACGCTCGACGATGTCGAAGATGATCTGAAGACGCAGAAGGCCAACGTGCTCGGCTTCATTCCGCTGCTCGGCTACGGTCGCGGCTACACGAGCCGCGAGCGTCTTGAAGAGGACAGACGAACGGTAAGGGCGCGCGTGCGTGATCTGGGCTACAGGCGCGCGGAAGTAGAGGTTCGCCAGGGCGTCTCGCTCGAAGGCGAAAACCTCGTCATCACCTTTGCCGTCACTGAGGGGCCGCTGACGCGCGTCGCGGGCGTCGAGATTCGCGGCAATCAGATTTACACCGAAGCCCGCTTACGCGAAGAGATCAACTCGCCCGCGTGCCGCGACCGCCTGCGCTCCAAAGACCCGTATACGAACGAGCGGCTGCACGAACAGTTCCGCACGGTCATCGGCGCGCCTTTTTCGCGCACGGGCGCGCGCGGCGACGGCGACTGCATACTGAACCTCTACGCGCGCGACGGTTACATCGACGCGCAGCTTGATTTCTCGGTCGTCGAGCTGCCGCGCAAAGGCACGGACGAACAGGTGCGACTCGTCTACTCGATCAACAACGAGGGCGACAAGGTCTTCATCAACCGGATTTTCGTCAACGGCAATGTGCTGACGAAGCGCGAGGCCGTGCTCAAGACCATCACTCTGGCCGAGGGCGAGGTCTTGCGCGCCGACCGTTTGACCGAGAGCGAGCGCCTGCTCTACGCGACGGACGCCTTTCGGCAGGTCATCATCCGTACGGAGAACGCGGGCGAGACCGCCTCCGGCTTTCGCACGCGCGACGTGTTTATAGACGTTGAGGAGACGAGGCCGCGCGTGCTCGATTACGGCGGCGGTTATTCGACCGATAACGGCCCGCTCGGCTTTATAGAGCTACGGAACTCGAATCTCTTCGGCCAGCTGCGGCAGGGAGCCGTGCGGCTTCGCGCCAGTCGTCGCCAGCAATTGCTGCGCTTTGAGTATTTCGATCCGCGCTTTCGCCAGTACGGCGGCGGCGGCGACACGCGCCGCTTCATGCCGCTCGCGCTCTCGCTACAGTACCAGCGCGACTCGACCGTGACGCGCTTCTTCCGCTCCACCATTGATCGCGGCAACCAGGGCATCGTGCAGCGTCTGGACGAAGAGGGGAATCCGATCGACCAGTTCGGCGAGCCGACGGGCGAGCCGACGATCAATCGCTTTACCTTCAACGCCGAGACGCAACGCACCATCACGCAGGATAACCGGAGCACACTCTTCCTACGCTACAACTACGAGGACGTGCGTCTCTACAATATCGGCAGCCTCCTGATCGAGCCGATCCTTCGGCCCGACCGCGCCGTTCGCTTATCGCGCCTAGCCGCGACCTTCGTGCGCGATACGCGCGATAGCCAGTTTGACGCGACGCGCGGCGAATTTCTCACCCTCGATTACGGCCTCGCGCTGCGTCAGCTCGGCGGCAATCTCTCCTTCAATAAGTTCCAGTTGAACTATCGTCGCTATTACAAGCTTGGCGAGCGCGTGCGAAGCACTGTGCTGGCGGGTAATATCACGCTCGGGCTCGCCAACCTGTTCAACCCGCGCGACCGTAATGATAACCACATGATCGACGACGTTGACCGGACGCTGCCGATCAGCGAGAGATTCTTCTCGGGCGGCTCGACCACCTTGCGCGGGTTCGGTTACGAAGAGGCGGGGCCGCGCGCCGTCATACAGGGCGGCATCTTTCGCAACCAGGAAGGCGAGCTGGTCACGCTCAATCCGTTTCTCGTGCCCATCGGCGGAAATGCGCTGGCGGTCGTCAACCTCGAAGCGCGCACGCCCCTGACGAAGGTCTTTCAGGTCGTCCCGTTCTACGACGGCGGCAATGTATTCCGCAGCATCCGCGACATCTTCGGCCGAGAGCCTGAGCCCGACGAAAACCCCAACCTGCGCGTTCATTGGACGCATACGGTCGGCCTCGGCCTGAGAATCAAAACGCCGATTGGCGGCGCGCTCGCCATAGACTACGGGTATCTGCTGAACCCGCCGCAGTTCATCTTAGACCCGGCGGCCGTCAACCCGCAGATCATCCGTCTCAAGCCCGGCCAGCTTCATTTTAGATTTACGCAGACGTTTTAAAAGGCGAACCCGGTTTAAGCCATATGTATCGAGCAGAACACGGACAAGATAAAGGCGCAGCGCAGAGCAGGGCGCGGAACATAGTGCGAAACGCGATGCAGAACATGGCGCGAAGCATGGTGCTAAACATGGTGCGAAAGGCCGTGCGAAACGTAGCGCGGAGCGCAGCGCTTCCTTTGGTGCTCATGGTCGTACTCCCGGCACTGGCGTGGCCGGGCGCGTCGCCCGTGCGCGGGCAGGAGATAGTCGATCGAATGGTGGCGACCGTCAACGGCGGAGTACGTACGGATTTGATTACCTATTCCGACCTTCTCTGGCAGTTGGCCTTGCAGCCGGGCACGCCGCTCGCGAACCCTCGCTCCGAAGATTTGAATAACGCCTTGCAGACGTTGATTAATCAGCGACTCATACTACAGGAGGCCGAGAAGCTCCCCGCCACCGCTCCGAGCGACGAGGAGGTGAGGACGGCGATTAACGATCTGGTCAAACGATTTCCCACGAGCGCAGACTTCGTCGAGCGGCTGCGCCTGGTCGGCTTCCGTTCGATAGATGATGAGCAGTTCAGGGAGATCATCCGCCAGCGCCTCACCATCGAGAAATATCTGGACTTTCGCTTTCGCTCCTTCACGGTCGTGACGCCCGAGGAGGAGGCCAGCTATTACGCGCAGGTTTACGTGCCGCGCTTCAAGCAACGACACCCGGACGGGATCGTGCCGAAGCTGGAGGAGGCGCGCGCCGAAATCAATCAAACGCTCACCGAAAGCAAGATCGAATCCGACACGGACGCCTTTCTCGATAGCGCGCGCGAAAGCGCCGAGATTGTTATCCTGAGCCCCGTTTGATCGTGTCGGAGAGCGCTCCCTGGCGGGCCCTGCCGCCGCCTCCTCCGCCGCCACCACAGCTTATGTCATCCGAGTCCCATAAAAGCGAGCCGACGACAGGGAAGAGAATCCTGGATGTCGGCTGCGGGACAAACAAGTATCCGAACGCCGTAGGCATAGACTACAACCCGCGCACCGATGCCGATGTCATACACGACCTCGGCGTCGTCCCGTATCCTTTCCCCGACGACGAGTTCGATCTGATCGTCAGCCGCCACGTCATAGAGCATGTGCCGGACGTGATGGCCTTCGTTTCAGAACTGCACCGGATCACGAAACCGGGCGGGCGCATCCAACTCGTCACGCCTCATTACTCGAATCCGGACTGGCCGACAGACCCGACGCACCGCAACCATTTCAACAGCTACTCTTTCAACTGCTTCATGCAGGATCGCAGGCTCTTCCCCTTCTACACGGATGTCGAGTTGAAGCCCGTGCGCGCTTACGTCTCGCTGGCCAATCTCTGGCGCGCGCTCGGGCTTGAATTACTGGTCAACCTGGATCAGCGCTGGCCCGCCTTTCGCTTTACGCGCAAGTTCTGGGAGTTTTACCTGAACTTTATTCTTCGCGGCAAAGAGCTGCACTTTGAATTCGAGGTCGTTAAGAAGCCGCCCGAAGTCCGAAAGCGGTAAGCCCCCTTGTCGGCTGAGTCTGAACCGATGGACAGACCGATGGCTCGATCTATTCGGGGAATCCACGGTTCGGGGCGCGCTTCCCCGAAGATTGATGTGACATCCGTGGGGCGGCGTTCGTACATCTAAACGAGGGGATTTATGCCGGTCAAAGACGCAAAAAAGAATGAGAGACCGAGCGTCGGATTGGCGCTCTCGGGCGGCGCGGCGCGCGGGCTGGCTCACGTCGGCGTCCTGCGCGTGCTCATAGAGCACGGCATTCCCATCGATTACATCGCAGGCACGTCAGCCGGAGCGCTTGTCGGCGGCGCGCTCGCCGCAGGGATGTCCATAGACGAGCTTGAAGAGATAGGTCTCAATCTGCGCTGGCGCGACCTGGGGCGCCCGACGCTTTCGCGCCTCGGCATGCAATCGAACGCGCGACTCGAAGCCTACGTCCACGCGCGCTTTCCCGCCACGCGCTTTGAAGAGATGCGGATTCCATTCGCGGCCGTCGCCACGGACTTGCGCGCCGGTTCGGCCGTCGTCATGAGCGGCGAGGGCGATATAGCTTTCGCCATTCGGGCCAGTTGTGCGATTCCCGGCTGGTACGTGCCCGTGACGGACGCGAAGGGCCGCCAGCTCGTAGACGGCGGACTAGTCGCCAACGTGCCGACCGCCGCCGCCCTCTCTCTGGGAGCCGATGTCGTCATCGCCGTTGACGTTAATTCCGAGGGCGCCAAGTTTCTGGGCCCACCGCAGTCTGCCATCGGTGTGATGCTGCAAGCCATGATGGTCATACAGCGAACGGCTGCCATGCACCAATGGCAGGATGCCGACGCGGTCATCATGCCCAAGGTAGGGCACATACGCTGGGACGAGATAGGGCGCGCCGCCGACCTGATCGACGCGGGCCGTCAGGCCGCGCTCGCCAATATAGAGAGGATCAAGCACCTTACGCAGTTCGCCCCGAAGCCGCCCCTCAAGTGGTACCAGTTTCGACGCCGCAGCCCCGCGCCTCAAACCGAAGATAAACGCCGCTTCTCGCCCCTTCGATGAGCCTTCGAAGGTGTAGAGCCGGACTTCTCCCGGCGCAAACCCTGCGGAACTTTAGGGGAGCGGACGGGTGTTAATAACCGTGATGAACGCTCCCCCTTTTTGAGCCGGATAGCCAGCGCGAGCTTTTCTTCGCCCTGATCCGCTTCCCGCTAATCATCATCATCGCCCTCATCCTGGCCTACCTCTTCTTTAAAGACCGAAACAAAAGACTCTGACTTTAGGTCAAAAACATCAGCTTGCTCAAAAATCGTGCGACTCACGCACGCTTGGGGTCGAAGCACCTCGCTGTAAGCTTTCACAACACAATCTTGAGGCTTGAGGAGCGCGGACACGTACCAAAGCGAGACGCCAGGCTTAGCTACCATGCCCTTGCGGGCTTCCGTGGACGTTCACGGACAGGCTTTAAGTGCTTATATATGAGCGTGATGGTGTGCTTCGGCGGGAAAGGCTGTGAGCGGGTTGGCGGCTGGCATAAACATTGCTAAAAGCCGAAGCGAGGAACTCTTCCATATACAGCTCAGCGATTCGAGAGGGGAGCAACCGGGAATGAAAGAACTTGCAAACAGCTTCGCGCAACTGGCGGCCATCATCATGATACTGGTGACACTGGCCGTCTCGACCGCCGCCATTTCACAATGGAGCGGCATCGCGGATAGCTCGACGAGCGCCGCCGAGACCCTTCAGGACACGACGCCGCTCTCTCAGAGCGCCAGATAATCCGGAGAATCCGCCGTCCATTAGCCTTTTATGTAAGGCATACGAAAGAGGAAGGCAGCGGGCGGCCCCGAGAGAGTCGATACCGGAAAGAACGCCGTTCATGAGGGAGAGTTATGGCAATCGAGGTAACGTCCATCAGCGAACGGCCGCGTCGACGCGTCGTTAGAAGGTTCGGGCAGGCGGTACGCTCCGGGGCCAGCGCCGCCAAAGAGCGCAAGAAGAGAATCCTTTATTACTCAATCGCCGCTTCACTGATCGTCACGCTCACGGCGACGCTTCTTTTTTTCATCTACTCTTACATCTCATACGCGGAACTGGTGGACGCGCGCCTCGCGTCGGGCTACCTGACGAGCCGCGCCGGTATATACGCGGCGCCGCGAACGCTCCGCGTGGGCCAATCGCTCTCCCTCGACGGATTGGTAGCGCTGCTGCGCCGCGCCGGTTACATCGAGAGCAATGCGAGCGATGTCTGGAGCGGAAGCTTTAACATACGGGAGCGCGCCGTCGAGATACATCCGCGACGGGCGGGCGCAAACGACGAGCGTTCATTCGTTTTGGTCGGCTTTGACAATCGAGACCGGATCGCCCGATTGTCGAACGAAGTTGGCCCGCTTGCTTCCTATACTCTCGAACCGGAGCTTCTGACGGCCGACTCGTCCATGAAAGCGGGCAAGCACGCCGCGCTTTCCTTCACGGATATTCCACCTCAGATGGTGCAGGCCATCCTCTCGATTGAGGATCGACGCTTCTTCGATCATAGCGGGCTCGACCTGTTGGGCATCGGCCGCGCCATCCTGCGCAATGCGGGCGACGAACGCATGGGCCAGGGCGGCTCGACCATCACGCAACAGCTCGTCAAGAATACGTATCTCTCGCCCGAGCGCACGCTGCGCCGAAAGTTCGCCGAAGCGATGATCGCCTTCACGCTCGAACGCCGTCTCTCGAAGCAGGACATACTGGCGCTCTACTGTAACGAGGTGTACCTGGGCCAGCGACAGGCCGTGGCCGTAAGGGGCGTGGCGGAGGCGGCGCGCGTCTTCTTCGGCAAAGATTTGAAGGGGCTCACGCTCTCGGAGGCGGCGACGATTGCGGGCATGATTCAGAGCCCCAATCGTTATGCGCCGGATCGACACCCGGACGAGGCCAGGGCGCGGCGCAATACTGTGCTCGGCGCGATGGCCCGCGACCGGGTCATCACAAACGAGGAGGCCCAGGCGGCGGCGCGCGAGCCGCTCAACGTCGCCGCTGCCGACAGCCGCGATGGCTCGGTCGCGCCTTACTTTATTGACTACGTCAACCGTGTGGTCGAATCCAGGCTCGCGGCATCAACGGAGCGCGACGAACGATCTTTGCGCATCTATACGACGATTGACGCAGACCTTCAGCAGCTCGCCGAATCGAGCATCAAGCGACAGCTCGAACGCCTCGATAAGATTTACAAGGGGCGGGGCGCGAGGCCGCAGGCCGCGCTCGTCGCGCTCGACCCGAAGACGGGCAGCGTGTTGGCGATGGTGGGCGGGCGCAGCTACGCGGATTCGCAACTGAACCGCGCCACGGACGCGCGGCGTCAACCCGGCTCTGTCTTCAAGCCCGTAGTCTACGCGGCGGCGCTTGAGAGCGGCATCTCGCCCCTGAGCGTGTACATGGATGCGCCGCGCGATTTCATCTACGACCGGCGCGCGAAGTATCGTCCGGCGAATTACGGCGGCGGATACTCCATGCGCGACGTGACGATGCGCACGGGGCTCATCAAATCGCTCAACGTCGTCACGGTGGATGTCGCCATGAGCGCGGGCTTGCGGCGCGTCGCCTCGCTGGCCGAAGGGTTCGGTCTTCAGAAGCCGGAGCCTTACCCGGCGCTCGCGTTGGGGACGACCGAAGCGACGCCTTTGGAGTTGGCCGCCGCCTACACGGCCTTAGCCAATGGCGGCCAGCGCGTCGAGCCGAACGTCATCGCTCGCGCCACGGATTCAGGCGGGGCCGATATTATCGGCGCGGTCGTGCGCGCGCGACCGGTTATAAAGCCATCAACCGCCTACATGTTGACGGATATGCTGACGGACGTGATAGATCACGGCACGGCGCGTTCCGCTCGCGGCGCTGTCGGGAAGACGGCCATCGCGGGCAAGACGGGCACTTCGCGCGACGGGTGGTTCGTAGGCTACACGCCGAATCTTGTGTGCGCCGTCTGGATCGGCTTCGACGATAATAAACAGCTCGGATTGACGGGAGCGGAGGCGGCGCTGCCCGCCTGGACGGAGTTCGTCCGCGAAGCCGTAGAGCTAAGACCAGACCTGGGCGGCGAGGCGTTCGAGCGCCCGGCGGGCATCACCTTTATCGAGATAGACCCGGAAACAGGCATGCGCGCCACCGACCGATGCCCGCAGCACGAACGCATCGCCCTGACGCACGCCTTCATGCCCCAGCTTGAATGCTACGCGCACACCGAACAGTTCCCGATGACCGCGTCGCTCGATGAGACGGAGATGGAAGACCCGTCATCAATCACGATGAGCATGAATGCGGAGGCCGCGCGTGCGGCCTCAACTCAGGGGCGTCATCAGGCGCTCGCGGCCCGCCCGGCCGCCACTTCCACCGAAACGGCGGGCGCTTCATACACGCGCACCGCCGTGGATAGAACCGTGCGCGGGCGCTCAACGCTCGTCAACGAAATGGGCGGCGGCTCGTCTTATAGAAGAATGGAAAGGGGCGGCGCGCCCTGACAGGTTATTTATGAGGAGCAGTATAAGGGACGGAAACGGAAGAGCCATGAAGGGGCGGCAAAATGTAGCCTATGGCTTCAGCCGTGGAAGACGCAGTTGACCAATCGTGACGAAGCCCCGTGAGGGGCGAAAGAAACTCAAGCTCGAAGGTCTTTCGCCCCTCACGGGGCTTCGTTTCTAAATGACCACACAACCCATGACGTAATTCATGGGCTACATTCTGCCGCCCCTCACGGGGCTTGTCCTATGTCCGCTTCGTGCTTCGAGGAAATCCTGTAAAATGGCTTTAGCGTTCGAGGATGACTTCGGCGATGGCGTGCTCGCTGGTATGCGACATCGAGAGATGAGCGCCGGTCGCTCCCGACTGCTGGTAAAGCTCTTGCACGCGGCCACGGAAGACGAGCACGGGAGCGCCCGTGTCAAGCGGGACGATCTCTATGTCCTGCCACGCGACGCCGCCCGTCCAGCCCGTCTGCAAAGCCTTGAGCACGGCTTCCTTAGCCGCGAAACGCGCGGCATAATGTTGGGCGGAGACCACGCCACGGCTCTCGCAGTAAGCGCGCTCCGCTTCAGTATAAACGCGCTCGGCAAAGCGCGGCGTGCGCAGCAGTACCTCGCGCACGCGGGCCACTTCGATGATGTCTATACCGATTGAGATAATCACAGCAGACGAAACAGCGTTAGCGCGCGCCGGATTTCGCTGGCGCGAGCGAGATGGCGTGCGCATGCTTGTATGCGCGCCCCTGGAGCAAGAGGGCTTCGCGAACGGCTTTTCGACGCGGCTCGGGGGGACGAGCCCGATGCCGCGCGACGCTCTCAACCTGGCCGGTTTTGACGACGACGCCGCCGAGAATATATACGAAAATCGTCGCCGTTTCCTCAGCCTCTTCGACGGAGAATGGACGCTCGCAGCGGGCTGGCAAGTTCATGGCTCGGATGTGCGCGTCGTCCGTGACGCACGGGACGCGCTCGGCCCACAGAACGCGCGCGGCGAGACGGTGCATTGCGACGCGCTCGTGACGAGCGCGCCGCGCGTGCTCCTGGGCGTCAAGACGGCCGATTGCGTGCCCATTATCCTGGGCGACGTTCGATGCGGAGCCGTCGCCGCCATACATGCCGGATGGCGCGGCACGCTCGCCCGAATCGTTGCGGCGGCGCTTGAGCAGATGCGCCGGGAATACGGCACGCAACCCCGAGACGTGCGCGCGGCCATAGGCCCGGCAGCGGGCCCATGCTGCTACGAGGTCGGCGGCGAAGTCATAGCGGCCTTCCGCGAGCGCTTCGCGGAAGCCGATGAACTGTTGACGCCGTCCCGTGAGGGCCACGCCCTTATCGATCTGCAAAGAGCCAATCGCAACCAGTTGATCGAAAGCGGCGTCCCGCCGCAAAGCATCCACATCGCACCGCTCTGCACCATGTGCCGCACAGACCTCTTCTTCTCCTACCGCCGCGAAAAGAGCCTGCACGGACGCGTCGGCCGCCTGATGTCCGTTATCGGAAGAACGAAGGGCGGCGGCGATGAGGGATGAAGTGGGTTGAATGCTTAATTCACTTGAGCAACAACTAAACCATTCATCCCTCATCCTTCAGCCCTTCGTTCTTCTCCTGCCGCCGAAGAGTTGGCCGTTGATGCGCTTGACGGATTCGTTGGCACCGACGACGGCGATGGGCATAGTGATTTCGCGCGTCACGGGCTGAAAGCAGGTGTCCTCCGTACAGCTCTGGTATCTCAATCGCGCGCGCAGCTCCGTCACGCCCGAATCAAAGTTGGACGGGATGGTGATGTTGAAGCGCAGCACGGCGCGCCCTTCGTAGACGGCTAGTTGCTCGTCCGAGAAGCTGAAGCGACGGACGCTCGCGCGCGGGTAACTGATGGGGCTGATTCGGACGCCGCCCGGCGCTTCGATTTTGAGCACGGTCGGAATAGCGTACTTGCCGAGCGGCTTATTGGCGTTGACATGATAGCCGCCCGGAATGTCAACGACGACCGCCGCCTGGATGGTGCGCCCGCGTTGCGCTTTATCCGCAGCGAAGAATCCGTTAATGCCGAGATTCGCCTGCGGCGCGGCAGCAGGAGCCGAAGACGACGCGGCGTTGAAGTTTACAGGAACCGATAGCAAAAGCGCTCCCGTCAGGACAGAGAGCGTGGCACAACGTGTAAAAGCTTTAAGTCTCATCATGGCTCAAACATTTATTCCATTGCCCGGAAGTCGGAAATTTCAGCGGATTGTACATGCCCGCGCATGAAAAATGGAAACGCTCCCCCCGCAGGGTCTCCATGAATATAAAAGATGCAGGTGGGTGGAGATAGGTTTGTCAGCTCGCGGGCGCGAAACTGTCTCTTTCGTCAGACGGGTTGATGAAAGGATGGCGGGAGCGGGTTGACGCTTCGACGCGCCGCCAGTTGACCGCAGGCGGCGTAGATGTCGCGCCCGCGCGGACGCCGCACGTAGGCGTTCACGCCCTTCGATTCAAGTATGCTCTTGAAGCTTTCCACTCTTTCCGGAGGCGACGGCCTGTAGGGGAGTGGGTCTGCCGGGTTGTGCGGAATCAGGTTGACCTTCGCGCGCAGGCCGTGGCGATTGAGCAGATTGGCAAGCTGGCGTGCCTGCTCGTCCCCGTCGTTGACGCCGTCCAGCATCACGTACTCGAAGGTAAAGCGCTCGCCGGGCCTGAGCGATTTCTCGAACTCCTTGCAGGCCGCGAGCAGCTCATCCAAGGGCCACTTTTTGTTGATCGGCATTAGCCGGTCGCGCAACTCATCGGTCGGTGCGGCCAGAGAGATAGCCAGGTGCGGACGCCTGGGCACGCTCGCCAGCTCTCTTATGCGCGGGACGATCCCGGCGGTCGAGACCGTGACGCGATTCGGCACGATGTGCAGGCCCGACGGGTCAGCCATGATGCTCAAAGCCTTCATCAACGGCTCGAAGGCCAGAAACGGCTCGCCCGCGCCCATCGCCACTAGATTCGTGCCGCGCGGCGTGTGCGTGCCCGCCCCGTAAGCGTCGTTTAAGGCGATGATGATCTGCTCGACGATCTCGCCCGCCGTCAGAGTCCTCAGCAGCCCCAGACGCGCCGTCAAACAGAAGTCGCATTGCAGCGGGCAGCCCGATTGCGAAGAGAAACAGATCGTGTCGCGCCGCTCTTCGGGGATAAACACAGCCTCTACGGGGAGATTGTCGTGCGTCTTCAAAAGGTAGCGGCGCGTCCCGTCCTCCGAGACGTAGCGCGACTCGACCGTCAGAGTCGAAAGCGTCGCGCGCTCAGCCAGTCGCTCGCGTAAATCTTTCGGCAAGTCCGTCATCTCGTCGAACGAGCGCAGACGCCTGCCGTGCGCCGCCGCGAAGATTTGTCGGCCACGGTATGCGGGTTCGCCCAGCTCTCCCACAAAGTCCGCCAACTCATCCTTCGAGAGCCCTGTTAAATTGATCGCCCTGTTCATTGCGCCTCTATTTTAACATCGCCCCGACGTAACACACAGTTGGCAAAGCGCCGCCGCGTCCAACCACACAAAGGCTCCGGCTTACGTTATGATTCACGCGCAGTTGAGATAGAATTTCAGTATTGGAATCCGCAGACCTTTTCGCGGGCCCGTTGATGCTGACTTGACGGCGTAGAGTAAAGGCTATGATGCAAAGAGCGATGACGATCCCGTTGGTCGCCCTTCTAATGAGTTCGATGCTGTTAGCCGCAAGTTCCAGCGCCGAGCAGGATGAAGGTGATGATCGCTGGCGTTATATGATCGGGCTGCTGGAGATTCCCTCCGCGCTCGGCATATTTATGTCAGAAAATTCAGGGCAAACCCCTCCCAAACGAGCAATCAAAATCTATTCCGCGCCGACCGCGAAATCCTCAGTAGTCGCAACTGTCGGTGATCCTGAAAAGCTCATCCAGGCCAAGCTCAGTTCCGAAGAGCTTGGCGCTCTGGTCTATAAGAAGAGGCGCGGCTGGTATTTGATCGGGCTGGATGACGACAAACGCACGAAGGGCTGGGTTTCTCCCATTGATGCGGGCAGGTTTATTCCTGTGGATGTACTTTTCATCAGCAGGCTCACGTATTTAAATCAACATTGGGACAAAAGAGTATGGAGCCTTCCGCGCAGGGGAAGCGCGTCGCGTCGCTTGAGGTTAAAAGGCGAGGGAAATCCTCTCTCGTATGATGTCAATATCACGGGCACGAGGCGCGTCCGTGGCGAGCTATGGTTGAAAGTAGAGGTGCTTGGCCCAGGAAGATGCAGGGGTATGAACGAGCTTGCCGTGATCGCCAGAGGCTGGACTCCAGCCTATACTCGAAAGGGCGAGCTTATCGCGTGGTACTATTCCGGCGGCTGCTGAATAGCCGAACCTTCATCGCTCGAACCATTCGAGCCCGTGGCGCTGAGTGTTTCCTGACGGTTGAAATCGTATATGCCGGTCATAATATTATCGGCGCTGGTCATCATTTCAGCGATACTTCATCTCAGGGCCGAATATTACGGGCCGAAGCGGGGCGTATATCTTTTCAAGCCGCTGACGCTGATCTTTATTATCCTGATCGCGTTGCTACAGAAGAATCCCGTCTCGGGGCTCTACAGGTACGCAGTCACCCTGGGCCTGCTCTGCTCGCTGGCGGGCGACATCTTCCTGATGCTGCCGCGAGAGCGTTTCATCGCTGGCCTGACCAGTTTTTTATTGGCCCATCTCTGCTACATCGCGGCCTTCACGTTTGAAACCGGGCGCGCTTTGAGCCCGCTTTATGCGCTCCCCTTCATCATCTATGGCGTCATCATGCTCGGCGCTTTGCTGCCCGGCCTCGGAAGGCTGAAAGTACCCGTCATCGTTTACATGCTGGTCATCATGTTGATGGCGTGGCAATCGCTGAACAGGTGGATGGCGACGGGGCAGCGGGGAAGCGCGCTGGCATTACTGGGAGCACTGCTCTTCGTCGTCTCGGATTCAGTCCTGGCCCTCAACCGCTTCAAGAGGCCGTTTGCGTCCGCACAGCTCTACATCATGAGCACGTACTTTACAGCGCAATGGCTGATCGCCCTCTCGACCTGAAATGCGCGAGACAATCGAGGCATTGACGATGAGCCTGACCTCGGAATCAAAGGCTCGGAGTATGGAAAGCTCAAATTTTGGGCTTTCCATACTCCGAGCCTTAATCTCCGGCGGCCCTCATCCCTGCTCTTCACGACCGTCCGCATCGAGTATGGTGATTGATGGGCCCACCGCGTCGAGGGAGCGAAGGCCGGGCTCTATGCTCGCGCGGTCGCCGACGATCAGGATGACCATCTCTGACGGGTCAAGGTAGCGACGGGCGACGCGTAGAACATCTTCGCGCGTCACGCTGCTGACCTCCGAGATGTAGCGGTTGAAGTAATCGTCCGGCAGCTCGTAGAGAATAACGTCTGCGAGACGATTGGCGATCTGCTCGGGCGTCTCGAAGCTTCGCGGAAAGCCGCGAATAATCGCTTGTTTGGAGAATAACAGCTCGGCCTCCGTGACCGGAATCTCGCCGCGTATGCCGCGCAGCTCCTTCAGGATTTCCTCTATCGCCTCCTTTGTGACCGCTGTCTGGACGCTCGTGCTGACGGCAAAGGGGCCCGGCCCGCGACGGAAATCGAAGATCGTCCGCGCGCCGTAGGTGTAGCCCTTATCCTCGCGCAGGTTCAGATTAAGACGCGAGGTGAACTGTCCGCCGAGCATCGTGTTCATCAACAGCAGCGAGAAATAGTCCGGGGTGGAGCGCGGTGGGCCAACCTGGCCGATGACCAGGACTGACTGGGCCGCGCCGGGCTTGTCCACAATGTAGATGCCCGGCGCGCGGCTCTGTGGCGGCGGCGCTGCCATAACGAGCTTTGGCGGCACGTCTGCGCTTTCCCAGCGGGCGAAGGCTCGTTCGAGTTGCCCCGCCAGCGCGTCCGGATACACGTCGCCGACGGCAATGAGCGTCGCGTTGTTCGGGCGATAGTGCGTTTCGTAAAAGCCTTTGATGTCGCGGTTCGAGACGGCTCGCACGGATGCTTCATCGCCGATTATGGGATGGCCGTAGGGGTGCTCGCGTCCGTATAGAAGCGCGGAGTAGACTACGCCTGCGATGTCCTGCGGATTATCGCGGCGCTGCATAATCGCCGTCAGGCGCATGTCGCGTTGCAGCTCCAACTCGCTTTCGGGAAAGGCCGGATTGGTCAGCACATCCGTAAAGATTCCGAGCGCGCTCTCCAGGTGGCGCGTGACGCTCAGAAGACTCACGCCGCTCAAGTCCCAATCAGCGCCCGTGCCGAGACGCGCGCCGATGGCCGCAAGCTCGTTAGAGATTTCCAGCGCCGAACGCGTCGTCGTGCCCTCATCCAGCAGAGCGGCGGTCGTGCTCGCCAATCCCGCAGCGTCGGGCGGGTCTGCCGCCGCCCCCGTTCGCAAGACCAGGTTGAGCGTGACTACGGGCAGATCGTGATGCTCAACGATGACGACTTCGAGCCCGTTCGAGAGCGTGCGTCTTTGAATCAGGGGAAGCGCGAAGCGCGGGTCGGGCTTCGGCTCAGGCGGCGCGTAGAGTCCGCCGAGGCGCATCTGGTCTTCGTGCTTCAAGTGAATGCCGGAATGCGCCACGGTCGCCGGTGGCGCTGCGCCCGCCGGAGTCGTCGCGGCCGTCTCGGCTTTGGTCTGCTGGCGCTCGCCAGCGGCGCGGTCTACCGCCGCCGCCTGCCGGACGGGACTTGGCCCGGCGGTCGTGCCGCTCGTCGCGGGCGTCGAAGCGGTGCTGCTCTGCGCGCCCGGAATCCGTGTCGCGGGAGTTTGTTGCGAGGGCGGCGCCGTGGCGTTTGATGGGCCAGCCGGTGCGGGAGCGCCCGCGCTGCTCTGCGCGCCGTTGCGTTCGCCCGGCCTGACGGAGAGCGTCATCCGCCTGTCCGTCAAATAAGCATCGGCGGCGCGGCTGACCTCCTGGGCCGTGACGCTGCGATACCTGGCGAGGTCTTGCTGAAAATATCCCGGGTCGTCCAGAAAGACGGCGTAGAGGTTCATCTGATCGCTCCGCCCTCCGAATCCGCCGACGGTTTGCAGGCTGTAGATGAATGAAGATTCGCGCGCGTTATAGGCACGCTCCATCTCTTCGGCGGTCGGCGGCGCATCCCGCTTGATCTTCTCAAGCTCCGCGTCTATGGCTTGCTCCAGCTCTTCGAGGCTTCTGCCGGGCTTGGCCGTCGCCACGATCTGAAACTGACCGGCGATCTCGCGCGAGTTATTGAAGGCCGTCACGTCCTGTGCGATCTGCTGTTCATAGACGAGGGATTTGTAGAGGCGCGAGCCCTTTCCGCCCGCCAGCACGGCCGAGAGCGTATCAAGCTCGGCATCGTCTCTGGCCCACGCCGGGACAGCGTGCCAGGACATGTAGATGCGCGGCAGCGTGACGCGATCCTCCATCGTCACTCTGATCTCGCGCTCCATCCGGGGAAGCGGCGCGACCACGGGCTCAAGCCTGGGCCCGCGCTCTATGGGCGCGAAATATTTTTCGACGAGGTTACGGGCCTCCTCGGGGTCGAAGTCTCCGGCGATGACGAGGCTCGCGTTGTTGGGCGTGTAGAAGCGGCGGAAGAAGTCAGAGATGTCTTCGAGCGACGCGGCGTTGAGGTCTTCGAGCGAGCCGATGGTCAGCCAGTGGTAAGGATGCGCGGGGGGATACATCGTCGCCGCGATCTGCTCTCCGACCAGCCCGTACGGGCGGTTATCGTAGTTCTGCCGCTTCTCGTTCTTGACGACCTCGCGCTGGTTCGAGAGCTTTTCTTCGGTCAGCGCGTCGAGCAGATGGCCCATCCTGTCGGATTCGAGCCAGAGCGCCAGCGCCAGAAAATTAGACGGCACGACCTCCCAGTAATTTGTGCGGTCGGAGTTGGTCGAGCCGTTCAGGGTTCCGCCCGCTTCCTGCAAGGGCACGAAAAAATCGTTGTCGTAATGCTTCGAGCCCTGGAACATCATGTGCTCGAAGAGGTGCGCGAAGCCGGTGCGGCCCGGCACTTCGTTCTTCGAGCCGACGTGGTACCAGATGTTGACGGCGACGATTGGGGTCGAATGATCTTCGTGCAGGATGACGCGCAGGCCGTTGGCGAGCGTCGAGTCTGTGAAGTTGATGGGTGGCAGCACTGTTCGGTATAAAGGCAAACGCCGGGCGGATGTATCAATTAAAAGTAGGAACCTTTGTGGTGGCGACCGAGCGCGCCCGCTCTCCTTAAACTATTATTGGTTGTTCGTCTTCGGAAATCATTCTAACGTGCGGCGGGAAGCCCGTGCAATGTTGCCCGCACGGCTCTCTAATTGTTAGAATCCGGCGCGCAAACTTCTCAAACCAGGAAAATGAGTCTCGTAACGGATTTCATAGTGGTCGGCAGTGGCATCGCCGGATTGCGCGCCGCCGTAGAAGTGGCGCGCGCCGGGGCTCGCGTCACCGTCCTCACCAAAGACCGCACGGACGAATCCAACACAGAGTATGCGCAGGGCGGCATCGCCGTCGCCCTCTCGGAGGACGACGAGGTAGCGCTGCACGAAGAGGATACCATCAGGGCCGGGGCCGGTTTGTGTGACGAGGAAGCGGTCGCCGCGATGGTCGAAGACGGCCCCGCTCTGATCCGCGAGCTGATCGAGTGGGGGACGGAGTTCGACCGCGAGGGCGGTCGTCTCGCCTTCACGCGCGAAGCGGCGCATTCACGCCGACGCATACTTCACGCGCACGGCGATTCGACCGGAAAGGAGATCGTGCGCGCCCTCATCGCGCGCGCGCGCATCGAGCGCGACATCTCGTTCGTTGCGCACGCGGCGACCGATTCCCTACTGGTCGCTGCGGGGCGCTGCTGCGGCGTGCGTTACCTGGATCCTTTGGTACGTGCGCCGCGAGAGTTGCGCGCTCGCGCCGTTATCCTCGCCTCGGGTGGGGCGGGCCAGGTCTTTCTGCATACGACGAATCCGAATGTCGCGTCCGGCGACGGGATGGCGATGGCTTATGCTGCGGGCGCAGAGCTGGCCGATATGGAGTTCGTGCAGTTTCATCCGACGGCCCTGAACATAGAGGGCGCGCCGCGCTTTCTCTTGTCCGAAGCGATGCGCGGCGAAGGCGGCGTCTTACGCAACGCGGCGGGAAGGCGCTTTATGACGCGTTATCACGAGCGCGCGGAGCTTGCGCCGCGCGACATCGTCAGCCGCGCGATCATCGCCGAGATGGCGCGGACGGCTTCCAAAACCGTCTATCTGGACATGACGGCCCTCGACGCGCGCTATCTCATAGACCGCTTCCCGAAAATCTATGACACCTGCCTGCGCTACGGCCTTGATATTACTTCTGATCTGCTGCCGGTTTCGCCAGCGGCGCACTACTGCATGGGCGGCGTCCGCACAGACCTGGACGGGCGCGCCAGCCTGCCCGGACTGTACGCGGCGGGCGAGGTGAGCTGCACGGGCGTGCATGGCGCGAATCGCCTCGCCTCAAATTCGCTGCTCGAAGGATTGGTCTTCGGAGCGCGCGCCGGGCGTGCTGCGGCCAGCGATCAGGCCGATGAGGTTCTAACGGTGCGTGCGAAGGCGGAAACTCCCGCCGGGGCGGATGCGCCGTCGGGCGGCGGCGGCGATGGGCCCGGCCGTGGAGACATAGCGCTCGCCGTGCGTAAGCGCGTTCGACGATTGATGTGGGAGCGCGTCGGCATACTGCGTGCGCGCGATACTATTGAACGCGCTCTTTTTGAGTTCGAGCAGATTGCGCGCGCGCCGCTCTCTCTCGCCTCGCGGAATTTTCTGACGGTCGCCACCCTGATCGCACGCTCGGCGCTCTGGAGAGAAGAGTCGCGCGGCGCGCATTTTCGGCTCGATTATCCGGAGACCGATGACGAGCGCTGGCGCGTGCACTCGATCATACGCGCCCGCGCGGACATCTCTTCGAGCGCGAAGATCAAAGACGGCAATCAGGTGATGGATGTCAGGGGTTAATGGAGAACGGAAATTTTCACCGGCATCTAATCATCATCATCGGCCCTTAAATTCTTATGGCAGTATATACGCAATTGCACGATTGGAATGTGACGCCGCGCGAGGCCGTAGAGCTTCAGAAATCCTTGCGCGGGCGCGTCCGCCTGACGCCGCTCGGGCGGCCCATCGCTTCAATCGCCGGAGCGGACATCTCTTTCAATAAATTCTCGACGACCGTTTACGCGGGCATCGTCGTGCTCAGCCTCCCCAACCTCGAAGTGATCGAAGAGGTGGGCGTGGTCAGCGAGACGCGCTTTCCCTATGTGCCGGGATTGCTGTCTTTTCGCGAGACGCCGTCGGTTCTGGAAGCCTGGGCCAGGCTCAAGACGGAGCCGGACGCTGTGATGTTCGATGGGCAGGGGCTGGCGCATCCGCGCCGGGTCGGGATCGCCTGTCACGTCGGCCTGCTGATCGAGCGGCCTACGCTCGGCTGCGCCAAATCCGTGCTCGTCGGAAAGTATGAAGAGCCGCCAAGGGAGCGCGGCGCGTGGACGCCTCTGGTCGATAAGGGCGAGACGGTCGGCGCAGCCCTTCGCACTAAGACGGGCGTGCAGCCGATCTTCGTCTCGCCCGGCCACCTGATAGACCTTCCGGGCGCAATCGATTTGACGCTCGGGTGCGACGGCGGCTATCGCCAGCCTGAGCCGACCCGACTGGCCCATCATCTGGTCAACGCTCTGCGGCGCAAAGAGCGCGAGCCGTCATAACGGGCCGGGCTCCAACCAAAAAGAGCCAAACGAAAAAGAGAAGGGATGAGCAAAGAAACTCATCCCTTCTCTTTTCGTCCGACTGTGCCGCTTTTCTTATTCTATGATCGTAAATTCCGCCGATGGCATGGGCGAGAGCGTCTGGCCCGAAACGCGGTCGTTGATGCGGACTTCGACCCTGTACTTGCCCGGCGTGAGCTTGTCCGTGCTGAAGAGCTTCGCCAGCGTCAGGCGTTGACCGGCATCGCTCAGGCCCTGCCACGTCTCCGGAATCTTGCTGATCTCCTTGCCGTTCTGCGTAAAGACGTATTCGACGTTGACGGAAGGCCGCAGCGTTGTCTGGTCGATTCCGGAGTTGTAGACCTGCATGTAGAGGCCGAGCGGGTCGCCGCGATGATAGGTGGCGGCGATGTTCGGAATCACTTTGACCTGACCGATCACGAACTGCCCGACCGCCGGTTGATCGCCGAGACCTTCGAGACGCGCGGCGAGCATCAGGGTCGAAGTCGATAGCTTCTGAGAGTCGTACTTCGGAACCGTGAAGCCCAGCTTGCGCACACCCGTCGCGCCCGAGGTCACATCGCGCACGATCACGTCCACCTTGTAGGTTCCGGGCGCAAGCGCCACCGGCTTTTGATAGACGGACTTGCGACTCTTGGCCTGCGTCAATTCCGCGAGCGTGGCCGTCGTAATCACAGGGTCTTCAAAGATTCCGGCGCGACGGCCTGAAACGGCCGTGATGCGGCCGAAGATATTCATGCGCGCCGTTTGCACGCCGCCGCTATCGGCGAAGGTGAGCGCGCTGTTGTCGGCCTGGATGGTAAAGGCTGTGATGACGCGCTCGTCCGACTGCTTGAAGAAATCGACGCGCACATCGAAGTTGAGCGGGTTGTCTTCAACGATACTGCCGGTCGTGGTGAGCGCGCCCTCCAAATCCTTGAACTGCACCTGTGGCGGACGCTGAAGATCGGCGTAAAGCTGTAGGCGCGAGAAGGGCGAATCCTGTTCGCGTCCGTAGGGGTTCACGGTTCCGGCTGCGTAGCCATTAATTCGGCTGACCTTGCTCGACAGCCCTAACTGTTCGGAGAGCGTCAGGCCCGCGCCCGGAATATTCAGCAGCGCATCCTTCTCCTCGGGCGAGCGCGCGATTCTGTATTCGCCGGAACCGCTTGGGTCAACGAACTCGATCTCGATGCCGGAGCCGACGCCCGGAAGGTGTCGATAGAACCAGACCTCAAAGGGGTAGGTCGTCGTGTTGCCGCCGCCATGATAGGAAGGGCGGTCGTAAGAGCCGCCGGTCGGATGCGACTCGATCTCGTCGGCCTTGCCGTACATGATGTAGATTCGACCGCGATCGGTTTTCCAGCCGGGGATGCCGGAAGCGAAATGCTCGTTGGCATAGGCGATGCGCTCGTAATACTCCTCGCGATACTCGTTCTCGTCCGTATCGGGATCGGGGTCGCGCCGCCGCCAGAAAATCTCTATGAACTGCTCGCGCTCCTCGTCCGTCTGGAGCTTCTTAAAAGCCTTCTTCTCCTCATCCGTGATGATGTAGGCGACATCCTTTTCGAGCCAGTCTTTGTAAGCTTTCTTCAGCTCGGGCTTGACGTTGCGGGGATTGTCCATAGGGTTCTGGCCCGTCGGCCTGTTCTGTGCCAGAACCAGGGGCGCGGCCAGGACGAGGATTAAGAAAGCCACCGTCAAGCGGCGCAACGATTTTGTATGAGACATAGTTGAACTACTCCTGTAAAAACAAGCAGGGGAAGCGGCGCTCGCGCTCTTCAAAAAAATTAGTGGGCGTCGGCTGACTTTTGACAAGCTGAACGACGAGCGCGTCGCCAGGGCTAACATATAAGGCTGAAAAATCCGGAATCCGGAAGCGTGACCGATCCGATACTCCCCAATTTTAGAGCCCAGCTCGGAATAGAGTCAAGATGCCGGAAAACAGGGCAAAAGTTGCCTGGAAAAGCAGGGAAACGAAGGGATCGAAGGATGAAAGGAGTGCTTCCATCGTTCTCCTCTCTTACGTTGTGGTGCGCGGTCGGCCGAATATCCAGGCGATGAAGATCGAGACGACGTAGAGCACCATCATCGGCGCGGCGAAGAGCATCATGTTCGGGATGTCGTTGGTGGGCGAAAGCACGGCCGCCGCGACCAGAATCACGATCAGGGCCGTCTTCCAGACGCGCAGCAGCAGCCGCGCCGTGACGATGCCGATGCGCGCCAGTACGTAGGTGATCGCGGGCATCTGGAATACCAAACCCATCGCCAGCATTACCAGGATAATGAAATCAAAGTAATCGTCGGCCTTCAGGAGCAGACGAAAATCCTGTCCCAGGCCGAGCAGGTACTTGGCCGCCGGGGGAAAGATTATGCGATAGGCGAAGGCCGCGCCGATCACAAAAGAGATGGACGAGAGGATGATAAAAGGCCAGGCATAGGTGCGCTCGTGCGGGTACAGGCCGGGCGAGATGAAGGCCCAGACCTGCCAGAGCAGAAAGGGGACGGACAGCACCAGGGCCGCGTAGAGCGAGACCTTGACGTAGAGCGAAAAAGGCTCCATCGCCGTCGTCACGATCAGCTTATCGTCGATGCCCGGCAGCGCCGCGGGCGTGGCGCTGAAATCCAGCGGCAATCGCACGCCCTTCGGGATGACGGTGTTGCCCGCCAGCACCGTTTCGTCCGTGAACAGTCCCAACTGCCCCGACTGGTCGCGCGCGACGCGCGCCATCACGCTCGCGCCCGGCGGAATCATACTCTCGCCCAGCTTGGTCGCCTCGCCGAAGACGTAGCGGCCCGCATCATTCTCCTTGAGCGCGCTCAAGGGGAGGATTCTCTCCTGACCCGTGAGCCCGCCGACGGGCAGCTCTCGCCGCTGCGCCTCGGCGAGCGCGCGCTTTACGGGCAGCGCCAGAAAGTTATAGATGTGATTGGAGACGAACCAGCAGGCGCAGAGCGCCACGAAGATGTAGATGGCCGAGCGGATCAGTCGGCTTCGCAGCTCGTCCAGATGATCCAGGAAAGACATCTGGCCGCCCAGTTCCTGCTGGCGATCTTCGTTCGAGCCTGATTCTAAGAGAGTGGACATGCCCTGTATTTGCGCGCTCGCCGTGGAAGAGACTTTTACAGCCAGTCACGCTTGCGCATGGGCTCGGAAGACGTGGTGCTGGCCTCGGACGTGGCCGTTAAATCGAATGGCGGTACGGAAGACTGAGCCGAAGATTCGGCCGCCTGTGGTACGGCGACGGCATCGCTTGCGCCGGAGGCCGCGCCACCCGAGGCCGTCGCCGTAGTCGTCGCCGCTTCCGCCGCCGCCCGGGCGTTTACGGCCCGCCTGCGCTCGACCGTATCGCCGATGATCGAGTTGTCTTCGGGCAGCATGGCCTGTTCGATTCGCGCCTCTTTCTGCCGCTCCTCCAGGGCCACCTCTTTCTCCCAGGTGCGCTTGAAATCCTCGGAGGCGCGCTTGAACTCGCCCAAACTTTTCCCGAGCGAGCGGCTCAACTGCGGCAGCTTGCGCGGGCCGAACAGTATCAGCGCGACGACCACGATCACGAGCAGCTCGGTCGTTCCGAGACCTTCCAGAATAAATCCCAACATCATGCTTACCTTGCTTTCCTTAAAAGGCCGGGGCGACCCTGATCCGGCTCGGCCTCCATACGGACTAATGACGAGGAGGAGAAGAGAAGTGCGCTAAAAATTCTACGCGCCGCTTCTCCAATCGGTCAAGCTGTCGAAGCGGTCGGTTTCGAGGCCCGCCCCGCGCGGCGCTTAAACCCTATGGCCCAAAGGATTTTTTGGAACTCAGGAGGCCGGTGCGCGCAATCATCTGTGTGGAATCAGGAATTGACGGCGCGCCGCCCGGCGCAAAATCAAGATCGCGGCTACACGCGATTTTGTAAGAGGACAAAACCGATGCGGAAAACCGTGCTCATCTGTCTGGCCGGACTGTTGCTGATGTCTCGGGTCGCGGCCCAAAACGAGCGGTCGCCGAAACTGCCGGACACGCCTGCGGGCCGACGGGTCGCCGCCTACATTAAGGCTTTCAACTCGGGCGATGAGCAGTTGATGCGCGCCTTTATCGTCGATAACGTATCTGCGGAAGCGCTCCGCAGACGCCCTGTCGCCGCTCGCCTGGAGGTCTACAGGGAGATGCGCGACCGCATGCAGACCATGGAATTGCGTAGCGTTTCCGAGGCGCGCGAGGATAGGGTCACGGCGCTGGTTGAGACCCGGAGCGGCGAGTGGGTCGAGATCGGCTTCGAGTTCGAGCCGCAGCCGCCACACAAGCTGCTCGGCCTGCTCGTTAAAGACGTGGACGCGCCGCCGAGCGCCCGGTCAAATCCTAACACCGCGAGCGCCCCGTCAAATCTGAGCGCGGCGGCCCCTTTGACGGAGACGGAAGCGGTCGCGGCGGTCGCCAGCTATCTGGAGGAGCGCGCCCGCGCGGACGAGTTCTCGGGCGCTGTATTGCTCGCCAAAGGCGACCATTTGATCTTCCGAAGGGCCTATGGGCTGGCGAGCAAAGAATACAATGTCCCGAACCGCGAGGACACGAAGTTCAACCTCGGCTCGATCAACAAGATATTCACGCAGGTCGCCGTCGGCCAGTTGATCGAGCAGGGCAAGCTCTCTTTGGACGATACGCTCGGCAAATACCTGCCCGATTACCCCAACCGCCAGGCTGCCGACAAAGTGACCGTCCGTCATCTTCTGGACATGCGCTCCGGCATAGGAGATTTCTTCAGCCCCGAGTTCGACCGTATGCCCAAGGATAAATTGCGAGCCGTCAAAGATTTCCTGCCGCTGTTTGCCGCCGCGCCTCTGGCGTTCGAGCCCGGAACGAAACAGCAGTACTCAAACGGCGGCTACATCGTACTCGGGGCGATAGTCGAAAAGGTCTCCGGCGAGGACTATTACGAGTACGTGCGCGAGCATATCTTTAAACCGGCCGGGATGCAGAACACCGACTGGTACGAGACGGATATTCCAACGCCCAACATGGCCAACGGTTATACGCGCGAGGGCGCAGGCGCTTCCGAGAAGAACGCCCGTAGGAATAACGTCTACACGCGCCCGGCGAAGGGGAGTCCCGCCGGAGGCGGTTATTCGACCGCCGATGACCTCTTCAAGTTCGCACTGGCGTTGCAGGCCCGCGCACTACGCATCCCCGAGTTCAGAGCGAGCGCCACAGCAGCACAAGCGAACTCGACGGGCGCGAAAACAGGCGGCTTTTCAGGCGCGGGTATCGCGGGCGGCGCTCCCGGCATCAATGCGCTGCTGATAGCGGGCGCGGAGGGCGGCTATACGGTGATCGTGATGTCCAACTACGATCCACCCGTAGCCGAACAGGTCGGGAAAGAGCTTCGCGGCTTGCTCGCGCGAATCAAAAATTAGCTTTAAAGGGTTTCCCACGCGCTTCCCCCTCTTCACAATCGCAGCCCCGGAAGTATGCGGGTCAAGACGAAAATTCAATGCGGGTGAGACATTTTGCTCATACTCTTCGGCTACTTAAAGAGAGAGATTCGATCACAGGCCGAACCGACGGGGCAGCGTCAAAGACAATCGCCTGCGGCTTTCGTCTTTGACTGTTTGCTGATTCAGGTTTGCGCCCGGCAGAACCTCGCGCTTTCATTGCCGGACTCGCACGCGCCCGTACGGGGGACGCACACGGGGTTTCGCGTGTCGGCCATCGCGGTCTTAAAATAGTTACAAGGGGGTAAGATATGAACAAGAGAATATTGATCGGGTTGTTGCTCGCCGTCGCGGGCTGCCTCGCGGTTCTGGCAGCATCGACGCACCCTTCACGCGCACAGGATCGGCCCTCAAGAGTTTCCATACAGGGCACGGTCGTCGGCATCGGCGGACGATACAGCGGAAGAACCAGACCCTTCAGGCTCAACATCGCCAGGTACACGTCGCCCGAAGAAGTACAACAACTGAACGCCGCCATGCAATCGGGAGGGCAGGAGGAACTGCTCAGGGTTTTATCGAGGATGAATGCGGGCATGATCGCAGTGGGAAACGGCGTCGGCGTCCCGGCCAATGCCATCATCCGAACCCCGGCCGAGGTCGGCGCGAGGATAGTAGTTCTCTACCAGCGCAACGTCAGTTTCTTCGAGCTGCGCGCGGGCGCGCGTTCTGCCGACTACAGGTTCGGGTACGCTGAAATCATTCTCGACGCAAGCGGCAGGGGCGAAGGGACTTTTATCCCTGCGGCCAAGGTCAGGCTCCGAGACGACGGAAGGTGGGAGGTCGAAGACTTCGGCGAGTTTCCAGCCCGACTGATGGGCATGAGACTGCGTAGCTAGATAATCCGCACGCGCTCTTCCGAAACCGAAGTCCGGTCGAAAGAGAGCAGTATTTATAAAGCTTTAGTCTCGCGTGTCGCTGCCGTACTCGGGCGGGTAATAGATCACCTCAACGGCGCGCCCGCCGACGCCCCTCGTGTAGAAAGATACGGAGCGGTCGCGGTGCTCCTTTACGGGGCGGCCCTCGCGTCGGGCGGCGGCTTCGAGCGCCTCGCGCGTTTCGACGCGCAGGCCCAGGTGCGGCGGATGTTTGGAATTGGGCGGCAGGAGCGCTATGCCAAACCCGCGCGCGTCTCTCAGCATCGCCCAGTCCTCATACATGGTTTCGACGCGAAACCCTATTCTCTCGTACTCCTGAACGTCGCGCTTGAGGTCTTCCGACTCGACTGCGATGTGATCCATCACGCCCTCAAAGCGCGCCTCGCTCTGCTCTTGAATCACTGTCATCTCCTTCACTCAAATACCGGACACGCGCACGGGCGATACGATCAATCGAAAGCTTCGATTATAGCTCGCCGCACGTGCCTGCTTCATCACATGCGTGTTCATCCACGGCCGTTCTCGCGCCATGCTTCGCCGTAGCGTTCGCCGTAGACGATGCGGTTCAGCTCGAAACGCCCCGTATAGACTTTGTCGGGCGCGGCGGCGCGACCGATGGCGAGCAGCGCGACGACCTCCGCTTCATCCGGGACACCGAACTCGCGTTTTACCCCGGCGGCATCAAAGCCCTCCATCGGCGCTGTGTCGAAACCGTAGGCTTCGGCCGCGAGCATCATCGTCGTGACGGCGATCATCACATGACGATTGAGCCAGACGGGCAACGAATGGCTCGAAACAAATCGCAGTGCACCGTCCCTGGCCTGCTGCCACGCATCCGGATTACCCGCGCCGCGCCGTGCGCCCTCTTCAAAGACCTCGTCGGCCCGCTCCTTCCATTCCTCCGTCATCCCGAGGCAGATGAGAACGACGGGCGCTTCGGCGACCTTCGGCTGGTTGAAGGCGACCGCTTGAAGCCGCTTGCGATTCTCGGCTTCGCGGACGACTATAAAGCGCCAGGGTTGCAGATTGTAGCCGGAGGGCGCCTGTGCACCCAACTGTAGAATCGCGCGCAGAATCTCTTCGGGGACTTCTTCGCCCTCCCTGAAATGAATGGTCGCGCGACGCTCAAGCACGACCTCTGTAAACGGTTTCAGCGGCTCGCCGTCGGGCCGCCTGTCCGGAATGTCGGTAGGCTTGTCCTGCATCTTCGATTTTCTCCCCTTGAACTGGTATTTTGGGACAGCCAGGATTGTAACGCTCCTCGGGGCAAAAGGAAAAAGGCCGCCGCCCTGAGGCGAGCGTAGGGTCGAACACGCGGGTTTGCTCGTGAGCTAACAGGCGCGAAAGAAATTTTCAGCAGCCGTCCTCGCGCCCGCCCTCTTCATCTCTTTATAGGAGAGAGCGAGCGACGCGGCGCGCAAACCGCAGAGAAAGAGAGAGTGTGAACCGAAACTCTATGAGTAGAAAATTACCGCGTATCGTCTCGCTATTGCCTTCGGCCACAGAGATCATCTGCGCGCTCGGATTGGAGGATGCCCTCGTCGGCGTGACACACGAATGCGATTACCCGCCGGGCATAGTTGGCCTGCCCACCTTGACGGCGAGCAAAATTTCGCACGAAACGATGTCGAGCGCCGAGATAGATCATGCCGTGCGCTCGCAATTGGACGGGCACGGCTCGATCTACGAGCTGGACGAGGAGTTGCTGAATGTGCTCAAGCCAGACCTCATCATCACGCAGGAGCTATGCGAGGTGTGCGCCGTCAGCTACAAGACCGTTCAAAAAGCCGCCTGCATGTTCGAGACAAACGTGCGCGTCGTTTCGCTTGAGCCGAATACCATCGAAGACATTTTCACGAACATCGAAACGGTCGCCAGTCTGACGGGCAGAGAAGCGGTGGCACGCGAGGTGGTCAGGCGGCTGCGAGCGCGGCGCAAACAGCTTCGGGATGCGCTCCGGGGGGTGAAGCGACGCCCGCGCACGCTGATGCTCGAATGGCTTGAGCCAGCCTTTGCGCCGGGCCACTGGGTTCCCGAACAGGTATTGATAGCGGGCGGCGATCACGCCTTCGGATGCGCTGGCCAACCCTCGCGCATGACCACAGCCGAAGAGATACGCGCCTACGCGCCCGAAGTGATTGTGATGATTCCCTGCGGCTACTACAAAGAGGATACGCTACGCCAGTTGCCGAACGCGCGCCTGCCCGAAGGCTGGAATGAGCTGCCCGCCGTCCAGCAGCGCGAGGTGTGGGCCGTAGACGCCACCTCCTATTTCAGCCGACCCGGCCCGCGCGTCATCGACGGCGCAGAGATACTGGCGAGCATTCTCCACCCGGAGATTTTCGGCCCGCCCGACGATCACGAGGCCGTGCGCGTCCCGGCAGAGTTGATGAAGGATGCAGGAAAATGAATATAAACGCAGGAAACGACGCCCCTTTAAAAAATCCCGCACGCAACGACCGACGGGATATAGCGATTAGTCTCGTCGTGCTCGCGCTCATCATTATCCTTGCGCTGAGCCGCATCGCCCTGGATGAGAATTGGCGAAAGGTTCTGCGCGTGTCAATGGCCTTTCTCACCTACAACGCAGTCTTGCTGGCCCTCGTTCGGCATGTCGTCAGGACGGGCCCATGCGCGCCGTTCTGGATTTTCGCGGCGGCGGCAGCCTCGGCCGAACTGGCCTCCGGCTGGCTGCGCGTAAGTTGGAGGGCGAGCGATCTTGCGCTCGCCCCTCTGGCGGCGCTCTTGATAGGCGGCGTGCATTGGCTGGCGTTGCGAGCATGGCGCTCGGTTCTTGAGCGTATAGAGGTGGGCCCAAACGCCCGGAGCCGAAGCGCCGTCTGACAATCTGCTCCGACCAGCGTTTCTGAAAACCTCCCCTGATGCTTCGGCGTGATCTATTTGTGATGAAGCTAATCTTTCTTCATGGTTTGCCCGGTGTCGGGAAGTTGACGGTCGCGCGCGAGCTGGCGGCGCTGACCGGCTTCCGCGTCTTCCATAATCATCTGACGGTCGATCTGGTCGCATCCGTCTTCGAGTTCGGCAGCCAGCCGTTCATCGAGTTGAGAGAGCTGATCTGGCTCGCCGTGTTGAGCCGTGCTGCCGAGGCCAGGCTCGCCGGGCTGATTTTCACCTTCGCCTTCGACCGTACGGTTCAAAGCAGCTTTATCGAGAATGTCAGAAACATCGTCGAGAAGCAGGGCGAAGTCCTCTTCGTCGAATTAAAGTGCTCGCCGGAGGAGCTTGAAAGGCGAATCGCGCAACCCTCGCGCCGGGGCTCCGGAAAGCTCAGCTCCGTCGAGCAATTTCGCGAGCTGAGAGAAGACGGCGCGTTCGTTGACCCCGGCATTCCGCCAGACCGCGTAAGCGTGGACACGACGGAAGTTTCCGCGTCCGACGCGGCGCGCATTATCGTTGACCGATTGGGATTGCGTTGAAACGGTCGCGGCCTTAAAAAGTTTTCCGAGAAGTTACCCCTGTTCTATGGCACAGCAGCAGAAGCAGCAGAAAAAGAAGAGCGCGTCGCCAAACGCCGCCGGGGCGGGGCTCGTTGCCGGTCACATGTTGGAGAGTTTCGCGCGTGCGGCTGATTCGGTGGCGGCGACCGCGAAGAAATTGGAGAAGGCCGCGCTCGTCGGCGCGTACCTGCATGACCTCAGTGATGCAGACCTGGCGCGCGCGGCTCGTTATTTTGCGGGGCACCAATTCGCGCTCAAAGACATGCGGACGACCAACGTCGGCAATAGCGTGCTGCGCGACGCCTTGAGCGAGGCGACCGGCATCAATGTTGAAGACCTGCGGCCGCGATACGTGCGCCTCGGCGATGCCGGAGAGGTCGCCGAAGAGGCCGTTCGTGAAGCGAAGCCGGATTACAAGACGCCCGCCATCACGCTCGCCGAAACCGAAAGCCTGATCGAAAGTCTGAGCGAGCTGCGCGGCACGAAGAATAAGAA
Organism: Pyrinomonadaceae bacterium; assembly: GCA_035940775.1. Classification (GTDB taxonomy): domain Bacteria; phylum Acidobacteriota; class Blastocatellia; order Pyrinomonadales; family Pyrinomonadaceae; genus DASQYE01. The sequence continues at coordinate 9,857 of DASZEN010000019.1, read as the reverse complement.
GGCGCTGCTCGGAGCGGTGCTCGCGCGCGCGACCCCGCTCGAAGCCAAGTATCTGGTCAAGCTGCTGGTCGGCGACCTGCGCATCGGGCTCAAGGAGGGGCTCGTAGAAGACGCCATTGCGCGCGCCTTCGACCAGCCTCTGGCGCGTGTGGCGCAGGCGAATATGCTCCTGGGAGACATCGGCGAGACGGCTGTCCGCGCCCGCCTGGGCCAGCTTGATGATGTCGCGATGCGACTGTTTCACCCGCTCAAGTTTATGCTCGCGACCGCCGCCGCCGATCTCTCCGACATTGCGCGCACGATGCCCGAAGAGTTCTACGTCGAGGACAAGTTCGACGGGATACGCGCGCAGGCCCATGTACAGGGGGGACGGGTCGCGCTCTACTCGCGCACTATGGACGAGATTACGCACCGCTTTCCGGAACTCGTCGCGCCGCTCATGGCTTTGCCGACCGACGCGATCATCGACGGCGAGCTTATACCTACGCGTGACGGGCGGGTGCTTCCCTTCGCCGATCTACAGAAGCGTTTGGGCCGCAAGACCGTAGGCGATGAGCTGCTCGCCGCGACGCCCGTGGCGCTCGTCGCCTACGACCTGCTCTACGCGCACGGGCGCGTGTTGATTGACGAGCCGCTGGACGAGCGCCGTCGCGCTCTCGAAACTCTTGTGCCGTCTGATGGGCCGCTCAGATTGTCCGCGCTTAAGCGAGAGCGAGACGTGGCCGGGCTCGATGCGGAGTTCGACGCGGCACGCGCGCGCGGCAACGAGGGATTGATGATTAAAGACCCGCGCTCTTCTTATAAGCCGGGCAGGCGCGGGCGCGAGTGGCTGAAGCTGAAGCGTGCCATCGCGACGCTCGATGTCGTCGTGACGGCGGTCGAGGTCGGACACGGCAAACGTCGTCACCTGCTCTCGGACTATACCTTTGCGGTGCGGCGCTCGGAAGAGGACGGCGAGCTGCTGAACGTCGGCAAAGCCTATTCCGGCCTGACGGACGCCGAGCTTGGAGAGTTGACCGAGTGGTTTCGCGCCCACACCCTACAGGAATACGCGCACGGCAAGGTGCGCATCGTCGAGCCCCTTATCATCCTCGAAGTCACCTTTGATCGCGTGCAGGAATCAAAGCGGCACAAGAGCGGCTACGCCCTGCGCTTCCCGCGCATCCTACGCCTGCGCGACGACAAAACGGTGGCCGAGATAGACACCGTCGAAACCGTCCGCCGCCTGGCCGAAACGAAAGGATGAGGGGTGAAAAAAGATAAAGGCGGAAGGGATAGAGCGTCGAGTCTCAAAATTTGAGATTGCGAAACTTAAGATCAACTTCATCCTTGCGTCTTGCAGCCTTCACCCCTGATCGCTGCCGCCCTCATCCCTTCGTTCCCATTTGTGTCCGGGCCGGGGATAAAATATTATTCTCGTCTGTCGATCATTACGTTTGGGTCTCGTAGAAAGAGAAATATTGATGAACTGTCGAAAACTTTTCGCAGCCCTTTTCTTTACGCTCTACTGCGCTCTGGCGGTCGCGGCGCAGTCTACAGCGGCGACGCCTTCGGCCTCGGCCGCTCCGGCGCTCAATCAGGCGGGCGCGCCCGCCGCTTCCACTCCTCTGGCCATCGTCAATAACAGGCAGATCACGCTCGCCGATCTCAGTCCGGAGCTGCGCACAAACATCGAAAATCTGGACAAGGATGTGGCCGAGGCGCGGCGTCGCGTTCTGGACTTGCAGATCAGCCAGATACTACTTAACGCAGAGGCGAAGAAGAAGGGCATGACGCCCCAGCAGTTCGTCAAGGCGGAGATTTCGAGCAAGCTCGCAGACCCGACTGAAGCGGAGATCAAGGCTCTGTACGACGCCAATCGCAACTACTTCGGCACAGCCGACCTGGCGCAGGCACGCCCCGTCATCATCCAGCAGGCGCGCAATCGGCGGGGGCAGCAACTTCTCGAAGACTATGTCAACGGGCTCAGGAAAACCTACCCGGTCGTGATGGGTCAGGACGTAAACGCGCCGAATCTTGCGCCCGCGACCGTTCTGGCGACCGTCGCCGGGCAGAAGATCACCGCCAGCGCCGTCAACGACGACACGCGCCTGAGGCGTTATATCTACGAAATGCGGATGCAGAACTACGAGGCCGAGCGATTGGCCGTCAACGTCGCGATCAATAATATTCTGCTTGAGGCGGAAGCCAAACGGCTCAACACGACGCCGGAGGCGATGATGAAAACGGAGGTCGCCGACAAGCTGACGCATCCGACCGAGGCGGACGTTGCGAAGTTCTACGAAGATAACAAGGCGCGCATGAACGGCGCGGAGCTGGCGACCGTGCGCCCTGAGATAATAGCTTACCTGGAAGGGCCCGAACGCGCCCGGCTTGAACAGGCGCTCGTCGAGCGCTTGCGCGCGGGGGCACAAATTCGGCTGTTGCTGGCGGAGCCAGAGGCGCCTGTCGAGAAGATCAGCACGGATGACGACCCCTCGCGCGGCGCGCCCACCGCGCCCGTCACCGTCATAGAGTTCACGGATTTCCAGTGCCCGGCGTGCGCGGCGATTCATCCCGTACTTGACGAGCTATTGAAGAGCTACGGCGACCGCGTGCGCTTCGTCGTAAGGGATTTCCCGCTCGAACAACACGCGCAGGCGCGCAAGGCCGCCGAAGCCGCCAACGCCGCCAACGCTCAAGGGAAGTTCTTCGAGTATGCAGCCGTGCTCTTTAAGAACCAGTCGGCGCTCGATGTCGCGTCGCTCAAAAAATATGCCGCCGACCTGGGGCTGGATCAGGCCCGCTTCAACGCCGCGCTCGACGGCGGGACATACGCCGCCGAAGTCCAGAAGGATGTCGCCGACGGCGAAGACTACGCGGTCGAGGCGACGCCGACCATCTTCGTCAACGGCGTGAGAGTGCGCGACCTGAGCCCGGAGGGTTTGCGCGCAAGCCTCGAACGCGCGCTGGCAAAGGGACGGTAGATCAACGAGGACGGCGCAACGGAGGCGCGCGCGTTTCGCCCGTCGGCGCTCTGCCGGGTTCGTGCGGGAAAGTTTCAGAGCGCGAGGCCGACCCGGCGTTGGATGCTGATAAAGCGCGGGTCTGTGCGAATAGGATCGAGACGCGGATCGACCTTGAGCCAGACGAGCGCCTCGGAACGATTCTCGAAAGCCCTTTCGAGAGATTCAAAGGCCCGCTCGCGCTCGCCGAGCGCCGTGTAGATGATCGTGAAATCGTAAGGCGAGACGTGCGTGCCCTGCCGCCCTCGCTCTTTCAAATCGTCGAGCACGCGCTCGGCCTCCGCTCGTCGGCCCGCCGAGGCGTAAACGTGACCGAGCGCGGCCATGTAGAGCGGCGCATCATCCAACTCTATAACCCTTTGAAACTCCGCGATGGCCCCGTCCGCATCTCCCTTCTGCTCGTAGGCCCACCCGAGAAAGAAATGGCCGTTGGTGAAGCTTTGATCCATCTCGATTGACTTGCGAAACTGTTCTATCGCCTGATCGTACTGGCGCGCGAGGAAGAAGGACAATCCGAGGTCTGTGTTGATTTCGAGCGAGCGCGGGTCAAGCTCGTAAGCCTGCGTAATCTCTGTGATCGATTGGTCGAGGCGGCCCATCAGCGCCAGATACCAGCCGTACCAGTGATGCGCCGAAGCGTAGCCCGGATTCAGCTCTATGGCCCGCTTGTACTCGGTTTCGGCTTCGGCCCATTGCCAGTCGTAGAACGCCTTGATGACGGCCAGCGAGGCGTGGGCTTCGGCGAGCGCGTCGTCTATCGAGAGCGCCTTGACGGCCGCCGCCTTCGCTTGCGGCATGGCTTCCCTGGGCGGCAGGTACGCGCCCGACAGGCCATAATAGGCGTCGGCGAGCCCCGCGTAGGCGAGCGCATAGTTCGGGTCTACCTCAATCGCCTGATTGAAGAACCTGATGCCGTTATTGAGGCTCTCCTTGGTCAGCTTGCTCAGACAGTAGCGGCCCTTCAGGTAGAGCTTGTAGGCTTCGGCGTTATCCGTGTAGCGCTTGGCGAGCAGGCGCTTCTCCGCGCCCGTGAGCTTGATTTGCAGGTTGCGCGAGATTTCGCGCGCAATCTCTTCCTGTACCTCGAAGATGTCGGCGGGCTTTCGCCTGTATTGCTCGCCCCAGAGGTGCGTGCCCTCGGCCGCATCGACCAGCTCGGCCTTGATGACCAGATTATCGCCCAGTTGCAGCACCCTGCCCGTCAAAACCGCGCGCACCCCCAGCTCGTTGCCCACCTCCTGCGCGTCGACTTCGCGCCCCTTGTAGCGGAAAACCGTGCTGCGCGCCAGCACGTTCAGCTGCGGCAATTGAGAGAGCGTGTTGATAATGCTCTCCGTGATTCCGTCCGAGAGATATTCGGATGCGGGATCGTTACCGGCGTTGATGAGCGGCAGAACGGCGAGCGAATCTATGGGCCCATCGGCGGAAGCAGAACCCTTCTGCCGCGCATTTCCGCGTGCGAAGGAGGGCGTCTCGTCCCCAGGCGGGCGCGCATCAGCCTCCCTGACAGAAGTCTCTCTGAGCTTCTCTGTCCGGCGCCTCCCCTCTTCGCGGGCGGCGACCAGTTTCCGCGGCGCTTCGGGGTTTCCGATCTCATCCGTGTACAGATTGTAGAGGTGAATCAGCGCGTCGTGCTTGACCCTGGCCTCTCCGAGGTCGTGTAGATACTGCTCCCAATCTCCAAGCTCGCGCAGTACCTCGGCCATCTCCTTCGAGAGGAGTATGTGACCGGCGTCGCCGCAATCCATCACGCGTTGCGCGTAGTTGATGCCGCGTCCCGTCACGTCCTTTTCTCCGGCGATGTTGATGTCGCGAAAGACGATTCCGCTGTGGATGCCCATCCTCAGCTCTATGTCGGGATGGTCAAAGAGCGCGCGGCTGATCTGAATGGCGCAGCGGACGGGCGCTTCCGGGTCGCCGAAGAAGGCCAGCGCCATGCCGTCTCCGGCGGCGCGACTTATCAACTGGTTGGCGCCCTGCGCGCGGCGAAAGTCGTCCGTGCTGCGTACGATCAGGTTCAGTTGTTGAAGCAACTGTCGCTGGCGGCCCGAAGCATTCTTCGAGTAGCCGACCAAATCCATAAAGAGCACGTGGGCCACCTCCGGCGTCGAGTCCCCGCGTGATGAACCCTCCGGCGTCGTCCCGGTCGGCGGCGCGTCGTTACCCATACCGCTCTCGATCTGTGTTTGAAGCTCCTGCTCAGGCTTGTGCGGCAACGTCTGATTCATAAAGGCCGGAGACGGTTCGACCAGTTGGGTGGCGCGTCCCATCTCGGTCTCGAACTCAAGGCGCTGGCGGGCGCGGCGCAGGTCTACGATCAACTCCTTAACTGTCTGGTATCGCTGCTCTCTATCTTTGGCGAGCGCCAGGGTGACGATGCGCCCTATCTCCGGCGAGGCGTCGGTGAGATGGCGCGTGAGCGGTTGGGGCTCGTGGGCCAGAATCGAGACGATAATGTCGCTCGGCGTGTCTCCGCCAAACGGCGCCTCGCCTGCGATCATCTCATAGAGCACGACGCCGAGGCTGAAGATGTCGGTTCGCGCATCCACCTTGAGGCCCCGCGCCTGTTCCGGCGACATGTAGATGATAGTGCCGATCACCATTCCCGGCTCGGTCTCGGCGGTCGCCGGATTTGAGACGGACGCGCCGCTCGGCTCCGTCAGCTTCGCCAGCCCGAAGTCCAGCACCTTGATATAACCGTCCGGGCGGCGCATGACGTTTTCCGGCTTGATGTCGCGGTGAACTATTCCGGCGGCGTGCGCCGCTTCGAGCGCGTAGGCCGTTTGCAGCGCGATGTCGAGCGCCTCATGGGTCTGCACCCTGGCTTTCGCCATGTACTGGCGCAAGGTCACGCCGTCTATAAATTCGGTCGCCATAAAATGCGTGCCCTGCTCTTCGCCGATCTCGAAGATGGTAATGATATTCGGATGATTCAGGGCGGAGGTGGCGCGAGCCTCCTGCCTGAAACGACGCAGGCGGTCTTCGTCCTGTGTGAACTGAGGCGGCAGGAGCTTGAGCGCGACCCGTCGTTCGAGGAGCGTATCCTCGGCCAGATACACCTCGCCCATCCCGCCCGCGCCGAGCGGCGAGCGAATCTCGTAGCGACCAAATCGAGTTCCGGGTTTGAATACCATCTAGGGAGTAAGCCAAAGCATACGCTCGCGTTCTCCGTCACGGGCGCTTCCACGTTCGCTTTTGAATGTATTACACCCCGAGGAATTGTCAAGGCGGGTGGAGGATGGCCCTCGCCGGGTCTTAATAATTGCGGCGCGCACATTCTGCTTCTTCTCTCTCGCGCCGGGGATGTTTTTTTGAGAGAGGTTGGCGCGCGCCGCGGATTACCACGGCGGCGCTTCGGGCGCGAACTCTATGCGCTCGCGCACGCCCGTCTTACTGCTGTTCCTGACGGCGATGCAGTTTCTCAAGCTCCGGCTTGACGAAATCCGTGTAGCAGTCGGGACAGACGCTATGGCTGATGCGGGCGGCCGAGTGCTCGCTGAGGTAGCTTTCGACCTTCTGCCAGTAGTTCTGATCGTCGCGAATCTTTTTACAGTAGGAGCAGATGGGCAGCAGCCCGCGCAGTTGCTTGACCTGCGAGAGCGCGTCTTCGAGTTCCCTGACACGTTCGGCAAGACTCGTCTGTAGCTCGACGATACGCAGGCCGACCTGGACGCGCGCGCGCAACTCCTGTATGTCGAAGGGCTTGGTGATATAGTCGTCGGCCCCGGCGGCCAGCCCTGCAACCGTATCATCCTTGCTCGTCCGGGCCGTCAGCAGGATGACGTAAAGGCCCGCGCGCTCCGGTATCCGGCGGATTCTCTGGCAGACCTCTATGCCCGACAGGTAAGGCATCATCACGTCCAGGATCGCGAGACTCGGCGCGCCTTCGGCTTCGAGCGCCGTAAACGCCTCCGCGCCGTCGCGCGTCGCTTCGACCTCGTATCCCCACTTGACCAGCAGCGCCTTGAGCAGACGGCTGGTCTCTGGATCATCTTCGGCGATCAGTATTCTCATAAAACTCTCCACAGAGCGGCGCGCTCTCCTGCCCGTCCCGCCTGAAATCTTATGCCAATTCATGGAAACAGGCCACCGTTCTTCGTCTGTTCCTGGATTGAGCGATGGAGCGCGCTGAAGTAGACGAAGGGGGGCCGCTCGTGGTGGCGGCGCGCCGCCGCGAGCGCGACCCCCGGAAAGCTGACTGGACGGCGACAGACTTATTGCACGCCACGCCAGAGTGCGTGATACTATCGTCGGCCCTGAGACCTTTGCGATTATGAAAGCACTGGTAGTAGATGATGAATCCGTGATCCGCGACATCGTGGCCGATGTGCTGCGCGCCGACGGCTGGATTGTGAGCGAGGCCGATACGGCGGAGCGCGCCTTCGAGCTTCTGAGCGATAATGACTGGTCGCTCGTCTTCTGTGATGTCGTCCTCGGGGGCGAGGACGGGTTCAGCGTGCTGCGCCGCTTCAAGGAGGAGCAGCCCGACGCGCAGATCGTCCTGATGACGGGGCACGGCTCGGCGGTCGGAGCGCTCGACGCCGCCGCGCTCGGCGCTTACGACTACCTTTTCAAGCCTTTCAACGTCAATCATATTCTCTCGCTGGCCCAATCCGTGCGCGCTGGTCGCATCGAGAAGGGCGCGCATCAACAGGAGGAGGGAGCGGGCGCGCCCTCGCTCATCTACAAGTCGGACATCGCGCTGGTCGGTCGCAGCGCCGCCTTCGTCGAGGTGATGAAACTGGTCGGGCGCGTCGCCGTGACGAACCTGCCGGTGCTGATTACGGGAGAATCGGGTACGGGCAAGGAGGTCGTCGCGCGCGCCATACACCGCCGCAGCCCGCGCTCGGATTCCGCCTTTGTCGCCGTCAACTGCGGCGCGATCCCTTCGGAGCTGATTGAATCCGAACTGTTCGGGCATGTGCGCGGCTCTTTCACGGGCGCGACCGTAGACCGGCGCGGGCTCTGGGAAGAGGCCGACGGCGGCACGGTTTTCCTGGATGAGATCACGGAGACCAATCCGGCTTTTCAGGTCAAGCTGCTGCGCGCCCTACAGGAGGGCGAGCTGCGACGCGTCGGCTCAAACCGGCTCGTACACGTCGATGTGCGCGTCATCGCCGCCACCAACCGCGACGCCGAACACGAGCAGCGCGAGGGACGCTTTCGACAGGATTTGCTCTACAGGTTGAACGCCGTCACGATTCACCTGCCGCCTTTGCGCGAGCGTCGCGAAGACATCCTGCCGTTGGCCCAACACTTCGCCGCCAGAGTAGTGCGGCCCGGTGCTCAGCCCGTCAGCTTCTCGCGCGAAGCGCTCCATTTACTCGAACAGTATGCCTGGCCCGGCAATATACGCGAGTTGGAGAACGCAGTGGTTCGCGCCGTCGCGCTCTGTGATCGCATAGTCCGCCCCGACGATTTGCCCGAACGCATACGCAACCTACACGAGGGCGCGCACGCGCTTCGGCCCCATCAGGAACGGCACGCCCCCTCGGGCCCTGAACCCCTTGAGAAGGAGGAGTTATTGCCGCTCTCTACTGTCGAGCGTCGCCACGTCGCGCGTGTGCTCGCCGCGACGGGCGGAAATAAACAGGCGGCGGCCAGAGTGTTGGGTATCGACCGCACGACGCTCCAGCGTATGCTCAAGCGCCACGATCTGGACGGAAGCGATGTCAACAGCAGCAGCAGCAGTGGCCGTGCGCCCTCAGGCAAGCCGCGCAAGTAAAGAAGACGCGAGTTCGGTTACAAGCCTCATGGAGCCACAGACCTCATATCGCTCTGCTCAATCGGCTGCCCCGAACACGTTTTAAGGAAGACTCAGGCCGAACGAAGCGCGCGCACGTACTGCACCAGCCTGACCCATTCGCTATCGTTCATCTCCGTAATGCAGAGGCCGATCAGGTAGCCCTCTTCTTTCCCGTCGAGCCGTTCACAACGCACGGGCGTGGCGCGTATGCGAACCCTCCCGGCGGGAAGCTCCAACATTATATGAAGCGGGCTGCCGACCAGATTTAAATAGCGTCCGCCCAGATTGAGCGACGGCACGACGAGCGCCAGACCCGTCTCGCTCAGATTGCGCGTGTAGCCTTCCAGAATCGCCGGGAGCGTCGCGGCTTCCGCCCCGTCCTCCTTGTCCTCAAGGGAAAGGCTGAAGAGAAGACGCGATTCCAGATAGGCGGCGCATCGCGGAGCGCCGCGCCGCTCACCCGTCGTCGCCGCCGCCGCTGCCGTCGCGCCCTGGCTATGCTGCCACGCTCTCTGTAACGCTTTCAAGGGACTCCTCCCGACGCCGCGAGACTTCAGCGGCGATGTCTACTATGCGGTCAATAGTGAAAGGCTTGGCGACCACCCAATCGACCTGCGCCGCCTTCTGTTCATTCGAGCCGACGGCCTCGCCCCAGCCCGTCACGACGGCCAGCGGCAGAAGCCTGTCGCGCTCGCGTATGGCACGGGCAAGCTCCCACCCGCTCATCCCCGGCAGCCCCACGTCTGTGAACACGGCGTCGAAGCTCATCACGTCGAACAGCGCCAGCGCGTCGTGCCCACCATCGGCGAGCACTACCTGATAGCCCTCGTTCTCAAGAATGTCGCGCAGGAGTTCACGCACGTACTCTTCATCGTCAACCACCAGAATCTTCGTCCGGTTCGAGTGAACGGGCAGCGCCGTGGTGACGGTCAACTCGCCTGTCGGGGCGACTTTGGCCCCGGCCCTGGCAATCGGGAGCCTGATCTTAAACGTAGTGCCTCGGCCAACCTCGCTCTCGGCCTCGACCTCGCCCTCGTGCCTGCGGATGATCCCGTAGCTTACAGCCAATCCCAACCCGAGCCCCGCCTTCCCCTTCGTCGTAAAGA
>DASZEN010000018.1:0-52615 GCA_035940775.1 Pyrinomonadaceae bacterium | reverse complement strand
CAAAGGCGGTTATTCATGCTGACGAATGGGGACGGGGGAGAATCGCTTTGCCGTCATCCTTAACGGGAATAGAGCAGGCGCGCCGTGCATGTGCGCGGCGCGCCTGCTCTGGAGAGTCGCCCTCCCTGCGTTCGGACGATTGCTGCCCTGGAAGGGGTTTTAGTCGACGGCGAAGCCCACGTTGACCACGGCCGTGATGTCTTTCTCAAGCGAGGAAGTGTCGTTCATGCCCGAGTCGGAAACATCATTTGAATCGGCGGGCGTAATCTGCATGACGCCCATGCGGGCCGTGCGGACGCTGCCGATACTACTGCCCGTGCTCGACGCGATCTGCTGCGCACGCACCTTCGCGTCCTTGGCCGCCTCGGCCAGCATCTCTATCTTCAGGTCGCCGAGCTTCGTATAGAGATACTCGGGCGGATTCGATTCGAGCAGGATGCCCTGATTAATAAGCTCGGTCGCCTCGCGCGCCAGTTTCTCGATCTTGTCGACATCGTTCGAGCGCACCATCAACTCCTGCCGCAGAGAGTATCCGGTAATCTCACCCGTCTCTTCCCCGTCGCTGTTCTTCTCGTGCAGCGTCGTCGAAGAGATGGACGAGATGGTGATCTGATCTTCCTGTACGCCCTTCGAGATCAGGTATTGTTTGACTTTGGGGACATTGTCCGTCAGCGCCTTGTAGGCTTCGGATAATTGCGACGCCTGATATGAGACGCCCGCGCGCCAGATAACCAGGTCGGACTTGATGCGTTTGCGCGCCGAGCCCGTCACGGTAATGGTCTGCTCGCCGTTCTTGGCGTGCGTGTAGGCCCATGCTCCGACGATTGAAGAAAGCACGAGCGCGACGGCCAGCGCAAACCCGGCGTTAAAAATATTTCCGTTTCTTTCTGTACTCATCTGTGTGGCACCTCCTAATGCCGTCGTATTAGACGCTCGCCCCGCGCCCTCTTTGCCTAGTACAGAGCACGCTTTCGCACTGTGGATAGCCACAGTACCGTTTTCGAGCGCAAAGCCTTTTCTCGCTCACGCGCGCGCGCGCCCTCGGGGGACTGTAAGATTCTCTGCAACCCGCTTGATTCAAGAGAGAGAAAAGCGGTCTGGGCTAGCCGCAACAGTAGGCCCTTTACCGTTTGCGCCTGGATAAATTCAGATTTCGCGCAGGCTTCCGGCGAGCGCGCCGACGGCAGATTCGGCCAGATCGCTCAACGCGCCCGATTTCTGCATCAGACGAAAGCGGGTCGAGATCATGTGCCCGACGCTCAGGCCGAGCGCGGCGTCGAGCGCGCATAACTCTTCGGAGAGCGCTCGCTGTGAGACGCGCTCGAAGGCGTGCTGGAGTTCGTTGATGGCGGAATTGACGCCCTCGACGAGCAGCACCTCGACCTCGCGGCCGCCAGCGCGCGCACGTCTCCGCGCATGCTCACGCAGGCGTATGCGCGCCTCGTCCTGAATCTTTCCGGTCGCAACGACCACCAGATGCGCGGCTTCCGTCTCGACCTGCCTATCGAGCGCGTGGCGGGCGTGCGTCGCCGCGAGGTCGCCGTCTCGCAAGACGAAGAGAAAGGTCTCGCCGCAGATGTCAGCCATCATATTAATCTCGCCGTCGCTCGCGGGCGGGCCAAGGGCGATCCTCGATTCCGGAATCCCGAGGCCGCGCAGCACAGAATAGAGGCGAGTCGAGAGCCAGGAACCGTTTTCGAGCAGGGTCGAGGCGGTGTCGGTCGGGACGATCAACTCGTCCACCTTCTCGTCCGCGATACTCGCGCCGCATTCGCTACAGGTGGCGTTGCTCGAAGTGATGACGTTCAGAGCATCCGAAGAGGGCAGGCGAAATAGAGAGCGTCCGACCTTGCGGCAACTGACGACGACCTCGCGGCGCAACAATCCGGCGTCCGAGAGTCTGCCCACAAGCGAGTCGGTGCCGCCCTCCGCTTCCACCTCGGATTGCAGCTCGCCACCGGCACGGCCCGTAGCCTGCGCTTCACTGATGCGCCACAGAAACCTGCGCGCACCTGCATCCTCCAACAACTCGACCGCGCGTAACTGAGCAGCACCCGTCACACGGCGCGCGTCCGCGACCCCATTCGCGCGCCCGTCCTGAAAGCGCATGAGCCGGGAAGCATCGCGCGGCTCGCGGCCACGCCAGACGATAGGCTCTTCCTGCGCCGTCGTCGCCGTCGTCTCGCCATTACCGTTCGTATCACTACTATTACTGCTGCTCCTGCTGCTGCGGGTAGCTTCGAGCGCCTCGCGCACGTTTCGACAGAAAGAGTCGAGCGAGAGCAGCGGCGCTTGTGTCTCCGCTTCATAGACTATACCCGCGCGCATCCCGGAAACCGCTTCGTCCTCGTCGCCGAAAATCAGGTAGAGCACAAAATCTTCAAAGCAGAACAGGTCGCCGCGCACGTATGGCGCATCATTCTCTATTGTCGCCTGCGCGGCGACGGCGCGCTCCATATCCGGCGCACGCTCCGGGCTCATCAGCGCCAGCTCGAAACAGTGCAGTCGCGCCGAGCGGATCAACGGAATCAGACCCTTATCCTGTAGCTTTTCCAGAAGCTGTAGACGCGACTGGGCTTCGACCCTGTGATTCGAGATTCTGCTTTCGATGAATAGCATACCGACTCCTCCTACCTGGCTGCTTATGCCCGCGCATGCTATCACGCCGCGTCCTGAAATTTCCATGTCCAGGCGACCAATATCGCTTCAGATTGACCGATTGTGTTTCACGATGGGACGCATTCGCGCTTCCTTACCGATCCGCCGAGGGACAATCGCATCCCGGCCTGAACTCTTTCCGTTCGTTCATTTATGAAGGATTGTGACCTGTCACAAAACGGTCACATTGCCTCTTGTCGCCCCTCGGCGCACTCTGTAGAATGCTTTTTGTGGTCAGGTAGTACCCCACCTCATCGAAGTAATCCGAAAGCAATACGAAATTTTAGAGGAGAGAGAGTAGCTCCCCGTCTATGGTACTGAAAAAAATGTTCTCCCGCATGCTGGTAGCATGTTTTGTTGTCAGCCTGCTTGCAGCCGCCACCCAGGCGCAAACTGCCACCCTTCAGACACAGGCCACCACCACCACCATCCAAAACGACGGTGCTCCACGGCTGGAAAGCGATCCGGTCATCATCTCGCTGGCCGAGGTGGAAGCGCCGAAGACTGCGACGGGCGCGATACGCGTGCCGCACGCCGGTGTCACTTTCGATCAGCTCTTGACGGCGGCGATAGATACGCGCCTCGGCGCACCCTATGTGTACGGATCGTCCGGGCCAACGGTTTTCGATTGCTCCGGCTTCGTGTGGAGCGCCTTTCAATCTATCGGCATACGCTTTGATCGCGGCAGCGCGCGCACCTTCTGGGCCCGGTTTGCGCCCGCGCGCGGCGAGGAGCGGTACAAATTCGGGACGCTGGTTTTCTTCAACGGTCTGACGCACGTAGGCATAGTCGCCGACGAGCATGGCTTCTATCATGCGTCGCGCAGCCACGGTGTCGCCTATGCGCCCTTCAACGATTACTGGGTGAGCCGGATTGACGGTTTCCGCCGCGTGCCCATGCCGACCCAGATGGTTGCGGAATAGTTTAAGAGAAGCCATCTACGCGAACTTGTGGGCCAGCGCTCGGAAAGGAGCGCTGGCCCATCGCTTTGGGGATGGGGCCGCGTTGCGAATACCCGTACTATCTCATATAATTTTCACTCTCCCTTTTGCCCCACACCCCACACATTCGGAAAACTTTAGATTTAACGGAGGGAAGCATTATGCGGGATAAATTCAGAGTGCTTATGGCATTGGCCCTGGCGTGTCTATGCCTGGTCGGGGCGCAGACTTTGGCTTCGGCGCAAGGGAGAGGGCGCGGCGGCGGAGGCGGCGGTGGTGGAGGTCGTGGCGCGGGCGGCCCCGGTATGGGCAATCCCGGCGGGGGACATCCCGGCGGCATCGGCGTTGACAGGGGCATCAATACCTCTTCCGACAGGTCAAGCGGGCGCGCCGACAGGGGGCGCAACACGGCTTCGGAGCGATCCGGAGGCCATTCCGACGCGGGCTTGGAGCGGGCGCGCTTGCGGCGCGAGAATGGGCGCCACGCGGACGAAGAGCTTCGCGATCATCCGGAAATGGCGGCGCGACTTCACACGACGGCTAATGATCTGAGGGAGGGTTATCAATCGGCGCTCGCCCTTAATCCTGATTTGAAGTTCGGTCAGTTCGTTGCGGCCACGCGGCTCGCCGCCAATCTGGGAACGCGTCATCCGGGAATCACAAGAGAAGCGATTCTTGACGGCCTGGCCAGGGGCGACAGTATCGGAGAGACGCTTCGGAACCTGGGGCTCAGCGAGCGGGAAGCGAAGGATGCCAGAAGACGGGCCGAGCGCGAAATCAAAGAAGCGAGACGGCGCTCGTAAAAGTGTTTTGAGCGTTCGGCAGCGGCCGCTTAAAGCTCGCCGCGCCCGGTCGCTTCCTTAAATCCTGGTGCTACAGAGCGCGGGTCTCAGCAAGAGCAAAGCTTAAAGTAAGCTTTGCTCTTGCTGAGACCCGCGCTCTTTGGCCGCGACACTTCTTTTTAAATAGTCGGCGCTCAGCGATTATTGAGCGGAATGGAGACGAAGCCCGCGCGATGCTCCTGGTCGCGCGCCTCCCAGACGACCGCTATCTTATCTATCGCCACGTAGCACATCAGATGGTCGTCATCCTTTAGATGCAACACGCCGCCCTCGACCTTGACCACCTCGCCGCGCAGGCTCGACGCGCCTCCGCAGAAGATGTCTATCTTGCGCCCGATCATCCTTGAGAGAAACTCCTGCATTTTTCCCACCTCCGAAAAACTTTCTGACACTCCACTGGCCCCGGAGGGCCGACGCGTCGGCCCCTTAACGGTCGCTGCCGTTGCCGTTACTCCACTCCCAGATTTTTTCGCTCCCGTCGGCGTCCGTGACCACCTTTTTACGGGTCTTGCGGAAAGTTATCTGCACCAGCGGCAGCACGTCGGGATCATCCTGCTGACGACGCTCGAACTGCAAGAGGTCGTAGTAGGTGCAGCGCGTCCGGTCTGGATATTCGCGGCATACCTGCGGTCTCCCGTGATAGATGGTGCAGCCGCGCGTCGTCGGATCCAGGAACTGGCACGCCTCGCCGAAGAGATGGTCGCGTTTACGACGCAGGACGCGCTCGCCGCTGTGCATCTTCGTATAGCGCCGCTCGGCAACCTCGACCGCGACGCCGAAATATCTCGCCAGGCGATTTAGGTCGCGCTTGGTCACCTGCACGCGCTCGTAGACCGAGCAACAAAAGGCAGGACATTTTGAGCAATCGTAATGAATCCGTGGCTGTTCGTCTGTTATCGTTCGCCCCATCATTTCCCCTTTGCGCAATCTTCTCTAAAAGGCAGTAGTCCGGAGCCTCTTACCTTCGACAGCAAGGCTTTGAGGATAAAGCGGCCGTCCAATAATAAGTTTTGTCAGAAGCGATACTGGTAACGAACAGTCAGGCTGCGCCCTGGCCCGTCGATTCCCCAACTCGGGCCGCGATAGCTATTGTCGCCGATGTTCTCCAAGTCCAGCAGCAATTCATTATTCTCGTCGAAACGAAAAGCGCCGCGCACGTTGAAGAGCCCGTAGCCCGGAAGATAGGTAAAGAGCGGCGCGGCCGTGGCGCTGCCGAGCACACGGTTCTGCACCTGCGCGAGCGTCTCGCCCGTGAAGAGCAGCACGTCGTCCGTCGTGCCGAACACGGCGTCCGGCCCCGGGCTTGTGAGCCCGCGTACGCGCGCGCCGTTGTTAAAGAAGTTGGCGACGTTGGAACGCGAGCGCGTCGCGCCTATGCGGCGGTCTGCCAGATCGAGCGAAGAGAGACGCGTCTGCCTGTCGGCCAGCGTCGAATATGCTTCGACCCAGTAGCGCCCGCCCGACGGCTGGTAGCGCAGGCGCACGAAGACGTTCGCGGGCGGCGTGCCGCCTTCGATGTTCGGAGGCAATCCGGTCGCCCGATCCTCCGCGCGGATATAGGTGAAGTTGCCGCCCGCAGTCCAATCGCGGTTAAAGCGAAAATCCAGCGTGTATTCCAATCCCATCAATCGCGCGTCTGAGAAATTAGCGCGCACCAGCACGGGCTGGCTCAAAGCGAGCGGCACGAAGACCACTCCGTTCGGCAACTGGTTGACGATGGGCTGGTCGCCGAGGAATTGGCCCACCGCGCCGGGCGGAAGAATGAGCGCCTGTTTGGTAATGGCCTGGTTGATGTCTATTAGGAACGCGGTCAGGTCTGTATCAAAGCGGCGGCGTCGATAACGAAAGCCGACATCGAAATTATTGCTCGTTTCCGAACGCTGGCGCGCGACCCGAAAGCCGGTCGTCAAGGCATTCCGACCAGCCGAGCTGCCTATGGTTCCGCCCAGTCGGGCGGCGCTCGCGAAATCCACCTCGAAGCCGTCGCCCGTCAGACCGAGCGTGCCGAGGTCTGTGATGTTCGGCGCGCGAAAGCCACGGCTGTAATTGAACACGAGGCTCAGGCCGCTGAACGGGGAGGCCAGCACGCCGACGCGACCCGAAAAATCGGCGACGCGCAGGCTATCGTCCGGAAAGAGCGTTGTGCCGCCGATCAGGGGGCTGTTTGCCGCCCTCGATTGATACGAGGCGACGTTGTAGCGCAGCGCCCCGCTCAGGCGCAGGCGGCCCGGCACGACATCGTAAACGTCCTGGACGTAGACTCCGCCGAGGATGTAGCGTGCCTCGTCGGGCACGCGAGGGCGCGAAAGCGTAACGCGACTCGTCACGGGGTTGAACGTGTAGGCGGGCGCGTTGACCCTCTCGTGGTAGATGTCTCCGCCGAGCAGGAAACTATGATTGGCGGCGAGCTGCTTATCGACGAAGAAGTTGAAGCCGAAGGCGTTGGTGCGCTCGTACTGGTGCGTGATGTTGGCGAGCGGGTTGCCCTGCCCGCCCTGGTTGACTCGCTCCTCGCGCTGACCGTTATAGGAGAAGGTGAACGAGCCGTTGTCGAAGAAGCCGAGCCCCTGCTTGAGGTAGCGCGCGTAGAACAGATCGAGCATCAGGTTGCGAAGGTCTGCCAGGAGGTTGCCGTCGCCGCCAAGCGTCTGATCGTAGCGCTTGCCTCCGTCCTGCTGGCTGCGCTGGTAATGAAAGATGAACTGCTGGCCCGCCCGCGGCGCATAGTTAAGATGAAGCGTCCCGCCATACTGTGTGAAGGCCGTATCGGTCAGACGGTCGCCGAGCACGTTTGAGGGGATGCCCAGAAAGCGCGTCAATGACGAGTGGCCGTCGAGACCGTTGCCGGGGCGCAGGGTATTGACGCGGCGGGCCGTCAGGTTCGCGAGCAAACCGAAGCGCCGCGTGCCGTAGGTGAAAAGCGTATTGCCGCCGAAAGAAAGGTCTGCGCTCGTAAAATAGGTGTTGAACTCGCCGTGCGTTTCGGGCGTGTCGCCGCCGAAAGCGGGCGTGCGCGAGATCAGGTGCAGCGTCCCGCCTAAGGAGTCAGAGCCATACTGCGCGCTGTTGGGCCCGCGCAGTATCTCTACGGCGCGAAGCGAAGTGGGCTCGTTCAGATTGAAGAAAGTGCTGATGCCGCCGCGCCCGGCGGAAGTCGAGTAACGCACGCCGTCCAAGTAGGTAGCAACATTCTTGCCCGTCAGCCCGCGCACGAAGATGCCGCCGATGGTCGGACTCGTGCGCTGTAGCGAGACCCCGACCTCTTCATCCGCGACTTGCGCGAGCACGGCGGTCGTGCGCAGGCGTATCGCATCTTCGGGAATAACATTGACGGCCTGAATGGCGCTGTCTTTATCCACAACGCGCCCCGTCTCCGCCGTGACCGTGACATTCTCGGCGACCTCATTGATCTCCAACAACACTTTGACATCCGAAGTCACGCCCGGAGAAACATGGACGGCGATGCGCCGACGGCTAAAGTCCGGTCGGCTCACGAGCAGCAGGTAATCGCCCACGGGAAGTTCCGCGAACTCGAAGCTCCCGTCGCTTTTGGTCTCGCTCATCCCAATCAGGGCTTGCTGGGCGGTGATGATCGCAACCTTCGCCCCGGTCACAACCCCGCCGGTAGAATCCGTCACAACGCCCGCGACACGGCCATGCCCGCCCTGCTGGGCCAACACGCCGACGGGCGTAAAGAGGGCGCACAGAAGCATAAGGGCGACGACGCGGGCGCTCGAATGAAGCATGGCTATCCTCGATCTATATAAAACGGGCCTTTCGACTTTCATACGGAGCTGAAGCCTTCCCGCCTGCGGCAAAGAGAATACCGGCAGACCTTGTAGATTAGGCGAATACTTATAGCACGGCCACGGCGGGCCAGCGAAGACCGCAAGCCGTCGGCGGGGAATTTTTTGGCCGGAAGCGTCCCCCGTACGGAAGAACACGCGCAAAGGCGGCGCGCGCCTCTGTCCCTCTCTGCAAAGTTACTCGTCCGGATACTCGTCCGAACCCTGCACCCAGATGAATGACTGAAGGTCTATCATGTCCCGAGGCTTAAGGTCGCGTAGATCGCGCCGCACCGTCTCGGCAAACTCCAGGAGGCTTGAATAAGTGTCCCAATCGGGACGTGAGCGATACCGAAAGTCGAAGCCGTACTCGCGCGCCGCCGTCCGTGTGACGTTCGGTTTCAGGAAGAGGTGCGTTTCCGGCAGCGCTATGAATCCGAAGACCGTGACCAGTGGCCACGTCAGGACGCGCGTCTGCTTACGCGGCAGAGAGCCGACCCGTTCGCACCAGCTCTGAAACTTACGCTGCGGGTTCCCCGCCCCGTGGAGGAACTCGTACAGCCCCTCGCTGAAAGTGCGCGCTCCGTCCGGGGATTTTACGGCGTCGCGCAGCGCCATCTTCTCGAATGAGAACAGCAGATTGGTTCTTGATTCAATCCTTACGGCGCGCGCGGCGATCTCCTTAAAGTCGCCGTCTCGCAGCAGCGAACGATACGCGGCGCGACCGAGCATCTCGTCCCATTGCTCGTGCGCCTCCCACTTGTAATCCCTCTCCCAATCGATGTACGTCTCGTCGCGGAATCCTTCGGGGAAGTATCTCAGAAATTTACGGCGGCATCGTAATGCGCCCGCCGAGGGTCGGCCGCTTCGCGCGGCGCTTGACGTGTCGCGCTCCCTGCCGGGCTTCGGTGTAGCCATCGCTTAAACCCCTCCCTTTGGTCATTGCATGTTCCTTGATCTTAAGGTCGAGCCGCGCACATCATAGCAGGCGATTGCGGGCTTCGCCTACAGGTACGAACTCCCCGCCCTCACCTTCTCAGGACGGTTCTCAGTATAGTTAGACGGCTGGATTTCAGAGGAGCGCCCCCGCGCATTGCGTTGATGAGATTATGCGACTCGCCAATGCGGTTGCAAGATTTTTTGCAACTGCCACATCTTTATTAATTTCAACAATTTGGCCGGTAAAAATGTACATCAAAAGGAGGGAGACGATGAAACACTTTAGACTGCTTTTAGCCACAGGCATCGTGACGATTATCTTGACAACCTCTGCATTTGCGGGAGATATGCCGATGGATATTTCTCGGCAGTCACCAAGCCAATCACAAACTAGGATTATGGGTGATATGCCTACGGGCGGCGCGGTAGCAAGCACGCCGACGGTGACGGAGATGGCGCTGGCCCTCATGCAAAGCGCGTTGTTGCTGTTCTAAGTAGCCGGTGGATGTGAATCGTTCCAGGCTGCCGTGATTGCCTCACGCGTGGCGAGGTGGGGGTGTGCGCGGCCGGGGGGTGAACGGTTCCAACGCGGGGAGCGTACGCCGGGGGCGTGTTTGTCAACCGGCGGTCTCGTTGTGCGCCTGGCTCTCGGCGGCGCGGCGCAGGCGCAGGCGAGAGATGCGGCGGCTGTCGGCTTCGATCACTTCTACGTCGAGCCCGCGAAAGGTGAGCCGTTCGCCCGCGTGCGGGACGTAGCCCGATTCGCTGATGACGAGCCCGGCGATGGTCGTGAAATCGTCGTCCTCGATCTCCATGTCGAAGAGGCGCTCGATCTTGCCGATCTCGGTTGAGCCGAGCACGTCGTAATAGCCGTCGTCGCTTTCGACTATCTCAACGATCTCCTCGCCCTCCGTGTCCTCGTCTTCGATCTCGCCGACGATCTCTTCGAGGATGTCTTCGACCGTGACCAGTCCGGCGACGCCGCCGTATTCGTCAATCACCATCGCGAGTTGCACGTGCGCCTTCTGCATCTCTTCTAGGAGGTCTGCGACAGACTTGGTTTCGGGGACGAAATAGACAGGGCGCAGGAGCGCCGCGATGCCTTCGTCCTCCCGCTTTTCGGGCCAGCACTGTAGAAGGTCGCGCACGTAGATGAGCCCTTCGACGTTATCAATCTGCTCGCGGTAAACGGGCAGGCGCGAGTATTTCGATTCGATGATGATGTCGCGCGCCTCGCGCACGGTCGCATTGAGCGAGAGCGCGACGATCTCCGTGCGCGGCGTCATCACTTCGCTGACGCGCGTATCGCCGAACTCTATGATGGACTGGATCAGCTCGCCCTCTTCTTCTTCCAGTATGCCTTCCTCTTCGCCAACGTCTATGAGCGCTTGTATATCATCGCCGCCGTCCTCCTCGTCCTCGTCGGCGCCGATCTCCGGAGAAGGCCGATTCGTCCGCAGGCGATCAAAAGACCTGTGCCAGGGGTCTGCGGCGAAAGAGAGCACACGGTAAAAGGGGCGCACCACCGGAAGCAGCACGAGCAGGGCCCGCTCGGGATTGCGAAGCGTGACGAGCCGAGGGATAAGCTGCCGGAATATGCCCGCCAGGACGAGGCCAGCGATAAGCGCTATGGGAATAAAGCGAGCCTGCGAAAAGAGACTGAGCGAGATGGAGGTGATGAGCACGGAGAAGGCGACCAGGAACATCTGAATAGCCGCCGAGAGGGTGAAGCGAAAGCGCGGCCTGTTCTCTAAAATCTCTTTCAAAAAAGGGGTCGAACGCGCCGACGGGCTTTCTTCAGCCTCGCTTATCAGCCGCCGCAAACCGACATCGCTCAACTGGCCGAAGGCCATATCCACGGTGGCGAGAAACGTCAGCGCGATGAGCAAAAGGCAGGTGATCCCTATTTCGATTTCCATAAAAGAAGTTGTCTGTTACCAGTCATCGCTCGTCAATCAAACACATTTAGCCAAGTGACTTGGGACGAACCGACTGATTTACAGATTATATGCCAAGTCGGCGGCGAAGGCGGAGTTCAAGGCGGTTCATTTCCCCATCATCCGTTTCATGATCGTAGCCGCACAGGTGCAACAGGCCGTGCAGAATTAGTTGGGCCACCTCTTCCTCAAACCCAAGCCCATGCTCGGCGGCCTGCGCCACGGCGCGCTCCACAGAGATAACGACATCTCCAAGATTGGCGTCTACGAGCCTTTCAAACTCTGTTTGCCCCGCCGGAAAAGAGAGCACATCGGTCGTCGCGTCGCGCCCGCGAAAGCGTCGATTCAAATCACGCATCGCGCGATCTGAAACGAACACAATCGCCGCGCCCTCATCTTCGCGCCCTATATTCTTGAGGGCACTTCCGGCAAACTGTTTCCAGCGCCCCGCGTCCACAGGCAGTCGACGCTGTCTGTTAACAACCTCGATCATAAGAGAGCGAGTCAGGGATAGAAGATGAAGAGTGGCCGAGCGACGAGTTAAAGACAAACCTTTTCCGCCTCATCGCTTGCCTCTCTTCGCTCGTCGCTGCTCTAAATATTGCTCTTGGACGTGTGGGCCTCGTAAGCCTTGATAATCATCTGGACGAGGCGGTGGCGCACGACATCCTTTTCGGTGAAGTAGACGAACTCTATGCCTTCGACGTTGGAGAGGACGCGCTCGGCCTCTATGAGCCCGCTTCTCTTTCCGGTCGGCAGGTCGATCTGCGTCACGTCGCCCGTAATCACAGCCTTCGAGCCGAAGCCGATGCGCGTCAGAAACATCTTCATCTGCTCGCTAGTCGTATTCTGCGCCTCGTCCAGGATGATGAATGCATCCGCAAGCGTGTTGTGGGTCAGAATAAAATCGTCTGTGACATAGAGCGAATCGGGGGCTGCGACGCTGATACATAGCGTTTCCTGCATGCCGACCGCTTCTATGTTTTTAATGAAACGCACCGGACGACCGCCGCCGCTGGCGTGGTAAAGGTCGGATTTCCTTTTGAGGCGAAATGGATCGAGACCCTCCGGCAGACGTATATCCATCACAAAAGCATCGTTGCGGTAGGGGATCTCCCTGCCATTTGCGAAACCGGGCTTGCGGCCTTCCGCCCTGCGCCTTCGCCAATAGGCAACGCCGCCCAGCGAACGTACCAGAAACAGCACATCGTCCTTCAAGCGTTGCGATGTGGTCGTATACTGAATCCTGCACGTCCGGCCTTCCTGTGTGACGGGCCCGCCGTCCGTATCCAACAAGCCCTGCAAAACCGCGAGCCGAATCTCGGGACTATTATAGAGATAGTCTTCTGGAATGAATTTCGTAGACGAATGGGTTCCAGACAATTGCAGCCCGCGCAAGGTTTGAGTGAGCGGATTAAGAACAGGAACCCCGCCGTGTCCCGCCTCGGGATTGGTGATGACATAGTCGAGGCTGGATTTGCGCCGAAACGAAAGATTCATATCGGCGAGAGCCAATTCCAGAGACGAGACCAATTCCACATCGGAGGTAGTGAAACTGGGCGAGGTTTTACCCGTAATGCAACCGTCGCTGAGTAGCAATCCCAGCGCATACGGCTCAAGCGAGACTTTACGATACGGCCAGTTGACGGGCGCTGAAAGCAGCGGCAGCTCGTACCAGTATTGATGATTGCGCCGGAAATTGTCAATCATCTCGCCGGTCTGCAAGATGCGCAGAGGTTTGTGCCTGCGTTTATCCTCCAGCGTGCGAACCGCCCAGAGATGTTCGGCACAGGCCAGAGTGCTCGCACCGTCTGTCATTGTCAGGCGATATATCTCTTTCGGCCCTTGCGGATAAACGCCCGTCACCCGCGTCTGCTCCCCGTCAGAGCCGACGATAGCATCGCCGGGTTTGAGGCTACCCATCGTGCGCCAGCCCGTCGGAGTCAATACGCGGCTGTTCAAAGGTTGCGCTCTTCCGCGCATGAAGGCCAGCGGCGCGACCTCGATGACGCGCTTTTCAAGCAGACGCGTCACGCGCTCGTAGTCGATCAGGTCGAACAGTGCGTCGTAGAGCGGTCTGAGGTACGGATCAACCTTGTCCTGCAAATCGCCCGGCAGGAATCCAAGCTTCTCGCCCGCCTCGACCGCAGGCCGCGCGAGCACGATGCGATTGACCTGCTTCTGCATCAGCGCCTGGACGGCCATCGCAACCGCGAGATACGTTTTACCTGTACCCGCGACTCCGACGCCGAAGACGACATCCTTGTTCTGGATGGCTTCGATATAGCGGCGCTGCGTGGCCGATTTGGGCGCGACCTGTTTTTTGCCAGCCGGATTGAAGCGCGCCTTCGTAAAATAGTCGCGTAAGGAGTAGGCGCGGTCTTCGGCGATCTGCGCGAAGGCTTCGCGCAACTCTTTGTCCGTGAACGTCTTGCCTTCGGTAAACAGGTCTGAGAAATCTTCCAGGATGCGCTCGACCGTGGCGACATCCTTCGGGTCGCCGTCAACCGAGAGGTCTTGGCCGCGCGCGTTGATGCGCACGTCCAGGAGCGATTCAAGGTACTTTATGTTCTGGTCGTGGACGCCGAAAAGCGTCTCCAGACCTCGCGGTGGAAGTTCTATCTTTTTCAAAAGCTGAAGCAGTCTCCTTGTTGCACGGGGAAATTAAGGCCACGGCGGCAGGCGAATGAGGATGCGGCTTCGGTGTTTCGCATATAAAGGCGATATGGACGCTACTACATGGCGCGCGGGGGTGTCAATTACCTTAGAGGAATCAAATCAAACCGGCCTTTGAAGACGCCCCGCGCCTTGACACTCGTCCGCCTGATCCCTATACTTTGCCGCTTGTGCCGAAGGGCGAAAAGCTTCGCCTGTGGCACCGAATTATTCGAGAAATTTTTGACTGACGGAGATTTAAATGCCCAATCATAAATCAGCGGAGAAGCGTGTGCGGCAGAACGAAAAGCGCCGCCAGATCAATCGTAGTAATCGAACGCGCCTGCGCTCTTCGATTAAGAAGCTGCGAACGGAGCTTGAGAGCGGCAATGCCCAGGCCGCGCTGCCGGAAACCATTTCAACCATCGATAAGGCTGTGCAGAAGGGCGTGCTGCATCGTAACGCCGCCGCGCGCTATAAATCGCGCCTGACGACCAGAGTCAATCAGGCGAGCGCCAAGTAGCAGAGTCGAACATATAAAAATTTCGTCGAAGGTGAGGCGGATCGAAGCGTTTCGATCCGCCTCACCTTTTTGCATTCGTTTCCATTGACACGAGCGCTCCCGCCCATTGACGAGCGCCTCCGCGTCGATGAAACCCCCGTTTTGAGGAGTAAAAACAGATGGCCGAGTCGAAAAGCATCTACGAGAGCGCGTCTGAGGTTGAAGCCATTGTGCGGGGCTTTGAAGCGTGCTCGATACCGCCGTCCGAGTTCAAGCATCGCGCGCACCTGACGGTCGCGCTCTGGTATCTCAAGCGGCTGCCGAGCGCCGAGGCGACCGCGAGCATGCGCGCGAGCCTTTTCCGCTTCATAAATCATCACGGCGCTCAAGGCTACAATGAGACGCTGACGATCTTCTGGCTCAGGCTGGTGCGACGGTTCCTGGACGACGCGCCGCCCGCAAGCTCTATCCTTGAGCTTGCCAACCTGTTGACGGCGACCTACGGCGATTCACGGCTGGTCTTCGATTACTACAGCAGGGAGCTGCTTTCATCACCGGAGGCCAAAGCGAGCTGGGTTGAGCCGGATTTGAAAGCGCTCGATTTCTGAGGGGACGCTGTTTTGGCGGGGCAGCTCTCCTTACGTGCCTCGTATAGATACGAGGGGCGGCTCAGGCCAGCGTCTCAGCCGGACAGCTCGCAGACGAGAAGCTCAAGCTGCAGGCGCGGAGTGGCCCTGGAGGTTTTGATGGCGAGGTCAGCGGCGGCGATGCGTTTGATGCTGCGTGCCAGCGCATCGGAGTCGCTGCGGCGGGCCGTAGCCAGGAACTCCTCGCGCTTGCTGTAGGGCATGGCGACAAGACGGAAGACCTCCTGATTGGGCGCGCCGCGCGACATCAACTCTTTGGCGAGCGCGAGACGATGATAATTGCTGGCGATGAGCCCGATGAGCATCAACGGCTCCGCGCCGTCGTCCAGAAGGCGTTCTAAAGTTTGCAGGGCGCGCTGTCGATTGCGCGTAATCAGATGATCGGTCAACTCGAAGTTGGACAACTCGCGCGAACGGCCCACCAGCGTCTCGACCATCTCCATCGTGATAAAGCCGGTTGAGAGCGCGGCCGCCGCCAGCTTGTCCAGCTCGTTCGAGAGCATGCGAACATTGCTGCCGACGAGCGCGACGATTTGATGCAGGGTGCGTTCGTCCGTCTCAACCTTCAGCTCTTTGAGGCGGCCCCTGGCCCACACGGCCAGCTCTCTATCATCGAGCGGCGCGAACTCCACACTCACACAAGCATCCATCAATGTCTTGCTCAGCTTGCGCCGCTTGTCCAGCTCGTCCGTCATAAAGATGACGACGCTGGATTCGGCGGGACGCGTAACGTAGCGCACGAGCGCCTCCTCATCCGCCTCGCGCAGGCGTGCGAAGTCCGCAACGCGCACGACGCGCCGCCGCGCCATCATCGGAAGCTGCTCGGCGGCAGCGATAGCCTGCTGCACATCGACGCTTAGCAGGCTATAGCTCGTCTCGTTAAATTCGCGCAGAGGGGCGTCCGCGAGCGCCGTCTCGCTGATGGCGCGGGCGGCGCGCTCGCGCAGGTAGCCTTCGGGGCCGAACAGTAGATAGAGCGGGGCTAACTGTTTCGCTTTGAGGGCGCGGCGTAGTTCTTCGCGCGAGAGCGTGCTCATTTCTCTTCATTCACTCCGAAGCCGTTGATGAGGGTTGAGACGACAGATTCGGCGAAGCTGCGGGCCATGCGCTGCACGGCCGGGTCTTCCTCGTTGAAGAAACTGCGCGGGTCGTTGGCGAACTCAAATTCGCCGCGAAAGACGAAGTTCTGATTATCATATAAGACGCGATTCTCCACCTGATCGCGCACCGTCACGGCCGCGACTATAGTGACCTCGAAGATGCGCGCGCGCCCTCTCTCGTCGAGCAGCACGCCGCCGAAGCTGAAACTTCGGATGACGCCTTCGACTACGGCATCGGCGCCCTCGCGGTCGCCCTGCACGCGCAAGCCCCGCCCGCGCCGCACGATCTCGTTAATAACGGCCTCGCTGAAACGCGACTCGATCTTATAGCGCAGCGCCTCGTTCTGAAACGCGGGGACGGCCACCGTGCGAATGTGCTTCGGAAGCTGGTTCTTCGTCACGGGCTTGTAGCATTCCGCAAAGCCTGAGACGAAAACCAACACGCAGAGGAGCGCGCACACACGCCAGAGCTTTTGCATCAGGGTCATCGGTCGTTCTCCATTTAAGGTTTGAAGGGCACGGGGACGCCCGGCCATTCTAACGGGTCGCGCGCCGGATTGCATCAGCGACGCGCACCGTTTCCCGAGCAGCCCTTACATCGTGGACGCGCACGATATGCGCCCCGTTCAAAACAGCCGCCGTGACGGTCGCCATCGTCCCGTAGACGCGCTCCGTGACGGGCGCTCCCGAGAGCAGCCGCCCTATGAAAGACTTGCGCGAGGTGCCGATGAGGATGGGAAAACCGGGCAGGCTGCGCGCGAATTCGTCGAGCCGGGCGATTAGCTCGACGTTCTGTTCGGGGCTTTTACCGAAGCCGATGCCGGGGTCGAGCGCGATTGAATGGGCAGGGACGCCGCGCCGCTCGGCCATCATGATGCTGCTGCGAAGGCTGCGCGTCACGTCCTCTAAAACTTCGGAGACGGGCGGCAGGCGGTGCATCGTCGCAGGAGTTCCGCGCGAGTGCATCAGCACAAGCCCGGCCCCGGCCCCGGCCACCTCGTCCGCGATGTGGAAATCGAAACGAAGAGCGGAGATGTCGTTGACGATCTCGGCTCCGGCGTCGAGCGCGGCGCGCGCAACCTCCGCTTTAGTAGTATCGACGGAGATCGCGACCGCTGTGCTCTTCGCCAGGTAGGAGATGACGGGAACGATGCGGCGCAGCTCTTCTTCCGTAGTGACGGGCGCGGAGCCGGGCCGCGTCGATTCGCCGCCGATGTCTATAATGTCGGCGCCGTCCGCGATCAAAGCCTCAGCGTGCGCGCGGGCCTGCTCGACAGTATAGAACTGACCGCCGTCGCTGAAACTATCGGGCGTCACATTGACGACGCCCATCAGGAGCGTACGCTCGCCCAGAGAGAGCGTGCGACGCGATAGTTTCCACTCGTGATTCACAAGGCAAAGGTAAACTAAAGAGGGCAAAAGTAAAAAGGCAAAAGCGAAGAAGCTCGTCTTCACTTTTGCCTTTCACTTCTACCCTCTCTGCCTGACCGCCGCTTTAGGCGGTAGCAGGGTTGCTGCCGGTGATCGGCGGCAGGATCGGCTTGAGAGGCTTGATCGCAGGCTCTTTGAGCTGCGGCCGCTCGTCGTCATTCGAGGTCGGCGGCTGATCGTCGTCGAGCGGGAGACCGGCGACGATGCGCCTGATCTGCACGCCGTCCAGGGATTCTCGCTCCAGGAGGGTTTCCGACAGGCGAACCATCGTGTCGCGATTCTCTTCGATGATCTGCTTGGCCCGCCCGTACTGCCCCGAGATGATCTGTTTGACTTCCTGATCGATCTTGATGGCGGTATCTTCCGAAAAATCACGATGCTGCGCGATCTCGCGGCCAAGAAAGATTTGCTCTTCCTTCTTGCCGAACGTCAAAGGCCCAAGCTCCGACATGCCGTACTCACAGACCATGGCGCGCGCCAGTTCCGTCGCCCGCTCAATGTCGTTCGATGCGCCGGTCGTAATATTGCTGAGGAAGATTTCTTCGGCAATACGCCCGCCCATCAGAATTGCGATCTGGCCCAGCAAATACTCCTTGGAGTAGTTGTGACGGTCGCCTTCGGGCAACTGCTGCGTCACACCTAAAGCCATGCCGCGCGGGATGATCGTCACCTTATGGACGGGATCGGCGTTCGGCACTTTCAGTCCGACCAGCGTATGACCGGCTTCGTGATAGGCCGTGATGCGCTTCTCCTCGTTCGAAATGACCATCGACTTGCGCTCCGCGCCCATCAAGACCTTATCCTTCGCCAGCTCGAAGTCGGGCATGGCGACCAGCTTCTTGTTATAGCGCGCCGCGTTCAAGGCCGCCTCGTTGACCAGATTCGCAAGGTCAGCGCCGGTAAAGCCCGGCGTGCCGCGCGCGATCACGCTGATGTCGACATCCTCGCCGAGAGGAATCTTTCGGGTGTGAACCTTAAGAATGCCCTCGCGCCCGCGCACGTCGGGCCGCGAGACGACGACGCGGCGATCAAAGCGTCCGGGACGAAGCAGCGCCGGATCGAGCACGTCGGGCCGGTTGGTCGAAGCGATCAGGATCACGCCGTCGTTCGACTCAAAGCCGTCCATCTCGACGAGCAACTGGTTGAGCGTCTGCTCGCGCTCGTCGTGACCACCACCTAAGCCTGCACCACGATGTCGTCCCACCGCATCGATCTCGTCTATGAAGATGATGCACGGCGCGTTCTTCTTCCCCTGCTCGAAGAGGTCGCGC
This sequence comes from Pyrinomonadaceae bacterium, assembly GCA_035940775.1. Lineage (GTDB taxonomy): Bacteria > Acidobacteriota > Blastocatellia > Pyrinomonadales > Pyrinomonadaceae > DASQYE01. The sequence goes on along the minus strand of DASZEN010000018.1, from coordinate 33,907 downwards.
ACGCGGGACGCGCCGACGCCGACGAACATCTCTACGAAGTCCGAACCGCTGATTGAGAAGAAGGGGACGTTGGCTTCGCCCGCGATGGCGCGCGCCAGAAGGGTCTTACCCGTTCCCGGCGGGCCCATCATGAGCACCCCTTTGGGAATGCGTCCGCCGAGTTTCTGAAACTTTTGCGGCTCTTTGAGAAATTCTATGATCTCCTGCAACTCCTCCTTGGCCTCTTCGACGCCCGCCACGTCCTTGAAGGTGACGCGCTTCTGCTGGTTATTGAGAAGCTTGGCGCGCGACTTGCCAAAACTGAGCGCCTTGTTGCCGCCCGACTGCATCTGCCGCAGCATGAAAATCCAGATGCCTATGATAAAGAGGATCGGAGCCCAACTGAGCAGCACGGGCCAGATAAGGCTGCCGCCGCCCTCCTCTTCGACCTTGGCGACCTTCTGCTCCTGGCCGTTCTCGCTCTTGGTCGTCGCCAGACTCATCAAATCTCTTTTGACGAACTCGTTGGCAAGCTGCGTGCGGTACTCTTTATTCTCTTTATCGACCGCCACAACCTCAGACTGTTTGACAGTCATGCTGCGAATATCGCCCTTTTCAACTTTGGCGACCAGTTCTCCATAAGAGAGTTGGCTGCTGTTCTTGCCCGCTGGGTTCACAAGGAACTTATAGAGCAGGAGCGCCCCAACCACTATGAACAACCAGAAGATTATTTGTCGTGCCGTAGAACTCAAAATGTTTCCTAGCCTCCGATGCCGATCATACCCCATGACGGCACCTTTTGTCGCTCTCCGAAAACCCTGTAAATCGAGGCGCGCGCCGGAGGAGAGCGAATCAGCTTTTATCCCGGCTGCGGCCGCTAAATTAAGATGCCCTTGAGGCTACTCGCGTTGCGCACTTTTGCGGGCCTCTCTGCCCCTATCCTTGAAACCGCGCCTTGTTCGGCGGCCGTAAAGTCCCGATTACTCCGCAAAAGTAGCCAGAAACGGCAACTCCCTGAAGCGCTCCTGGAATCCCAGCCCATACCCGAAAACGTAGCTTTCGTGCGTCTCGAAGGCGCGCCAGTCCGGTTGCAGATCGAGCCGCCTGCGGTCGGGCTTATCGACCAGCACGCACAGCCGCACGCTCTTTGCGCCGTGCGCGCCCAGATGCTTAATCAAATACTCCTGCGTCACGCCCGTATCGAGCACGCCTTCAACCAGTACGACATCGCGGCCCGAAAGATCCATACGCGTGCTGAAGGATATATCCTGGACTCCGCCCAGGCTCTGGTGATCGTAGCGTAGAAAGGCCGTGCGGGCAGGCGTCTTGAGAGAGCGCAACAGGTCGGCCAGAAAGACGAAGCTATCGTCGAGCACGCCGAGCACAGTGAGTTCTCTGCCCTCGCAAGCCTGAGTTATCTCTCTGGCGAGGGTCTCGACACGGTCGGCGATCTGCGCCGCGCTGTAAACTTCTTTGATCTCGGCCATATTGCGACCGCGCCTCTCGCGGGAGCCCAACGAAAAACCGCTCGCCGGAAGGGCGGCGGCTCGACAGGCGTTGATTTTAGACGGGGGCGTTCCCTTTTTCAACTCTTTTGGGGTGAAAGTAGAGCTGCCCGCGCTTTCTAGTGACGATCGCTCCGCCGGGAAGCTCAATCGTGCGCCCGCCTCGCTCGCCCGCGAGCAGTTTCCAGACCGCCAGCAGGTGCGCCATCTCCAGTCGTCTCAGATCGCCGCGCCCGCGCGCGAGCCATTGACGCAGGGCGCGTCTGCTTATGGCCACGGGCGCGCTCCTTAGAACCTCCACGCGAAGCGGCGAGAGCCCGTTCTGCAAGCGGTCGTGCACGCTCGCCGCCGCAAGCAGCTCCGCCGCCGCCAGTTCGAGCGCCGCCGCATCCTCGCGCAGCAACCGGGCGGTTCGCCCGAGCGCCTCGACGACCCTTCCGTTAAAGCTCTGCATCAGTGGCAGCAGAGTCTTTCGCACACGCACGCGCGCGAATCTTTCGTCCGTGTTCATCGCGTCAACTCTCGCTTGGATACCCCGCTCAAGACAATACTCTTCTGTTTCCGTGCGACGCGCCCAGCGCAACAACGGTCTGACGAGCAACACAGCATGATGCTCATCAAGCACACGTACGGGCTCAATACCGCTCAATCCTTCCGCGCCGCTACCTCTCAGGAGTCGCAGCAGCACAGTCTCGGCCTGATCGTCCATAGTGTGCGCGGCCAGAACCAGCCGCGCCCTCCGCCTGGCCGCGACCCCTGTCAGAAATTCGTAACGAGCACGGCGTGCAGCCTGTTCCAGATTATCACCGCTCGCGGCGACCCGCTCCCTCAAGGCCACACGTCCGAGCGTCACCTCGTGGCCGAAGCGTGCCGCCGCCTGCGCCACCCATCGAGCGTCATTTTCACCAGCCTCGGCGCGCAAGCCATGATCCAGGTGCGCCACCGTCAGATCGAGCGCGAGCCGTCCGGCTCTCTTCAACTCGTCGAGCGCCAGCAGCAGGGCCATCGAATCGGCCCCGCCCGACACGGCGACAATGATGCGCTCGCGCTCGGCCGGTAATTCCAGTCGCCTCCACTCAATAAAGAGCTTCCGTGCGAAGCGGCTTTTTCTTTGCACTTCACGTTCCACTATTCGCACATCACCTTTTTTCACAGAATCCGGTTGCAGATAATTGTATTGTCAGGCGTGAGCAGGCGGACGGTCAACATTTCAGAGGCGGTGACGAATGAGCCTGGGACGAGTAAATAATCGGCCTGCGGCTCAGCACTTATCGCTCGTCTTTTGTATTCATGGGCATGCTCTTTGCAGTCTATACATTGACTGGATCGATATTAGCAGGATTTTGCCGCAAAAAGGGCGCAGATGGTGTTTATCTTTTGCAGAAATGGGAAACGGTTTCGCGATTCTGAACAACTGCGTCCAGCCATCTCACGAAACATACAGGAGGCACTCTATGAAGCACCTACAAGGCTCAGACCCGAGCGGGCATCCCTTCCGGCGATTATTGACAAACTATAAAGCATGGCTCGCGGCCGCCGTGGCGACGGTCACGGTCGCGCTCGCGCTCGGCTGCGTCCCCGTGTCATATACGAACAACACGAGCGCGCAGCAGGAGTCTTTCACGGGCCAATGGCTGATCGAGTTCCGCACGGGCGAGACGGGCGTGCAGATGACCTTACGTTATCGTTGGCGTGGGGACGATCACTCTTTCAATAGTAACACCTCCTTTGAAGTCGCGCCGGAGCAGTTACAGGGGCTCACGCGTGAGCAGGCGATGTCGAGCGGCGCTCACGTTCAATTCCAGTTCCGGCGTGACGCCGGAACGCTCAATTGCGAGGGCTGGTTCAAGGACGGAAGCGGCTCGGGTCATTTCACATTCTCGCCCGCGCCCGCGTTTGCCGCCGAGCTGAAAAGCAGGGGCTACGGCACGCCCTCTGCCGAACAACAATTTTCGATGGCGCTCCATGATGTCAGCCTCGCTTTGATTGAAGAGTTGAGGGCGCAGGGCTACGCGCGTCCGTCGCTGGATAGACTGGTCGATATGGGAACGCACGGCGTTCGCGTCGATTACGTCAGGGGTCTCAAGGCGCTCGGCTATACCCTGCGCTCGGTCGAAGACCTCATAGAGATGCGCGACCACGGCGTGACCCTGAGCTTTATCAGGGAGCTGACGGCGCTCGGTTATGATCGACTCTCTGCCGAAACGCTCGTCAGAACCAGGGATCACGGCGTTACCCCGGACTTCATCAGAACGCTAAAGGACTCGGGCTACGACCGCCTCCCGCTCAGCAAGGTGGTAGAGATGCGCGATCACGGCGTCAGCACCGGATTCATTAAAGAACTGGCGACGCTCGGCTACTCTCAACTAAGCGTCGACGACCTCGTAGAGATGAAGGATCACGGCGTCAGCACAGACTTCATCAAGGAGCTTAAAGCGTTGGGCTATGACAATCTCTCTGCGGGCCGACTGGTCGAGATGAAGGATCATGGAGTGAGCGCAGGATTCGTCAGAGAGATGGCGGAGCTGGGCTACACGCGCCTCACCGTGGACGAATTTATAAAGATGAAGGATCACGGGGTGAGCACGGATTTCGTCAGGGAGATTAAACGGCTCGGCTACGAGGGCGCGACTCCGGCTCAACTGATTCTGATGCGCGACCACGGCGTAACGGCCACATTCATCGAGCGCATGAAAGCGCGCGGCCTGAATAACCTCTCGATTGAAGAACTGGTTAGGCTGCGCGATCACGGCAGCGAGGGAGAGTGACGCGAAGGGATGAGGGATGAAAGGGGTTGAGTGAGTGATTCATTTGACGCATTCACTGATTCATCCCTCATCGCTGGCGGCCTTCGTTCCTCCCTGCTCTTCCGCGACGATCATCGTGCCCGTCCCTTCGTCTGTGAAAACCTCCGAGAGCAGGGCGTTGCGCGTCGAGCCGTTGATGATGTGGGCGCTTCGGACGCCGCGCCGAAGCAGCGAGGCGATTGATTGCAGCTTCGGTATCATGCCGCCCGTCGCCCGTCCGTCACGCACCAGCGATTCGGCCTCGGCGCCAGTGAGGCGCGATAATTTCGTCTCCGGCTCGCCCGCACGCAGGTAGATTCCGTCCACATCCGACAGCAGTATGAGCTTCTCGGCTTCGAGACGGACGGCGATCTCTGAGGCGATGGTATCGGCATTGATGTTGAAGACCATTCCCTCCGCATCCGCGCCGAGCGAAGAGACAACCGGGAGGTAGCCCTGATCGAGCAGCACGCACAGGAGGCGCGAGTCTATGCGTATGACATCGCCAACGTGACCGAAATCGACGGACGAGCGCTCGCCCGTCTCGCGGTTCAGCACTTCTTTGGGCGGGCGGCGCTCCGCATGCACGATCTGGCCATCGACGCCTGAGAGGCCAACGGCTTCAACTCCGCGGCGGCGCAGCGCCGCCAGGATGTCCGTGTTTATCTTGCCCGCGAAGATCATCTTAGCCATCTCCAGCGTCGCGTCGTCCGTGACGCGGCGGCCCTCGATGATCGTCTGCTCGACGCCCAGTAGCTCGGCCAGGTCGCTTAACTGCTTTCCGCCGCCATGCACCACGCAGACGCGAATGCCCACCTGATGCAGCAGCGCCAGTTCTTCCGCAATCGAGGCGAGGTTCGAGCCGTCTTCCGTCGCCTTGCCAGAGAGCTTGACGACAAAGGTCTTGCCCTGAAAGCGCTGGATGTAGGGCAAAGCTTCGCGCAGCAGATCCAGGCGCAACTGGTTATTCAAGATTTCGGGGCGCGCCTCGCTCATCCCGTTTCACCTCCGAGCAGTCGCGCCATGATCGCCTTCTGCACGTGGAGGCGATTCTCCGCTTCGTCTATGACAACCGAGCGGTCTGAATCCAGGACGCCGTCGGTCACGATCACGTTGCGGCGCACGGGCAGGCAATGCATAAAGATGCCGTTGCTCGTGCGCGCCATCCGCCGCTCATCGACGATCCAGCGGTCGCGCCGCAGGCTCGCGCGCACTTGCTGTTCCTTTTCGGGCGCACCGTAAAACTTAAGGCTTCCCCAACTCTTTGCATAGATAGCTTCGGCCCCGTCAAACGCTTCATCCATCTCGTTGGTGAAGCGCAGGCTCCCGCCCGACTCTTCGGCCCTCTGCTTGACAGAGCGCATCAACTCTTCATCCAGCTCGTATCCATCGGGTTGCGCGACCGTCACTTCATGGCCCATCTGCGCAGCGGCCAGCGCGAAGCTGTTGGGCACGGCCATCGGCAGCGCCTTCGGATGCCAGGCCCAGGTCAGCACTACTCTTTTGCGTCCCTCGCCGAGCCGCTCGCGCAAGGTCATCATATCGGCCATCGCCTGACACGGATGATGCATCGCCGATTCCAGGTTGATGACCGGAACCGGGCTATGACGCGCGAAAGCCTGCAAGACGGGATCGCGCCGCTCTTCTTCCCAATCCTTGAGCGCCGCAAACGAGCGCACGCCGATGGCCGCGCAGTATCTTCCGAGCACGCGTACAAATTCCGTCACGTGCTCCGTCTTATCACCGTCCATCACGACGCCTTCCGCGTGCTCCAACGTCCAGCTTGTCCCGCCCGGCTCCAACACCACCGCATTGCCGCCAAGCTCGTAGACGCCCACCTGCATCGAGGCGCGCGTCCGCAATGAGGGATTGAAGAAGACGAGCGCGACGGAGCGGCCAGCGAGGGCGCGTGACCGCTGCTCGCCGCGCTTGAATCGCTGCGCCGCGTCGATCAATAGCTCAAGCTCGGCGCGCGTCCAATCCGCTGTCGTCAGAAAATCTTCAGGCATTAATGTACTCGACCTTAAACTTTTGAATTTTAAGACTCTGGCGCGCGGCTCATGGGGCAGAGCCCTAAACGCAAAGCTTCACCCATCGGGGCCGACCTCTTTCAACGTCTCGACGAACATGTCTGCCTCTTCGCGCTTCAGGCAGAGCGGCGGCAGTAGACGGAGCACGTGCGGGTCGCTCGACGTGCCGGTGATGATGCGGCGTTCGAGCAGGGCTTGATGAACGGGCGCAGCCTTCCCTCTAAGCTCGACGCCGAGCAGCAACCCGAGCCCGCGCACGCGCACGACCTGCGGGACACCTTCCAGGCGCTCGCGCAGATGGCCCTCGACCGCCCTCACATTATCCAGCATCCTGTCTATCTCAATCGCTTCGAGCGTCGCATTGACGGCCGCCATCGCCAGCATCCCGCCGCCAAAAGTCGTGCCCAGATCATTCTCCCTGATCGCGCAGGCGACGCGCTCGTTGACGAGGCACGCGCCGACGGGGACGCCGCTGCCGAGCGCTTTCGCCAGCGTAATGATGTCCGGCACAACCATGTCGCCCGCACTGGTTCCAGCGAAGAACCACTCTCCCGTGCGACCGATGCCGGTCTGAACCTCGTCGTAAACGAGCATGATTCCGCGCTCTGTTGCCAGCTCGCGCAACTGCCTGTAAAACTGCGGGGCGGCCACGCGAACGCCCGCCATCGATTGAATCGGCTCAAGCATGATGGCCGCCACCGTTTCGTCCGCGAGGCAGCGAACGGATTCAATATCACCGAACTCGGCGCGCACGTGGCCGGGCACATTCGGTCTTCCAAGCTCTCGATACCTGCCCAGGAACGTGGCGCTGATCGCATCCGCCGTGCGCCCGTGAAAGCCGCCCGAGAAAGTTATGACCTTCTCTCTGCCGGTCGCCATGCGCGCCATCCGCATCGCGTTCTCATTAGCCTCAGTCCCCGAATTACAGAAGAATGCTTTCGTGATCGAGGGCGGAGCGATTGCGATCAGCTTTTCAGCGGCACGGGCACGCATCTGCGAATAAACCAGGTTTGAATAGAAGAGCAGCCGCTCGGCCTGCGCGCTGATCGCGGCGACGACGTGCGGGTGGCAATGGCCCGTCGCGGCGACCGCGTGCCCGCCGTACAGATCGAGATAACGCTCGCCCTCGCTGGTATAAATCCAGGCGCCGCGACCGCGCTCGGCCGCCAGCGACATCTTCTTATACGTCGCCAGTTGATAGCGCTCCTCGACGCCCGCGATCTCCGCAAAAAGTCCCAAAAGTCTCAACCCCCCGCGTCCCCAGGGCCCCGATGCTCAAGTTACGGTTTCAAACACGTGACTCGGGCATCTGGACTTGAGGCTCATTCTTTATGGATTGGTGCCCGTCAGTAAGAGCCCGGTCTTTTCGTCCAGCCCGGCCATCAGGTTCATGTTCTGCACGGCCTGCCCCGCAGCGCCTTTGACCAGATTATCGAGCGCCGTGAAGATGACCAGATTGCGCCCGCGCGCTGCAAAACCTATGTCACAGAAATTGGTCGTCTTGACCCAGTTGATGTCTGGCGAGCCTTCGACAACGCGCACGAAGAAGGAGTCGGCGTAGAAGTCCGCGAAAAGGGCGCGGGCCGCGTCCGTTGTCAGCTCCTTTTTCGTCTCGACATAGATGGAAGCGAAGATGCCGCGCGCGACGGGCAACGAGTGCGTCATGAAGACAAGCTCGCCCGGCCAATCGCCCAGGGTGCGCAGTTCCTGCTCGATCTCAGGCACGTGCTGGTGCGTGAAAGGCTTGTAGGCGTAGAAGGAGTTCATGCGCTGCGGGTGGTGCGTATTGGCAGCCGCTTTGATGCCCGAACCGGATGAGCCCGTCTTGGCATCGACGATGATGCGCCCGCTCAGCATGTTTTGGGCGACGAGCGGCGCAAGCCCGAGCAGCGTAGCCGTCGCAAAGCATCCCGGATTGCTGATCGCGCGCGCCGACCCGATCCGCGCGCGATTCGTCTCCGTCAACCCGTAAACGAAATCCGCCTGCGCCTGCATGGCCGTATGCGCCCGCCCGTAGTGCTGCTCGAATAAGGCTGCATCGCTCAGGCGGAAATCGCCCGAAAGATCGATCACCTTCACCGCGCGCGGCAGACGCGGCGCGACGCTCATGGCCTGCCCGTGCGGAAGCGCCAGAAAAACGTAATCAAGCTCGGGGAGCGTCTCAAGCTCCGCGGGCGCGCTCTCGAAGCGCAGGTCTGTCAGTCCCAAAAGATTTTTGTGAACTTCTGAGACCCGCTTTCCGGCCTGTTCGTTGGCCGTGACGAGAGTAATCTCGACAAAGGGGTGCGCGAGCAGCAGACGCAACAATTCCGCGCCGCCGTAACCGGAGCCCCCGAAAATGCCTGCTCTTATCTTCACTCTCTTACTCTCAGACGCGCGCGGGCAGTTTCGCCTGCACGATATTAAAGAGACGCGCGCCGTCGCGCCGCGCATTGCCCGCCGGGACGTTGAACTCGCGCTCTATGTAGTCCTGGCCCATCTGCGAATCCGTCACAGAGCCCGCGATCAGATCGACTTCGATTCCACGCCGCCTGAAAAGCTCGATGCCGCCCCATGCCCCTACGTAATCCGAAGCGCAGAAGATAATAGCGTTGGTCGCCGAGCGCAGCTCCGCATCCTCGAACACGGAATCGACCGCGTAGCCGCCGAGGATGCCGTCGCCAAGCTCAATGACGATCAGCTCGGGCGCGCTTTCGTTAAGCCGCGCGATGATCGACCGGGCGACCGGAGCCAGGTCGCCCGCGCCGACCGTCGAAGGCAGGCCGCAATCCAGGAAGCTTGCGGTCGCCACCGCGCCGTGATCCGCCATGTTGAGCGTGTCGCGTAGGCACGCGACACCCGACAGCTTCGCTCCCGCCACGCGCAGACCCCGCCGCGTCGCCTGCTTAATCAACTCGGTCGCCGCGTAAGTCTTGCCGCTATTCATGCACGTCCCGGCCACCAGGACGAGCGGCGCGCTCCGGCCCAGGGTCTCGCGCCCCGGCAGCGCCGCGTCCGCGATATTGAGCACGCGGCCCGCCTCGTCGCAAACCAGCCCGATCACTTCGACCTTGATCGCATCGCTCAGGCTGGAATGGTGGCCCGTGCAGCAGCCGATCACGCCGCCCATGTTCAGCAGGTGCAGATGGTCGCCAGCCTCTATGCTCTCCGGCACGTCGCCGACGAAGCCCTTCAGCGCGCGCCTTCTCCCGAGCACGCCGATAATACGGTCGCCCGGATTGATCTTCGCAAGCCTACCGGTCGGCAGCTCCAACTGGTTGTAGGTCGCGCTGTCGGTCAATGCGCGCACCGCCACCACATCTCCGGCGCGCGGCGTCGCCGTCGAAGAGCACCTGACCGCCAGAGTCTTTGACAGACCCAGAGGCGACGCGGCCGAGCCTATCTTATCGGCCTCGACCACGACCACCGTCGTCGCGTAGATTGAATCCACAGCTTTCGTCATCAGCATCTCCCCGAAACCCCTTTCAGAAATGATCCACAGCTTTCGCGACTTGACGGCACGGGCAAAAGGCGGCGGCCGTCAGGTTGCGAAGCTCAACGGGCCAATCCTTTCAGTCGAAGACGCAGCGCATTGAGCTTGATGAAACCTTCCGCGTCGCGCTGGTTGTAGACCTCTTCGGCCTCGAAGGTTGCCAGCCGCTCGTCGTATAGGGAACGCGGCGCGCGCCGCCCCGTGACCAGGGCATTGCCCCTGTAAAGCTTCAGGCGCACGTCGCCCGTCACATCTTTTTGCGTCTCGTCGATCATCTTTCGCATCAGCTCGAACTCGGGCGCGAACCAGAAGCCGTAGTAGATGTTTTCGGCAAACTTGACGCCGAGCGAATCGCGCAGGCGCATCACCTCGCGGTCGAGCGTGATGGATTCGAGCGCGCGATGCGCCGCCTGCAAGATAGTCACTCCAGGCGTTTCGTACACGCCGCGCGACTTCATGCCGACGAACCTGTTCTCGACCAGATCGACCCGGCCTATCCCGTGCGCGCCGCCCAGCTCGTTCAGCGATTCGAGCATCGCGACCGGGCCCAGAGACTTCCCGTCAAGGCGCACGGGCTCGCCGCGCTCGAACCCTATCTCCAGGTATTCGGGCCGGTCGCGCGCCTCCTCGGGCGCTTTCGTCAACTGAAAAATGTCGGCCGGAGGCTCTCGCCAGGGGTCTTCCAGAATGCCGCCCTCGTAAGAGACGTGCATCAGATTGCGGTCGGTCGAGTAGGGCTTCGCTTCGGTCGCCGCTACGGGGATGTCGTGCTCGCGCGCGTAGGCGATCAGCTCCATGCGCCCCTTGAACTCCCACTCGCGCCACGGGGCGACGACCTTAATATCCGGCTCGAGCGCATAGTAGGTAAGCTCGAAACGCACCTGGTCGTTGCCCTTCCCGGTCGCACCATGCGCGACTGCGTCAGCGCCTTCGCGGCGCGCAATCTCTATCTGGCGCCTGGCGATGACGGGCCGTGCCAGCGAGGTTCCGAGCAGGTAGACGCCCTCGTAAACCGCGTTGGCTTTGACAGCAGTCCACACATAATCGCGCACGAACTCCTCGCGCAAATCTTCGACGTAGAGTTTGGACGCGCCCGTGGCCTTCGCCTTCGCCTCAAGCCCCCGTAACTCTTCGCCCTGCCCGACATCGGCGCAGTAGCAGACGACCTCGCACCCGTAGCGCTCCTTCAGCCAACGCAGCATCACGGACGTATCGAGCCCGCCCGAATAAGCGAGTACGATTTTTTTGATTCTCTTCTCAACCACCGCTGCTTCCCTTTTCAACCGAATATCTCCCAGACCTTTTTGATTACCGCGCGCTGCACTTTGCGATCACTGACGGCGATAAAGACCGTATCCTCGCCCGCGAGTGTTCCGACGATCTCCGAAAGCGCCGCCCTGTCAATCTCGACCGCCACGGCCGAGGCGAGGCCGGGCAGACATTTGGCGACTACAAGCGCGTCGCCCGCCGCCTCAAGTCCGAGCAGGCCGCGCGAGGCCGCGCCGTCCTTCGCCTGCGGCAGCGCGTAAACGCCATGGTGCTTGACTACGCCCAGCTCCAACAGGTCGCGCGACACGCTCGACTGCGTCGCCTCGACGCCCGTACGCTCGAGCAAATCTCTCAATTCCTCCTGCGTCGCGATGCGCCGGGCTCGAATCAGGCTCAGAATCTTTTTCTGTCTCGTCTCTTTATTCATCTCGTATTATGCAACTAGTTTGCATAACTATTGCATAGATGCATAAAATAGCACTCCGTATGCATGCCGGTCAAACAAATTTGCGCCCCGGCTCACGGACTTGGCCGCATCGACGGACTACTACACACGCGTCCTCGGCATGGCGGTAGATTTTTACGGCGCCGGGATGGACGTTTCTCTCGCACGGGTCGTTCCGCCTGATGCTCGGCGAGTGCGCGGACAAGGCGCCGGGCCACGAGACGGCCGACCATTCCTACTTCGCGTACGTCACGGTCGAGGGCATCGACCAGTTCTATACGGAAGTGTTGGGGAACGGCGCTTCGCTCATGCAGGGTCTCGCAGACAAGCCCTGGGGGATGCGCGAGTTCGGCGTACGCACCCGGACGGGCACTGGATTATGTTCGGCCAGGAACGCTGAGCCACCCGCGGCCGGACAACGGCACGAACCCGACCGCCAACACGCCGCCTGTCATCCAACCTCATCTCGCGGGCGGGTAATGCCGAGCTTTAGATCGCTCCGATGAAACCTTGCAAGTCCTCATCCGTAATAAGCTGTAAATATCGGGCCAGACTGCTGCTCAAGAGATGGATTAAATCTGACGAGAGGAACGTTGATGATATTCCTAGTATGGGTCTTGCTCACATCTGCTCGGGGAGCTTTCCCAACGGCTGCCCAAAGCGCAGATGACACAAAGAAGCAGACGGCTGTCACGGTTTATTCAAAGGGCAGGGCGCGTGTTGCGAATCAAAGCGATCTCACACCTCATCGAACCGGACTTGTAATTAGATGACCTTGTACTGAGGAATAATCAACGCGTCCGCTTTGGCGCGTCTCGACATCTCGGCGACCGAGTCGAAGCGAGGAGAATGATATGGGCAGAGTCAACCGACGGGAGTTCATCAAACAAGCCGCGGCCTGCGGCGCGGCTTTGGCGTGGGGCTCAATGTGGGCACACGCCTCTACCATTCGCTGGCGCGAACGGCGCGATCTCTACCCGGAGGGTGTCGCTTCGGGCGACCCGGACTCCGGCAGCGTGATTCTGTGGACCCGCAGGCCCTTCGATAAAGGCGAGCGCCAGAGACTGACGGTCGAAGTCGCCGAAGACGAGGGGTTCCGCCGGGTCGTGGCGCGGGCGCGCGTTCCGGTTTCGCCGGAGACCGACTGGACGGCCCGGGTGCTCGTCGGCGGGCTCAAGTCGGCGCGGGTCTATTGGTATCGATTCACCGACGCGGACGGCAACGGCAGCCGCATCGGCCGCACCATCACCGCGCCGCTGCCGAACGACGCGCGGCCTGTGAACTTCGCCTTCGTTAGCTGCCAGAGCGTCAACGAAGGCAAACTGAACGGCTATCGCCGGATGATCTTCGAAGATGAACGCGCGCGGCCGGAGGATCAGCTTGGCTTCGTGCTGCACCTGGGCGACTTCATCTACGAGGTCGTTCAATATCCCGAAGAGGGAAACACCCGCTTCGACCGGACTATCTATGAGGTCGCGCGCATTCCCGATGGGGGAAAGAGCGGCAAGTTCCACTACCCGCTGACCGTCGACGGCTATCGCGCCGTGTACAAGGGCTATCTCGCTGATCCCGACCTCCAGGATGCCCGCGCTCGCTGGCCGTTCGTCGCCATCTGGGACAATCACGAATTCTCCTGGCAGGGCCGACAAAGCATCGTCCAGGCGGGCGGCGAGCCGCAGCCCGGTCAGACCGTCAAGGTCGCCGCCAACCAAGCCTGGTTCGAATATGTCCCGGCTCGCGTGTCGCCGCCGAGCGGCTCGCTTGCCGAATTCGGGGAGGTTGCGGTCAAGAACGTCAAGATCGACAAATGGGACGGAAACGGGCTGGGGCTAGAGCCGAACAATCTGACCGCGATCCGCAGCCTCATCGCTTACCGGGCGCTCCGCTACGGCAAGCACCTCGACCTGCTCATTACCGACCAGCACAGCTTCTGCGGCGACGACCCAACTGACGCTGAGGGGGTTGGAAAAATTTATGACCCCGCCTTCAACGGAATGTTTTCCGAGGAGGCGATGATCGCGCTCGACGCGGGACGCGACTTCGACGGCGGGAGGCCGCCCGCCGAACTCCACTTCCGCGACGTGCGCATTCCGAATCCGCGCAAGGAGACGCCGCCGCGGACCATCCTCGGCGTTGAGCAGAAGGCATGGTTTAAGGAGAAGCTTCGGAAATCGACGGCGACATGGAAGATCTGGGGCAATTCTCTCGGAGCGCTCGACCACCGCGCCGACCTGCAAAACCTGCCCGCCGGATTGACCGAAAATGCGTGGCCAGCGGACACTTACGGGATGGCCGGTAGCAACGATTACGGCGCGGCCTACGCCGAGCGCAAGGAGATCTACGACCTCGTGCGCGAAGCGAAGATCACCGGCTTCGCCATCGTATCCGGAGACCGTCACAGTTTTTGGGCCGGATATGCCGCAGCCCATCTCCCGCCGCGCAAATTCGAACCCGTGGGATTGAGCTTCGTCGGCGCGTCGCTGTCAAGCCCGGGCGCGATGGAAGCCTTTGAGCATCGCTTACCCAAGGATCTGCCAATCCGCGCCCTGTTCCTCGCCGACCGGCCGGATGGCCGTAAGCCGGACTGGACGTACAATATGCTGCTACGGCATGGTGTCCGCTCGTGCCTTGAATATGCGAAAAGCTTCGACCTCAAGCGCGCACGCGCGCTCTCGAACCCGCAGCTTGCGCCGCACCTCGAGTTCGTAGACATGGGCGGCCACGGCTACGCGAAGGTGCGCCTCACCGGCGGTGAGATGCGAACCGAGTTCGTGTGCATCCCGCGGCCGATCAGCCGCAGCGCGAGCCCGGATGGCGGGCCGCTACGTTACCGCGTCGCGCATGTCGCCAAGCTGTGGAGACCGGGCGAGCGGCCGCGCCTCGACCAACAGGTTCTGGAAGGCGAGGTCGGACTGTCGATCTGACCGTGCCCCTGCGGCGACGTGGCGTTCACCCGGAACCAGAATTGCGCCGCGGGGACGCAACACCGGCGTCGCGGTCTTGGTCTTCCCGGGCGGGGGCTACAAACGTCCTGGCCATCGACCTCGAAGGCACGGAAGTCTGTGATTGGCTGACGTCGAAGGGAGTCACGTGCGTGTTGCTGAAATACCGCGTGCCGTGCGCGAAGGTCGGGCCCTACCGGGACTGTCGGACGGCGCTGCAAGACGCGCAGAGGGCGGTGGGGTTGGTCTGCTTCAAGCCCGCGGAGTGGTATATCGATCCGCGGAAGATCGGCGTGCTCGGCTTCTCGGCGGGCGGGCACACATGGTCGCCGCGATCAGCAACCACTTCGAGAAGCGGCTGTACCCGGCCGTGGATGCCGCCGACAAAGAGAGCTGTCGCCCGGATTTCGCGGTCTCTCTCTACCCCGGACATCTGGCAGTCCCCGAGAAGGACTTCGCACTGAACCCCGATCTTCAGATCACCAGCCGGACGCCGCCCACGTTCCTGCTTCAGGCCGAGGATGACCCGGTCGATCCCGCCGAGAACTCGCTCGTCTATTACGCGGCGCTCAGGAAGGCGGGCGTCCCCGCGGAGATGCACGTGTTTGTGAAGGGCGGTCACGCGTTCGGGCTCCGTCCGACGGAGTCGCCCATCACGCGCTGGCCGCAGTTCGTGGAGGAGTGGCTCACAATAATCGGCATGCTTTCGAGGTAAATCAGGGAGCGCCGCCCAACAACGGCATGCACCCGACCCGCGACACGCATCATTCCATCCATTACAATCGGGCTGGCGGGCGAGTGATGCCGGGCGTTAAATAGCTTCTTTTACATAACTGCCGAAATCAGACTCTATGAGGGAACTTTTTCTTCGTTGTTCGGTCAAAGCTCCTCATACTTCAAATCCTGCAAAGCCGTATCTCGGTGAAGCCCCCCTTTCACCGGATCCTTCCACTCGCCGCCAAACACTGTAACTAATAGCTTTAGCAAGTGCTGGCGGGCTTGTCGGGACTTTTAATTAACGTGTACCCTCTGTCAGCAAATTTAGGTAATGACAATAGAGAATAATATTACTTGTGAGACTCCATCTCACTTAATATTATCAACAAGTTGCGGGCGGATGTTTGTCGGTACTTTTACGTAACCGGACAACCCCCGGCGCGGCGCGACGTACAATGACCAGTGGCCAGGCAGCGGGATGGAGGTTTTCCAGGTGGGCGAGACTAAAAACCTTTGGGGCGGGCGATTCAGCGGAGAGGCCGACCCGCGTTTCGCTGAGTTCAACCGCTCTTTCAGCTTTGATCGTAGAATCTTTGAGGCGGACGTGCGTTCGAGCCTCGCGCACGCAGAGGCTTTGCGCGGGGCCGGAGTTCTGACAGATTCTGAGGCGGCGCGCGTCCGCAACGGACTTCAGACGATTCAGAAGCGCGCGGCGACCGATCCGCGTTACTTCGATGAATTGCCGTCCGAGGATGTTCACTCCTTCATAGAAGCGCGGCTCGTACAGCTCATAGGCGACACGGGGCGCAAGCTTCACACGGGCAGAAGCCGCAACGATCAGGTGGCGACCGCGCTCCGGCTGTGGCTGCGCGACGAGCTTGACCGGATAGCGACGAGCGTGCGCGGGGCGCAGGGGGCGCTCCTCGATCTGGCGGAAGCGCACCGCGAGGCGATTCTTCCCGGCTACACACATCTTCAGCGCGCCCAGCCCGTGCTCTGGGCCCACTGGTGTCTCGCCTACTTCGAGATGCTCAGGCGCGATCACGAGCGACTGTTGGAAACACGCCGCCGCGTTAATGTGCTGCCGCTCGGTTCGGCGGCGCTCGCGGGCACGTCCTACGCCTTAGACCGCGCGGCGCTTGCTCGCGAGCTTGGCTTCGAGGCCGTCTCTCGTAACAGCCTGGACGCCGTCAGCGACCGCGACTTCTGCGTTGAGACGGCGAGCGCCGCCTCGCTCATCATGCTCCACCTGTCGCGTCTGGCCGAGGACATCATCATTTATTCGACCACGGAGTTCGGTTTTTTGGAGTTGTCCGACCGGGTCGCGACAGGCTCGAGCATCATGCCGCAGAAGAAGAACCCGGATTCCATGGAGCTGGTGCGCGGCAAGGCGGGCCGAGTTTTCGGGCATACCATGGGGCTGCTGGCGACCCTCAAGGGGCTACCGCTCGCCTACAATAAAGATATGCAGGAGGACAAGGAAGCCATCTTCGATACGGTGGCGACGCTCACGGCATCGCTCGCAGTGACCGAGACGGTGCTGCGTAACACTCGCGTGCGCGAGGAGGCGATGCGTACGGCTGCCGGGCACGGCTATATGAATGCGACGGAGCTGGCCGATTACCTGGCGCGCAAGGGCATGCCGTTTCGCGAAGCCCACGATGCGGTCGGGCGCATAGTCCTGCGTGCCATCGAGCGCGGGGTGGAGCTTGACCACCTCTCGCTGGATGAGATGCGCGCCGTCTCGCCGCTGATTGAAGAGGATGTCTACGAGGCTCTGTCGCTTGAGCGCACGCTCGGGACGAAAGCGCAGCCGGGCGGCACGTCGCCCGAACGCGTCGCGGAAGCGCTCCTCGAAGCGCGCGCGTTTTTAGAGGAAATCTCGACCGTGGATGGCCCAAAAGCTCTCTGAAAAAGGGGCTGCATAACCCGGCCCACGCGACGTGGCTGAAGAATGGGCCCGGATTACTGGTCGGCTCATTCGCCGAGGTAGGCTTCTTTGATGCGCGGGTCGGCGGCAAGCTCTTTTGAAGGGCCTTCCATGACGATCTGACCGGTCTCAAGGACGTAGGCGCGGTCTGAGTGTTTAAGGGCGGCGTGCGCGTTCTGTTCGACCAGAAGAATGGTCGTCCCCTTGCTCCTGATCTCCTCGATGGCCTCGAAGATGGTATGGACGACGAGCGGCGCGAGTCCGAGCGAGGGCTCGTCCAGAAGCAGCAGGCGCGGGCGCGACATCAGCGCGCGGCCCATCGCGAGCATCTGCTGCTCGCCGCCCGAGAGCGTTCCGGCGCTCTGCGCTTCGCGCTCCCTCAGGCGCGGAAACATCACGAAGACGCGCTCCATGTCGGATGCGATCTGGGCGCGATTCTTTTGCAGGTACGCGCCCATCTGTAGATTCTCGCGCACGGAGAGGTTGGCGAAGACGCCGCGTCCTTCGGGCGACATGGAGATGCCGCGCGCGACCAGCTTATGCGTCGCCGTGCCGCTGATGTCCTCGCCCTCAAAGACGACGCGGCCCTCGGCCGGTTCGAGCAGGCCCGTGATCGTCCTCAGCGTAGTCGATTTTCCAGCGCCGTTCGCGCCGATCAGCGTCACGACTTCGCCCTTCTCAACATGCAGCGAGACGCCGCTCAGCGCATTGATCGCGCCGTAATTGACCGAGACTTTTTCGAGAGTAAGCATAAGAGCAGAGGGGCCGGGGGTCGCGGGGGCCGGGGGTCAGGGGCCGGATAAAAGAGAGTCAATCGACGGCCCCTGAACCCCGACACCAGGCCCCTGTTTTTCAGTCTCCTAAATAAGCTTCGATCACCTTTGGATCGTTCTTGATCTCATCGGGCAGACCGAGCGCGATTGATTTGCCGTAATCGACGACCTGTATACGCTCGCAGACGCCCATGACGACCTTCATGTTGTGCTCGACAAGAAGGATGGTCAATCCGAAGCGGTCGCGTATCTGCTTGATTAAGGCCATCAGGTCTTCGGCTTCCGCCGGGTTCATCCCGGCCGCCGGTTCGTCCAGCAGTAGAAGCTTGGGGCGCGTGGCGAGCGCGCGCACTATCTCAAGGCGGCGCTGGCTGCCGTAGGGCAAACTCGTCCCGCCCTCGTGCTGGAAGCGCGCCAGATCGAAGATTTCCAGCAACTCAAGACAAAGCTGTTCATGCTCGGCCTCGTCGCGGTCAAAACGCGGCGTGCGAAGAATCGCGTCAGCAAGGTTCTGCCGACAATGTATGTGGCAGGCCGTCATCACGTTTTCGAGGACGGTCATCCCGGCGAACAGCCGTATGTTCTGAAACGTGCGCGAGACGCCGCGCGCGGCGATCTGATAGGGGCGCAGGCCGTGAATCGGCTTGTCCTGAAAAAAGATTTCGCCCGACGTGGGCTCGTAAACGCCCGTCAGCAGGTTGAAGACTGTGGTCTTGCCCGCGCCGTTGGGCCCTATCAAGCCGTAGATTTCGCCCGGCTGCACGTCCATATCCAATTCCCTGACGGCGACGAGGCCGCCGAAGCGAATCGTCGCTTTTTCCGTTCTAAGGATGGGCGTGCCGTTGCCCGCCGCTGCGGCGGTTACGGTCGTTGGCGTCGTCATACTCATCTGTGCGTCCCCGTTCCCTCCTTATCGACCTGCACGGCCCCGCGCGTATCCTCGGCAGTAATCTCTTCGGCTTCGGTTCTGGTTTTAGCGCGGCGGCGCGCGCGCCATCCCTTGAACGGATTGAGGCCGCCGAGCAGGCCCTGCGGCCGCGTAATCATCAGGACGATCAGCAGCAGCGAATAGATTATCATGCGATATTCGGCGAACTGGCGCAGGGCTTCGGGCAGGATGGTCAGGGCGACCGCCCCTATGACGGAGCCGACGATTGAGCCCAGGCCGCCGAGGATAACCATGATGAGAATCTCTACGGATTTGAGAAACTCGAACGAGTGTGGATTGAGATAACCGTCGAAGTGTGCGAAGAGCACGCCCGCCGCTCCGGCCATCGCCGACGAGATGACGAAGGCCATCACCTTGTAGCGCGTCGTATTGACGCCCATCGCCTCGGCCGCCAGCTCGTCTTCGCGTATCGAGACGAGAGCGCGTCCGAACGCCGACTTGACGATGTTATGAACGACCACAATGGTCGCCAGCGCGATCAGGTAAATCCAGAAGAAGCTCTTGACGATGGGGATGCCGGAGAATCCGCGCGCGCCGCCGACGGCGTCTATGTTATTGATGAGAACGACGATGATCTGGCCAAACCCGAGCGTGACAATAGCAAGGTAATCGCCCTTGAGACGCAGGGAAGGGACGCCGACGACGAGACCGGCGATGGCGGCGACGAGCGCGCCGATGAGCGTCGCCACCGTAAACTCTATGAGCGAGCCCATGATGCCGCCGCCGAGGCTGGCCGCCATCCGCTCGCCGTAATTGACCGTGAAGTATGCGCCCGAGTATGCGCCGACGGCCATGAATCCGGCGTGGCCGAGCGAGAATTGACCCGTAAACCCGATAATCAGATTGAGCGAGACGGCGAGCGTAATCGCTATCCCCGAGAGCATCAGGATGCGCTTGTGAAAGGCGCTGATCCCGATGCCTCCGACCCCGCTGGCGAGAAGATAGTCAACGCCATAGAGCACGGCGATGGCGACGATGGCGAACAGCAGATTACGCGCGAGACGTGGCATAAATTTAAGGGATGAGGGCCGAGGGCAGAGGGATGAAGGAGAAGCGATTGAACGGCTCGATGATCGAGTGATTCAATGTTTCATCCCTCATCCCTCAGCCCTGCGGCCCTTCGTTCAGACTTTCTCCTGTGCGACGGCCCCGAGGAGGCCCGTCGGACGGAAGAGGAGAATCAGTATCAGTATGACGAACGCGATGGCGTCGCGATATGTCGGGGAGACGCCTATGTACTGGCCGTAGCCGACGATCATCGTCTCCGTAATCCCGATCAGCATCCCGCCGAGCACTGCTCCCGGAATATTCCCTATCCCGCCGAGGACGGCTGCGACGAACGCCTTGAGCCCGACGAGAATGCCCATCAAAGGGTCTATGCGCGGGATGCGGATGGCGACGAGCACGCCCGCCGCCGCCGCCAGCGCCGAACCCAAAGCGAACGTGAAAGAGATGATGAGATCAGTATTGATGCCCATCAGCTTGGCCGACTGCAAGTTGAACGAGACGGCGCGCATCGCCTTGCCGGTCTTCGTGCGATAGACGATGAGCTGAAGCGCGATCATCAGAATGATGGCGATGACGAGCACGATCAAGTCCTGGTTGGTAATGATCGCACCGCCCGGAAGCCCTATGTTGCGCGACGTTACCAGTTGCGGAAACGGCTTGGGGTCGGCTCCGAAGAGGAACTGCCCGCCGTTTTCCAGCAGGAGCGAAACGCCGATGGCCGTAATCAGCGCCGTCAGTCGAGAATATTTACGAACCGGGCGATAGGCGAAGCGCTCTATGATGACGCCGAGCAGCGCGCAGATAGCCATCGCCAGCAGCATCACCACGAGCGCCGTGATGATCGAAGGCTCGCCGCCGCCGCCAACCATCCCGTGCGATAAAAGTCGCCCGAAGCCGCTCGCCTCCGGGTTACCCATAAAACTTTGGGCCGCGCGCACGCCGATCCCGTTGGCCAGGTAATAGCCCATGAACGCGCCGACCATGAAGACATCCCCGTGCGCGAAGTTGATGAGCTTCAGCACGCCGTAGACCATCGTATAGCCGAGCGCAATCAGGGCGTAGATCGAGCCGAGCGAGACACCGTTGATAAGCTGTTGAAGAAAAGTACCCATAGGTGCTTCTGTGCGCCAGTATCGAAAACCCAAAGTCGTGACTATTCTAAAAAAGCCAGGACTATTCTGAACAGGACTATTCCGAAGTGGTCGCCGCCCTCACAAAGAGTGCGACCCGGAGCATGCAGGGGCGGGCCGCCCGCGCCCCCACACCTTGTTCGACCTGCAATTTTTGAAGTTCGCTCTCGACCGCTCGAACGCCTATGGCGTCCTGGTGGCGCTCGGCGACGCGGCCGGTGACGTGGTCGCGCGCGGCGACGCGCCGGTTGCGGGCGAGGCGGCCGGTGATGCGCCCGTCGCGGGCGACGCGGTCACTCCCGGCGATGCGCTTGCACCCGGCGACGGGCTCGCACCCGGCGATGCGCCCGGCGAAGCACCCACCGCAGGCGTCGCGCCCTCCGGCGTGACGCGCCCGGCGACGTTGTACTTGCCGCCATCGCCGATCCGAATCATGACGATGGGTTTGACGGCGTTGCGCTCGCTATTGATCGTGACGACGCCCGTTACGCCCGGGAAATTTGCTGTCTTGGCGAGCGCGTCGCGGATCGCCGGGCCGTCGGTGGAACCGGCGCGCTTGATCGCGTCGAACATGATGCGCGCGGCATCATAAGCGGTCGCCGCCAGCGCGTCGGGCACCGAGCCGTATCGCGTCTTGTAATCGTTGACGAACTTTTGCACCGCCGGGTCTGGATCGTCCACGGAATAGTGGTTCGAGAAGAAGGAGCCGACGAGCGCCTGCCCGCCGATCTGCCAGAGCTGCTGCGAATCCCAGCCGTCGCCGCCCAGCAGCGGCGCATTGATGCCGAGCTTCTTGGCCTGCTGCGCGACCAGGCCAACTTCGCCGTAATAGCCGGGAACGAAGATCACGTCCGGATTCTGCGACTTGATGGAGGTCAGCTGGCCGTTAAAATCCGTATCGCCTTCCTGGTAAGACTGCTCGACGACGATCTGCCCGCCGAACTTGGCGAACGTCTCGCGTATGAACTGGCCGAGGCCCACCGAATAGTCGTTCTTGCGATCAATCAGCATCCCGGCACGACGCGCGTTCAAATTCTTGGCCGCGAACTCGCCGATGGCCGCGCCCTGTATCGGGTCTGTAAAGCAGCTCCGAAAGATATAGTCGCCCTTGCGCGTCACTTCCGGATTGGTCGAAGAGGGCGACAGCATCGGTATCTTGGCGTTCTGCGCAATCGGCGCGGCGGCGATGGAGCGCGACGAGGCGACCTCGCCGAGAATCGCCTGCACGCCGTCCTGCGTGACGAAGCGCGTGACGATGGTGGCGGCCTCCTGCGCGTCGGAACGGTCGTCCTGCACGAGCAGGTCTATCTGTTTGCCGAGGATGCCGCCAGCAGCGTTCGCCTCGTCGGCCGCCATCTTAATGCCGTTGACCGAAGAGATGCCGAAGTTGGCCGTGCTGCCGGTGAGCGACATGAAGACGCCTATTTTTATCTTGTCGCCGCCCGTGCCCTGCTGAACACAACCGGCAAGGCCCATCAACGTGACGAGCATCAGGGATGCAAATTTTCTCATAGCGTGTGTTGATCGAACGGCTTTTCTGTAAAAGCTCGCCGTGCTCCTTTCAATTTACGCGCCCGCGCAAACCGCTCCCTTTTTGGAAGCGACCGCCCGCGCGATCCAGGTTTCTTAAAGCTAAGGCCCTAGGAGAAGCGTGAAATTCACTGCATATATAGAGTGGCCGAATAATACGCGATTTAAGCGTGCTTCGCAAAACGCGCGCTCTCGAAAGCTCTCGACCACCACCAACCGCTGAGGGGAAGACCGCGCGGGCATTATACTCAAACGCGAGCGCGTGTCGAGCATTTATCGCGCGACTGCGGCCCCGCCGAGATGTAAAAAGCCGTTCGCGCCGCATCCCTCTCCCCACGGCTTTCCCTTCAAGGCATGTTCGCCGGGCCAAACTTCTGCGGCTTTAGCAGGCAGCGCAATTCGCCCCGCAAGATTTGCTTCCGTCGCATCCACTGTGTTGAAATCGCTCTCAGGCCATGAAAGCAAGGGAAGATAAACGGAGCGGGTTAGCGCCGCCCTCCGGCGACATGGGCGGGGAGGATTTCCGGCGCTACGGTCAAGAGATCATCGACTGGATCGCTCGCTACCTGGAAGAGATTGACGAGCGCCGTGTGCTCGCAAGGGTCGCGCCCGGAGAGCTGCGCCGAAGCATGCCAGCCGAGCCGCCCGCTTCGGGCGAGCCTATGGAAAGCATACTCGCTGATGTCGATGGGCTCATCGTGCCCGCCCTGACGCATTGGAATCATCCCTCGTTCTTCGCCTATTTTGCCACCTCCGCCTCAGCGCCCGGCATCTTCGGAGAGCTTTTCACAGCCGCCTTCGACGTGAAAGCGATGCTCTGGCGAACATCTCCCGCCGCCATCGAGCTTGAGGAGGTGGCGCTGTCCTGGCTCAGGCAGATGATGGGACTCGACGCCGGGTTCGACGGGATTATTTATGACACGGCTTCGGTGGCGAGCTTCCACGCGATTGCCGCCGCGCGCGAGAATCTGGGGCTCAATATCCGCGAAGAGGGCATGAGCGGGCGCGTTGATCTTCCGCTGCTGCGCGTCTACGCCTCCGAGCAGGCGCATTCCTCCATCGATAAGGCGGTCATTGCGCTCGGGCTCGGCCAACGCTCGCTTCGCAAGATTCCGACCGACGCCGAGTTTCGCATGGACGCAGGCCAGCTCTCGCGAGCCGTGGAGGAAGACAAGCGAAACGGTGTTCTTCCCTTCTGCGTCGTCGCCACCGTCGGCTCGACCTCGACGACGAGCATCGATCCGCTTCCGGCAATCGCAGGCGTCTGCGAGCAGCACCGGCTCTGGCTCCACGTTGACGCGGCTTATGCGGGCTCGGCGGCGATTGTGCCGGAGATGCGCTATATTCTGGAGGGAGCGGAGCGCGCCGCGTCGCTCGTCACGAACCCGCACAAGTGGCTTTTCACGCCCTTCGACCTCTCTGTGCTCTACTCGCGCCGGATGGATCTGCTCCGGCGCGCCTTCTCGCTCGTGCCGGAATACCTGCGGACAACCGAGGATGAAACCGTGCGCAACGGCATGGACTACGGCATTCAACTGGGGCGGCGGTTTCGCGCCCTCAAGCTCTGGATGATTATTCGTTACTTCGGCCACGAAGGATTAGCCGCTCGCATACGCGAGCATTGTCGCCTCGCGCGCCTCTTCGCCGGTTGGGTCGAAGACGCGCCCGGTTGGGAGACGCTCGCCCCTGTTCCCTTCAGCACCGTCTGCTTTCGCGCGTGCCCGCAAGTCGCAGAGGGCGAGGCCGAGGCGACGCGGGCCGCGCGCCTTGACGAGTTTAACGAAGCGCTGATGCACGAGTTCAATGCGACCGGCGAAGCCTTTATTTCACACACGCGGCTTCGCGATGCGCTCGCGCTGCGGCTCGCCATCGGCAACATACGCACGACCGAAGCGCACGTCCGCCGCGCCTGGGAGCTTTTGCAGGAGCGGGCCATACAACTCGCAGCAAGAAAGGTTAAACCATAGAAGTGCTCACTCATATAGTCATCTGGAAATACAGAGCCGACGTGGAGCAGGCGATACGCGATGAGCATGTCGCGCGCCTTCGTCGCCTTCCCGACATCATCGGCGGGATAGAAAGCTTTAACGTCGGCTTCGATATACTTCATCTCCCGCGCTCCTATCATACGGGACTCGTCGCCGTCTTTCGCGACCGTTCGGCGCTCGACGCCTATACGGTTCATCCCGAACACGTCCTGGCCGCCGACTTCGGGCGCAACATCAGCGAGCACGTCGCGTCGGTTGACTTTACGGCTGAAGATTAAAAGCCGCTTCGATAACACGTTGAAGACCGCCGGGGCGGGCGGGCACAAAAAGCGCGACGCGCGCACGCGCGCGGCGGAAAAACCTGGGCCGATGAGCTTGAAGCGATGAAGCGTTGGAAGAAAATAGTTCTACTGCTGTTGGGATTGATACTGGTCTCACAGCTTCCCTTCATCTACAGGCGCTATCGTCTGGGCCGTCTCAACGCCGCGATTCAGGAGTTGAACTCCGCGCGCGCGATAGCCCAGGGGAGCGATCAGCTTTACGCCGACTACCGTGGGGTGATGCACGTTCATTCCGCGCTCGGCGGCCACAGCACCGGAAGCTTTGAGGAGATAATCCGCGCCGCCGAGTTAAACGACCTGGACTTCGTGGTCATGACGGAGCATCCGTCGAGCGGGTTCAATACCGCCGCGATGACCTTGAAGGGGATGCACGGCCGAGCCCTTTTTGTGGGCGGCAGCGAAGTGAGCACGACCGGCGGGGATCGCCTTCTGCTGGTGCCCGGTAACACCGAGAGCACGACGACGAGCGCGGGAGGCGCGCAGCAGCAGCAGCAGCAGCCCTCCTCGACACAGGAAGTTATAGACGAGGAGAACCGCAGGGGCGGCCTCGCTTTTATAGCCTACCCGCAGGAGTTTCACACTTGGGAGGCGAAGGATTACGCCGGGATCGAGGTCTATAATCTCTACACCAATGCGCGCCGGATCAACTACTTTCTGCTTTTCTTCGACGGCCTGTGGTCATACTGGAGCTATCCGGAGCTGATGTTTGCGACCTTCTACGAGAAGCCCTCCGAAGCTCTGGCGAAGTGGGACGAGCAGATAGCGAAAAGAAACGTCCGGCTCGCGGGCATCGCTGGAAACGACGCTCATTCCAACATAGGCATCAGCCTCGGCGACGCGACGGGCAAAAAGCTCTTGCAAATCAAGCTTGATCCTTACGAGCGAAGCTTTCGCATCGTACGTAATCACGTCCTCATAGAAAAGGAGAAGCCTTTAAGCGAAGACTCTCTTCTCCATGCCCTTCGCAGCGGTCACAGCTATATCTCTTTCGATCTCTTCTGCGACGCCACGGGTTTTACGTACGTCGCCGAAAACAGGATTGAGAAAAGAATGGTCGGCGACGAGATAGGGCTCGAAGGCGGGGTTCGTCTTCGAGTCAGCGCTCCGGTGAAGTGCCGGATCGTGCTGATAAAAGATGGCGCGCGCTTGATGGAAGGAAGCGAGACGGCTCGCGCAGAGTTCAACGTCACGGAGAGGGGCGCTTATCGCGTAGAGGTCTACCTGGACAAACTCGGGGCCGCCTTTCAGGATAGACCGTGGATCATCACCAACCCGATCTACGTCAGATGAGTTTCGGATTACTCGCGCACCGAGCGCCGGAAGCGTCAGCGTCAGCTCACATGAAAGTGTAGACGGTCGGAATAGGAAGCGGCGCCCGCTTAACCGTCCGTTCGAGATAGCCTGCCGTACAATTTGCCCGAACACGGCATCGCCCCACCCAGGCCAGTAATGCCCTGTGGGGCGACGGAGCGCGCACCGGAAAGCTCCGGTACATTTTTTGGAAGCGGTGCTTAAGATCACCGACTCACTGTAGAGAGTCTCAGTGTTGGACTCTTCGCTCTCAGCATCCCTAGTGTTGTTGGAATGCCTTGAGTACAGCTTCCTATTAGTTGTACCAAGTGACTGCGATTTTATTCAGGCGCGCCGTCCATGTCAAGAGGCATCTTGACCGAATATGAAGCGTACAGCCGAGGGGCCAGCCGAGGCGTCACAGCCCGTAGGGTGTGGGCGCGCCGCCTTTGTTGGCCAGTCCGCTTGCAAATCGATTACGGCTGAACGCTCACGCCGCGCCAGAACGCGACCCGGTTCGCGATCTCCCCGGCCGCAGGTTTCGGCTCCGCGTAGTACCAGGCGGCATCCCGATTGACGTTGCCCTCGACAACCACATCGTAATAGCTCGCAACGCCCTTCCAGGGACACGTCGTATGCGTGTCGCTCTTTTGGAAGTGCTCGCGCCTGATCGCTTCGGGCGGAAAATAATGATTGCCCTCGACGACAATCGTATCGTCGCTTTCGGCCAGAATCGCGCCGCGCCATATTGCTTTCATCGGTTACTCCTGAGATTCGCCTCGACCCTACCATTACTATTGCGCCCGCCCTCGCGCGCGAGAGAGAAATTGCGAGGGGCGCGCGCTCTGTCCGCGTAAAAAGATAACGGCAGGCCGCCATGACCTACCGTTAGCTTTCGAGCTTGAGAGAGAGAGAGAGCGCGCGCCTCGTATCTTCAGAGGGCGAAGCGCGGGCTGCTCCCCCTTCAGGTTTCTGCTGCGATAAAGTTTTCGCCCGCCCCGCTTTAACGCGTCTCGGCCATCGCGGCGACGTAGCAGCCGACGGCGGTCGCCGTCAGCGGCTCCCTCGCCATGCGTATATCCGAGATTTGAATCGGAAGGTCGCCGCCCTTGAGCAGAAACTCGAACTTCTGCTGGAAACCGTTGGGCTTGGCCGTGCCGCCGGAAAGTACTACGGGGATCGGCCTGTCGAGCGTCGGGAGGTGGCGCGAGCCTTCCAGCTCTTCGCGCAGCCTGCTGATAAGAGTTTGCAGCACGTCCTCATAATAGATGTGGAGCGCGCTTGAAATCTCGTCGCGCGGCTGGCGCGCGAGGTCTAAGGTCTCCTCCTTCATCAGGCGCACGCGCGTCGAGGTCTCGTTCAGGACATCCGACACGCTCTTATCAATATAGTCGCCGCCCTTTGGGATGCTGAAGGTAATCATCGGCATCGACATAAAAGCCACGCAGACGTTGCACATCCCGCCGCCGAAACTGATGCCTATGCCTGTGAAATTCTCGTCCTGCAATTCCGAGAGGACGACGGCCAGGCCCTCGTTGACGGCCTTGGCCGTGTAGCCGAACGATTGCAGGAGGTTCTTCAATATCGCCTCGTGGTAGACGAGATTACTGCTTGCGCCCTCGCCTTTGCCCGGCACGCTGAAGCAGAGCACCTCGCCTTTGCGCGAGCGCGGGATGATCTTCTGAATGATGTCGCGCAGGATGTGCTGGCTCATCTTCTCCTGCGGGTTCAGGACGCCATGACTCATCGGACGGCGCGGCACGGTGTTCATGAAGCTGGCGAAGAAGTCCGAATCGTTGCCGTAAACATAGAGGTCTTTCCCGTTGCGGTCGTAGACCATGTGCTTCTGCTGCAACACGTCCTCGGCCATCTTCGAGTAAGGAACCGTGACGAAAGCGTTGAGTTGCGATTGGGTGTCTTTGCTGCTCGGCCCCTCGGCGAGCACAATCCGGCTGGTGCCTATATCGAGCCCGACAGCACCCGACTTGATAATGGGGGCATCGGGCCTTGAGCCGCCCGAACCCTGACTTTTATCTTCCATGTTTTCTCCGTCTCCGCGTTTTTTCAGAGGGCGAGGCCCGGCCTACGGACTCTCGCCCCTCTCATCTATAATCTAAAGCCCGGCATGCATGGCGGCGGGGCGTGACGCTCTTCTGCTCCGCCCACACGCGCACACAGGGATTACCGCACGTTAAGAAATTACAGCAGACGCTAAACTTATAGAAACCCGTGCTCGGGACGCCCGGCGGCTATTTGCCAGTCCTGCTCTGACCGGCCTGACGATGGGCCAACGAAGCGTCTGTCTCTTCGCGCGCCGCAGGAGCAGCGGCGGCGTTGGTCGCGATGGCCGTCTCATGGCGCAGCTTTCCCGTCAACTCCATCTGATCGCGGTAGAAGTCGTGCATCCGTCGGCGCAAGTCTTCGGGTTTCAATCCGGCCTTGTCGGCGCGGCGCTGGAACTCTCCCTCGGCGGCCCCGACACCGGGCCACATCACCCCGCCGAGCCGCGCGACCAGCTCGCCGTCGTAGGTGAAACCGAACTCGCTGATGCTCGCCGGGGCGACCTTGTACTTGTCGGACAGGCCCATCGCCTCGAACGGAAAGTTGCGCACCCAGTCGTGGTGATAACCGATCAGCATGTTGCCCGGATTGACCGAGACGAGCCCGTGCGTGACGCAGTTAGTATCATCTATCTGGTAACGGCTGCGCAAGATGGCCGTCAGCAGCCGCCCGGCGATCAACTGCGCTTCGGTCAACTGCTCGTCAGCGCCCGCTTCCGTTCTCGTCTCGAACGAAACGCCTAAAAAACTCTCGTTGAGCCCGACATAGATGTTTTGCTGGTCGGCCCAGATCGAATGGCCCGCGTGATCGGCCACCTGATCGTCGCGCACGATGCGGTAAATCTGGCCGTAGCGGTCTATCAAATAGTTGTAGGACTGGTGCCGCTGTACGTATTCGAGCAGCTCGCGGGTGCGCGTCTCAATGGTCGTGTTGTTGTCTGCCGTGAAGGGAATCAGATCGCTTTCCGAGGTGTGGTAGAGAATGCCGACCGGCTCGCGATGCGCGGAGAACGCTGTCGGGGCGGCCGTAAGGTTGGCGCTCCGCTGTATCTGATAGTAGCCGCGCGCGCGCGTGCTGGTCTCGTAGTCGGTCAGGATGCGCCCGCCGTTGCTGTACCGCTCGTAGTTATCCTTGCGCTCGACGAGCCACACCTTCTCGGGCCTGTAATCGGGCAGATATTTTGTGCCCTCGGCGGCCTGCGCCGTCGTGATGCCGGGCGTCGAAGGAGCGGTGGGCCAGATGGGCGAAGTCCTGTAGTGCTGCGCCAGATAAGTATTGGCATGACGCACAGACCAGACGGCCATCGAATAGAAGCCGAAGAGTGCGAAAAGAAGGATCGCCAGTCCTCCGGCGTAAAAGACGCGGCGCGTGCGATAGAAGGAGAAACAGAGGCGGGCGGCGAACGGGGCCTTGTGATGGCGTATGAAACGGCGCGCATCCTCGTTGGCCGTCGGCAGGAGATTGTTCAGCTCCTCTAAAATCTGGCGGTGGAGTTCCACTTCCAGCAACCAGTCGTCAACGCCGAGGCGCTTGAGGAAGGCGAGCAGGCGCGGGCGCTCCTGTAGACGCTCGCGGCGCGCGGTCTGCCTGGCGAGCGTGCGATGCAGAAAGCGCAGGCGCACTTCCGGGCGCTCGAAGAAATGCGCGTAGCGTTCGACGATGCGCGTGTAGAAGAGCGTTTGATCCGACATTGTTCGCTGCTGCTGCTGCTGGCTCATATCTTAAAACTACTCAAAAGCGCGGCAAGACCGTTCCAAACCCTCCCTGCCGGAAACACACCTTTCTCTAAAACCCTACTGGCTCTGTGTAATGATGAAATCATCGGCCGCGCCCTTGCCCTTGAGCGCGGAGGCGTGGCGTGCTGCCTCCTCGTGGCTGGCGAAGCGTCCCGATTGCACGCGATACCACGTACCGCGCCTCGGGATTTCGACCCTGACGACGCGCGCCTCGACGCCGCTCGCGCGCAGTCGCCCAACGCGTTCGTCAGCCTGCGCGGCATTGTTATAAGAGCCGATCTGGACTGTGTAATTGCCTGTGGCCTGATCGGCCGGGGCGGCAACGGAAGCGGCGGCCTGTGCGGGTGCGGGTGCGGCCTCGGTCGTCGTCGTCGCCGTCGCTGCTGGCCTTGATTCGTTCTTCACAGGCTCTGCTTTTCTATTCTCGGGCTGCGTGTGCGTCGCGCCTTCGGCAGCGACGGGGCCGCTACTGCTGCTGCTGCTGACGGTGTCGGTGGTGGTGGTGGAGGTCGCCGCCACGGGTTGCGAAGCCTCCGGCTCGCTCTCGACCTTCGCGGGCGCGGCCGCCTCTGTCGCGACGACGCTCTGCGGCTCAGTCTGGGCGGGGCTCGCGGCGGCGTTCTCGGATTTGCCCCTGCTTCCGACCCTGTTGCCCAGGTAGTAGAGCGCCAGGAAGACCATCACGGCCACGAGCAGGAGCATCGGCGCGACCCTGAGCCAGGCGCGATTCCCTTCATAATCGAACGAAGACGATTGGGCTGCGGCCAGAGCCTCCGGCCTCTTCAGCCAATCGTTCTCGTGTAGTGACGCGACGGGCGCGACGGGCATTGTGCGCTCATCCTCTTCGAGTGGGGTGAAAGCGCTCTCCGTCGCGTCCGCGCCATCCAAGGGCTGTTCGATCCATTCATCCGTAGCCGATAGCTCATGCACGGGGATAACATCTTCGAGCACGAGCGATTGCTCGCTCGCGTGCGGCGCGGCTCGAAGCGGGTCTGGTATTTCCAGCACGTCCTCGAAACCCGCTTCGGCGCTCGGGGCGTAAGCGTTCTGATTTTCCATAAGTCGTTGATCGGTAACCGCGGCGGCCGCGGCCGAGGTTGCAGTCGTTAGAGTCGAAAGTTGAGAGCCGCCCCACGGGAGTTGATCCAAGGGTGCGCCGCAGCGTGCACAGGCCGCTTCATCTGCGGCAGAAGCGGACGCGCCGTCTACGAACCCTTGATACTGGCACCTGGGGCAGATCAGTTTCATAAACTAACCCTTACTCTATTTAACCGTCGTGCCCGCTCGCGCCGCGTGTGTGAGACAGTTCTGCTCTGAATCCGATCTGACGAACCTGACTGTATGAAATAGGAGGTCGCGCGAGTTCTTGACAGTTAAGCGTTGTAGGCTTGATCGGTTAGTTGCCATCGACGCTGGATCAACATCATCGAAGAATCCCTTGAGCGTCTTGAAAAATTTGACAAGCTTTGGGGTTAAACCCTGGATGGTGCGAGTTAAACCTCGGCACGAGGCTATGTTAGCGCGACAACTGCTTTCAGGCAAGGATTAATTGGCGGCCGCCGCGCTCGCGGGCAGAAAAAAAGGGGCTTCAAACCAGGGGGATGAGCGGCCAGTCGGGCTTGGAGCAGGCTGAGAAATCGCACGGGCCACGACAGAGAGGGGCTTTAAAGCATTCGGGGCCTTGTGAGGACTGATTTTTCGAGAACCGATTTTTCGGACTCCGCGTCGGAATCCTTACCCGGCGGTCGTCTCGCCCCCGAGCAGCGTGATGATTTCGCCCGTCACATAGCTGGAATCGGCCTCCGAGGCGAAATAGACGAAAGCGGGTGCGATCTCTTCGGGCTGCGCGGGCCGCTTCATGGGGGTATCGCCGCCGAACTCCGCCACCTCTTTCGCTGGTTTATCCGAAGGATTGAGCGGCGTCCAGACCGGGCCGGGGGCGACGCAGTTGACGCGTATCCGGCGCTCGACCAGATTCTGCGCCAGCGATTTGGTGAAGGCGTGAATCGCGCCCTTGGTCGCCGAGTAATCGAGCAGTTCTTTGCTTCCCTCAAGGCCCGTGATCGAGCCCGTATTGATGATGGCGCTCCCCCGTTTCAGGTGCGCCAGCGCCGCTTTCACCATGTAGAAGTAGCCGTAGATGTTTGTCTTAAACGTGCGATCCCACTGCTCTTCGGACACGTCCTCAAGCTTTTTCTGATGCTGCTGAAAGGCTGCGTTATTGACCAGAATATCGAGCCGCCCGAATTGCTCTACGGTTTGCTCGACCGCCCGACGACAGAACTCGGATTCAGTGACATCGCCGGGGATGAGCAGCGCCCTTCGGCCCTCACGCTCGACGGCGCGGCGCGTCTCTTCGGCGTCGCGTTGCTCTTCCCGCAGATAAACGATGCCGCAGTCTGCGCCCTCGCGTGCGAAGAGGACGGCGACGGCGCGGCCAATGCCGGAATCGCCGCCCGTGATGAGCGCGACTTTGTCCTCCAGCTTGCCCGATCCCCTGTAGAGAGGAGCCTCGAACTTCGGTTGCGGATCGAGCTTTGATTCGAGCCCGGGCTTCTCCTGATGCTGCTCGGGCAGAGGCGACTTCGGCTCAACCTGCATGCGGTCGGCTGAGACGCGGCGATTGCCGATCGCACCCTTTTTTGATGTTGAGCGCGTCGCCCGCCCCTTCTTGCCAGCCGCCTTGCCGCCCGTGCTCTTTTTACCGGCGGCGCGACCCTTACCCTTTGTCGCCATTCAACCTCTCAGCCTTCCCGTGAAGTCTCTCACTTTATTTTACGCAGCAGCGGCTCGCTCCCATTCATATGGCTAAGGAGAAAATCTTAATCTACCGCTCGCTGGCCCAAAGCTGCTGCTGCTGCCGACTGCTTCCCTGCTCATGTGATCGGCCATGCTCGCTCAGCATGCGCGCATAGCACTTCAGACACATGCCGCGAGAATCCTTGACGTTGCTGCGGCGAATGATCGTCCCGCACCAGGTGCATTCCACCTTGAAACACAACCCGCTCTGCTCTATTGCTCTGCTGCCCATCTCGTGCGAATACCTCCCCGGACTCGAATACTCTCCAGCGCCACGGCTGGCTCAAACGCTAAACGACCATAACTGTTAAGGGGGATTATTGAAACGAATAGTAGGGGACGGATGAGCGCCGGTCTGTACGATTCCGAACCCTGTGCGCTCCGGTTAAGACTCCGGCGAATCATTTCCGGCACTCGACTCGGCCTTACCGTTTTTCACTTTGTCCCGAACGACCTCTTTCGTTTCGATCTCGACGCGCTCGCTCTTGATGTCAAGGCGCAGGCGATTGTAGATGCTCATGTACTGGTTGGCGACCCAGACGAGCGCAAAGCCTCCGATCAGGTAACCGCGCCAATCCGCGTAGAGCAGTTTGTAACCGGTCAGCGCCAGGAAAAGAATCGTCACGTAATGACTGAAACAGTATTCACACGTGAACAGGTAAAAGAACTTGCGCTTTATCAGGCCGGGACAATTCTTGCTCTGCCTGACGCAGTACTCGCGCGGCTCACGAAAGACCTCTTCATGAGTCACCGTCCAGGCGATGCAGGCGATGGGAACGGCGAGGACGAAGAGCCAGACTATTTGTGTCGCGAGATTCATAATACTCGCAGCATGATTGGCCGAGCGACGGTCTACTACGATTCCGGTCGGCGCGGCATCACGCCCGTCAGCTACGTTTCCGGTCTCCACGGTCGCCCTGGCCTGCCGGGACTT
Organism: Pyrinomonadaceae bacterium; assembly: GCA_035940775.1. GTDB lineage: Bacteria > Acidobacteriota > Blastocatellia > Pyrinomonadales > Pyrinomonadaceae > DASQYE01. The sequence goes on along the minus strand of DASZEN010000018.1, from coordinate 293 downwards.
TTGTTTTGGCCTTCCTCTTCACGTCCTGGGCCAACGAGCGGCCAACGTCTTCCACCTCGTCGAATCTGCCCTTGTCGTCGCGCCGCACGTAACGCTTGTCCGTGCCCGTGTCAATCAACTCGCGGTCGCCCTTCTTGCCTGCCATCTCTAGCCCTCCCTTTTGTACGTTGGATTAATACTCCGAACTTCAGGCCCGCGCCTTGCGCGTCTGCGCCCGCGCGAGCAACTCCTCCAGAGCCGCGAAAGCCTTTTCGAGCCGCTGCCGGCCCGCGAGCACGGGGCGGAACAAGTCG